>NZ_JBIFFK010000006.1:0-249645 GCF_043557045.1 Sulfitobacter sp. 1A15258 | reverse complement strand
TGGCGCGGTTGACGGGGCTCGAACCCGCGACCCCCGGCGTGACAGGCCGGTACTCTAACCAACTGAGCTACAACCGCCCGCTGCACTCTCCAGGTCGCCCCGGAGCGTTTGGGTGTTCTATGGTGAGGGCGCTCCGCCGTCAAGCGCGGTTTGCGCGAAAATGTGAAATTTTCGTAAGTTGTTTTTGGGGCTTTTGATGGGCTGGGTTTGAGGCCGAAAATCGGGTGATTTTCGCGGAGGGATCGGGCCGCTTTTGCTTGGCCGCCCCGATGGTCAGGACTGACGAAGGCTATGGCTTGGAATACTGCTATGCCGCGGAGGCATTGAGCTGCTGGCCCAACATCAATCGCTGAACGAGAGGGAAATGCTGCGTCGTGAGAGGCTCGAACTCCCGACCCAGACTGACCGCGCAGCGGGCGGGCGTCGATCGGGCTCACCACTAGAGCAACTGGCTGATCCAAATAAATAGGTTGAAGGGAGATGGTGGGTCGTGAGAGGCTCGAACTCCCGACATCTTCGGTGTAAACGAAGCGCTCTACCAACTGAGCTAACGACCCGACTTGGACCTGATAGCCCAAGGTGGGGGCGGGCTTCAAGCCTATAATGTCAGCCTTTCTTGCTGACCGTTCTCAAGACGGAAAACCACCCCCTGCCCGCCTTGCATCTCCCGCAGCGCGGCGGGCGTGCGGCCCAGTAAAATAAGGCGCAACATGCGCGATGTGATGCCGTGGGTGACCAGCACATGGGGGCCGGACAGGCTGTCCAGAAAGCGCTGGCAGCGCTTATGCAGCGCCGCGAAACCCTCGCCCTCGGGGGCGTGTTCGTAAAGATCGTAGGAATCACGCGCGGCGGGGGTTTGGCGCAGCAACGTCTCGCGCGGCATTCCGGCCCAAGCGCCGATGCCGATCTCCCCCAAACGAGGATCAGGCGCAGCCTCCATCCCCGTCCCCGCCAGCGCGATTTCGGCTGTAACCACCGCCCGCCCCTGCCGGCTGCTGAGCGCCGAGAACCCCGCCAGATCGCAGCGCTTCAGAATCGCATTCTGCGCCGCGGCCTGTTCCCGCCCCCGCTCGGTCAGCGGGGAATCGAAATGCCCTTGGAGCCGATTGGCGAGGTTCCACTCCGTCTCCCCATGGCGCAGGATATAGAGCGTCGGGTAACGGCTCATGCGGAGGCTTCCAAGATGCGCTCGGTCCCGTTTTCCAACAAGTAGACGCAGCCCTGTCGATTGCTGAGTCGACCGGCCTCTGCCGGAGCGACGCCGCAGACCTCTGCCCGAAGCACCTGCCCCCAGAGCCCGTGGGCCACCAGCACCGTGGGCGCAGTCAAACTGTCGAGCACCGCCCGGATCCGCGCCCGAAAGGCCTCTACCCCCTCCCCGCCCGGCGCGGCGGCGTAGATCTCCAACGGGGCCGGGTCGCGGGCAGCGAGGTCGGGGTGCGCGGCGAATATCTCATCCCGGGTTGCCCCCTGCCAATCGCCCGCATGGATTTCTTTCAGCCGGGCATCCGTCTGGAAAGCGGCCCCATTCAACGCAATCCGCGCCGTCTGCTGCGCGCGGCCAAGCGGAGAGACGAGGATATCCGGCTTTTGCGCAAGGATCGCTGGCATGATCTGCGCTTGTCGCTCGGCCTCAGCGATGCCCTGATCGGTCAGCGGTGAATCGAGATGTCCTTGCAGACGAAACGCGCGATTCCACTCGGTCTGCCCGTGGCGCAGGAACCAGATTTTAGGATGTGCCGACATGCTCTCTCCGCCCGTGGTGCCCGTGGTATGGGCCGATGGGGATAAGGATCACCCCGACGCAGAGAAGGCAAGCCATGGGAGATGGGCGCAGGCTCGGAGCGGCAAGCTAATCCAACGCGAACTAGGGGGAAAATGGTGGGTGATAAGAGATTTGAACTCCTGACATCTTCGATGTGAACGAAGCGCTCTACCACTGAGCTAATCACCCTTGCGGGGCGAAGTAGCCAATTGCGGCGCGGCTTGCAAGAGGGTTTGGCGCAAAAACTGTCGCGAGATGCGGCGGGCCCTGCCCCACGGTGGATACGAAAAACGCGCGCCCCGAAAGGCGCGCGTTGATGACATTCTGACGGGCCGTTCGCCTTAATGCGTGGTCGTGGCGTCCACGCCTGCGGCACGGGCCTTCATCGCGGCGGCCTCGGCGGCCTCTTGGGCGGCTTCGTCCCAATCGATCGCTTTCGGCTTGCTCACCAGCGCATGCTCCAGAACTTCCGAAACATGGCCCACCGGGATGATGGTCAGCCCCTCTTTGACGTTGTCGGGGATGTCCGGCAGGTCTTTCTCGTTCTCTTTGGGGATCAGCACCGTGGTGATGCCGCCGCGCAGGGCCGCGAGAAGTTTCTCCTTCAATCCGCCGATTGGCATGGCGTTGCCGCGCAAGCTGACCTCGCCGGTCATGGCGATGTCGCGCCGCACCGGGATCTGCGTCAGCACCGAGACGATTGAGGTCACCATCGCCAGACCGGCCGAGGGGCCGTCTTTCGGCGTAGCGCCGTCCGGCACGTGAACGTGGATGTCCAGCGTGTCGAACTTCGGTGGTTTGATCCCGATCTGCGGAGAGATCGACCGGACGTAGGAACTGGCCGCGTCGATGCTTTCCTTCATCACGTCGCCAAGCTTGCCGGTGGTCTTCATCCGGCCCTTGCCCGGCAGGCGCAGTGCTTCAATGCTCAAAAGCTCACCGCCCACGGAGGTATAGGCCAGCCCGGTCACGACACCGATCTGGTCCTTCTCCTCGGCCAGACCGAAGCGGTGCTTGCGCACGCCGAGGTAGTCTTCGAGGTTGTCGCCGGTGACGGTGACGCTCTCGGCCTCCTTCTTGACGATCTTGGTCAGCGACTTGCGCGCCACCTTGGCGATCTCGCGCTCGAGGTTCCGGACGCCGGCCTCACGGGTGTAGTAGCGGATCATGCCGGTGAGGGCGGAGTCCTCAATCTCGAACTCCTTCTTTTTCAGACCGTGGTTCTTGATCTGCTTCTGCACCAAGTGCTGCTTGGCGATCTCGCGCTTTTCATCCTCGGTGTAACCCGAGAGCGGGATGATCTCCATCCGGTCCAGAAGCGGCCCGGGCATGTTGTAGCTGTTCGACGTGGTCAGGAACATCACGTTCGACAGGTCGTATTCCACTTCAAGATAGTGGTCCACGAAGGTGCCGTTCTGTTCCGGATCAAGCACTTCAAGCATGGCCGAAGCCGGGTCGCCACGGAAATCCTGACCCATCTTGTCGATTTCATCGAGCAGGATGAGCGGGTTCGTGGTCTTGGCTTTCTTCAGCGCCTGGATGATCTTGCCGGGCATGGAGCCGATGTAGGTCCGACGGTGGCCGCGGATCTCGGATTCGTCGCGCACGCCGCCCAGCGAGATGCGAATGAACTCGCGCCCCGTGGCCTTGGCGACCGATTTGCCCAAGGATGTCTTACCGACGCCCGGAGGGCCGACGAGGCACATGATCGGGCCTTTCATCTTGGTCGAGCGCTGCTGCACGGCCAGATACTCGACGATGCGCTCCTTGACCTTCTCGAGGCCATAGTGATCGTCATCGAGAACCTTTTGCGCGCGGCCCAAGTCCTTCTTCACGCGGGATTTCACGCCCCACGGGATGGATAGCATCCAGTCGAGGTAGTTGCGCACCACGGTGGCCTCGGCCGACATGGGCGACATGTTCTTGAGCTTCTTCAGCTCGGCCTCAGCCTTTTCGCGGGCTTCCTTGCTCAGCTTGGTCTCGGCGATCTTGGCTTCAAGCTCGGCAACTTCGTTCTTGCCGTCTTCGCCGTCGCCCAGCTCCTGCTGGATCGCCTTCATCTGTTCGTTCAGATAATATTCGCGCTGTGTCCGCTCCATCTGGGACTTCACGCGGGTCTTGATCTTCTTCTCGACCTGCAGCACCGACATTTCGCCCTGCATCAGGCCATAGACCTTCTCAAGCCGCTCGGAGATGCTCAGCGTCTCCAGCAAGTCCTGCTTCTGCTCGACCTCGATGCCGAGGTGACCGGCCACGAGATCGGCGAGACGCGCGGGCTCGGCGCTTTCGCCAACGGCGGCAAGCGCTTCCTCGGGTACGTTTTTCTTGACCTTGGCGTAGCGCTCGAACTCATCGGCCACGGTGCGCAGCAGCGCCTGCGTGGTGGCCGCGTCACCCGGCATCTCGGTCAGATACTCGGCGCGCGCCTCGAAGAAGTTGTCGTTCTCAAGGTATTCGGTGATGCGCACCCGCGCTTGGCCTTCGACCAGCACTTTCACGGTGCCATCGGGCAGTTTCAGCAGTTGCAGCACATTGGCCAGCACACCGGCCTTGTAGATGCCGGATGTGTCGGGATCATCCTCGGCGGGGTCGATCTGGCTCGACAGCAGGATTTGTTTATCGTCCGCCATCACCTCTTCAAGGGCGCGGACGGATTTCTCGCGGCCAACGAAAAGCGGCACGATCATGTGCGGAAACACGACGATGTCGCGCAGCGGAAGCACCGGGTAGGATGCGTTCAGTGGCTCTAACATGCTCAATTCCTTATCTTAGCAAGACATCCGGGCCCCTGTCATAGGCGGCCTCTGACATCCCCTCTTCTGGACAGGACATGTGTGCATCCCATCCGCCTGTTTCAATCCCTTGCGGGCTATTCGACCGCCATCATCGCGCTTCGGCGGGGTGGAGGCAAGCGCGCGATGGGGTGATTTCGCCCCAATTGCACGCGTCGTAAGAAAGGGGCGCCGCACGGGCGCCCCTGATCGGTCAGGCTTCAGCCTGTTCCAGCGTCGGATAATCGGTAAAGCCTTCACGCCCACCGCCGTAGTAGGTATCGGTATCGCCCTCATTCAGCGGCCCGTTCATCTGCCAGCGGCGCGGCAGATCGGGGTTGGCGATGAAGGGGCGGCCCACGGCGATCAGATCAGCCTTATCCTCGGCCACGGCCTTGATCGCCATTTCGCGGTCATAGCCGTTGTTGGCCATGTAAGGCCCGTCAAAGAGCGCCCGCAGCGCGGCGATGCTTTCGCCTTCGTCCAACTCGCGCGAGCCGCCTGTCGCCCCTTCGACAAGGTGCAGATAGGACAGGTTGTAGCGGTTCAGCCCCTTCACGACATACTCAAAGGTCTCTTGGGGATTGGCGTCTTCGATCCCGTTGGCGGGCGAAAAGGGCGAGAGACGCAGCCCCACACGTTCGCCGCCCCAGACTTCCGTCACCGCATCCAGCACCTCGAACAGCAGCCGCGCGCGGTTTTCCACGCTGCCGCCATAGGCATCGTCGCGTTTGTTGCTGCCGGTTTTCAGGAATTGATCCAGCAGATAGCCATTGGCCCCGTGAACCTCGACCCCGTCGAAGCCTGCTTTCTTGGCCATCTCGGCGGCATGGGCATAGTCGGCGACCAGACGCGGCATCTCATCCAATTCAAGCGCGCGCGGCTCGGAAGTATCCTCGAACCCGTTGGCGGTGAAGGTTTTCACGCCAGCGCCGATGGCAGAAGGCGCGACAGGCTTGCCGCCATCGGGCTGTAGAGAGGTGTGGCTGATCCGGCCCACATGCCACAGTTGAATGACGATCCGCCCACCTTCGGCATGCACCGCGTCGGTCACCTTGCGCCATGCGGCGACTTGGCCCTCGCTATGAATGCCGGGGGTCTGGAAATAGCCCTTGCCCTCGGGGCTGATCTGCGTGGCTTCGGTGATGATGATGCCCGCGCCAGCCCGCTGGCGATAATAGTCGACATGCATGTCCGAGACTTCGCCGGTCTCATTATCCGCACGGTTGCGCGTCAGCGGGGCCATCACCAGACGGTTCTCGGCCGCGATCTCACCGGCGGTGAAAGGGGTAAAAAGCTTCTCGGTCATATTCGGGCCTTTCCTTGCAATAGAATGTGCAAGGCACCTAAGACCCCGCCGCCTTGCAGCAAGGACCGTCAGCACAAATTCGCGTGAGGGCGAAACGCCCCGCCGCTACAGCGGGTCGATGTCGCCCTGCTCGCGCCCTGCGTGGAAATCGGCCTGCCACTGGGTGAACCGCCCCGCCGCAATGGCCTCGCGCATGCCGGCCATGATGTCTTGGTAATATTGCAGGTTGTGCCATGTCAGCAGCATCGACGAGATGATCTCTTGGCTGCGGAAGACATGGTGTAGATAGGCGCGCGAATAGTTGCGGCAGGCCGGGCAGCTGCAATTCTCATCCAACGGGCGCGGATCATCCTGATGCCGCGCGTTCTTGATGTTGAGCACGCCCATCCGGGTAAAGACCTGCCCCGTACGGCCAGAGCGTGAGGGCAGCACACAGTCCATCATGTCGATGCCCCGCGCCACGGCACCGACGATATCGTCGGGTTTGCCCACCCCCATCAGGTAGCGCGGCTTGTCCTCGGGCAGCATGTCGGTCGAGAAATCCAAGGTGGAGAACATCGCCTGCTGCCCCTCCCCCACGGCCAGACCGCCGACGGCATAGCCGTCAAAGCCGATCTCGCGCAGCGCCTCGGCGCTTTCTTGGCGGAAGTCTTCTTCCAACCCGCCTTGCTGGATGCCGAACAGCATGTGACCGGGGCGGTCGCCAAAAGCCTCCCGGCTGCGCTTGGCCCAGCGCATCGACAGACGCATGCTTTCGGCGATGCGGTCCCGGTCGGCGGGCAGCGCCGGGCATTCGTCGAAACACATGACGATGTCCGAGCCCAGAAGCTCCTGAATCTCCATCGAGCGCTCCGGCGTGATCTCATGCTTGGAGCCGTCGATGTGGCTTTTGAAAGTCACGCCGCGTTCGGTCAGCTTGCGCAGCCCGGCAAGGCTCATCACCTGAAAGCCGCCACTGTCGGTCAGGATCGGCTTGTCCCAGTTCATGAACCTATGCAGCCCGCCCAAGGTGGCCACACGCTCTGCCGTGGGGCGCAGCATGAGATGGTAGGTATTGCCCAGCAGAATGTCCGCGCCGGTGGAGGCCACGCTCTCGGGCATCATCGCCTTGACCGTCGCCGCTGTGCCCACCGGCATGAAGGCAGGCGTGCGGATCTCGCCGCGCGGGGTTTGGATCACGCCGCTGCGTGCCTTGCCGTCCTGCGCGTGTTTGGTGAATCCGGTGCTGGTCATACGCTGCCCTCTCTGCCTGCGACTGGCGCGATAAACCAGTGGCGGGAAACATGCAATAAAGCTGAAATAGCCGAGATTGCACGAGAATGGTATCGTTCAAAGGATAACGGGCTTGGTGCTTGGCCGGGCTTGTTCGTTGCCCTCTCCCCGCTCTGCGGGCGCATTTTGACGTAGCGATCCGGCGATGGGCGGAGGGTCATGCGCGATCTCGACAGGCCCCAAAGCCCGCAAATAGCGTTTCAAAGCGCCGCGCAGCCTTGAATTGCCCGAACCCCCGCTACATTGCGCTATCCATGCAGCGGCTTGCCTTACTCCCACGCGCTTTCGCGA
The DNA here is from genome assembly GCF_043557045.1 of Sulfitobacter sp. 1A15258. Lineage (NCBI taxonomy): Bacteria > Pseudomonadati > Pseudomonadota > Alphaproteobacteria > Rhodobacterales > Roseobacteraceae > Sulfitobacter > Sulfitobacter sp. 1A15258. The sequence goes on along the minus strand of NZ_JBIFFK010000006.1, from coordinate 242,237 downwards.
CTGTGTTTCCTCGTTTTCTGGGGGCCTTCGTGCTGGCGATTGCGCTGCTGACGGGGGCCGCCACCGGGCAGGCGCAGGAGAAATGGTTCCAAACAACCGAGCTGAACCCCGGCCTGCCGCCACCGCCTGAGACGCTGGACCGCGGCACACCGATGGCGGCGTTGGAAAGTTTCATCTACCTCACCGACAATGGCCACTATTCGGACGCGGCCCATATCCTTGACCTGTCGGACCTGCCGCAAGGGGATCAGGCGGTTATTGGGGCCGAGCGCGCTTTTCAGCTTTCCGTTCTGATGGAGCGCAAGGTCGTCGTGCCATGGCGCAGGCTGGCGGACCGGCCCGACGGCTGGCTCTCAGGCTCGGCCGAGGACAATGACACCGGGCGCGTGCGCCGCTCGCTCTTGATCGACCGGTTGGAACTGGGCGGCCATGACGTGCCGCTGCGGCTCAACCGGATCAAACCCGGTGAGGATGCCGAGCCAGTCTGGGTCTTCTCGCGCCAGAGCATCGATAACATTCCGCATCTTCACGCGCAGTATGGGCCGACGGACCTTGAGACGATGCTGCCCGACTGGCTGCGCATTCGCGCCTTTTGGGGCATGTACCTGTGGGAGGTGCTGTTCCTGCCCCTGCTGGTCGTCGTCGCCCTGACAGCCGGTTGGTTCGCCTTTAGCATCATGCGCCGCCTCGGACAGGCCGCCAAACGCCGCTGGATGCGCTTTGTGCTGCGCTCCTTCCGCTGGCCCGCCGCCATCGTGCTTTGCGCGGCAATCATTGGCACGGCCACCAGCAGGGTCTTGGTTGTCTCGGGCTTTATCGACGCGGTGCTCAGCCCGCTTTTGCTGATCGCCTATGTTACCGCCGCCGCCCTCGCCATTGTCTTTACCTTTGACGAGATCTTTGACCGGATCAGCCCCAACAACGCCTATGAGTTGGCCGATCCGATGAACGCCCATATGCGCTCTATCGCCACGACAATCGCGGCGGCGCGCAAAGGGGTGATCGTGATCGCCGTGCTGGTGGCCTCAGGGGTGATCCTCGTCTCCAGCAATGCGGACAACACCCTTGGCCTGTCGCTGCTGGCCTCTGCCGGTGCGGTGACCATCGTCTTGGGTTTCGCCGCGCGTGAGGTTTTAGGCAATATCCTCGCCTCTATCCAGATTGCGCTGAACCGCTCTGCACGGATCGGGGACCAACTGATCTTCGAAGGGCATTTCTGCACGGTCGAGCAAATTCACTTTACTTACGTGCAACTGCTCAACTGGAACGGCACCCGGCTGATCGTGCCGGTCAGCTATTTCGTCTCCGACGCCTTTGAAAACTGGTCGATCGAGGATCACGCCATGGTGCGCCCAATCATTCTGACCCTGTCGCAAAACGCCGATGTGGCAGCCCTGCGCCGCGTGTTCTTTGACCTCTTGGCCCGCGAAGACCCCGATGATGTCAAACCGATGGACAAGGCCAAGGTGCATGTGCTCGACCAAGATGCCTTTGGCATCAAGGTGCGCTTCGAGTTGCCCACCGACAATGCCGCCACCTTTTGGGATATCGAATGCCGCGTGCGCGAGGAACTTCTTGCCGCCGCCGCGCGGATGGAGAAAGAAGACGACGTCCGCATGTTGCCCCCCGCCCCCGCGGATATGGGCACCCCCTGACATCGCGCCGCTTGATGCAGCCCCTGCCGCAGGTTAGGCAGGCAGACCAATGACCCAAGGAGCAGGCAATGGAAAAACTCACATTCGGTTGGGAAGAATGGGTTGCCCTGCCCGATCTTGGCCTGCCCGCGATCAAAGCAAAAGTCGACACCGGCGCGCGCACCTCGGCGCTGCATGCCCATGACATCGAAGTTTTCGGCCCCGCCTCGAAACCCAAGGTGCGGTTCAACGTGCATCCCATTTCCGGGCGCGAGGATATCTCGATCACCTGTTCCGCCCCGATCATCGACCGGCGCGAGGTGACTTCCTCCAACGGCGAGTCTGAGCAACGTTTCGTCATCGCCACCACGCTTGAGGTCGGCGGCCAAAGCTGGCCCATCGACGTGACCCTGACCAACCGGGGCACCATGACCAGCCGCATGCTGCTGGGCCGTCAGGCGCTGACCGAACATATCAACATCTCGGCCACCGAACGACGGCTGCAACCTGACCTGAATTACGACGTTTACCACACCGCCAGCCTGCGCCACAAAGCGCCGCAGCGCGCCCTGCGCATTGCCGTGCTAAGCCGGGAAGACAACTACTCCACCCGCCGACTGGTCGAGGTTGGCGAGGCGCGCGGCCATGTGGTCGAAGTCATCGACACGACGCGCTGCTATATGGCGATCAACCAATTGGCCCCCGAGGTGCATTACGACGGCAAGCGCCTGCCGCGCTACGACGCCGTGATCCCGCGCATTGGCGCGTCGATCACCCCCTATGGCACCGCCGTGATCCGTCAGTTCGAGACGATCGGCACCTATTGCGTCAACGGCTCTGCCGGGATCACCGCGAGCCGCGACAAGCTGCACGCGCATCAGGTCTTGGCCGCGAAAAAGATCGGTATGCCGACCACGGCTTTTGCCGCATCGCCGAAAGACACTTCCAACCTGATGGCGCTGGTGGGCACCGCACCGCTGATCGTAAAGCTACTGGAGTCGACCCAAGGCAAGGGCGTCGTGCTGGCCGAAACCAAAAAGGCCGCCGAGAGCGTTATCGACGCCTTCCGCGGCCTGCGCGCCAACTTCCTTGTGCAGGATTTCGTCAAGGAAGCCGCCGGTGAAGATATCCGCTGTCTCGTGGTGGCGGGCAAGGTCGTGGCCTCCATGAAACGCACAGGTGCCGAAGGGGACTTCCGCTCGAACCTGCACCGGGGCGGCTCGGCCAAGGTCGTGCGCATCTCGAAAGAGGAACGCGACACCGCCGTACGCGCCGCCCGCGCCTTTGGCCTCGGCATCGCCGGTGTCGATCTGCTGCGGTCCGAAAGCGGGCCAAAGGTCCTTGAGGTCAACTCCTCCCCCGGTTTCGAGGGGATCGAGAATGCCACCAAGAAAGACATCGTCGGCAAGGTCTATGATGAGATCGAAGCCCGTGTGAAGCCGCAGCCCGCGCGGCGCCGCAAAGGCGGCTAGCGGGGGCGACAGCAGCCCCACCCGGCTCGGGGCCACTTTACGCCCCTGCCCGCAATCCCTATATAAAACGTCGAGAATGATGCGAGGCAAGAGATGACCGAACAGACCCAACCGCTCGAAGGGACACCGCTGATTGCGCCCTCTTCCACCGACCACCCGCTCTACGAGCAGGTCGTTGAGGCTTGTCGCACGGTCTATGACCCTGAGATCCCGGTGAATATCTATGAACTGGGGCTGATCTACACCATCGACATCAACGACGAGAATGAAGTCGACATCAAGATGTCGTTGACCGCGCCCGGCTGCCCCGTGGCCGGTGAGATGCCCGGCTGGGTTGCCGATGCGGTCGAGCCGATCGCCGGGGTCAAGCAGGTCAATGTGGCACTGGTTTGGGAGCCGCCTTGGGGCATGGACATGATGTCTGACGAAGCCCGTCTCGAACTGGGCTTCATGTAGCGGGCAGTCTCGCAGCGCGAACAACAGACGCCGTCGATGTAACTCATCGGCGGCGTTTTCTTTTGGCCGCTTCCCGCCGAGCGGGGTCACCGCGGATTGTTCATTTGACTGACATGATCCGGTCGTGAAACCGTTACATCGGGCACCCATAGAAGCCCCAGAACTTCATTCACGAACGGATAACATTATGCGAACACTTGTTTCTCTCGCCGCTCTGGCCCTCGCGCCCGGCATGGCACTGGCCGAGGCCCACGCCGCCGCGACACCGGTGGAATACGGCCCCCGCCCGGCCTATCTGGTGGACAAGCTGCCCGAGGGCGCATTGAAGGACAAGCTGGCCTCCTGCATGGGGCAAGACGCCACCAAAACCGATTTCTCCATCGGCCACCGTGGCGCGCCGCTGATGTTTCCTGAGCATACCGTGCAATCCAACGTCGCCGCCGCGCGCATGGGCGCGGGCATTCTGGAATGCGACGTGACCTTTACCGCCGATCATGAGCTGGTCTGCCGCCACGCGCAGAACGACCTGCACACCACGACGAACATCCTCGTCTCCGATCTGGCTGAGAAATGCACCACCGGCTTCACCGCCGCGTCGGGTGACACGCCCGCCAGCGCCGAATGCCGCACCTCCGACATCACCTTGGCCGAATTCCGCACCCTGACGCCCAAGATGGACAGCGCCGACAAGACCGCCACCACCGCCGAAGACTATCAGGGCGGCGTCGCGACTTGGCGCACCGAGCTTTACAGCGACAAGGCCGATCTGATGACCCATGCGGAATCGATCGAACTGTTCAAATCCCTGGGCGCCAAGTTCACGCCCGAGTTGAAATCCCCCTCTGTCGAGATGCCCCACGACGGTTTCTCGCAAGAAGACTACGCGCAGAAGCTGGTGGATGAATATGTCGCCGCAGGCATCCCCGCCTCCGACGTCTGGCCGCAGTCCTTCAACCTCGAAGACGTGCTTTACTGGGTTGAGAACACTCCGGAATTCGGCAAACAGGCTGTCTATCTGGTGCAATGGTCCGACGGTTTCGATGAGCAAAACCCCGAGACTTGGGCCGAGGATTTCGCCAATCTGAAAGCCAAGGGCGTGAACTACCTTGCCCCCTCGCTCAACATGATGCTGACCAATAAGGACGGCGCCATTGCCGCATCCGAATACGCCATGGCCGCGAAAGAAGCAGGGCTGACCCTGATCGCATGGACGCTGGAGCGTTCCGGCCCGCTCGCCTCCGGTGGCGGTTGGTACTTCCAGTCGGTCAATGACATCGTGACAGACGACAGCGACTATCTGGTGGCGCTGGATGTGTTGGCCCAAGACGTGGGCGTGGCCGGTGTCTTCTCTGACTGGCCCGCGACCGTGACCTATTATGCGAACTGCATGGGCCTCTGATCGGTCCTAGCCGTTAGAACGCCATCAGGGCCGCCCCCTCCCGGGCGGCCCTTTTCCGTGGCCGGGCTTGCATGGATTTCGCCTTCCTGCGACATTGCGGGAAACAAGGGGCAAGCCATGGAAACTTGGGCAATTTTTACCGGCGATATCGTGAAATCCTCCGCGATGAGCCGGGCGGAGTTGGATGCCATCTTTGCGCGCCTTGACGACGCCGCTGAGGCGCTGACTGCTTGGCAAGGGCAGCCCGCCCGGATGACCCGTTTTCGTGGAGATGGCTGGCAGATGGCCGTGGCGCCCGCCTTCACCTTCCGCGCAGCCCTCGTGCTACGCGCCACCGTGCGCCGCTGCGGCAAGACCGCCGACACCCGCTTTGGTATCGGGATCGGCCCCGCGCATTTCGCAGGGGACGACCTATCCCGCGCGGACGGAGTGGCACTGGTCAGCTCCGGCCACGCGCTCGACAACATGCCCCGCGCGCGACGCATGCACGCGCCCGACGCCCCCCTCGCCTTGCGCACGGCCCTGCCCCTCGCCGACCGGATCGCGGGCGGCTGGACCAAGCGCCAAGCCGATGTCGCCTATTACATGCTGGCCCCCGAACCGCCCGTCCAAGCAGAGCTTGCGCGGCAGTTTGACCTGACACAGCAAAGCGTGCAGGGCCATGTGGAGGCGGCGGGGATAGATGAGTTGCGGGAGGTCTGCCAGGTTCTCGAGGCGCGCAAAACAGCCCTTTAAGCCTGTTTTACCAAATTACAGCCAAATTAGACTGTTAAACACTATAAGAAAACACTTGTCCCGGCTCGCCATGGCTTTTCAAATGGACGCCATCACCAACTACCGGAATTTCTATGACCGAACAGGCCATCGCCACCGCTCTCGCCTGCCTGATCGCTCACTTGCTGGCCGATTTCGTTTTTCAAACCAATGCGATGGTCGCCGCCAAGCGCAAGCCGCAGGTGCTGCTGCTCCACGGCGCTATCGTCTTTGCCCTGACCGCATTGGCCCTCGGCGGCAGTTTGATCCCTGCCGCCCTCCTCGCGCTTGCCCATACCGCGATTGATGCGCTTAAGACCTACGCCGTGCCGGAGCACCAGCGCGACCGGCTTTGGCCCTACCTTACCGATCAACTTGCCCATCTCATCAGCATCGGGGTCCTTGTCCTCTATGCCCCCGATGCCTTTGCCAGCGGCATTTGGGCCGACCACAGCGGTACGCTCATCCCGCCTGCCCTGTTCCTTGCCGGGCTGATCACCGCGACCCTTGCGGGCGGTCCGGCGGTGGGCGGCCTGATGCTGCCGCACAAAGCTCAAGCCCAGCCGGACGGGCTGGAGAATGCCGGGCGGATGATCGGCCTGCTGGAACGCGCGTTGATCTTCCTCATGGTCATGATCGGCGAGCTTGCGGGCATCGGTTTTCTCATCGCGGCAAAGTCGATTCTGCGCTTTGACACCGTAAAAAAGAACCAGAAGATAAGCGAATACGTGATTATCGGCACGCTAGCCTCATTCGGCTGGGCGCTCATCGCCGCCTTCGCCACCAAGGCCGCAATGAATTCCTTCTGACGGCTTGAGATCGCCGCGCCGCACCCCTATCTTGGCGGCATAGGAGATTTGTGATGTTTGGCATTCCCGGCAAGCAAGCCGTTACCATGACCCCCAAAGCCGCTGGCCAGATTGCGAAGTTGATGCAATCGGCGGGCCACGCCGGGCTGCGCATTGGCGTCAAAAAAGGCGGCTGTGCGGGGATGGAATACACCATGGAATACGTCGAAGCGACCGACCCCAATGATGAGGTGGTCGAACAAGGCGGCGCGCGGGTGATGATCGCCCCCATGGCGCAGATGTTCCTCTTCGGCACCGAGATCGACTATGAGACCACGCTGCTCGAGTCCGGTTTCAAATTCCGCAATCCCAATGTGACCGAAGCCTGCGGCTGCGGCGAATCGATTAAATTCGACGAAAGCCTCGGCGCGAAGTAAGCGCGCCGATCGGCCCCGGCCTTGACGAAAGGCCACGGGCCTGCGAACTGATCTGGCAACATTAACAGATCAGGACGGAACCGATGCGCCCCAAAATCGCCGCCGGCAACTGGAAAATGAACGGCACTGCCGCCGCGCTGACAGAGCTTCACAGCCTTGCCACCGGCCTGCCCGACAACCCGCCGCAGGTCGTGATCTGCCCGCCCAGCACCCTCCTCTTTCGCGCCACCGACGCCACCCATGGCAGCCCGATCCAGATCGGCGCACAGGATTGCCATGCCGAAGAAGCGGGCGCCTACACCGGCGATATCTCCGCCGCGATGGTTGCCGACAGCGGGGCCAGCCATGTGATCCTCGGCCATTCCGAGCGCCGCGATGCCCACCGCGAGACCGATGCCGATGTGCAAGCCAAGGCTGTTGCCGCATGGGGTGCCGGTCTCACCGCCATCATCTGCATCGGCGAAAGCGAGGCTGAGCGGGACGCGGGCCAGACCCTCGACATTATCGGCGCGCAGCTCGACGGCTCCCTCCCCAATGCTGTGGAGGCCGGGAACACCGTTATCGCTTATGAGCCGATTTGGGCCATCGGCACCGGCAAGGTCCCCAGCATTGCGCAGATCAAAGAGGTGCATGACTTCATCCGCACCCGCCTGATCGGCCGTTTCGGCGCGGAGATCGGCAATGCGCTCCCCCTGCTCTACGGCGGGTCGGTAAAGGCTGCCAATGCGGTCGAAATCTTCGCGGTCGAAAACGTCGATGGCGCACTGGTCGGCGGGGCCAGCCTCAAGGCCGAGGATTTCGCGCCCATCGTGACGGCCCTCGCCCAGTCCTAAGCCAATGCGGGGCGGCGAAGACACCCGCCGCCCCGCCCTCTTACAGCGGCAGCATCGTCGTCGATTTGATCTCTTCCATCGACAAAAGCGCCGTGACGTTATGCACTTTCACCTCTGAAATCAGCGCCTGATAAAAGACATCATAGGCCCGCGCGTTCTTGACCCGCACCTTCAGGATATAGTCGATATCCCCCGCCAGACGGTGCGCCTCCTGCACCTCGGGCCGGTCTTTCAACGCCTGCAAAAACGCTGCCTGCCAAGCCGCCTCATGCTCTGACGTGCGGATCAGGACAAAGAAACAGGCCTCGAACCCGAGCGCTTCGGAATCCAGCACCACGGTCTGTTGGCCGATGACCCCGGCTTCGCGCAGCTTGCGTATCCGATTCCACACCGGCGTTTTCGAAGACCCCACTTCACGGGCAATATCGTCCAGCGATTGGCTCGCATCCCGTTGCAGCTGCGCCAAAATCTTCCGGTCGGTCTCATCAATTCGGACAGTCATTCTCTTCTCTCTCGCCCCGGCAGGACGTTCATACTCAACCCGCGGCCAAAGCGAACGCATGTTCTTATCTGCGCCAGCATATAGCCAATTATCGGGAATATTTCCTATATAAGAGGTCACGTCAAACAGAATACAGGGCGCATCATGGATCACTTTCCCATCTTCCTTGCCACCCGCGGGCAAAAGATCCTCCTCTCCGGCGGCGGCGAAGCCGCTCTGGCCAAGCTGCGTCTGCTGATGAAAACCGAAGCGGCGCTGCATGTCTTCGCCCCCGACCCGGCGGCAGAGATCGTCGACTGGCAAGCGGCAGGCAAGCTCACCCTACATCGCCGCCCCCTCACCGCCGCCGATCTCCCCGGCGCGCGGCTGTTCTACGCGGCGGATGAAGATGACACGCTGGATGCCGAGAATGCCGCGCTGGCCCATGCGGCGGGCGTGCTGGTCAACATCGTCGACAACCTGCACGACAGCGAATTCATCACCCCCGCCATCGTCGACCGCGATCCGGTGACCGTGGCCATCGGCACCGAAGGCGCCGCCCCGGTGCTGGCCCGCGCCATCAAGGCCGATTTGGAAGAGCGTCTGCCCGTCACCCTCGGCCCGCTGGCGCGCATCGGCAAAGGCTTTCGCAAACTGGCCGATGCCCTGCCCATGGGCCGCGCGCGCCGTGATTTCTGGCGGGAGTATTATTTCGCCACCGGCCCCCGCGCCATGGCTGAGGGCAAGGATACCGTGCGCCCGGCGCTGAAGACCCTGCTGCACACCCACCTCACCCGCAAGGCCCGCGCAGGCCATGTGGCCTTTGTTGGCGGCGGCCCGGGCGACCCGGAACTGCTGACGCTCAAGGCCCGCCGCGCGTTGGATGAGGCCGATGTGGTGATCTACGACCGTCTGATCAGCCCCGAGATCCTCGAACTCGCCCGCCGCGAAGCGCTGATGATCGACGTCGGCAAAGAGGGTTTCGGCCCCTCCACGGCCCAGGAGCACATCAACGCCCTGCTGGTCGAACACGCGCAAAGCGGCGCGCAGGTGGTGCGGCTGAAATCCGGCGATGCCACGGTCTTTGGTCGGCTCGACGAAGAGATCGACGCGGTCGACGCCCATGGCATCGGCTGGCACATCGTGCCCGGCATCACCGCCGCCTCTGCCGCCGTGGCGGGCATCGGGCAGAGCCTGACCAAACGGGGCCGCAATGCCTCGGTTCGGTTCCTCACGGGGCATGACATGAAGGGTTTCGCTGATCACGATTGGGCCGCCCTCGCGCGCCCGAATGAAGTCGCCGCGATCTATATGGGCAAGAAATCCGCCCGTTTCGTCCAAGGGCGCCTGCTGATGCACGGCGCCGACCGCGCCACACCCGTCACCGTGATCGAAAACGCCTCGCGCGCCGATCAACGGGTGCTGTCGACCACGCTGAACGATCTGCCGCGCGATCTGGCCGATGCCGAAATGACCGGCCCCGCGCTCACCTTCTACGGCCTCGCCCCGCGCGCCGCCGTCCAAGTTGCCACCGAAACCCCGCTAGAGGAGCTGGCCTGACATGCCCAAACCCTTCACCCCCAAGGTCATCACCGCCAATGCGCTGCTCGAAGGCGATGTGGTCTATCAAACCGCCACCGGCTGGACCCGCAAACTGAGTGAAGCCGAAGTCCTCACCGATGAGGCCGACGCCGACCTGCGCCTGATCGACGCGCTGAGCCAACAGGATTTGGTCGTCGGCGTCTACCTCGCCGATGTGGCCCCCGAAGCGGGCGGCCCCCGCCCCACCCATTTCCGCGAAGAGTTCCGCGCCACCGGCCCCTCAAACTACGCCCACGGCAAACAGGAGACCGTCTGATGTACAGCTACACCGAATTCGACGACAAATTCCTCGCCGAGCGCAACGCCCAGTTCCGCGCCCAAGTCGAGCGCCGCATCGACGGCTCGCTCACCGAGGATGAGTTCAAACCCCTACGCCTGATGAACGGCCTCTACCTGCAACTGCACGCCTATATGCTGCGGGTGGCGATCCCCTATGGCACGCTGAACAGCGCCCAGATGGATCAACTCGCCTATATCGCCGAGCGGTGGGACAAGGGCTACGGCCATTTCACCACCCGCCAGAACATCCAGTACAACTGGCCCGAATTGCGCGACGTGCCCGATATGCTCGACGCGCTGGCCGAGGTGAAGCTGCATGCGATCCAGACCTCCGGCAACACGATCCGCAACGTGACGGCAGACCATTTCGCCGGGGCCGCCGCCGATGAGGTCGCCGACCCCCGCCCCGTGGCCGAGCTGATCCGCCAGTGGTCCACCGACCACCCCGAGTTCCAGTTCCTGCCGCGCAAGTTCAAGGTCGCCGTCACCGGCGCCGCCGCCGACCGGGCGGTGATCAAAGCCCATGACATCGGCCTGCGCATCATCGAACGCGATGGCGAACAGGGCTTCGAAGTCATCGTCGGCGGCGGTCTTGGCCGCACCCCGATGATCGGCAAGGTGCTCTATGAATTCGTCAGCGCCGACGATCTGCTGCCCACGCTCGAAGCCATCGTCAGCGTCTACAACGTGCTGGGCCGCCGCGACAATAAGTACAAGGCGCGCATCAAGATCACCGTGCACGAGAACGGCATCGAAGACATCCGCGCTCGGGTCGATGCGCAATATGCGCTGATCCGCGACCAGTTCACCGGCGTCGATCAGCAAATGCTGTCGCGTATCGAAGCCGACTTTGCAGCACCCGCGTTCAAAACCGCCTCACTCGGGGCTTACGAGTCCGCCTATACCAATGACCCGGCCTTCCGCGCCTGGGCCGATACCAACCTCGCCGCGCACCGCGCGCCCGGCTATGCCATCGTCTCGATCAGCCTCAAGGCCCATGGCGCCACGCCGGGCGACGCGACGGCAGACCAAATGCGCGTGATGGCCGACCTCGCCCGCCGCTTTGGCCATGACGAGCTGCGCATCAGCCATGAGCAGAACGTGATCCTGCCCCATGTGCACCGCAGCGACCTGCCCGAACTACACGCCGCGCTGAAAGAGGCGAAACTGGCCACCGCCAACATCGGCCTGATCTCGGACATCATCGCCTGCCCCGGCATGGATTACTGCGCGCTGGCCACCGCGCGTTCCATCCCCATCGCGCAGGAAATCGCCACCCGTTTCGACGAGCTAAAGCTCGAGCATGACGTGGGCCCGCTCAAGATCAAGATCTCCGGCTGCATCAACGCCTGCGGCCACCACCACGTGGGCCATATCGGCATCCTCGGCCTCGACCGCGCAGGTGTGGAAAACTACCAGATCACCCTCGGCGGCGACGGCACAGAAAACGCAAGCCTCGGCACCCGCACCGGCCCCGGCTTCTCGGCCGAGGAAATCATCCCCGCCATCGAACGCCTCGTTCTGGGCTATCTCGACCTGCGCAACGATCCCGGCGAGACGTTCTTGCAAGCCTACCGCCGCCTCGGCCTCGCGCCATTCAAAGCCGTGCTCTACCCCGAAGCGGCAGAGAAGGATCGGGCCAATGCCGCTTGATACCCCTGAACTTCATCCTTTCTCAAATACCGATGCGCCGCCCCCCGAGGGGCTGCGCGCGGTCGAGGAAAAGGTGGCACGGCTCAACGCCGACCTGCGCCACCACGGGGCGACGGATGTGATCCGCCGCGCCGATACGGAGATCGAGAACCTCACCCTCGTCTCCAGCTTCGGCGCGGAATCGGTGGCGCTGTTGCACCTCGCCTCCATGGTCTCGCGGGACATCCCGGTGCTCTTCATCGACACCGAGATGCTCTTTGCCGAAACCCTCGTCTACCAGCAGGAACTGAGCGAGCGCCTCGGCCTGCGCAATGTCACCACCCTGCGCAGCGCAGAAATCGCAGCACAGGATCCCGATGGCACGCTGCACCAATATGACACCGATGCCTGCTGCGCCCTGCGCAAGACCCGGCCCCTGCAAAGCGCGCTGGCGGGCTATGACGGCTGGATCACCGGGCGCAAACGTTTTCAATCGGGCAGCCGCGCGGCCTTGGAGTTTTTCGAGACCGAGATCCCCGAAGACGGTGCCGCGCCGCGCATCAAGGTGAACCCGCTGGCCTATTGGGCCAATTCCGATGTGGCCGACTACATCACCGAAAACCGCCTGCCCCGGCATCCGCTGGTGGCCAAGGGCTACCCATCGATCGGCTGCGCGCCCTGCACCTCGCCCGTGGCCCCGGGCGAAGACCCGCGCGCCGGGCGCTGGCGCGATCAGAACAAAGAAGAATGCGGCATCCATTTTGTGAACGGCAAAGTGGTCCGAACAGGAGACAAATCATGAGCGTACTCGTCACCGACACAGGCTTCACCGCCGACGACTGGACCCAAGGCTATTGCGAGGATGGCGCCGCGAACGATTGCCGCGCCGTCGATCTGGCCTCTGACGCCGATGCCCATGCCCTCAGCCTGACCCCGGCGCTTGAGATGATCCGCGTCGATTTCCCCTCTTTCGCGGATGGGCGCGGCTTTACCATCGCCCGCGTCCTGCGCCTGCGCGGCTACAAGGGCCGCCTGCGCGCCCGCGGGCATGTGCTGGCCGATCAATATGCCATGGCCCGCCGCGCCGGGTTCGATGAGGTCGAGATCGACGAGGATCTGGCCGCCCGCCAGCCTGAGGACCAATGGCGCGCCCGCGCCGATTGGCAGGCCCATGACTATCAGTCCCGCCTGCGCGGTGCCGCATCCGGACCGGCGACCGCGGCCAAATAGGCCGCTTCATTGCCCTCCCCCCTTCCTTGCCATAAGTAGAGGCCGCAACCCGATTTGCGGAAACCATGATGACCGAGCAGAGCACAGTGAACCAAACCGCCGCCAAGCCCGTCCCGACATTGCCCGACGCCCAGACCGTGACTTCGGTCACCCACTGGACCGATCAGCTTTTCTCGTTCCGGGTAACCCGGCCCGCTTCCCTGCGCTTTCGCTCGGGCGAGTTCGTGATGATCGGCCTGATGGGCGATCCGCATCCCGAAACCGGCAAGCAAAAACCGCTCTTGCGCGCCTATTCCATCGCCTCGCCCGCGTGGGACGATGAGTTGGAGTTCTACTCGATCAAAGTGCAAGACGGCCCGCTGACCTCCAAACTGCAACACATCCAGCCCGGCGATCAGATCATCCTGCGGCCCAAGCCCGTGGGCACACTGGTCCATGACGCGCTTCTGCCCGGCCACCGGCTGTGGATGTTCGCCACCGGCACCGGCTTTGCCCCCTTCGCAAGCCTGCTGCGCGAGCCTGAGACCTATGAGAAATTCGACGAGGTCATCGTCACCCACACCTGCCGCGATGTGGCAGAGCTTGAGTATGGCCGCCAGTTGATCGAAGGGCTGAAGGCTGACGAGCTGATGCAGGAACTCATCGGCCCGGAAAACCTTGCCAAGATTCGCTATTACCCGACCACCACCCGCGAAGAGAGTCCCAAGATGGGCCGGATCACCAATCTTTTGCAGGATGGCACGGTCTTCAAAGATCTGGGCGTGCCCCAAATCAATGCCGCCCATGACCGCGCCATGGTCTGCGGCAGCCTTGGTTTCAACAAGGATATTATGGAGATTCTCGAAGGCTTTGGCCTCACCGAGGGTGCCAATTCCGACCCCCAGCATTTCGTCGTCGAAAAGGCTTTCGTCGGCTGAGCCAAATTAAGCCTTACGAAAGGTCGCAGCGTTACAACCAAGGTGTCGGCGCAGCTTTGCCGACGCTTTGGCAGAACCCTGCGCATCCCGAAAACGCCCCCTTCCGCTGCACTGCGGCAGGGCTTAGCTGACGCCTTGCGAGCGCGGGGGACTGCCGCGCGAAACGCAACCACAGGCGAAAGGCATATCAATGGCGAGCAATGGGACCCCGACCCCAAAGAAAGTCTCCGATCTGGCAACTCAGAAGGCCGACCTGTCCAGCACGGCGCTGATCGGCATCTTCGGCAGCGACAGCACGCCCGGCGCGCTGATCCGCGAAGGTGGCGGCAAAATCTCACGCGTCGAAGTGGGCGATCAGGTCGCTGGCGGCGTCGTCTCCGCCATCGGACAAGGGACGTTGGTGCTCTCCAGCCGCCGCGGCAATCAGGTGCTGCGCCTGCCGCAGGGCTGAAACCTTGGGGGAGGCGCGGCGCGCGCCTCTTGACCTGCCGCGCGGGGCAGTGCACATCCCGCGCATGAGCAAGACAGCATTGATCACCGGCGCATCGCGCGGCCTTGGGGCCGCATTGGCAGAAGCCTTGGCCCCCACCCACCACATCATCGCGGTCGGTCGCACGACCGGCGCGCTTGAAGAGTTGGACGACCGTATCCAAGCCAAGGGCGGCAGCGCCACCTTGGCGCCGATGGACATCACCAACGCCGATGCCATGGCCGTGCTCTGCCGGGGCATCCATGACCGCTGGGGCGGGCTTGACCTTTGGCTGCACTGCGCCGTCCATGCCGCCCCGTTGACGCCCACCGATCACATTGACGCCAAGGATATGGAGAAATCCATCGCCGGAAACGTCACCGCCACCGCGCGGCTGATCACCTTTGTCTCGCCGCTTTTGGGGGCGGATGGCACGGCGGTCTTCTTTGACGATCCGCGTGCGGGCACGAAATTCTTCGGCAGCTACGGCGCCACGAAGGCCGCGCAGATCGCGCTGGCGACCTCTTGGCAGGTCGAGACCGCGCAGATCGGCCCCCGTGTCCATATCCTCACGCCCGAGCCGATGCCCACCGCCACCCGCGCCCGCTTCTTCCCCGGCGAAGACCGCGCGGCGCTGAGCGACACCGCCACGCAGGCCGCTGCGGTATTGGCGCAACTGTCGGAAAACTCCGCCTCCTGAACCGCGCGGCACCGGCGCGCTGCGCTTGCCGCCGGTCCGCCCCTCGCCTATCAAGGCAAAAAGGGGCCATTCATGCGTATTTTGATTACAAACGATGACGGCATCAACGCGCCCGGTCTGGCCGTGCTGCGCGCCATTGCCGAGGAACTGGCCGGGCCTACGGGCGAGGTCTGGACCGTGGCACCGGCGTTTGAGCAATCCGGCGTCGGCCATTGCATCAGCTACACCAAGCCGATGATGATCACGCAATTGGACGACCGTGTCTTCGCCACCGAAGGCTCCCCCGCCGATTGCGTCCTTGCCGCGATCCACGACACGATGACCGCCGCCCCCCCCGATCTGGTGCTCTCCGGCGTGAACCGGGGCAATAACGCGGCTGAAAACGCGCTCTATTCCGGCACGCTTGGCGGCGCGATAGAAGCGGCGTTGCAGGGGCTTCCGGCCATCGCCCTGTCGCAATACTACGGCCCCGCCAACCGCGATCTGGCCGATCCTTTTGAGGCCGCCGCCCACCATGGGGCCGAGACCTGCCGCCGCATTCTAGATCACAGCCCCAAGGAAGACGCGGCCTATGGGCTTTTCTACAACGTGAACTTCCCGCCCGTAGCGGGCGCTGATGTGCGCGGCATCCGGCTGGCCCCGCAGGGCCGCCGCCCCGGCACCGGGTTTTCGACCGAAGCACATCTGTCGCCCTCAGGCCGCCGCTTTTTGTGGATCAAGGGCGGCGATCAACGCGTGCAGACGGCACCGGGCAGCGATGCCTGCGTCAACCTTGACGGCTATGTCTCAGTCACCCCGATGCGCTGCGACCTGACGGATCACGCGGCCCTCGAAACGCTGGCGGGCATCAACGGATGAATGAGCCACCCATCTCTGAAGCGGAACGCAAAATGCAGTTCCTCTACGCGCTACGCTCCAAAGGCGTGACCGATGCGCGCGTGCTCACAGCGATGGAAGCGATCGACCGCGGCCCCTTCATCCGCGGCCTCTTTGCCAGCCGCGCCTATGAGGATATGCCCCTGCCCATCGCCTGCGGCCAGACCATCAGCCAACCCTCTGTCGTCGGGCTCATGAGCCAAGCCTTGCAGGTATCGTCGCGCGATAAGGTGCTCGAAATCGGGACCGGCTCGGGCTATCAGGCCGCGATCCTCAGCAAGCTCGCCCGGCGGGTCTATACGATCGACCGGCACCGCCGTCTGGTGCAAGAGGCGCGCGGTGTCTTCGAGGCGATGGATCTGACCAATATCACCGCGATCACCGCCGATGGCAGCTTTGGCCTTGCCGAACAGGCCCCCTTTGACCGGATCATCGTGACCGCCGCCGCCGAAGACCCGCCCGGCCCCCTGCTCGCGCAGCTAAAAGAGGGGGGCATCATGGTGCTGCCCGTCGGCCAATCCGACACGGTCCAACACCTCATCCGCGTGCGAAAGACCGCTGATGGGCTGGAATACGACGAATTGCGTGCCGTGCGCTTTGTCCCCCTGCTGGAAGGCTTGGGCAAGGACGGCTAATAGGTTACAGAGACACGGACAACGCCCCATACCGTCTGGGGGCGAAGATGAGGACTTGCAGATGCGCCAAACACGCTTGCGCCGCCCCATGCGGCTGACCCTAATGGCCGGGACCAGTGCGATACTGCTGGCAGGTTGCGAAAATCAGCCCTTGGATTACGACATGCGCAGCACCTTTGGCGATGGGTTCTCCACCGCTGAAGCCGCACGCGGGCCTTTGGCAGACCGGCCAAAACCCGACGCCCGGGGCGTGATCTCTTATCCCAATTACCAAGTCGTCGTCGCCCGCCGGGGCGATACGCTGAAAGACGTGGCCGCGCGTGTGGGCGCCGACAGCGGCGAATTGGCCCGCTACAACGGGATCGATCAGGGCGTCCCGCTCCGCCAGGGTGAGATCATCGCCCTGCCCCGCCGAGTCTCTGAGCCTGCGCCGGGCACCAATGGCGCCGTGGACATTACCACCCTTGCCGGCAGCGCCATCGACCGCGCCCCGGCGACCCCCAGCGTCCAGACCCAAAGCCTGCCGCCCGCAGGCACCAGCACACCCGCACCACAGCCCGCCGCAGCACCGCAGGCGAAAGAGCCTGTGCGCCACCGGGTCGAGCGGGGCGAGACCGCCTATACCGTGGCGCGCCTTTACAACGTGCCGGTCAAGGCGCTGGCCGAGTGGAACGGCCTCGGCCCCGATTTCGCGATCCGCGAGGGCCAATTCCTGCTGATCCCGGTCGAGAAACAGGCGCCCCCGCGTCAGGCGACCAACACCGAGTCGAGCGCCGCCGCCTCGCGCCCCGTGCAGCCGGTCACCAGCGCACCCGGCGCAGGCACCCCCACGCCCACGCCGCCCTCCGCCGCCAAACCGCTGCCGCAGGATGAGACCGCACAGCCCCTGCCGCCCAAGGTCGAGCCGAAAGAGCCTGTGGCCGATGTGGGCAAGCCCACTGCCCCGGCAAAGGCGACCAAGATGACGCCGCCGGTCCAAGGCTCCATCATCCGCGCCTATTCCAAGGGCAAGAACGAGGGGATCAACATCAAAGGCAGCCCCGGCGGGCCGGTGAAAGCCGCCGAGGCGGGCACCGTCGCCGCGATCACCAAGAGCGCCGAGGGAATCCCGATCGTCGTGGTGCGCCATGCCAACAACCTGCTCACGGTCTATGCGAATGTCGACGGCGTGAATGTGGCCAAGGGCGATAGCGTCAGCCGTGGCCAGCAGATTGCCAAACTGCGCGGCGGATCGGAATCGCATGTGCATTTCGAGGTGCGCAAAGGCTTTGAGAGCGTCGATCCGACGCCCTATATTCAGTAACCAAACGACAAAGGGCCCGCAGAATATGCGGGCCCTTTCGCCAATACCGTCCGGCGCTCAACCGCCCGAAACGGGAACGCCTTTCCGGCCAGCCAAATCCACGAAATACTGCCAAGCCACCCGGCCCGAGCGGGCGCCGCGTGTTGCCTGCCATTCGACAGCCTCGGCGCGCAATGTGTCGTCGTCGATCTCCACGCCGAAGGCATCGCAATAGCCGCGGATCATCGCCAGATATTGGTCCTGATCGCAAGGGTGGAACCCCAGCCAGAGCCCGAACCGGTCAGAGAGAGAGACCTTTTCCTCGACCGCTTCGGAAGGATTGATCGCGCTGCCGCGCTCGTTCTCGATCATGTCGCGCGGCATCAGGTGGCGGCGGTTCGATGTGGCATAGAGCACGACATTCTCGGGCCGCCCTTCGATGCCACCGTCCAGCACGGCCTTCAGCGATTTGTAATGCGCGTCGTCATGGCCAAAGCTAAGGTCGTCGCAAAACAGGATGAACCGCTGCGAGGCCCCGCGCAGGAGGGACAGAAGCCGCCCGACCGAAGGCAGGTCTTCGCGCTGCAATTCAACGATGCGCAATGCTTCATGTGATGCTTGAACTTCCGCGTGTATCGCTTTGACAAGGCTGGATTTCCCCATGCCCCGCGCCCCCCAGAGCAGCGCGTTGTTCGCAGGCAGCCCCGCCGCGAATTGGCGGGTGTTGGCCAAGAGCGTATCCCGCGCCCGATCCACCCCCACCAAAAGCGGCAGGTCGATCCGCGCGACCTGCGGCACGGGCACCAGACGGTCGGGGTCGGTGTGCCAGACGAAGGCAGTGGCCGCATCGAAGTCCGGCGCGGCGAGCGGCGCGGGAGACATACGCTCCAGCGCCGCCGCGATACGGTCCATCGGATCATTGATCACAGCAGGTCTTCCTCGTCTTCGTCGTCAAAGTAGCCCTCTTCGCGCAGCTTTTCGTTGCGCTTTGTCTCGACCCGGCGCACGAGGAAGATCGAGATTTCGTAGAGGCCATAGACCACCACGAAAAGGATCACCTGCGTGATCACATCCGGCGGGGTGACCAGCGCGGCCAGCACAAGGATCGCCACCACCGCATATTTGCGCACATTGGCCAGTCCTTCGGAACTGACCAGCCCCGCCTTGCCCATCAGTGTCAGCAGAACCGGGAGCTGGAAACACAGGCCAAAGGCCACGATGAATTTGATCGTGAGCGACAGATACTCCTGCGCCGAGCCTTGGAAGGCGATGGCGGCAATGCCGTTCTCACCATCCGGCCCACCGACCAGCGTGCCCGCTTGTTGGAAGCCAAGGAAGAAGTCGAAGGCCAGCGGCGTGACGACGTAAAAGGCGAAAGCCGCGCCAAGGAAGAACATCACCGGCGAGGAGATCAGGAAGGGCAGAAAGGCCCCCTTCTCATTCTTGTAAAGCCCCGGCGCCACGAAGCGCCACAGCTGGTAGCTGATGAAGGGGAAGCCCAGCACCAGACCGCCCAAGAGAGAGATCGAGATCGCGACGAAGAAACCCTCTTGCAGCTTGATCAGGATCAGCCCGCAATCCTCTTGCCCCCGTTCCGCCATGGCCGAGCAGAGCGGTTCGGTCAGGAAGTTAAAGATCGGGTTCCAGACGGTAAAGCAGATCACCATCCCGATGATGAAGGCGATGACCGAATGGATGAGCCGCGTGCGCAGCTCGGCCAGATGCTCGATCAACGGGGCGGAACTGTCGTCGATCTCGTCATAATCGTCGGTGGCGCTCATTCAACTCACTCTTTCTTGGCGGCAGCTTTGGGTGCCGTTGAGGTCTTGGCGGCGGCATCGTCCGATGCCGCTTGGGCCTGACCTGTGTCTTTTTCGATCACAGGCCGCGCCGGGGCTTCCTTGGCCGGGGCGGCGTCCGAAAGCTTCGCCTCTGCTGCTTCGGCCTCGGCCATGGCTTCCGCCGCTTCGCGTTGCTTGCGTTCGGCGGCGGCCCGCGCGGTGCTGGCTTGGATCTTCTTCACATCCTCGGCCTTTTGCGCCGCCAGTTTGCCGGTCTCGCTCTCAGGGTCGAAATTGGTCAGTGACCGGGTCGCGTCCTTGACCTCATCCATTGCGCTGCCTAGCGGGTTGCTGGCCGTCTTGAGCGATTTGTTCAGCGACGATGACATCTCGCGCATGCCGCTTTCATCGGCGGCATCGTTCATCGCTTGGCTGAATTCACGCGCCATGCCTTTGGCCTTGCCCACGAATTGCCCGACGCGCCGAAACAGTACGGGCAAGTCCTTGGGGCCGACCACGATCAGGGCCACCACGCCGATGACTAAAAGTTCCGTCCAACCCAGATCGAACATCGGGTTACACCCGGTCCTTGTCGGCCTTCAGGTCGGTCTTGGGATGGGTGCCCTGATCGGCATGTTCCGGCAGGTCAGCATGGTGCACGTCTTCGACATGTTTGATCTCGTCGCGCTTGTTCTCTTCTTCGCCTTCGCTGATGCCCTTTTTGAAGCTGGTGATGCCCTTGCCGACTTCGCCCATGAGCGAGGAAATCTTGCCCCGGCCAAAAAGCACCAGCACGACAACCGCGATCAGCAGCAGGCCCGGCAGTCCGATATTGTTCAACATGTCTGTTCTCCCATCATGTTTGGCGCAGTCTCGTCGCGCCAGTCTGCACCGTGATAGCGGGCGGCGCCGGGACCATGAAGGGGCAATGCGGCGGATGGGCGGTGCTGCGGGCGAAGGACTGCCGATTTTCGCGCGTGCAATTCGCGTTGTGACATGTTTTTGTCAGGAGCATCAGGAGGCAACATGGTATCAGCGAAAACCGAAGACCGGCTTGTCAGGCTGATTGACAGGCTGCGGGATGGGCGGCTGCACCGGGCCGAGGATTTGGCCCGGCAGTTCAGCGTCTCCCCCCGCACGATCTACCGCGATATGGGCAAGCTCAGCGCGGCGGGCCTGTCCATCGCTGGGACGCGGGGCGAAGGCTATCGGATCATCCCTGCAATCACCCTGCCCCCGCTGACCCTGACGGCGGCGGAGTTGGAGGCGCTGAACCTCGGCCTCGCCGTGGCAGCAGAGGTGGGCGACCCCGCCCTGCAAGCCGCAGCAGAAACATTGGCCGCCAAATTCGACGCAGTGCTGCCGACGGAGGCCATTGCCGAGGGTGCCGCATGGGCGCAGGCGCTGAGGTCGCAGGGCAAAGCCACGCGGGTTTTCACCCATCTGCCGGTGCTGCGCGCGGCGGTGCAGGCCCGTCAAAAGCTGCGGATTGCGGTGATCGGCGAAGCGCCGCAGGTGGTGCGGCCGCTAGAGGTGCGGAACTGGGGGCGGTTCTGGTTGCTGACGGCCTGGAGCGAGGGGGCAGCGGATTTCGTGACCCTGCCGCTTGATCAGATCGAGAGCGCTGAGCCGCTACCGGAGTTGTTCGTGGACGAGCCGGGCAGAACGCTCGCGGATCATCGCCCCTAACCCCAGATCAACGCCGCCTCAGCCCTTCAATCGCCAGCCGGTTTGCGGGGGCAAAAACGCCTCGACACTGGCCTGCGCGATCACGATGGTATCCTGTCCCGTGGCTACATTCAGCCCGCCCTTCACCGCGCGGACCTTGGCGCGACCGCGCGGCAGTTTCGCCACCAGCGCGTCGACATCCACCTTCTCAGGCTCCTGCACGGCCACGGTGACCTGCACGCGCATCTGGTCGGGCGTCACGTCCAACGCGCCGAAAAGCGGCAGGGAGGAATGGCGCAAGGCATCCTCGATCGCGCGGGCGGCGGCCTTGGTATAGTCCATCCCATGCAGATCGTTGCCCATGCCCATTTCGATGATGATCCGCTGCTCAGCCATCGGCGCGCTCCATCTCGAAGCCAACGGAAAGCGCCACATTGGCCATGACCGTTGGGTTCCCTTCCCCTTCGGGGCGCGGCACGTCGAGGCCGCCGTGATGCAGTTTCACCGTCACCTCGCCATAGGGAAAGACCGCGCGCAGCGCTTCGGCATCGACCAGATCGGGCCGTTGCACGCCCACGTCGAGGATGATGCGCATGGCCGACTTATCGAAACCGAAAAGCTCGGCCAGATTGATCGAATTATGCCACAGCGCATCCTGCACCGCACGTTTCGCGGCCTGCGTATAGTCACCGCGGCGCAGGGAGGATCCCATGCCGAATTCTACCAACAGAGGCTTCATGAGGTCACCGGAAAGACAAAGCAACGGTCACGGCGCACGGTCAGCCACATGACGGCGCCGGGTTGCGGCAGAAAGACATTGGGCACCGTGGCCTTGAGCCGCGATCCGTCCTCCTCCAGTACGAATTCCACAAGGCTTTCGTTGCCCATAAAACGCGCGCGTTCCACCACCGCCCGGGCCGGTGTGCCATCGGACGCCGTCGGGCGCGGCCCCTTGCCCGCCCGGTCAAAATCGATGCGCAGGTGTTGCGGGCGAAAGACGATATTTACGGGCGTGCCGTCGGGCACCCCGGGGGCAAGGAATTGGCCAAAGACCGTATCGGCCAATGCCCCGGTCACCGTGGCCTCAAGCACATTGGCATCGCTGAAAAAGGCGACGGAGGCGCGGTCGACGGGCCGCGTATAGACGTTGTAGGGCGCGCCTTGCTGCACGATCTTGCCGTCGCGCATCAGGGCGATCTCATCGGCCATGCGCATCGCCTCGTCCGGCTCATGGGTGACCAGCAAAACGGCGGTGTCCTCTTCCTTGAGGATGCTCAGCGTCTCGTCGCGGATGCCATCGCGCAGACGGTTGTCGAGGCCGGAAAACGGCTCATCCATCAGCATGATACGCGGCTGCGGCGCCAGCGCGCGGGCCAGCGCCACGCGCTGCTGCTCCCCGCCCGAAAGCTGGTGCGGGTAGCCGTCGATATAGCGCAGCAGGTCCACCCGTTCGAGCAGTTCTTCGATCCGCGCGCGTTTCTCCTCACGCGTGCCTTTCTTGAGGCCAAAGCCCACGTTGTCGGCCACGCTCAGATGCGGGAACAGGGCGAAATCCTGAAACATCAGCCCGATCTCGCGCCGCTCGGGCGGGACGCGGAACATGGTGTCGCAGATCAGCTTGCCATCGACATGGATCGTGCCGCTGTCCTGCATCTCGACGCCCGCGATCATCCGCAGCGTGGTGGATTTGCCGCAGCCCGAGGGGCCAAGCAGGCAGGTCACCTGCCCCGGCATGATCTGCAAAGACACGTCATCGACCACCTGCCGCCCGCCATAGGCGCGGCGCAGGTTGCGGATTTCCAGACGGGGGGTGGGGTCACTCATGGCGGCTGCGGTATCCGATCAAATCGCTCGGAAACCCAGCTATCAGCCCCGCCGCGCCCCCGCAAGCACCGCTGCAAACCCGGCCAGCAGCACGATGATGCAGATCACCAGCAATTGCTCGTATTTATGCCCCTCGGGCAGAAGTGCCGCGACCCATCCCCAGCCCCGCGCGAAATAGGCCGCAGCCCCCAGCATCGCGGCGGCAAAGGCGGCAAGGTAGCTCCAGACCGGGATCGCGCGCCCCGCCACCAGCCCCACCAGCAGCACGGGGGTGAGGAACATCGACGCGGTGCCGCTCACCGCCACGGCATCAAAGAGCGTGGCGTTGCCCCAAAGCGTCAGCAGCGCACCAAGCGCCATAAACCCCGCCATCACCAGCCGCCCGCCCGCGAGGCTGCGCGGCGCAATGCGCCATTCCTCGACCATCAGCCGCGCCGCCGAAGCCAGCGCCGAGTCGAGCGTCGAGAGGGCCGAGACCAGCAGCGACAGCATCAGCGCCACGAAGATCCAGCCCGGAAACATTTGCCCCCATGTGCCGATCAGCTCACCCTCATAGGCCGCGCCGGTCAGGCTGGCTTGGATGCCGAAAAAGCCAAAGCCGATGATGCAGAGGGTCGAAATCCAGAAGGCATGGAGGAAGGACGCCTGCGTGGTCGCCTTATCCGCCAGAAAGCCGCGGTCCATCATCACCGGGTCATGCGCCGGGTAGGAAAAGACCTGCAACAGCGCCACGACCAAGAGCACCCAGCCGTTGTAGGGGCCAGAGACTCCCGGCGCGCTTAGCACCGCGCCAAGCTCGAACCCGGGGCTGAGCAGCAGCGCCCCGAGCGCAAGGCCGAAGACGATGAGAAAGACCAGCATTTGTACCACATCCGTGCGCAGCGCGGCGGAAAGCCCGCCCCACGCCGAATAGCCAAAGCCAAGGGCGGCGACGATCAGCACAGCCAGCGTGCCCGACCCGGGCCAGACGGCCTCGAAAATCAGCGCGACGACCAAGAGATTGGCAAAAACCTCGGACAGCAGCCGCAGCCCGATCACGAGGTTATAGGCCGCCGTCCCCGCGCCCCCGAAATGCCCCGCCAGCCAGTCCTGCACGGAGCGCGCGCCGCCGCGGCGCAGGTGACCCACGATGAAACCGCCCGTCAGGAAAGACCCGTAATAGGCCGCATAGGCCAGCGTGCCCGCGATGCCGTAGAAATAGCCCAAGATCGCCGCGTTCATCAGGCTGCGGGCGAAAATCCATGTGGTGACTTGGCTCAGCACCAGCACCCAAAGCCCCGGTGCGCGGCCCACCGCATTGGCGCCGCCAAAGAAGCCTTCGACCGTCGCGCGGCGCGGTGCCACCAACAGGCTGGCAAGGATCACGGCAGCGAAAAGAAGGACAAGAACAGTGGTTTGCATGGGCAGCGGACCTTTTGCGAGAAGCTGATCCACGAGGGTTAGCCGCCGCCTGCAATCCGAGCCAGCACTGAAACCGCTGCTGTCAGGAATGTGATCCACCGCGACGCTGTATGGCCGGGACGCGCGCCCCGGCCATGGAGGGTTTACATGGTCAGATTGGTGCCGCCGCCGTCCAGCAACAGGTTCTGCCCCACGATGAAGCCCGCGTGCTGCGAACAAAGGAAGGCACAGGTCGCGCCGAACTCCTCACGGGTGCCATAGCGCCCTGCAGGGATGCCCGCCTGCCGCTCGGCGCGGGCCTCGTCCAGCGTGATGCCCTTTTGCTTGACCACATTGGCGTCGAGCGAATCTGCCCGGTCGGTCGCATGGATGCCCGGCAGAAGGTTGTTGATCGTAACCCCCTTGCCCGCCACCTGCCGCGCGGTGCCCGCGACATAGCCGGTAAGCCCGGTGCGGGCGGAGTTGCTCAGCCCCAGCACGGGGATCGGCGCGCGCACCGACTGGCTGGTGATGTTCACGACCCGGCCCCAGCCGCGCTCCATCATTGCGGGCACCAGCGCTTTGATTAGCGCGATGGGGGCCAGCATATTGGCGTCAAGCGCCTTGATGAAATCCTCGCGGTCCCAATCCTGCCACATGCCGGGAGGGGGGCCGCCCGCGTTGTTGACCAGAATGTCACAGCCCTCTGCCGCCTTGATGACCAGCGCCTGCCCCTCTTCCGTGGCTACATCCGCCGCGACGGTAGTGACCTCGACGCCGTGTTCCTGACGGATGCGCTCGGCCGAGGCCTCAAGCGCCTCTGCGCCGCGGGCGTTCATCACAAGGTTCACCCCTGCCGCCGCCAGCGCCTCGGCGCAGCCAAGGCCGAGCCCCTTGGACGAAGCACAGACCAGCGCCTTCTTGCCTTTGATTCCCAAATCCATTTTGATTCCTCCTATGCATTTGCATATGCCTACCACGCCGCGCCGCCAATGCCAGCAAATCACCCGAGCCTTGACCCATCCGGGCCACAATTCTAGCCTACCTCACTGGCGAAAGCCCCAGAACCGAAGGCCCGTCATGTCCCCCAGCCGCACCGCCCCCGCACAGAACCTCGCCGTCTACCGCGCCGGGCAATTCCGCGCGAGCGATGGGGCAAACATGGGCGATGCGCTGTCCTTTGCCGCCGAATTGGTCCTCGATGATGTCTATGAGTTGGACCGCACGGCAGAGCCGCAGCGCTTGTCACTTTTGACCCTGCCCGGCGATCAATTCCGCCTTGCCGAGGATACCGGCGTGGGCCGCCCCGGGGGCGATCTGCATCTCGACAGCCTGCTGACGTTGATGTCGCCCGACGGGCAGACCCAAGAAGCGGTGCTGCTGGTGGAGGTCGATCAACACGGTCACGCGGCAGAGGTTTACCTTCTCCCGCTTGGCCCGCTGACACCGCAGACAGGCTACCGGATCGTGGGGATCGACACCCAGACCGCGCGGCAAAAGTTCGGTCAGCTCGCCTGCGTCTCTTTCACGCGCGGCACCCATATCTCGCTCAGCACCGGCGAGCTACGGCCCATCGAAAACCTGCGCGTGGGGGACCGGATCCTAACCCGCGATGATGGCGTACAAACCCTGCGCTGGATCGGGCAGAGCACCCTGCGCGCGGTCGGCGAATTTGCCCCGATCCGCATCCGCGCAGGCACGCTCAACAACGAACACGACCTGATCGTCAGCCCCGATCACCGGCTTTTCATCTATCAACGCAGCGATGAAATGGGCGCGGGTCGGTCCGAATTGCTGGTCAAGGCGCGGCATCTGGTCAATGGCGACAGCGTGACGGTGCAGGACGGCGGATTCGTCGACTACTTCCAACTGCTCTTTGACGGGCATCAGATCATCTATGCCGAGGGGATCGCCGCCGAATCCATGTTGGTCGACAGCCGCACCCGCTCGGTCTTGCCGCCAGAAATGGCCGAAGCCTTGGGCGAGGTGATCCCCGGCCATTCCGATCTGCCCCATGCCGGGCTTGATCTGGCAGAGGCTTTGCTTGACCGCCCCAACGCGGCGGCGCTGCTGCGCAAAGCCTCAACCCGTTAAGGCGCCTCGACGGCGTAGTGGAACTCCTCCCGGACGATCTTGCCGTCTTTGACGTGGTAAACGCCGATCTCTTCCATCTGGAACCGCTCACCGCTTTGCTTGTCGGTGGCATCGACCTTAAACATCGCGCTGAACTGGCTGTCGCCAAAGTAGAACGGGCCGATCACCTCGGTGCTATGTTCCTCCATCGCGTTTTCCCACCAATCATGTTTGCCATGGATCGCCTTAATGCCATGGGTCTCGCGCCCCTGCCCGCCCATGTCGGCAGCCTCTACAGAAACGGCATCTTCGGCATATAGCTTATCGAGGTTCTCGCGCACTTGGGCGTTCCCCGCACGGCAGCCCGCGACCAATTCGCGCGCAATCTCTTTCAGTTCCATCGCAAACCTCCATGTACCACTTATGTTCTCACCTTATGTCCATAGCCGATTCGCAGCAATGGCCAGATTGCGCCCGGTCGCGGCGCGGCCTATATGGGTCGGATGTTGGACACGCCGCAAAACCGCCCCGCCCTGCCGCCCGAGATCGCGCGCCGTCGCACCTTTGCGATCATCAGCCACCCTGACGCGGGCAAAACCACGCTGACTGAAAAGTTCCTGCTGTTCGGCGGGGCCATTCAGATGGCCGGCCAAGTGCGCGCCAAGGGCGAAGCGCGGCGCACCCGCTCGGACTTCATGGCGATGGAAAAGGACCGGGGTATCTCGGTCTCGGCCTCGGCCATGTCCTTTGACTTTCATAGCGGTGACACCAACTACCGGTTCAACCTCGTTGACACGCCCGGCCACTCGGACTTTTCCGAAGACACCTACCGCACCCTGACGGCGGTGGACGCCGCCGTGATGGTGATCGACGGCGCGAAAGGCGTGGAAAGCCAGACGCAAAAGCTCTTCGAAGTCTGCCGGATGCGCGACCTGCCGATCCTCACCTTCTGTAACAAGATGGACCGGGAAAGCCGCGATACCTTTGAAATCATTGACGAGATTCAGGAGAACCTCGCCATTGACGTAACGCCCGCAAGCTGGCCCATCGGCGTGGGCCGCGATTTCGTGGGCTGCTATGACATGCTGCGCGACCGGCTGGAACTGATGGACCGCGCCGACCGGAACCGCGTCGCCGACAGCATCAAGATCGAAGGGCTGGACGACCCAAAGCTGGCCGAACACGTTCCCGCCGCGCTGCTGGAGAAACTGCGCGAAGACCTTGAAATGGCGCGCGAATTGCTGCCACCGCTGGACCTCAAGGCGATGCACGAAGGCACGTTGACCCCGATCTGGTTCGGCTCGGCGATCAACTCCTTCGGGGTGCGCGAATTGATGGAAGGCATCGCCAAATACGGGCCAGAGCCGCAGATCCAAGCCGCCACCCCACGCCAGATCCTGCCCGAAGAGAAAAAGGTCGCGGGCTTCGTCTTCAAGGTGCAGGCCAATATGGACCCCAAACACCGTGACCGCGTGGCCTTTGTCCGCCTCGCCTCAGGGCATTTCGAGCGTGGCATGAAAATGACCCATGTGCGCACGAAAAAGCCGATGACGGTGTCCAACCCGGTCATGTTCCTCGCCTCCGACCGCGAGTTGGCCGAAGAGGCGTGGGCCGGTGACATCATCGGCATCCCCAACCACGGGCAGCTGCGCATCGGTGACACGCTGACCCAAGGCGAAGCGCTCCGCGTGAGCGGCATCCCCTCCTTCGCGCCCGAATTGCTGCAATCGGTCCGCGCGGGCGATCCGCTGAAGGCGAAACACCTCGAAAAAGCGCTGATGCAATTCGCCGAAGAAGGTGCTGCAAAAGTGTTCAAACCCTCGATCGGTTCGGGGTTTGTCGTGGGCGTTGTCGGCCAGTTGCAATTCGAAGTGCTCGCCAGCCGGATCGAGTTGGAATATGGCCTGCCGGTTCGGTTTGAGCCGTCTCAGTTCACCTCGGCCCGTTGGGTGAACGGCACGAAGCAAGCCGTTGATAAGTTTATCGATAGTAACAAACAGCACATCGCGCATGACCATGATGGCGACATCGTTTACCTGACCCGCCTGCAATGGGACATCGACCGCGTCGAGCGCGATTACCCGGATGTGAAGCTGACCGCGACCAAGGAAATGATGGTGTAAAACGGCCCGCCCCCGGGGGGCAGAAAACCTTGATTTCGGGGCCGATCATGGCATTCTAACCCCAACTGGGGAGACGCGATGACGACGACGACGAAATGGGGGCTGGTGGCCACGATCCTGGCCCCCGCAGAGGAGATACGCCGCTTTGCCGCCTACCATCTGGAGGCGGGCGCGCATCGCCTCTACCTATACCTCGATGCCGAAAACCCAGAGGCTTTCGAAAGCCTGAAGGCCCATCCGAAAATCCGTGTCACCACCTGCGACGAGGCCTATTGGCAGAGGCACTGTGGCAAACGTCCGCAAAAGCACCAAGTCCGTCAAAGTCAGAACGCGACCCGCGCCTATAACCGAGCGGATGATGTGGATTGGCTAATCCATATGGATGTGGACGAATTCCTCGTCTCTGACCGGCCCGTGGGCGAGGTACTTACCACCCTGCCCCCGGCACAAAAAATCGCCCGCATCCGCCCGATGGAGGCTTTGGCCGGGGATGGGACGGCCTTCAAAGCCTTCATTCCGAACGGCCCCGAGCGCGCCCAGATCGTCTCGGCGCTTTACCCGACCTATGGTGACTACGTCAAAGGTGGCTTTCTGAGCCATCTGGCCGGGAAAGTTTTCGTTCGCACCGGGATGGCGGAAGTGCGGCTCCAGATCCACAATGCTTTTCAGAACGATACGATGATCGACGGGCCAGAGCAGCAGCCCGGCATTGATCTCGCGCATCTTCACGCGAAAAGCTGGCCGGAGTGGCTCGCCGCCTATCGCTACCGGCTGGAAAAAGGCTCCTACCGCGCCGATCTGGCCCCCAACCGCCCCCGCGATCGCGGCGGATTGTCGATGCATGAACTCTTTTCCATGATCGAATCCGAAGGGGGTGAGCCGGGATTGCGCGCCTTTTTTGATGAGGTCTGCGCCGATACGCCTGAGCTGCGCGAAACGTTAAATGCCCACGGTCTGCTGCGTCTCGCTGATCTCGACCTTGATGCAAAGGTGTCGCGCCATTTCCCAAGTTAAGCGCCTGAGAGGGCAAGTGTTTGACGGCTGGGCCGCAACTTGCTATGCGCTTTCGCAACATGCCGCGGCAAATGCCGCCCCTTGGGCCATTCGGGCCGGCTTGTATTGCTGCCGCGGGCCAAGTCAGTGTCCGCTCAACTCGGACGCACATGACAAAATTTACCGATCTGAACCTGAATGCCAAGGTCCTCAAAGCTATTGATGAGGCTGGCTACGAATCGCCCACACCTATTCAGGCGGGCGCCATTCCCCCCGCTCTTGAAGGTCGTGACGTTTTGGGCATCGCCCAGACCGGCACCGGCAAGACAGCCAGCTTCACGCTGCCAATGCTGTCGCTTCTCGCCCGTGGCCGGGCGCGCGCCCGGATGCCGCGGAGCCTCGTCCTCTGCCCCACGCGGGAGTTGGCTGCACAGGTTGCCGAGAACTTCGACACCTATTCCAAGCATCTGAAACTGACCAAGGCGCTGCTCATCGGCGGAGTCTCGTTCAAGGAGCAGGACAAGCTGATCGACAAGGGCGTCGACGTGCTGATCGCCACCCCGGGCCGCCTTCTGGATCATTTCGAGCGCGGCAAGCTGATCCTGTCGGACGTCAAGGTCATGGTCGTGGACGAGGCCGACCGGATGCTCGACATGGGCTTCATCCCTGACATCGAGCGGATCTTTGGCCTCACGCCCTTCACCCGGCAAACGCTGTTCTTCTCGGCCACCATGGCGCCTGAGATCGAGCGGATCACCAACACCTTCCTCAGCAACCCTGAGCGGATCGAAGTGGCGCGTCAGGCCACCACGAGCGAGAATATCGAACAGGGCGTGGTCATGTTCAAAGGCTCGCGCAAGGACCGCGAGGCGAGCGAGAAGCGCAAGCTGCTGCGCCTGCTGATCGACGCCGAGGGCGAGAAATGCACGAACGCGATCATCTTCTGCAACCGCAAGATGGACGTGGATATCGTCTCGAAATCGCTGAAGAAATACGGATATGACGCGGCCCCGATCCACGGCGATCTGGACCAGAGCCAGCGAACCCGCACGCTCGAAGGGTTCCGGGGTGGCGAGTTGCGCTTCCTTGTGGCTTCCGACGTTGCCGCGCGTGGCCTTGATGTGCCAAGCGTGAGCCATGTCTTCAACTTCGACGTGCCCAGCCATGCCGAAGACTACGTTCACCGCATTGGCCGCACCGGCCGCGCGGGCCGCGATGGCAAGGCGATCATGATCTGCCAGCCGCGCGACGAAAAGAACTTCGAGGATGTCGAGCGTCTGGTGCAAAAGGAAATCCCGCGCATCGAAAACCCGCTTGGCAAAGTCAAACCCGCCGAGGAGACCTCCGACGCACCGGCCAAGTCCGATGACAAGCCCAAGCGGAGCCGCTCGCGCAGCCGCAAGGCCGACAAACCTGTCGAGGCACCCGCCGAGGACAAGCAACCGCAGGCCGAGAAGGCTGAGGCCAAGGTCGACGCTAAAACCGACGACAAAGCGCAGCCCGAAAAGGCAGAGGCCACGCAGGACGAGCGCAAGTCGGGCCGCGACAACAAGGACGAGAAGAAGTCCCGTGGCGGACGTGGCCGCGGCGACAAACGGGGCGGCAACGACAACCGTGTCGTCGGTCTGGGCGATCACACGCCAGACTTCATCGGCTTGAGCTTCCGCGAACGCATCTGAACCGCACCACAGCGGGCATGAATTCGCCGCCGATCCCCGCCGGGATTGGCGGCTTTTTCGTCTGTGCTATGTGAGGGGAAACCACTCACATAGGACCATCATGCTGCGCCCCGCCCTCTTCGCCCTTGCCTTTACCCTGACCGCCCTTACAGCCGCCCCCGCCAGCGCGGAACGCTGCCGGGCCGAGGTCAATGGCGCCGAAGTTGTGGTGGAAGCCGAGAATTTTGCCAATTTCGCCGAAGAGGTCGGCACCCGCGAGCGTCTGATGAATTGGCCCGCGCGGAAGTGGAGCAAGCTTTGGGGCACGCCGCCCGCCTGCGACAGCGGAGTGCTGTTCGACTACCTCGCCACCACCGTGCCGCTGGATCAGATCGACGGCTATTGCCTGACCGCCACGCCCGAAGACGGGCATTTCCTGATCCCCGGCGCGCGGAACTATCGCGGCTATTGTAAGAAGACTTTCTGCGAGCGGGTGAACACCACCAAGGAAGAGACCGTCGAGATCAGCAAGAACATCGCGCGCTCCGCCGTGGACCGGCTCAGCCAGCCGGACAACCTACGCGCCGTGGCGCATAAATCGGGGGCGTTCATTTTGACGGGAGGGGCCTCTGCCCTCAGCGCCAATTTGGCGACGACAGGCAGCACATTGGCCGCTGCCCTGTCGACCCCCGCCGCCCTTGCGGCCACGGGGGTAAGCGTGGTCGCGGTGGGCGGCGCGGTCTATATGTGCAGCGGTGAGGCGGAGGTCAGCTCAGACGGCTGACCACCACGGTGACTTCGGGCTTCTTGCCGATTTCGTCATAGGACGACTGCCGCGCGACCTTTTTCAGACCGTCATTCAGCTTGTCGTCATCCCGCAGGGTGGCGGCTTTCTGACGGTTCAGCCATTGGCTGAGGTCTTGTTCCAGCACGTCCACGAGCGGCGCGTTGGAGCGGCCCGTTTCCGGCAGGCCCATCAGATCGACCCAAGGCTCGCCCAAAGGCTCGTCATCGGTATCGAGGATCAGCGTCACCGTGGCATGGCCGTTCAGCGCCATGCGGATACGGTCGCGGATCACACCATCCAGCGCGCCAACCTGAACCGACCCGTCCAGATACATGCGGCCCGTGTCCACATGTTCGACCACCTTGGGCTGGTTGCCCGACAGGTCCACCATCATCCCGTTCACCGCCAGAACGCCGGTGATGCCCTTGGCATCGGCGATCTTGACGTGTTCGCGCAGGTGGCGATGCTCCCCGTGCATGGGGATCAGGACCTGAGGTTTCACGATGGCATGCAGCGTTTCAAGATCGGGGCGGTTGGCATGGCCCGAAACGTGGTAGAGGCCCGAAGAATCGTCGACGACATCGACGCCCTTTTCCGAGAACTGGTTGATGATGCCGATCACGCCGCGCTCATTGCCCGGAATTGTTTTCGACGAGAAGAGGAACAGATCGCCCTCTTTCAACTCGATGCCCTGATACTTGCCCCGGGCCAGTTGCGCCGAAGCCGCGCGGCGCTCCCCTTGGCTGCCGGTGACCAGCAGCATCAGGTTCTCGCGCGGGATGGCGCGGGCGTTTTCGGGGGAGATGACGGGCGGGAAGTCTTTCATCACACCGGTCTGGATCGAGGCTTCGACCATGCGGTTCATCGCACGGCCCAGAAGAACGATAGACCGACCTGCCCGCGCACCGGCTTCGGCCAGCGTTTTGACCCGCGCCACGTTGGAGGCGAAGGTGGTGGCGACGACCATGCCCTCGGCGCTGCTCACGAGCTTTTCGATCTCTGGGCCGACGGTGGCTTCGGAGCGACCGGGATGGGCGGAGAAGACATTGGTGCTGTCGCAAATCAGCGCCTTCACGCCATCCTTGCAGACCTCGGCCCAAAGCGCATCGTCAAAGGCTTCGCCGACGCCCGGCGTGCGGTCGATCTTGAAGTCGCCAGAGTGGATCGTGCGCCCCTCGGGCGTGTCGATAACCATGGCGGAGGATTCGGGGATCGAATGCGAGATCGGCAGGAAGCCCACTTTGAACGGGCCTGCGGTGATCTGCTCGGGCCATGCGCTGACAGTGGTGACCGCATCCTCGGGATGGCCGTGTTCGGACATCTTCCGGCGGGCGATATTGGCGGTAAAGGCACGCGCATAGATCGGCGCCTTCAGCACCTCATAGGAATGCGCAATTGCACCGATGTGGTCTTCGTGGGCATGGGTGATAAAGATCGCCTCGATCTGGTCGCGGCGTTCCTTCAGCCAAGTGATGTCGGGCAGGATCAGGTCCACGCCCGGCGTGCTGTCCATGTCCGGAAAGGCCACACCGATGTCGACGACGATCAGCCGCTCTTTCCCGGGCTTGCCGTAGCCATAGACATAGGCGTTCATGCCAATTTCACCCGCCCCACCGAGGGGCAGATAGATAAATCGTTCGCTGCTCATATTATTCAGCTTTGTCCTTATTGTAATCGTGGATCACGGTCAGCCCGTGCATCGTGAGTTCATCTTGATAATCATCGAACAGGTCGACTGCCTGCTGAAACAGCGGTGCCAGACCCCCCGTGGCGATAACGCGCATGGGTCTTGCACGTTCCGCCCTTATCCGCTCACATATCTCACGAACCAGCCCGACATAACCCCAAAAGACACCAGACTGCATACAGGCCACGGTATTGGTGCCAATCACATGCGGCGGTTTGGAGATATCGACATGCGGCAAGGCGGCGGCGGCGCTATGCAGCGCCTCTAGGCTGAGGTTCACCCCCGGAGCGATCACACCCCCGATATAGGCCCCGTCATCGGCCACCACGTCAAAGGTCGTGGCCGTGCCGAAATCCACCACGATCAGGTCGCCGCCATAGAGGTCATAGCCCGCCACGGTGTTCACCAACCGGTCCGGGCCGACCTGCGTCCCCTCGTCCACACGCACGTCGATGGGCAGCGCACAGCCCGGTTTCCCGACAACAAAGGGCCGCGTGTTAAAGTAGCGATCCGCCAGAACGCGCAGGTTGAACACCACCCGTGGCACCGTCGAACTGATGATCATATCGGTGATGTCGGCGTCGATATTCTGGAGCCGCATCAAGGTGTTGAGCCAAACGTAATATTGGTCCGCGGTGCGCTTCCATTCGGTCGACGTGCGCCATGTAGCGATGAACGCGTCCCCGTCCCAGATAGAGAAAACGGTGTTGGTATTGCCGCAGTCGATTGCCAGAAGCATGGTGCCTCCCCTCCCCCGATTTTAGAAAAACACGTCCGCCGCGGTGATGGGCACCGGGCCGTCGCGGGTGCGCAGGATCAGATTGCCTGCGCTGTCTACATCTTCGTAAACGCCGGTCATCTCGTCGCGCATGGTGCGCGCGGTGATGACCTCTCCGAGCCGCGCGGCATGGGCCAGCCACGCG
Source organism: Sulfitobacter sp. 1A15258 (assembly GCF_043557045.1). Taxonomy (NCBI): domain Bacteria; kingdom Pseudomonadati; phylum Pseudomonadota; class Alphaproteobacteria; order Rhodobacterales; family Roseobacteraceae; genus Sulfitobacter; species Sulfitobacter sp. 1A15258. Next base: position 207,465 of record NZ_JBIFFK010000006.1, on the reverse strand, counting down.
GTGCGGATCGTGCTGAACCCATAGGTCGTGAACTGCTCTTCCAGACCGGCGTATTCCCGCGCAAGCACGTCGAGGAAGTCTTCAGCGCTCACATTGCCCCCCGCATCGCGTAGGGTCACCGCAGGTAAGGCGCGCGCCTCAAGGCTGCCCACCGCCGGTCCATGCGCAAGGTTCACGCCAATGCCAATGGCCAAATGCTCGCCCACGCTCTCCAGCAAGATGCCAGCGACCTTGCCCCCGCGCAGAAGAACGTCATTCGGCCACTTGAGCGCAAAAGCGTCCTCCCGCCCCGTCACAGCCACGAATGCACGGTAAAGCGCGAGCGAGGCCACGAAAGAGCGCAGCGCGGCGACGCCCGGCGGCTCTTTGCGCGGCATCATCAGGGTGGCCGCGAAATTGCCGCGGGGGGTGGCCCAGCTCCGGCCCCGACGCCCGCGCGCCGCCGTCTGCTCTAACGCCAAAATCCAAGTCGGCGCGGTCAGCTCTTGCTGCAACCGCGCCGCTTCTGAGAGGGTGGAATCGAGCGTGTCATAGACGCGCCGGCCATAGCCTTCCGGCCAAGGGGTCATGCGCGTCTCTGGCCGATCTCGTGCCGCACCGCTCAGTTCACCAGCGAAGCCGCAGCCGATGCGGCCAAGCCTTCGACGCCGAACATATTGGCGATGCCGACGATCATGATGACGGCAGAGGCCATCAGCACCACGGTCAGCACACCACCGTTCTGGTGGTCGAGCGTGTCCGAACGCTCTTCGCCGAAGTACATGTAGAAGACGATGCGCAGGTAGTAATAGGCACCGATCACACTGGCGATCACGCCCGCGATGGCCAGCCATGTCATATTGGCGTCATAGGCCGCGCGCAGCACATAGAACTTGCCGAAGAAGCCCAGCATCGGCGGCACGCCCGCAAGGCTGAACAGCAGCACCAGCATCGCCAGCGCTCGGCCCGGGTTGGTCTTGGCATACATGTTGAGCAGGGTGATATCGGTCACCGGCGCGCCGTCTTTCTGCATCAACAGAATAAAGGCGAAGGTGCCGAGGTTCATGGTCACATAGATCGCCATATAGACCAGCATCGCCTGCACGCCAAAGGCGGTGCCCGCGGCCAGACCCATCAGCGCATAGCCAATATGCGCGATGGAAGAGAAGGCCATCAGACGTTTGATATTGGTCTGACCGATCGCGGCGACCGAGCCAAAGAACATCGACAGAACCGACAGCAGCGCGACGATCTGGGTCCAGTCACTGACGATCTGGCCAAAGGCGTCATGCATCACCCGCGCGAAGAGACCCATCGCCGCGACCTTGGGCGCGGTGGCAAAGAAAGCCGCGATCGGCGTGGGCGCGCCCTCATAGACGTCCGGTGTCCACATATGGAAGGGCACGGCGGAGACTTTGAAGGCCAGACCGGAGATCAGGAAAACCAGACCAAAGAGCAGGCCAAGCGATGTGCCGCCCGTCTGCGCCGTGGTGATGATGCCCGCGAACAGCGTGGTCCCGGCGTAGCCATAGACCAGCGATGCGCCATAGAGCAGCAAGCCCGAGCTGAGTGCGCCGAGCACGAAATACTTCAAACCCGCTTCAGTGGACTTAACCGAGTCGCGGCGCAGGGAGGCTACGACGTAAAGCGCCAGCGACTGCAGTTCCAGCCCCATGTAGAGCGCCATCAGGTCGCCTGCGGAGACCATCATCATCATGCCAACGACGGCCAAGGCCACGAGCATCGGATACTCGAACCGCAGCAAGCCGCGCAGTTTCATATAGTTTTCCGACATGACCAAGACGGCAGCGGCAGAAAGCAGGATCGTCACCTTGGCGAAACGCGCGAAAGTGTCGTCGATGAACATGCCGTGGAAGGCGATATTGGTGGTGCCGTCGCCAGACATGGCCACCCAACCGGCCAGCAGCACCATCACCACCGCGGTCACCCAGACGAGCACCCCGGCGGCCTTGTCTTTCGACGTATAGACCGCGCCGAGAAGGCCAAGCAGGGCAAACCCCGCAAGGACGATCTCAGGCAGAATGATGTTCAGATCAGCGGATATCATGCGCCAAGTCCTTCTTAATGCGAGGCATCGGCGGTCTGCACGGCGGTATCAGCCGCCTCCAGCGCCATGTCGTAATTTTCAATCAGGGCCGCCACGGAGGGCCCGATCATGTCCAGCACCAGCGCCGGGTAGACGCCGAGGATCAGGGTCATCGCCACCAGAGGGGCAATGATCCATTTCTCACGCGCAGTCATATCGGTGATCGCCTTGAGGCTTTCCTTGATCAAGTCACCCATCACCACGCGGCGATAAAGCCACAGCGCATAGGCCGCGGAGAAGATCACCCCTGTGGTCGCCACGGCCGCCACCCAAGTGTTCACTTGGAAGGTCGCCATCAGCGTCAGGAATTCCCCCACGAAGCCCGATGTGCCCGGCAGGCCCACGTTGGCCATGGTGAAGAACATGAAGACCAGCGCATAGGCGGGCATCCGGTTCACCAGACCGCCATAGGCGTCGATCTCACGGGTATGCATCCGGTCATAGATCACGCCGACACTGAGGAAGAGCGCGCCGGATATGAAGCCGTGGCTGATCATCTGGAAGATCGCCCCATCGACACCCTGCTGGTTGGCCGCAAAGATGCCCATGGTCACAAAACCCATATGCGCGACCGAGGAATAGGCGATCAGCTTTTTCATGTCCTGCTGCACCAGCGCCACCAGCGAGGTGTAGACGATGGCGATGGCCGACATCCACAGGATCAGCGGCGTCATCACCTCGGCCCCCACTGGGAACATCGGCAAAGAGAAGCGCAGGAAGCCGTAACCGCCCATCTTGAGCAGGATTGCCGCCAGCACCACGGAGCCTGCCGTCGGCGCCTGAACGTGGGCATCGGGCAGCCAAGTGTGCACCGGCCACATCGGCATTTTCACCGCGAAGCTGGCGAAGAAGGCGAGGAACATCAGCGTCTGCATGCCGCCGACGATCTGGATGCCCAGAACCTCGAAGCTTTCGGAGCCGAAGTTATGCGTGAGCAGGCTGATTTCGCAGCCACCGATGCAGGTGGTGCCCGCTTCGGTAAACATCGCCACCATCGCGACCAGCATCAGCACCGAGCCGAGGAAGGTGTAGAGGAAGAACTTGAAGCTCGCGTAAATACGCTCTTTCCCGCCCCAGATGCCGATGATCAGGAACATCGGGATCAGGCCGGCTTCAAAGAAGAGGTAGAAGAGCACCAAATCCAGCGCCATGAAGACGCCCAGCATCAGGGTCTCCAACAGCAGGAAGGCGATCATGTATTCCTTGACGCGATGCTCGACGTTCCAGCTTGCCGCGATGACCAGCGGCATCATGAAGGTCGTGAGCATCACGAAAAGGATCGAGATGCCGTCGACGCCGAGGCGGTATTTCAGGCCCAAAAGCCAGTCGGCCTCATCCACGAATTGGAAATCGGTGTTCGACGGGTCGAACTCGAACAGCACGAAAAGCGAGATCAGGAAGGTGACCGTCGTGGTGATGAAGGCCAACCATTTCGCATTGCGCCCGGCGGCGGCATCGTCGCCCCGCAGAAAGACCGCAAGGATCAGCGCTGCGAATGCCGGAATGAATGTGATGATTGAAAGCAGATGCGTATCCATCAATTCGCTCCTCCGCTCATCGTCATCCATGTCACCAGAACGGCGATGCCGATCACCATGGCGAAGGCATAGGTGAAGATATAGCCCGTCTGCGCCTTACCCGCGAGGCGGGTGAAGAAGGGGATGATTCCCATGGCGACGCCATTGAGCGTGCCGTCGATCACAGTGCCATCGCCGCGTTTCCACAGGAACCGGCCGATCGTTTTGGCAGGACGCACGAAAATCACGTCGTAAACCTCATCAAAGTACCATTTGTTTTTCAGGAACAGGTAAAGCGGGCGTTGGTTTGCCGCCAGCCGTCCCGGGACGGTCGGGCTCCAGATGTAAAACCACAGGGCCATGACCAGACCGGCCAGCATCGCGATGAAGGGCGAGACCTTGACCCATTTCGGCGCGGCATGGGCATCTTCCAGCACATGGTTGTCAGGTGCGAAGTAAAGCGCCCCCTCGCCCGGCGCACCGCCAAAGGCTTCGTGATGGGTGCCTGCGTCTTGGTGGCCTTCAACCAGCGCATCCGCGCCATGGTCGCCATCGACCGGACCAGTTGCGCCATGGTCATCCTCTGCCCCCTCGACATGATCGTCGCCGTGGCCTGCCATCTCGGCCATCGGGATGCCGTAGAACTTGCCGACTTGATCCGCGTGACCAAAGAAACTGCCGTACCAAATCATCCCGGCAAAGATCGAGCCGAGCGCCAGAACGCCAAGCGGGATCAGCATGACCATCGGGCTTTCATGCGCATGCTCATGCGTGTGCTTGTTGCCGCGCGGCTTGCCAAAGAAGGTGAGGAAAATCAGGCGCCAGCTATAGAAGCTCGTCATCGCCGCGGCGATTACAAGAAGCCAGAAGCCATACATCGACCCACCGCCCCAAGCGCTCTCAATAATCGCGTCCTTCGACAGGAAGCCCGCGAAACCAATATGCGTGAGCGGAATGCCGACGCCGGTGATGGCCAGCGTGCCGATCATCATCGCCCAGAAGGTATAGGGGATCTTTTTGCGCAGACCGCCGTAGTTGGTCATATCCTGCTCATGGTGCATCGCATGGATGACCGAGCCCGCGCCCAAGAAGAGCATCGCCTTGAAGAAGGCGTGCGTGAAGAGGTGGAACATCGCCGCCGAATACATTCCCACGCCCGCGGCCACGAACATATAGCCAAGCTGCGACATGGTCGAATAGGCGATGACGCGTTTGATATCGGTCTGCACGAGGCCGATGGTCGCGGCAACAAAGGCAGTGGTGGCGCCGATCACGGTGACAAAGGCCATCGCCTCGGGCGCGAATTCCATCACAGGCGACATGCGGCAGACAAGGAAAACACCCGCGGTAACCATGGTCGCGGCGTGGATCAGCGCCGACACAGGCGTCGGGCCCTCCATCGCGTCAGGCAGCCATGTGTGCAGGAAAAGCTGCGCCGATTTACCCATCGCGCCGAGGAACAGCAGGAAGGCGATCAGGTTCGCTGCGTTCCAGTCGTTCCACAGGAAGGTAACGGACTGTTCGGCCAGATCGGGTGCGGCGGCAAAGATATCGTCAAAGCGGATCGAGTCCGTCAGCATGTAAAGGCCAAAGATGCCGAGCAGGAAGGCAAAGTCCCCCACCCGGTTGACCACAAAGGCTTTCATCGCTGCGGCATTGGCCGACGGCTTGCGGAAGTAGAAACCGATCAGCAGGTAGGAGGCCACGCCCACGCCTTCCCAGCCAAAGAACATTTGCACAAGGTTGTCGGCTGTCACCAGCATCAACATCGCGAAGGTGAAGAAAGACAGATAGGCGAAGAACCGAGGGCGATAGCTTTCGTTATCGCGGAAGTTCTCGTCATGGGCCATGTAGCCGAAGGAATAGAGGTGTACGAGGCTCGACACCGTGGTGATGACGATCAACATGATCGCGGTCAAACGGTCGAGCCGGATCGCCCAATCTGTGCTCAGCGTGCCGCTCTCGATAAAGCGCAGGATCTGGATTTGCTCGGCTGGGCCGTCCAGCGTCAGGAAGACCACCCAAGACAGGAAGGCGGCAAGGAACAGCAGCCCGGTGGCGACCCACTGGGCGGCCTTCTCACCGATGATCTTCCAGCCAAAACCGCAGAGGATGGCGCCCACCAGCGGGGCGAATAGGATCGTGGTTTCCATTGCCTCAGCCCTTCATCACGTTGACATCTTCCACCGCGATCGAGCCACGGTTGCGGAAGAAACAGACCAAAATGGCGAGGCCGATGGCAGCCTCGGCCGCGGCGACGGTAAGCACGAAAAGCGTGAAGACCTGCCCCGTCAGATCACCAAGGAAGCTCGAAAAGGCGACGAGGTTGATATTCACCGCAAGCAGCATCAATTCGATGCTCATCAGCAGAATGATCACGTTCTTGCGGTTCAGGAATAGCCCGAAGATGCCGATGACAAACAGCGTCGCCGCCACTGTCAGGTAATGCTCAAGTCCGATCATGTCGTCCCTTACGTTCCCGCCCCTTGATGGGCTTTGGTCGCGCCCCATCTGAGGGGGCTTTTAGTATCACTTTGCCCCGGCTGCCACCGGGATTGCCGAGGGTTTAGCCGATAAAGCTGTAGCCGCCGAAAAACACGACGATCAACACCACGACCAGTACCACGATTGTTGTTCTCGACATTTCGACGTCCCTTCTCTCTCTTGGTTCAGCCGTTCTCTTTCAAAGAGAACGGCCCCGGAATTTTCAAAAAATTCCGTCTGTTACAGGCCCTGCCCTGACTTCACGTCGCGCAGTTCCATCGCCTTAGCCGGGTCGCGCATCATCTGGGCCACCACGTCTTGGCGCTTTACATCCTTGCGGTGACGCAGTGTCAGCACAATCGCCCCGATCATCGCCACCAGCAGGATCAAACCCGCCAGTTGGAACAGCAGGAAGTAACGATCATAAAGCAGCAGGCCGAGGGCTTCGGTGTTGAACCGCGCGGGATCAATCGCATTGGCCCGCAGGCTTTCCGCCGCCGCGCTCTGCTCCCATGCGCCGAAGGCCATGACGAATTGCATCAAGATCACCAGCCCGATCAGCAGCGCCAGCGGCATGTAGCGCGCCATCTCGGCCTTGAGCTCGGCGAAGTCCACGTCGAGCATCATGACGACGAAGAGGAAGAGCACCGCCACCGCGCCCACATAGACGATGACCAGCAGCATCGCCACGAACTCCGCGCCGAGCAGAACAAAGAGCCCCGCCGCCGAAAGGAAGGACAGGATCAGCCAAAGCACCGAATGCACCGGGTTGCGGCTGATCACCGTGAACAGCCCGCCGGTGATGACGCTGATCGCGAAGAGGTAAAATGAAAAGACCGTCATGCGCCGTCTTCCTTCTTGGTGTCTTGTTCGTCGTCGAGGACCGATTGCGCCAATTCCAGCGCCCGGGTCATCGCCGGAAGCCCGGCAAAGACCGACATCTGGCTGATCGTCTCGACGATATGTTGTTTCGTGGCCCCCGCCTCGCGAGCGTGGCGCACGGTTTGACGAAGGGCCATGTCATTCTGCGCGCCCTGCATGGTCAGCCCGGCGAGGGTCAGAAGCAGCCGCGTCCGCGCGTCCAGCCCGCCCTTGTTCACCGTATCGCCGAACCAGAAATCCATCATCTCTTTCGGCATGGTGCCCATCATCACCTCGAACCCTTTGGGCGAAAAAGCATCCATGGCCGGAAAGGCTTTCGCCATCTCCTGCGCTTGCTTCATCATCGCATCAAAAGGGTTCTTGGGGTCGCTCATCTGTAGGGCGCGTCCATTTCGAGGTTGCGGGCAATTTCGGCTTCCCAGCGTTCGCCGTTGTCCAAAAGCTTGGCCTTGTCGTAGTAAAGCTCTTCGCGGGTCTCAGTCGAGAACTCGAAGTTCGGGCCTTCGACAATGGCATCCACCGGGCAAGCCTCTTGGCAGAAACCGCAGTAAATGCATTTGGTCATGTCGATGTCATAGCGCGTGGTGCGGCGGCTGCCGTCCTCGCGGGCTTCGGCATCGATGGTGATAGCCTGCGCGGGGCAGACGGCCTCGCACAGTTTGCAAGCGATGCACCGTTCCTCGCCGTTGGGGTACCGCCGCAACGCGTGTTCGCCACGGAAACGGGGCGACAGCGGCCCCTTCTCGTGCGGGTAGTTCAGCGTGGTCTTCGGCGCAAAGAAATAGCGCATCCCCAGCATGAACGCCTTGGCGTAATCCGCCAGCAGGAAGTATTTCGCGGCGCGGGTGTAATCGGTGTTAACCATGTCAGCCCCCTACGGTCCAGCGGGCGTAGATGCCCCAGAACCAGTCGAATTTTGCAGCGAAGGCCACGAAGACCACCCAGAAGAGCGAGAAGGGCAGGAAGACTTTCCACCCCAGCCGCATCAGCTGATCATAGCGGTAGCGCGGCGTGATTGCCTTCACCATGGCGAACATGAAGAAGACCATCAGCATCTTGATAAACATCCAGAAGAAGCCATCGGGCAGGAACGGCACCGGCGACAGCCAGCCACCGAAGAACATCAGCGACACCAGCGCGCACATCAGCACCACGGCCACCAGCTCGCCAATCATGAAGAGCAGGAAGGGCGTGGAGGAATATTCCACCTGGTAGCCTGCCACCAGTTCCGATTCCGCTTCCGGCAGGTCGAAGGGCGGGCGGTTGGTCTCCGCCAGCGCCGAGATGAAGAACAGGATCAGCATCGGGAAATGCGGCAGGAAGTACCAGTTCAGCAGACCCCAGTCGCCATCCTGGGCCGCCACGATGGAGGAGAAGTTCATCGATCCGGTCGAGAGGATCACGCCGATGATGATCAGACCGATCGAGACTTCGTAAGAGATCATCTGCGCGGCGGAGCGCAAAGAGCCCAAGAAGGGATATTTCGAGTTCGAGGCCCAACCGCCCATGATCACGCCGTAAACCTCGAGCGAAGAAACCGCGAAGACATAGAGGATCGCCACGTTGATGTCCGACAGGATCCAACCGTCGTTAAACGGGATCACTGCCCAAGCGATCATTGCCATGACGAAGGAAATCATCGGCGCAAGGAAGAAGACCCCCTTGTCGGCGCCCGCCGGAACCACCACTTCCTTAACGATATATTTGAGGAAGTCGGCAAAACTCTGCAGCAGGCCGAAGACGCCCACAACGTTGGGGCCGCGGCGCATCATCACGGCGGCCCAGATCTTGCGGTCGGCATACATGAGGAAGGCCAGCGCCAGCAATAGCGGCACGACCAGCAGCAACACCTGCGCAACCGTCAGAAGGCCAATGCCTAACCCGGTTGTGTAAAAGAAATCAGCCATAAGTCCTCACACCGTCGGAATGCCGCGTTCCGCGCATTGAAACGCGGTCACTTCGGCATCAATTGTCTTCAAGCCTTTGGGCAGGCTCGGCGAGATTGTGTAAACAGCATCTGCCCGCCATATGCCACCCTCTTCGCTCACATTTGTCCGCACATGACGCGCAAAACCGTAGCCCCGGATCAGCGTGTATTGCGCGGCGGCGCATTCGGCGTAGTCCGACACGTCCTGCGCCGAAAGCGCCTTGGTCATCGCCACGTTGAATTGCACCAAATCCCCGTCCAAAAGCTGGGTTTCGACCCCCTTGTAATCGGGGATAAAATCCTCGGCCACCGGCACCTGCGGTTCGCAGGCGGCCAGTAGCATCAAGGGGGCCAACGCCATTGTTCTCACTCCGCCGCCATCGGCTCGGCCCGGCGCGCGGCGGCCAGTGCCGACAGTTCCGCCATCAACTGGCTGGCCCGCGCGATCGGGTTGGAGAGATAGAAGTCACGCACCGCAGGCGCGAAAGACGCATTGCCCAGCTTGCCCGCAGGCAGCGCGTTCCATTCGTTTTCCGGCACCTCATCGACATTCGCCAGATGCGGCACGGCCTCGGTCAGCTTGCGGCGCAGTTCGGCAATGGAATCATAGCCCAGTTGCGCGCCCATCTCAGCCGAAAGTGCCCGGAGAATCGCCCAGTTCTCTTTCGCCTGCCCCGGTGCAAAGCCTGCGCGCAGCGCCAGCTGCGGGCGGCCTTCGGTGTTGACGAAAAGACCCGGCTCCTCGGTATAGGCGGCACCCGGCAGGATGATGTCGGCGCGGTGCGCGCCGCGGTCGCCGTGGCTGCCTTGGTAGATCACGAAGGGGCCTTCGCCGATCTCGATCTCGTCGGCACCGAGGTTGTAGATCACCTCTGCCGCGTTCACGTCGTCCATACCGTTTTCGGCCACGGCACCGATGTCCATGGCACCGACGCGCGAGGCGGCGGTGTGCAGGACCATCAGCTTGCTCTTGGTCTTCTCGGCCAGTTCCATCGCTTTCGCCAGAACCGCCGAACCATCGGCTTCGCGCAGGGCGCCCTGCCCGACGACGATCACCGAAGGCTGCTCCAGCACTTCGTCGAAGTCGCTGCCCATCAGTTTGTCGAGCGTGGCGCGGTCGTTGCCCAGATGGTGATGCGGATAGGTCAGATCAGCCGCTTCGCCGATCAGGCCGATCTCGGCGCCATTGGCCCATGCCTTACGGATACGCGCATTCAGCACCGGCGCCTCGACGGCGGGGTTCGTGCCAATGAGCTGGATCATCTTGGCATTGTCCAGATCCTCAATCCGCGCGTTGCCGACATAGCCGAAACGGTTGCCCGCGGGCAGTTTCGCGCCATCGGTGCGGCATTCGACAACACCGCCCTGCCCTTCGATCAGCTGTTTCAGGGCAAAGGCCGCCTCAACCGGGGCCAGATCGCCGATCAAACCGGCCAGCTTCTTGCCCTTCATCGCGGCGGCGGCGGCATTCAGCGCCTCGGGCCAGCTGGCTTTGCGCAGCTTGCCGTTCTCGCGGATGTAAGGTGTATCGAGACGCTGGCGGCGCAGACCGTCCCAAACGAAGCGCGTCTTGTCCGAAATCCACTCCTCGTTCACGCCATCATGGTTGCGCGGCAGGAAGCGCATGACTTCGCGGCCCTTGGTGTCCACGCGGATGTTGGAGCCGAGCGCATCCATCACGTCGATGCTCTCGGTCTTGCTGAGTTCCCACGGACGCGCGGTGAAGGCATAGGGTTTGGACACCAGCGCACCCACCGGGCAGAGGTCGATGATATTGCCGGACAGGTTGCTGTCGATCAGCGCGCCGAGATAGGTGGTGATCTCCGCATCCTCGCCGCGGCCGGTCTGGCCCATGACGTGCTGGCCTGCGACCTCGGTCGTGAAGCGCACGCAGCGGGTGCAGGAAATGCAGCGCGTCATGTGGGTTTCCACCAGGGGGCCGAGATCGAGATCTTCGGTCGCACGCTTGGGCTCGCGGTAGCGCGAGAAGTCGACGCCGTAGGCCATCGCCTGGTCCTGCAGGTCGCACTCACCGCCTTGGTCGCAGATCGGGCAATCCAGCGGGTGGTTGATGAGCAGGAATTCCATCACGCCCTCGCGGGCCTTCTTGACCATGGGCGAGTTGGTTTTCACGACCGGCGGCTGGCCCTCGGGACCGGGGCGCAGGTCGCGCACCTGCATGGCGCAGGAGGCGGCGGGCTTGGGCGGCCCGCCGACGACTTCCACAAGACACATGCGGCAGTTGCCAGCGATCGACAGACGCTCGTGGTAACAGAAGCGCGGCACTTCGATGCCGACCTGCTCGCAGGCCTGAATGAGCGTCATCGCCCCTTCGACTTCGACTTCCTTACCGTCGATGATGATCTTGCGGATATCGCTCATAAGCTCACTTTGCCTTCAGTAACGAACCGATCCGGCTCGATTTTTGAATCTCTTCGCGTCCGAGCGCACAATAGCTTTGCGGGTCCGAAGTATCGACCCCCTTCGCCTTGAAAAACGCGGCGCCCCGCGCTCTCATGCGCGCTTTTTCAGCGTCACTATCAATATAGGCGTCGATCTCGGCGTCGGAGTAGCCCAGATCGGTTGCCTTGCCTTTCAAGTCCCAAGCCATCTTGACCGCGCGCAGCATCCGCGCGCTGATGTCGGGGCAGTTCTTGCGGATGATGTCGGCGACGCCCATGTCCAAGAGCGCATCGTCGATGGCGGCCACCTCGCGCAGCGGCGGTTTGGCGGCGACCGGTGTCACGCTGGCGGCGGTCAGGCTCAGGCCCATCACGGCGATCATCAGGGTGCGCATATCAATTCTCCTTCATGCAGCGGGCCGGAACGGCCCGTCTGACAGATGGAGATTGCAGGCCGTGATATTCAATATCACCGCCCCCAAGGCCCGCAGGCCCGCGATATGTCGCCGATGCGATCACTGGGGGCAGCGCCCCTCAAAGGTCAGCGCCCCGCCATCGAACCGCAGCGCGCTTGCCGGGGCATCGGGGCCAAAGGTCCAGTCGATTTTCGAGTTGCCGTAGTTGCCGACACAGTATTTCACCGCCTCATAGCGCGCCGCCGCACGGGCGCCGTCGATGGATTTGCCGGCGTCCTTGACCGTCACCTGAAAGACATCCCGCTGGCCGTCGACCTTGCGCAGTTTGGTGTTGAAATACTGCCCGTCAAAGGCAATCCGCTCACCATCATTGGCGCAGCCTGCCAGCAGAGCGCTGAGCGTCAGAACCGTCAAAGCATATTTCATAGACCTACTCCGCTGCGCCATGGCCCGGCCTTGCCGATCGCCCCGCGCCTGTTGTGGACGGACGCGCCTGACGCGCGCCCGCTATCGCCGCTCCTGCATCAAGCGTCAAGCCGGTGAGGCCCGCCGCCGCGCAGGGTTTCACTCTGCCGCGACCGCGCTGACGCGGCCCGTGCGCTTGTGTTTGATCCGATCTTCGATCTCATCGCGGAAGTGGCGGATCAGACCTTGGATCGGCCAAGCCGCCGCATCGCCAAGCGCGCAGATCGTGTGGCCTTCGACCTGTTTGGTCACGTCGAGCAGCATGTCGATCTCTTCCGGCTCGGCATCGCCCGAGACCAGACGGTCCATCACCCGCATCATCCAACCGGTGCCTTCGCGGCAGGGCGTGCACTGGCCGCAGCTTTCGTGCTTGTAGAACTTCGACAGCCGCCAGATCGCCTTGATCACGTCCGTTGAGTTGTCCATCACGATCACCGCCGCGGTGCCGAGACCCGAACGCTGCTCACGCAGGTAGTCGAAGTCCATGATCGCGTCGCGCATGTCTTTGCCGGGGATCAGCGGCACCGACGACCCGCCGGGGATCACCGCCTTGAGATTGTCCCAGCCGCCGCGAATCCCGCCGCAATGGGTCTCGATCAGCTCTTCAAAGGAGATCGACATCGCCTCTTCGACAACGCAGGGGTTGTTCACGTGACCTGAGATCGCGAACAGCTTGGTGCCCGCGTTATTGGCGCGGCCAAAGCCTGCGAACCACTCCGGCCCGCGGCGCAGGATGGTCGGCACCACAGCGATGGATTCCACGTTGTTGACCGTTGTCGGGCAACCATAAAGACCCGCGCCCGCCGGGAACGGCGGCTTCATCCGGGGCATGCCCTTCTTGCCTTCGAGGCTTTCCAGCAGCGCGGTTTCTTCGCCACAGATATAGGCCCCTGCCCCGTGGTGCAGGTAGATATCGAAATCCCAGCCCGATTTGCTGGCGTTCTTGCCCACCAGACCGGCCTCATAGGCCTCATCAATCGCGGCCTGCAGGGCTTCGCGCTCGCGGATATACTCGCCGCGCAGGTAGATGTAGCAGGTATGCGCGTTCATCGCGAAAGAGGCGATCAGGCAGCCTTCGATCAGCGTATGCGGATCGTGGCGCATGATCTCGCGGTCTTTGCAGGTGCCCGGCTCGGATTCGTCGGCGTTGACCACAAGATAGGCCGGGCGGCCATCGCTTTCCTTCGGCATGAAGGACCACTTAAGCCCCGTGGGGAAGCCCGCCCCACCCCGGCCCCGCAGGCCAGAGGCTTTCATCTGGTCGACGATCCAATCGCGGCCCTTTTGAATGATCCCGGCGGTGCCATCCCAATGGCCGCGCGCCTGCGCGCCTTTCAGGGTGCGGTCATGCATGCCGTAGATGTTGGTAAAAATGCGGTCTTTGTCCTGAAGCATGATGCCTACCTTTGGTTCTCACGGCTGGCCCGGCGGGCCTGCCACATTTGATATATCACGGCCATCGCCCAGAAAAGCGCGGCCAGTGCAGCAAAGTCGAAGAGCAGCGCATAACGCCCCGGCAGGCCAAGCGCCGGGCCGGCCCATTGCATGGCCAGCCACAAGCACATCGTCACGGCAATGACCAGCCCTGCGGTGCGGCCCTTGCGGGCAAGCGCTCTGTCTTCGGCTTCGCTCATGTCTCTCTCTTACCCCGATCAGCCTTCGGCCTTGCCGTCACTGGCAAGCGCCTTGGCCTGACCGATCCAATCGTCGCGCCGGATACGGCCCTTGAAACGCAGACGGGAATCGACCCAGTCGATCTCTTCTCCCTCAAGGGCCGCGACCTGATCGAAATGGAAGATGCCCAATTCATTCAGCGTCTGTTCCAGCTTCGGCCCGATGCCGCCGATCCGCTTGAGGTCATCCGCCCCGCCCGCACGGGGTGCATCCAGCAGCGCGGGTTTTCCATCAGTCGATGCGCCGCCTGTCGCCCCCTTGGGCGCGGTTTCGACGGTCTCTTCCGGAGTGGTCACCACCGCAGGCGCTTCTTCGGCTTCGACAACCCGTTCCGGGGTGGCTTCGACGGCGGGTGTGTCAGCCACGGGCGGCGTCGGCGTTGTTTCCTCGGAGGTTCCGGCGGGCTCTTCCTCGCCCGCCACCTCGGCCTCGGCAACCTCATCCGGCGCGGCCTCAACGGCAGCTGTATCGGCCACGGGCGCGGTCGGCGGTGTCTCTGCCACAGGCTCAACCGGCGCGCTGGCCTTTCGCGCGGCCCCGATGCCTGCGTCACCGGCTGGGACGGTGCCCACCGCTGGCGAGACGCTGTCCGATGCCGTCGGTGCCGCTGCAACCGATGCTGCCGCCGCGCTGCGCGTGCTGTCTTGCGGTGCGGCGGCTGGCACGTCTTTGCACAGCAGGGTCATCGCCAGATAGCCCACAATCACCGCCACCAGCACACCGGCCAGAATGGACATCAACAGACCCCAGATGCCGAAAGCCAGCAACAGGAATGCCACAAGCAAACCGACACCGGCACCCAGCCACCAGCAGCGCTTGGTGCAGGCTTCTCGTTCCGAAATATCCGTCATGACTGTCCTTCTCTCCCTTGATACGGGCGATGCGGCTTATGGCTCTGCGGGGTGGTGTGGGTGCCGTCCTTGGCCCGTTGTTAATCTCCGTCTTATTCTTCTGCGAGGCGCGCGGCCTGCTCTACCCAATTGTCGCGGCTGACGCGGCCTTTGAACCCTTCGAGGTTCTGGTCGACCCAAGCGACCTCCTCAGGGCCCCATTGGGCGATCTGATCAAAGTGGTAGAAACCCATGCCGTTAAGCATCTGCTCCAGCTTCGGACCGACGCCTTTGATCTTTTTCAGATCATCCGCCTCGCCCTCACGCGGGCCGTCCAACTGCGCGGGCTTTTGGCCGGGCGTCGCGGGGGTGTCGGTCTCGGCCTTGGCGGCATCAACGGTTTCACCCGCGGGGTCGCGCTTGGAACGCGGCTTGCTTTTCGAGGCGGCCTCGGCCTCCTGCTCGGTGATGCCGGTCTTGTCGGCGCTTTCGCCCTCGGCGGGACGCGGCTCTTCGGCTTCGACCTCTTCCACGGTTTCAGGCTGCGGCGCGTCGGGCTTGCGCTGCCAAGGTGTCAGCAGCGGCACCTCGGTGCCGTCGATGCGCTTGACCGTATCGCCGATATCGACCGCCGCTTGCGCGCTGGCGTTATACTGCGTGCGCCCGCTTTCGTGATCCGTGAGGCTGGTCAACCCGCCCAGAGGCTCCGAGGCATAGCGCCCGTTCTGAGGGCCGGGCACGGGCACGCGCCCGTCGCTCAACTCATCAAGGATTTCGTTCAGCCGCGCGGTGGTCAGGTCTTCGTAATAGTCCTTGCCGATCTGCGCCATGGGGGCGTTGGAACAGGCGCCGAGGCATTCGACCTCTTCCCAAGAAAAACGCCCGTCCGCCGACAGCTCATGCGGCTTGGCGGCGATACGCTCTTTGCAGACGGCGACCAGATCCTCGGCCCCGCAAATCATGCAGGAGGTGGTGCCGCAAACTTGGATATGTGCCACGGAACCAACGGGTTGCAGCTGGAACATGAAGTAGAAGGTCGCCACTTCGAGGCCCCGGATATAGGCCATGCCCAGCATCTCCGAGACATGTTCAATCGCCGGGCGGGTCAACCAACCCTCTTGCTCTTGGGCGCGCCACAAAAGCGGAATGATCGCGCTGGCCTGACGGCCTTCGGGGTATTTGGTGATTTGCGCTTCGGCCCATTCTTGGTTGGCGGGCGTGAAGGCAAAACTGTCGGGCTGGTCAGGGTGTAGACGGCGGAGCATTAGTTCGAACCTATGGTCAGGCGGAGGCCAATGATGCCCCCGGCGTAAATTTCTTCAAAACGGGGTGACGCCAGCGGCATCACCGGTCAATCTCTCCAAAGACGACGTCCATGGTGCCGATGATCGCAGCGACATCGGCAAGCTGGTGACCACTGGCGACATGGTCCATCGCCTGCAGGTGCAAGAAGCCCGGCGCGCGGATTTTGGAGCGATAGGGTTTGTTGGAGCCATCGGCCACAAGGTAGACGCCAAACTCGCCCTTGGGCGCTTCTACGGCGCAGTAAACCTCCCCCTTGGGCACGTGGAACCCTTCGGTGTAAAGCTTGAAGTGGTGGATCAGGCTTTCCATGTCGGTCTTCATCGCGGTGCGCGACGGCGGGGTGATCTTGCCCCGGGCCAGTACATCGCCCTGCCCGTCGGGGGCGCGCAGCTTCTCGATCGCTTGCTGGATGATGTAGGTCGACTGGCGCATCTCTTCCATCCGGCAGAGGTAGCGGTCAAAGCAGTCGCCGTTCTTGCCCACGGGGATCTGGAAGTCGAATTCGTCGTAGCATTCATAGGGCTGCGCGCGACGCAGGTCCCAAGCAAAGCCCGACCCGCGCACCATCACACCGCTGAAGCCGTAGTTGAGGATGTCCTCTTCGGTCACGATGCCGATGTCGACGTTGCGCTGTTTGAAGATGCGGTTCTCGGTCAGCAGCTCATCGATGTCGACCATGAACTTCTTGAGGAACTGTTCACACCAAGCTTCAATATCGTCCAGCAGCGCGGGCGGCAGGTCTTGGTGAACGCCGCCGGGGCGGAAGTACGCCGCGTGCAGACGCGCGCCGCAGGCCCGCTCGTAAAAGATCATCAGGCTCTCACGCTCTTCAAAGCCCCAGAGCGGCGGCGTCAGCGCGCCCACGTCCAGCGCCTGCGTGGTGATATTGAGAAGGTGGTTCAGAATGCGCCCGATTTCCGAGAACAGCACCCGGATCAGCGAGGCACGGCGCGGCACCACCGTGTCGGTCAGCTTTTCGATGGCCAGACACCAAGCGTGCTCTTGGTTCATCGGGGCCACGTAATCCAGCCGGTCGAAATACGGCAGGTTTTGCAGGTAGGTGCGGCTTTCCATCAGCTTTTCGGTGCCACGGTGCAGCAGGCCGATATGGGGGTCGCAACGCTCTACCACCTCACCGTCAAGCTCAAGCACCAGACGCAAAACCCCGTGTGCGGCAGGGTGTTGCGGGCCGAAGTTGATGTTGAAGTTGCGAATCTTCTGCTCGCCGGACTCAAAGTCGGTCGACCCGTCGTCAAAGGCTTTTGTGCGAATGTCGCCGTCCATTACCGTTTCTCCAGTTCTTGCAGCTTCATGCCCATCCACCACAGCAGGGCAATCGTGCCCAGCGGGATCAGACAGGCCACCGCCCAGTATTTGTTGATGCCGAAGAACGGCAGCAGTTTGACCATCGGAATGGCGGTCAGCGCCGAGAGGATCAGCCAGCCGAACCCGCCCATTACTTCGCGTCCTTGCTCACATGACCGTCGGGTGCCGACTTGTCGTCGCCGGGCAGGATGTAATCGGCCCCTTCCCACGGCGACATGAAGTCGAACTGGCGGTATTCCTGAACGAGGCTTACGGGCTCATAGACCACACGTTTGGCGCCTTCGTCATAGCGCACCTCGGTATAACCCGTGGTCGGAAAATCCTTGCGCAGCGGGTGCCCGCGGAAACCATAGTCCGTCAGGATACGGCGCAGGTCCGGGTGGCCGGAAAAGAGGATGCCGAACATGTCAAAGACTTCACGCTCGAACCAATCGGCACTGGGATGCACGCCGGTGATCGAGGGCACCATGTCCTTCTCCCGCGCGGCGGCGCGCAGGCGGATGCGCTGGTTCTGATACATCGACAGGAAGTGGTAAACCACCTCGAACCGCTTGGCCCGGCCCGGATAATCCACTGCCGTAATGTCCACCAAAGTCGAGAAGCGGCAGGTCGGATCACCTTTGAGGAACTCGACAAGCCCGGCGACATTGGCCAGCGCCACATCCATGTTCAACTCACCCTTGGTGACATCCCATCCGAGCACGCAATCGGGGCGTTTGGCTTCGATATAGGCCCCAAGTTCCTGCAGTTGTTCGCTCATCGCAAATCTTCCTTCCACGCGCCGATCAACGCCATCTCACTGTCCCGCGCCTTTGGCGCTTTGTCCTTCTGCCTGCCCCGCTTGCGGCGCAGGCGGTTGCCTTAGCGCACGATCGTCCCGGTGCGACGAATTTTGCGCTGCAGCTGGAGGATACCATAAAGCAGTGCTTCCGCCGTCGGCGGGCAGCCGGGCACATAGACATCGACCGGCACGATGCGGTCACAGCCGCGCACGACCGAATAGCTGTAGTGATAGTAACCGCCGCCATTGGCGCAGGACCCCATCGAGATCACATAGCGCGGCTCTGGCATCTGGTCATAGACCTTGCGGAGCGCCGGGGCCATCTTGTTGGTCAGCGTGCCCGCGACGATCATCAGGTCCGACTGGCGCGGAGAGGCGCGTGGTGCTGTGCCGAAACGCTCAAGGTCATAGCGCGGCATGGAACTGTGCATCATTTCCACCGCGCAGCAGGCCAGACCGAAGGTCATCCAGTGCAAGCTGCCCGTGCGCGCCCAGTTGATGATGTCTTCGGTCGAAGTCAGCAGGAACCCCTTGTCCTGCAACTCGGCATTCAGGCTCTGGGTGGCGAACTCAGGGTCCGGCCCCGCGCCATATTGACCGTAGGCCGCAGGGGCGGAGGCACCGGATTTCACCCGTGGGCTTTGGTGGCCATCGCCCATCACCGGGGTGACGAGTGCGTCATCTTTTACTGCCATTCCAGCGCTCCCTTCTTCCATTCATAGGCGAAGCCCGCCGTCAGCACGCCCAAGAACACCATCATCGACCAGAAGCCCACCATGCTCACCTCTTTGAAGGCCACGGCCCATGGGAAGAGGAAGGCGATTTCAAGGTCGAAGATGATGAAGAGGATCGAGACCAGATAGAAACGCACATCAAACTTCATCCGCGCATCGTCGAATGCGTTGAACCCGCATTCATAGGCCGAGACCTTCTCCGGGTCAGGATTGCGCACGGCCACGACCACAGCGGCGAGGATCAGCACAAGGCCAAGGCCAATCGCCACGGCCAGAAAAACGAGGATGGGCAGGTATTCCCGCAGCATGTCGTCCAAGGGGATGCTCCTTTCGCGGTGCGCGGCATGAGGCAAAGGCCAAAAGCCCGCGCAGACAAACTTGGAACGGGTTTAACTCTGCCCGTGGGTAGGGTCAACGGGCCAAGCCCGGTTAATGCCGCCCACGGGCCCGCAATAGAGCCATTTCGCCAAAGCCTTGAGCTAGACCACCCAAGCGGCTTTGCGCTTATCAAAGAAGGCACCGATTCCCTCGGCAGCCTCATCGGTTTCCCAACGCGCCGCGAGGGCATCAATGGACATTTCCACCGCCTCGGGCGTGGCGATTCCACCCAAGTCCTGCGCCAGCTTCTTGGCCGCCGCCACCGCCCCCGGCGCGCAGGAGAGGTAGGGCACGACCTCGGCCTCGACTGCCGCGTCCAACTCCTCGGCCGGTACGGCGCGGGCCAACAGCCCCAGATCGACCGCCTCTGCAGCATCAAACAGACGCGCCGACATGAAGACCCGCCGCGCGCGCCCCTCGCCCATCCGCGCCAGCACATAGGGCCCGATGGTGGCCGGGATGATGCCCAGACGGGTCTCGGTGAAGCCCATCTTCAGCGTATCGACCCCCACGGCCACGTCACAGACCGAGGCCATGCCGACGCCACCGCCGAAGGCATTGCCCTGTAGCTTGCCGATCACCGGCTTCGGCAGCGCGTTGAGCGCGCCCAGCATGGTGGCAAGCTTGCCCGCCTCGGCCGAACGGGTCTCGGCATCCATGTCGCGCTGGTCGCGCATCCAGCCCAGATCGCCGCCCGCACAGAAGGATTTGCCCGCCCCGGTCAAAACTACGACGCGCACCGCGTCATCCTCCGCCAGCTTGCCCGCCGCCGCAGTCAAGTCAGCCAGCATCTGCGCCGACATGGCGTTGTGTTTCTCCGGCCGGTTGAGGGTGAGCGTCGCCACCCCGCGCGCGTCGGTTTTGATCGTCAAAGTCTCGTACATGTCACCCTCGCATTGCCCGTGCCATTTCGGCGGCCTCCAGCACCACCGCCTGATCGACGCCGGTGTCGTAGCCAAGCGCCGTCAGATGTTCGTTCACCGCCTCGGTGGCGACATTGCCCGCCGCCCCCGGCGCATAGGGGCAACCGCCCAAGCCACCGACCGCCGCGTCGAAGACCCGCAGACCCATCGACAGTGAGGCATCGATATTGGCCATCGCCCGCCCGTGGGTGTCATGGTAATGCCCCGCGAGCCGCCCCGCCGGCACCACGTCGCGCACCGAAAGCAGCATCCGCGCGATACTGTCGGGCGTGCCCGCGCCAATGGTGTCGCCGAGAGAGATTTCGTAGCAGCCCATCGCAAAGAGCTTGTCGGCCACGCGCGCCACGTCGCCGGGATCGACCCTGCCGTCATAGGGGCATTCCACCACGCAGGAGACATAGCCGCGCACCGGAATGTCCACGTGTCGGGCCTCTTCGAGGATCGGGGCGAAGCGCTCGAAAGCCTCGTCGATGCTGGCGTTGATGTTCTTCTGGCTAAACCCGTCGGAGGCGGAGGCGAAAATGGCGATCTCGTCGGCCTTCGCGGCCAGCGCATCTTCATAGCCGCGCATGTTGGGCGTCAGCGCCGCATAGCGTACGCCCTCGGCACGCGTGATACCGGAGAGCACCTCGCCCGAACCCGCCATCTGCGGCACCCATTTGGGGCTGACGAAACTGGCGCATTCGATGCGACGAAACCCGGCTTCGCTCAGCTTGTCCACCAGCGCGACCTTCTCGGCCACCGGGATTTCGCGTTTCTCGTTCTGCAGCCCGTCCCGCGGGCCGACCTCGAAAATCTCACATGGCCCAAGGCTCATTCGCAGCTTTCCTTCCCTGAGAGCACGCCGCCGGTCATTCCACCGGCCATGGCGCATAGAATTCCTTCTCGTAGAGCCGCCCCTCCTCGGGTAGCGCCTGCGCGAAGCTTTCACGTTCCGTGATCCGTTCATACCACGCCGCGACCGAGGGGTGGTCATCCAATTTCACGAAATGCCGCGCCATGTAGACCGCTTGGCCCACCGAGATATCGGCGGCCGAAAAGCCGGACGTCAGCAGGTAGTCGCGGTTCTCCAACGGCGTCGACAGCCGCGCCTCGAGTGCATCGTAGCATTTGCCGATCCGCGCAGCCTCGAGCTTCATCACGATGGGGCTGCGCATGTGGTCCTCGCGCAGGGCGATGTGTTGCTGGGTCAGCGCCGCGGTATGCTGGCTGATGGTTTCGGCGAAATGCACCCAGACCAGCCAGGCCATCCGGTCCGGGCTACCGACCGAGCGGCCCATGCGGTCGGGGCTGTAGCGTTCACACAGGTATTGCGTGATCGCCCCGGTCTCGAACATGCGCTCGCCGTCGATCTCCAGCGCAGGCACCCGGCCCGCGGGCGAGAGCACGAGGTATTCCGGATCGCGCAGGCTGCGGTCGAAGGCATGCATCTTGACCTGAAACTCCACGTCGTCCAGCTCGTGCAGCAGCCAGAGCGTGCGCATCGAGCGGGTCTGCGGACAGTGATGCAGCGTAATCATGCGCCCTCCTCGGCTTCCAGACGCACCAGCGCCGCACCGGCCTCGACCTGATCGCCGGCCTCTGCCAACACCTCGGCCACCACGCCGTCGCGCGCGGCGAGCAGCGAATGCTCCATCTTCATCGCCTCCAGCACCGCCAGACGGTCACCCTTGGCGACGCTCTGGCCGACCTCGGCGTCGATGGCACGCACCAACCCCGGCATCGGCGCTTCGACGATGTTGCCGTCGCCATGGGCGGCGGCGGCGCGTGCCAGCGGGTCGATCACGTCAAAGGCGATGCCATAGGCATCAAACACCGTGACCACGTCGCCCGCGACCGAGACCGGGGGGGCTATATGGCCATCGACCTTCCAGCGGCCCGCGATGCGCTCGGCCCGGACCTCGTGGTCGCCCACGGTCCAAAGCTGCACGTCCTCCGAGAGCACCCGCACCTTCAGCAGATGCTCCTCGCCCTCGCGGCCCAGCATCACCTGATGCCGCAACGGCCGCCAGAGGTTGAAGCCCGCCTCGGCCTGTGGCTGGTCGAGCCCAAGTGCTGCCATCCCGGCCAGCGCGAAATGCCGCCCCGGCACCTCGGGCTGCGCTGTCAGCGCCTCGATGTCGCGGGCGATCAGGCCCGTATCCACGTCGCCCATGGCGAAACCCTCGTGCTCGGCCAACGCGCCGAGGAAGGCGAGGTTGGTGACCGTGCCGCCGACTTCACACCCCTTCAGCGCCGCGCGCAGGCGCGAGAGCGCCACGTCCCGCGTGGGCCCGTGCACGATGACCTTGGCGATCATCGGATCGTAGAAGGGGCTGATCGTGTCGCCCGCCCGCACGCCGCTGTCGGCCCGGGTCTGGGGGGTGAAGGACAGATGTGTGAGCGTCCCGGTGGCGGGCAGGAAACCCTTCGGCACGTCCTCGGCATAAAGCCGCGCCTCGAAGGCGTGGCCGTTGATCGTGAGCTCATCTTGGCGCTTCGGCAGGGCTTCGCCCGCGGCGACGCGCAACTGCCATTCCACCAGATCGACCCCGGTCACCAGTTCGGTCACCGGATGCTCCACCTGAAGCCGCGTGTTCATCTCCATGAAGAAGAACCCGTCGGTCGAAAGCCCGCCCGAACCGTCGACGATGAATTCCACCGTCCCCGCCCCGGCATAGCCGATGGCCTCGGCCGCGCGCACCGCCGCTTGGCCCATGGCCTCGCGCATCTCTTCCGTCATGGCCGGCGCGGGCGCTTCCTCGATCACCTTCTGGTGGCGGCGCTGAAGCGAGCAGTCGCGCTCGAACAGATGCACCGCATGTGTGCCGTCGCCAAAGACCTGCACCTCGATATGGCGCGGCTTGGTGACGAATTTCTCGACCAGTACGTCCGGGTTGCCAAAAGCGGTCTTGGCCTCGGAGCGCGCGCTCTCAAGCGCCGCCTGAAAGCCCCCGGCCTCCTCGACCAGACGCATCCCCTTGCCGCCGCCGCCCGCGACGGCCTTGATCAACACCGGGTAGCCGATCTTCTCGGCCTCTTCCGCCAGCAACGCGTCGTCCTGATCCGCCCCGTGATATCCCGGCACCACGGGCACGCCCGCCTCGACCATCAGTGCCTTGGCGGCATCCTTCAGCCCCATGGCGCGGATGGCCTTGGCCGAAGGCCCGATGAAGGTCAGCCCCGCGGCCTCGACCGCTTCCACGAAATCAGGGTTCTCGCTCAAGAACCCATAGCCCGGATGGATCGCCTGCGCGCCGGTATCGAGCGCGGCTTGAATGATCACATCGCCCTTCAGATAACTCTCCGCCGGTGCCGAGCCGCCGATATGCACCGCAGCATCCGCCATGGCGACATGTTTCGCGCCCGCATCCGCGTCCGAGTACACCGCCACGCAGCGCACCCCCATGGCTTGCGCCGTTTCCATCACCCGGCAAGCAATCTCACCCCGGTTCGCAATCAGGATCGTGTCAAACATGCCCTACCCTTTTCATCTCTTTCTGGCTCCAAATATGGCGCGCGTTCCGGGGGGGGTCCCCCCCGGAGCCGCGCGGCGATCACATCCGGAACAATCCAAATTTCGTCGGCTCGATCGGCGCGTTCAGACTGGCCGAGAGGCTCAGGTAGAGCACGTCGCGGCTCTTGCGCGGATCAATGATCCCGTCGTCCCACAGCCGCGCCGAGGCATAGAGCGGGTGGCTCTGCTCCTCGAACATGTCGATCGTGGGCTGTTTGAAGGCGGTCTCTTCCTCCTCGGTCCATGTCTCGCCCGCGCGTTCCATCGCGTCGCGCTTGACGGTGGCCAGAACCCCCGCCGCCTGCGCGCCGCCCATGACGGAAATGCGGCTGTTGGGCCATGCCCAGAGGAACCGCGGCCTATAGGCGCGGCCCGACATGCCGTAGTTGCCCGCCCCGAAGGAGCCGCCCACCAGCATGGTGATCTTGGGCACATTGGTGGTGGCCACCGCCGTCACCATCTTGGCACCGTGGCGGGCGATGCCCTCGTTCTCGTATTTTCGGCCGACCATGAAGCCGGTGATGTTCTGCAAGAACACCAGCGGGATGTTGCGCTGGCTGCAAAGCTCCACGAAATGCGCGCCCTTCTGGGCGGCTTCGGAAAACAGCACGCCGTTGTTGGCGATGATGCCGACGGGGCAGCCCTTCACATGGGCAAAGCCGCAGACCAGCGTTTCGCCGAAGCGGGACTTGAACTCGTCGAAGCGGCTGCCGTCCACGAGCCGCATGATGACCTCGCGGATGTCATAGGGCGTGCGCAGGTCGGCGGGCACGACGCCCAGCATCTCGGCGGGGTCATAGGCGGGCTCTTCGGGGCTGGCCCAATCGACCGTTTTCGGCTTGGTCTTGTTAAGCTGTCCCACCGCGCGGCGCGCCAGTGCCAGCGCATGGGCGTCGTCCTCGGCGAGGTAATCCGCCACGCCCGACAGGCGCGTGTGCACGTCGCCGCCGCCGAGGTCTTCGGCCGAGACCACCTCGCCCGTCGCCGCCTTCACCAAGGGCGGGCCGGCAAGGAAGATCGTGCCCTGCTCTTTCACGATGATGGTGACGTCCGACATCGCAGGCACATAGGCGCCGCCTGCGGTACAAGACCCCATCACCACGGCGATCTGCGCGATGCCCTTGGCGCTCATCCGGGCCTGGTTGTAGAAGATCGCGCCGAAATGGTCGCGGTCGGGGAAGACTTCGTCTTGGTTCGGCAGGTTCGCGCCGCCGCTGTCGACCAAATAGATGCAGGGCAGATGGTTGGCCTCGGCGATCTCCTGCGCGCGGAGGTGTTTTTTCACCGTCATCGGGTAGTAGGTGCCGCCCTTCACGGTGGCGTCGTTGCAGACCACCATGACCTCATGGCCCTGCACCCGACCAATGCCCGCGATCACGCCCGCACAGGGTGCCGCGCCGCCATAAAGCCCATGCGCTGCTGTGGCGCCGATCTCCAGAAACGGGCTGCCGGGGTCGAGAAGGTTCGCCACCCGCTCTCTGGGGAGCATCTTGCCGCGGCTTTCATGCCGGGCGCGGGATTTTTCGCCGCCGCCTAGGGCGGCGGCCTCGGCGGCCTCGCGGACCTCGCTGAGCGCTTTCAGATGCGCCATCTCGTTGGCCTTGTAGGCATCCGAGGATGGCAGGGCTTGGGATGTCAGTTTCATGTTACGTCCTCATTCTCTCGCGCCGCCAGACGCTTCAATTCCTTGCGGATCACCTTGCCGGTGACGGTCATCGGCAGGTCCTCCACGAATGCGATCTCACGGGGGTAGGAGTAGCTCGCGAGCCGCTCCTTTACCCAGTCCTGCAGCTCTTTCTCTTCGACCTTGGCGCCGGGTTTCAGCACCACATAGGCCTTCACGATCTCGGTGCGCAGCGCGTCGGGCTTGCCCACCACGCCGCAGGTCGCCACAGCGTCATGGGTGAGCAGGCAATCCTCGATCTCGGCCGGACCGATGCGGTAGCCGGCGGAGGTGATCACGTCGTCCTCGCGCCCCACAAAGCGCAGATACTCGCCCTCCCAGATGCCCCGATCGCCCGTCAACAGCCAGTCGCCGTGGAACTTCGCCGCCGTTTCCTCAGGCCGGTTCCAATAGCGCAGCATCATCGATGGCGCGCCTTTGCGCACCGCCACGTCGCCCTCGGCATCGGTAGGCTGGCCGTCATCATCCAGCACGGCGATCTCGAACCCCGGCACCGGCTTGCCGATGCAGCCGGGTTGCGCGGGGAAATCCACGCCGCAGCTAGAGGCGACCATGTTGCATTCGGTCTGGCCGTAGAATTCGTTGATCTCGAGGCCAAATGCGTTGCGGCCCCAAGCCAGCATCTCGGCACCCAAAGGCTCGCCGCCGCTGGCGACCGAGCGCAGCCCCGGCAGCGACACATTTGCGGCCTTCAGCATCCGCAGCGCCGTGGGCGGGAAGAAAACGTTGCGCACGCCGCCCTTCGCGATCACCTCGGCGCAGCCTTCGACGGTGAACTTCGGCATCCGTGCGGCCACAACCGGCACACCAAGCGCCAACGCCGGCATCGCCACGTCGAAAAGCCCGCCGATCCACGCCCAATCCGCCGGGGTCCAAAGGCAATCGCCCGCCTGCCCCAGATGGTCATGGCTGACCGACACGCCCGGCAAATGGCCCGAGAGCACCCGGTGCCCGTGCAACGCGCCTTTCGGCGTGCCGGTGGTGCCGGAGGTGTAGATCAGCACGGCGGGGTCTTCGGGGCCGACCTCGGCGAATTCCACCGCCTCACCGTCCACGCCAGCCTCCGCCGCGATCCACGGGGTGGCCAGATCGCCGAGCAGTTCCGCGCCTTCCGCATCGGTCAGCACGATTTCGCAGCCCGCGTCACCCACCCGGCTGGCCAGCGCGTCCCGTTTGAACAGTTTGAACAGCGGCACCGAGATCGCGCCGATCTTCCAGATCGCCAGATGCGCCGCCGCGCACCACGGCGACTGGCTGAGCAGCACGCCCACCCGGTCGCCGCGCGCGACCTGCGTTTTCAGCGCGCGGGCCAGACCGTCGACCATCTCGTGCAGCGCGCCGTAGCTCACGTCGCGCCGCTCTGTAGCGGTCAGGTCGATGATCGCCAGTGCATCGTCGGGCTGGGCGAGGCATTGCGCCGCCATGTTGCCCTGCCAGATGGGCCAGTCGCCTTCGTTCTTCATATCAGCTTCGGTACTCCGGATTTTCGAAATCGAACCGCGCGCCTGCGTCCCAGGCGTTGCGGTCATTGCCCTGCCGCGGGTAGCCGCCCGCGTCCTTCAGCATGCGTGCCAGATGCAGGGCGTTCCATGTCATGATCGTGGTGTTGCGCTGCGTGAACTCGTTGTCGAAACCCGCGCGCTTGCCATCGACATCGTCGCCGTAAGACGGCCCCGGCCCGGCCTCGCCAATCCAGCCACAATCGGCCTGCGGCGGGATCGTGTAGCCCAGATGGTTCATCGCGAAACCGGTGGTCATGGCGACATGTTTGATGCCGTCCTCGTTGCCCGTCACCACGGTGCCGCCGACCTTGCCGTAAAAGACCGACTGGCCCTTGTCGTTGAGCTCACCGCTCATGGCATAGAGCCGCTCGATCAGCACACGGCAGACACTGCTCTCCTCGCCCAGCCACAAAGGCGTGCCGATGATCAGAATGTCGGCGGCCAAGACCTTCTCCCAGATCGCGGGCCAGTCGTCGCGGTCCCAGCCGTGTTCGGTCATGTCCGGATAGACGCCCGGCGGCACTTGGTGATCCAGCAGGTAGAGGTGTTCGACACCCACGCCCTGCGCCTCCATGATCCCCGCGCTGGCGTTCATCAGAAGCTGGGTGTGGCTGTCGCCCGGGGTCTTCTTGAGCGAGCAGTTGACGTAGAGCGCCTTGAGATCGGAATAGTCAGTCACGGCCAAGTTCCTTCTTCAGTTGCTCCAGCTCCCGGTCAAGGAAGTAGGAGGTGATGGAGCGGATGATGACCAGCATCAGCAGGAAGAGCAGGTCCGCAAACCGCAGGCTGATCGCGGTGTGGATCACATCCGAGACGATGAAGAGTTCCAGCCCCGCGAGGATGTAGCGCCCCAGTTCGATCCGCTCGCGGTTGGTGCGGCGCACACGCTCGGGGCCTTTCTTGGAAACCTCGGCGATCGTCACCCCGGTCAGGAAACGTGCCGCACCGATCAGCAGCAGAATGATGGCGGCGATGTCGATGACCGCGGCGAGGATCTCGAACCCCTCGATCAGCCAAGGCAGAAAGTGGTGCAGGACACCGCCTTCTGTCTCCAGTTCTATCAGGTTTTCCATCCTGATCCCTCCGTCCTGTTTGGCCGACACAGCGAGATGCGGTTAATAGGCCGCCCCCAAACGCAGCGCCTGTTCCCCCGTCATCTGCATCAAGCAGGCCAAGGTTGCAGGCCCGCCGCCAGTGCCACCGCCCCATTGGCTGCGTTCATAATCGCAGGCGGCATCGCGGAAGGTAATCCACGCGCGCTGCATGTCACGCAGCGCCTCGGCCTGCGAAGGCAGTTGCGGCTGGTAGAGGGCATTCTCCTCATCGGCGGATTTGGATTGCACCATGCGGGCGCGGTAATTCTCGTTCAGCAGGCCGTCCCAAAAGGTCAACTCGGCATCGAGACACCCGCCCATGCCGACGGTCGAATAGCCGCCCGGCCCTTCCATACAGAGGTTCGCCGAAAGACCGATACAGGCGCGCTGGTCTGCAAACTCTTCGGCCCCGGCCAGACAGTCCGCCGTGGCGGCATCGGAATAGGTGATGTCCTGCGCGGATACCGGCCCCGCCAGAAACGCGCAGGCCAGCAGGAGGGCGCGCATCACATCGCCCCCATCATCTCACGGCCCACCAGCATGCGGCGGATCTCAGACGTGCCCGCGCCGATCTCCATCAGCTTGGCATCGCGAAAGATGCGGCCCACCGGGTTGTCGGACAGATAGCCCGCGCCGCCCATCGCCTGCACCGCCTGATGCGCCTGCACCATGGCCTGCTCCGAGGCATAAAGACAGCAAGCCGCGGCATCCTGACGAGTCACATCACCCCGGTCACAGGCCTGCGCCACGCTGTAGACATAGGCCCGCGCCGAGTTCATCGCGGTGTACATATCCGCCATCTTGCCCTGCATCAGTTGGAAATCCCCGATGCGCTGGCCGAACTGCTTGCGCTCGGCCATGTAGGGCATGATCTCATCCAGACAGGCGGCCATGATGCCAAGGCCGATGCCCGCCAGCACGACGCGCTCGTAATCGAGGCCCGACATCAGCACGCGCACGCCCTTGCCCTCTTCGCCGAGAATGTTCTCGAAGGGCACTTCGCAGTCTTCAAAGATCAATTCCGCGGTGTTCGAGCCGCGCATGCCGAGCTTGTCGAAATGCTTGGAGGTCGAGAAACCCTTCATAGACTTCTCGATCAAAAAGGCAGTGATGCCCTTGGAGCCGGCATCCGGGTCGGTCTTGGCATAGACCACCAGCGTCTCGGCGTCGGGGCCGTTGGTGATCCAATACTTGTTGCCGTTCAGACGGAAGTGGTCGTTCCGCTTCTCGGCATGCAGCTTCATGCTGACCACATCGCTGCCCGCGCCCACTTCGGACATGGCCAACGCGCCGACATGCTCGCCCGAACAGAGCTTGGGCAGGAACTGCGCCTTCTGCTCCGGGGTGCCGTTCAGCTTGATCTGGTTCACGCAGAGGTTGGAATGCGCCCCGTAGGAGAGTGAGACCGAAGCCGAGGCCCGGGCGATCTCTTCCACCGCGACGGTATGGGCGACATAGCCCAGCCCCGAGCCGCCGAACTCTTCCTCGACGGTCATGCCCAGAAGGCCCAGCTCACCCATTTCCTGCCAAAGCTCGGCGGGGAATTCGTTCTTGCTGTCGATCTCGGCGGCCATCGGCTTGACGCGCTCCTGCGCCCAGCGGTGCACCATCTCCCGCATGGCCGCGACGTCTTCTCCCAGATCAAACTGCATACTTGCGTTGAACACGGCTTCTCCCCCCGATTTATTGAACGCTTGTTCATTACCTACCGCCCCGCCTGCTTTGCGTCAAGCGGCGCGATGTGGAACCGCCCCGCGCCGCGGCGGGTTGGCCCTGCGACCAAGCGAACACTACAACAAAGCGAGATGCAAATGAGCGATGATCTGAAAAAAGAGTTCTGGGACCGTCTGGACGACACCCGCGCCGGGATGCTGATGACCAAGACCGCCCGCGCGATCCCAATGACCCATTACATCGACGAAGACGACCGCGCCGCCGTGCTGTGGTTCATCACTGCCAAGGGCACCGATCTGGCGCAATCCGCCGAAGGACGCGCCGCCGCTGAATACCTGATCGCCAGCAAAGACGAATCCCTCTGGGCGCGGATCGACGGCCATGTCTCTGCCGTGACCAACCCGACTGAGTTGGACAAGATTTGGAACGCCATCGCGGGCGCATGGTTCGAGGACGGCAAGCAAGACCCGGACGTGCAATTGATCCGCTTTGACCTCACCGAAGCCGAGGTTTGGGCGACCGATGGTGGGTTCAAGTTCCTCTATGAGATCGGCAAGGCGCAGATGACCGGCCAAAAGCCCGACATGGGCAAACACGGCACCATCCGTTTCTAAGCCTAGCCCCCTTGAAAAACGGCGCTGACCTCGGCGCGGATGATCCGCGCGATCAGGGCGCAATCCTCCAGCGAAAAGGTCAGCGGCACACGCATGTCGATCAACCCCGCCAGCACCGCATCGCTGGCGGGCATTCTTTCAGCCCGCGCATAGCGCCATGTGTCATAGCGGCTGGTGAAGCCCATAGGCTCGGCCCTGCCGAACCATTTCAACTCCACCCCGCGCGCAGCGCAGCGCGATAGTACCGCCTCGACATCCTCCGACGACCAACCTTTCAGCAGGAATTGGATTGACGAGCCGACGATGCCCTCCGCCTCGGACCGGTCGATGACCGTGAGCCCCGGCGTGTCGCGTAGCCCCGCCTCAATCCTCCGATAGCGCTCATTCCAGCGCGCCACCTGTTCCGGCAGCCGCCGCAACTGCGGGCGCAGGACCGCGGCGCGCAGGTTGTCCATCCGTCCCGAGATATTGGGCGTCTCATAGCGGATCGTCTCAAAAGCCTCCGGCCCCGGCGCGGCGGCGTGGCGGTCATAGAGCATGTAAGACCCCGACAGCATGATCGCCCGCGCCGCGACCTCGGCATCATCGGTGATCAGCAACCCGCCCTCGCCCGCGTTCACATGTTTATAGGTCTGGCAGGAAAAACACCCCAGCTTCCCCTGCGAGCCCGATGGCTTGCCGTTCCACGCCGCCCCCATCGTATGGGCGCAATCCTCGATCACCGTGATGCCGCGCGCATCGCAAAGCGCCATTAGAGCGTCCATGTCCACCAGATGGCCGCGCATATGGCTAAGCAGCAGCACATCGGCCTGATCCGCCTTGGCGGCGAGATCGTCAAGGTCGATCACCAAGCGTTCAGTCACGTCGACAAAAACCGGAACCGCGCCGAGCGAGGCAATCGCCCCCGGCACCGGGGCGAGCGTGAAGGCATTGGTCAGCACCCGGTCGCCCGGTTTCACCCCTCCTGCGCGCAGCGCCGTGGCCATGGCATAGCCGCCCGAGGCCACGGCGAGGCAGTATTTCGCCCCCGTCATCGCGGCGAATTCCTGCTCCAGCAGGGCAACCTCGGCCACCTCCCCCGGGACTGTGTTGTAGCGGTGCAACCGTCCGTGACGCATCACCGCCACTGCCGCCTCGATCGCATCTTCGGGGATCGGCTCTTGCTGCGTGAAACTACCGGTAAACCGCTCGGCCATCAGGCGGCTTTGCCGATCAAACGTTCGATGACCTCCGGCAGGTCGGCGAAATCGTCCAACAACGCTTCGGGCTCCAGCGCAGCCATGTCTTCGCCCGAGGGGCCGAAGGTCACCAGCACGCACGGAACCCCTGCGGCTTTGGCGGTCTTGCGGTCGGTGTCGCTGTCTCCAATCAACACGCATTGCGCCGGATCGCCCCCGGCACGGCGGGCGGTTTCGAACAAGTGTTCCGGGTCAGGTTTGCGCACGGCCAGCGTATCAGCCCCCAACATCGCGCCGAATGCATCGCGCACGCCAAGACGGGTCAGCAGCAACTCCGCCAAAGCCTCGGGTTTGTTGGTGCAAATCGCCACGCGGTAGCCTGCGGCCTTGAGCGCGGCCACAGCCTCCATCGCGCCGGGGTACATGATGGTATGGGTGTCGATGTCGCGCCCATAGGCTTCGAGCAGCATCGGGTAATAGTGGTCGATCATCGCCGCATCATCGGCACGGCCCAGCTTTTGCATCCCCAAGGTCAGCATCGCCCGCCCGCCGCGCAGCGCAGTGCCCGCATCCTCGGCATGGACCAGCACATCGCCCTCGCCCATGTCGCGGAAACAGGCATTGGCAGCGGCGATCAAATCGCCCGAGGTATCGGCCAAGGTGCCGTCGAGATCGAAAACCACTGTCTTCACTGGATACTCCTTGGGCGGAACCCCGCCTTGCAAAATGGCATCGTGTTGCAGTCCGCAACCTAGTTTGATGGGCCGCAACCTTGCGCCTTTGTGCGAAGCGCGTAAAGAGAATGCAAGCTGAAGGACAAAGAGATTTACATGGAAACTGCATTGATCATCCTCGCCGCGGGCAAGGGGACACGGATGAACTCGGACCTGCCAAAGGTGCTGCACCGCGTGGCCTCCGCCCCGATGCTGGAACACGCCATGGCCGCGGGCGCCATGCTCGGCCCGCGCCATACAGTCGTGGTGGCCGGGCACGGGGCCGATCAGGTCCGCGCCGCCGCCACGCTTTTTGACGAAGACGCGCAGGTGGTCGAACAGACCGAGCAATTGGGCACGGCCCATGCGGTGGCACAAGCCCGCCCGGCGCTGGACGGGTTCGATGGCATGGCGCTGGTGCTCTACGGTGACACGCCCTTCGTCCAGCCTGAGACACTTGAAAAGATGCAGGAAGCGCTGGCGACACATGACGTGGTGGTTCTGGGGTTCGAGGCCGCCGATCCCGCCCGATATGGTCGTTTGGTGATGCAGGGCGACGCCTTGGAACGGATCGTCGAGTTCAAAGACGCCTCCGCCGAAGAGCGCGCCATTACCCTGTGCAACTCCGGCGTGGTGGCCTGTAAATCCGAACTGCTCTTGGATTTGATCGACAAGGTCGGCAACGACAACGCTTCGGAAGAATACTACCTCACCGATATCATCGGCATCGCCCGCGCCGAGGGCCGCAGCGCCACGGTGGTCACCTGCGATGAGGCGGAGACCATGGGCGTGAACTCCCGCGCTGATCTGGCGAGGGCCGAGGCCGCGTTCCAATCCCGCGCCCGCGATCTGTTGATGGAAGACGGCGTGACCTTGGTCGCTCCCGAAACCGTCTTCCTGTCGCGCGACACTTTCATCGGGCGCGATACAGTGGTGGAGCCGAATGTCGTCTTCGGCCCGAATGTCACCGTGGAATCCGGCAGCACCATCCGCGCCTTCTCGCATCTCGAAGGGTGCCATGTCTCACGCGGCGGGGTGGTTGGCCCCTACGCCCGGCTGCGCCCCGGCGCGGAACTGGCCGAAGACGTGCGCATCGGCAATTTCGTCGAGGTGAAGAACGCGCAGATCGCCGAAGGGGCCAAGGTCAACCACTTGAGCTATATCGGCGACGCCACCGTCGGCGCGCGCAGCAACATCGGCGCGGGCACGATCACCTGCAATTATGACGGAGTGATGAAACATCACACCACCATCGGCGCGGGCGCATTCATCGGGTCGAACACCATGCTCGTGGCCCCGGTGACCATCGGCGAGGGTGCGATGACCGGCTCGGGCTCGGTCATCACCTCGGACGTAGAACCCGAGGCGCTGGCCCTGTCGCGCGCCCCGCAGGTTGAGAAACCCGGCATGGCGCGCAAGATGTTCGAAATTTTAAAGGCCAAGAAGGCAAAATTGCAAAGAGGCAGCTAATTATGTGTGGAATTGTCGGGGTGCTTGGCACCCATGAAGTCGCGCCGATCTTGGTCGAAGCGCTGAAACGGCTGGAATATCGCGGCTATGACAGCGCCGGGATCGCGACCCTGAACGAAGGCAAGCTTGAGCGGCGTCGCGCCTTGGGCAAGCTGGTAAACCTCTCGGACGCGCTGGTGCATGAGCCGCTGGCGGGCAAGTCGGGCATCGGCCACACCCGCTGGGCCACCCATGGCGCGCCGAGCGTCACCAATGCCCACCCGCATCAGGCGGGACCAGTGGCCGTGGTGCATAACGGGATCATCGAAAACTTCCGCGAGCTGCGGGCCGAACTGGCCGAACATGGCGCGCAATTCGTGACCGAGACCGATACCGAGACCGTCGCCCTCCTGACCCAGCATCACATGGCGCAGGGCGCAGGCCCGGTAGAGGCCGCCAAACAGACGCTTGCACGTCTCGAAGGCGCTTTTGCACTGGCTTTTCTCTTTGACGGTCACGACGACTTGATGATCGCGGCGCGCAAAGGCTCGCCCTTGGCCATCGGCTATGGCGAGGGTGAGATGTATGTGGGCAGCGACGCCATCGCGCTTGCCCCGCTGACCCACCAGATCGCCTACCTCGAAGAAGGGGATTGCGCGGTCATCACCCGGACCTCGGTCGAGGTCACCGACCGCAACGGGGCGCTCGCCAACCGCGCGATCAAATCCGTGCAAATCGACAATACCCGCATCGACAAGGCGGGGCACAAACACTTCATGGCCAAGGAAATCGCCGAGCAACCCGGCGTGATCGGCGCGGCCATCGGCCATTACCTCACCCCCGAAGGCGAGATCAACATCAGCGCGCAGGACATTGATTTCACGCAATTTGACCGGATCCTCATGGTCGCCTGCGGCACGGCCTCCTTCGCCTGTTTCACTGCGAAATACTGGTTTGAGCAGATCGCCCGCCTGCCGGTCGAGATCGATGTCGCCTCGGAATTCCGCTACCGCGAGCCGCCGATCCCGCCCCGGACGCTGGCGGTCTTCGTCAGCCAATCGGGTGAGACCGCCGACACGCTAGCCGCCCTGCGCTATTGCGAGGGCAAGGCCGCGCGTATCCTGTCGGTCGTTAACGTGCCCGAAAGCTCCATCGCCCGCGAAAGCGATCTGGCGCTGCCGATCCACGCCGGTGTCGAAGTCGGCGTGGCCTCAACCAAGGCCTTCACCTGCCAGTTGGTCGTCCTCTTCGCGCTGGTGCTCAAAGCCGTGCGGGACCGCGAGGTGATCAGCGCAGACACCTTCGCCGATCACATCTCAGCCCTCCGGGGGCTGCCCGCGACCATCAGCACCGCGCTTGAACAAAACGACGCGATGCAGGAGGCCGCGCTCAAGCTCTCCCATGCCCGCGACGTGCTGTTCCTTGGTCGGGGCCAGATGTACCCCCTCGCCCTTGAAGGCGCATTAAAACTCAAAGAAATCAGCTACATCCACGCCGAAGCTTATGCATCGGGTGAGCTGAAACACGGCCCCATCGCGCTGGTGGATGAGCATGTGCCGGTGGTCGTCATGGCCCCGCGCGACGCGCTCTTCGACAAGACCGTCAGCAACATGCAAGAAGTCATGGCGCGCAAGGGCAAGGTGATCTTGATCTCCGATGCCAAAGGTCAGGCCGAGGCCAATGACGGCGTCTGGTTCAGCATCGAGATGCCCCCGGTGCCAGATGCGCTGGCCCCGATCCTCTATGCGGTTCCGGCGCAGTTGCTGGCCTACCACACCGCCGTGGCGAAGGGCACGGATGTGGACCAGCCGCGCAATCTGGCGAAATCGGTGACGGTGGAATGACCCCCGAAACCGCCCTTGAGGAACTTCAAGCGCAGGCCAACCCGGCCCGCGCGGAAGAGATGCGCGCCTATCACAAAGCCAACCGAGGCTATCTTGGTCTGACCAACCCGCAAATTGCGGAGCTTGCCCAATCGTGGCGCGCGGCGCTGGACGTCGAGGGCCGTGTCGCGCTTGCCGATGCCCTTTGGCAGTCCGACATTTTCGAAGCACGCGTCGCCGCGGCAAAACTGCTCACCCAGGCGCGGCTGCGCCCGGAAGATCAAGCCGCATGGGCGCTGATCTCAAGCTGGACCCCCGATTTCGACAGTTGGGCAATTGCCGATCATGCCAGCATGGCGGCGCAGAAACGTCTGGTGGCCGATCCGACGCGCTTGGACGAAGTGGAGAACTGGGTCGCTTCGGATCACCTCTGGACCCGGCGCGCTGCGCTGGTGTCGACCCTGCCGTGGACCAAGCAGAACAATCCCAAACCTGAGGAGCTCGAAGCCCGCGACCGTATCCTCGGCTGGGCCGCGACGATGGTGCCGGATCACCGCTGGTTCATCCAGAAAGCCATCGGTTGGTGGCTGCGCGATCTGTCGAAACACGACGCTGACCGCACCAGCGCCTTCATCGCCACCCATGGGGAGGCGATGAAACCTTTCGCGGTGAAAGAAGCCCTGCGCCTGCTGAAAAAGGCAGAAGGCGCAGGCTGACCCTTAACCTTCGGTCGAGACCTCGACCGTTGTGAGGTCGGTCAGCGACGCCCCGATCAAACGCAAGGCGGGCAGCGACATGCGGCTGCCTGCGGTTGCGGGCCCCTCCAGCGGGATCAGCGTCACCGCGGCGGATTTGCCCGTTGCGGGGTTGGTCACCCGCCCCGGCTGTTCGGCGTCGACCAGAGGTGTTTTCAACCACAGTCCCGGTTCCGTCGCGCTGCCCAAGCTGACCACGGTCGACCCCAAGGCGGCA
Organism: Sulfitobacter sp. 1A15258; assembly: GCF_043557045.1. Taxonomy (NCBI): domain Bacteria; kingdom Pseudomonadati; phylum Pseudomonadota; class Alphaproteobacteria; order Rhodobacterales; family Roseobacteraceae; genus Sulfitobacter; species Sulfitobacter sp. 1A15258. The sequence continues at coordinate 171,136 of NZ_JBIFFK010000006.1, read as the reverse complement.
CCGGCGCTGGCGGGCGCGCGGGTGGCCGCTTCGCGCTCTGCCGCCGTGGTGGTATCCAGCGCCTCGGCGCTGTTGCCCGCGGTGGCGATGGGAGAGGCGGCGGGCCGCGTTGCAGGAGCCGGTCCGCTCGGCGTTGCAGCCTCAGCCGTGGCATCGACCGATGCGGATGCGGGTGCAGGCTCAGACTGGCTGGCATCCATCCCGAGGCGTTCCGTCAGGTTGCTGCAACCGGCGGTGGCGGCGGCGATGAAAAGCGGTAAGATTATGCGTGTCATCCACGCAGCCTATCCGCGCCCTGCCCCCTTATCAATCGCCCAAATGGCGCTTGCCCCGGGTTGGGCGGGGCATTACCTATAAAGCATGACAGCACCCCTCATTGACCCTTTCATGCGCGCGATCACCTATCTGCGCGTCTCCGTCACCGACCGCTGCGATTTTCGCTGCGTCTACTGCATGTCGGAGAACATGACCTTCCTGCCGAAGAAGGAATTGCTGACGCTGGAGGAGCTCGACCGCCTGTGCAGCAATTTCATCGACCTCGGCGTCGAGAAGCTGCGCATCACCGGGGGCGAGCCGCTGGTCCGCCGCGGCATCATGACCTTCTTCGACGGCATGAAACGGCATCTCGACAGCGGCAAGCTGAAGGAGCTGACGCTGACCACCAACGGCAGCCAGCTTGAACGCTTCGCCGATGATCTCTACGCCGCCGGGGTGCGCCGCGTGAATGTTTCACTCGATACGCTGGACGAGCAGAAATTCGCGGATATCACCCGCTGGGGCCGCCTGCCGCAGGTGCTGCGCGGGATCGACGCAGCGCAGCGCGCGGGGCTCAAGATCAAGATCAACGCCGTGGCGCTCAAGGGCTTCAACGAGCCCGAATTGCTGCATATCACCGAATGGTGCGCCGCGCGGGGCATAGATCTCACGTGGATCGAGGTCATGCCGATGGGCGATTTGGGCAACGAGGATCGTTTCGGCCAATACTGGTCGCTGCGCGACGTGCGCGCCCGTTATGCCGAGCATTACACCGTCACCGATTTGGCTGAGCGTACGGGGGGCCCCGCGCGCTATGTGCGGCTGGAGGAGACCGGGCAGAAGATCGGCTTCATTACCCCGCTGAGCCACAACTTCTGCGAAAGCTGTAACCGCGTGCGGGTCACCTGCACCGGCGAGATTTTTATGTGTCTGGGCCAAGAGGATGTGGCCGATCTGCGCAAACCTCTGCGCGACCACCCGGACACGGACCTGCCGTTGCAGGAGGCCATTCGCGCGGCCATCGACCGCAAGCCCAAAGGCCATGATTTCGACTATTCGCGGCAGCGTGTCGACGGGCAGATGCCCCGCCACATGAGCCACACGGGCGGCTGAGCCATTGGCGGTGCCGTTTCTCTACCGGGCATGGGTCGCGGCGAGCCGTGTGATCTTGCCCGTGGCCGGGCGGCGCTCCATGGCCAAACTGCGCCGCGCCGAAGTCTCATCGGAACGCGCGCGCGAAAAGCTGGGCCATGCCAGCCAACCCCGCCCCGAGGGGCAGTTGATCTGGTTTCACGCAGCCTCGGTTGGGGAGAGCCTGTCGGTTCTGGCGCTGATCGACCGGATGGGGCGCGCCCTGCCGCAGGCGCATTTCCTCATCACCTCCGGCACCGCCACCTCGGCCCATTTGGTGGGCGGCCGCCTGCCCCCGCGCACGCGGCATCAGTTCGCCCCGCTCGACGCCCCCGGTCCGCTAAAGCGGTTCCTTGACCATTGGCACCCCGATGCGGCGCTCTTCGTGGAAAGCGAGCTTTGGCCGCAGATGCTGCGGCGGACCCATGCGCGGGGCACGGCAATGGCGCTGATCAACGCCCGCCTCTCGCAACGCTCAATCGAAAGCTGGCAGAAACGGCCCGCGCTGGCGGGGTTCCTCTTTGGCGTGTTCAACCTGATCCTGACGCAGAATGACGCCATGGCCCGGGCCATGACCACGATCAACGCCCCGGCTGACCGGGTCACGCCCGGGATCAACCTCAAGTCCATGGCAGGCCCCCTGCCGCAGGACGAGGAGACCATCGCTGAGGCGCGGGCGGCCTTGGAGGGCCGCCCCGTCTGGATCGCCTCCTCAACCCACCCGGGCGAGGAGAAAGCGGTGTTAGAGGCGCATCGCCAACTGCTGGAGCGCATCCCCGGGTTGTGCTTGATCCTTGCCCCCCGCCACCCCGAGCGGGGGGACGAGGTGGCCGGTCTCATCGCCAGCTACGGTCTGACGCATGGGCGTAGAACACGGGGCGACATGCCGCGCGAACAGGTCTATCTAGCCGACACTCTGGGCGAGTTGGGCACATGGTACGCGCTATCCGACATCGTCTTTCTGGGCGGGTCGCTGCACCCGATCGGGGGGCACAACCCCTATGAGGTCGCGCAGGCCGGGGCGATGGTGCTCTCGGGCACCCATGTCACCAATTTTGCCGAGACCTATGCCCAGATGGAAGCCGAGGGCGCCGCGCGGCTGGTGGCGGGCACGCAGGATTTGGCGGACCGTGTGGGGGCTCTGCTGCGCAACGATATCGCCCGCGCCTCTGGCGTGGCCGCGGCCAAGGCCTATGCCGCCGGGCAGACCGACAAGCTCGACAGTATTGCCGAGCGTCTGATCACGGCCCTGCACCTGCGAGAGGACAGCGATGCCTGAGCTTTTCGTCACCAACTACAACCGTAATTTCACCGGGGTCTCGGCCACGGCGGCCAATGTGATCCGGCAACAGCTTGACCGGCATGATTTGGCGCTGGTGGGCCAGCCCCTGCCCGGCTGCCCGGTGCCACTGACCCGCGTCGCGGCGGGGCGGATCACCCGCAAACATCCCCCCCAAGGCCGCCCCTTCGCCATTTGGCATGTGCGCCGCAACACGGAAATGCGCAGCGCGCTTTGGCTGCGCGATGTGCGTGGGGCAAATATCCGGATCGTCTTTACCTCTGCCGCGCAGCGCCTGCATTCGGCCTATCCCCGCTGGTTGATCCGGCAGATGGACGCGGTGATTGCGACGACCGAACGCGCGGCGGAGTTCGTGCCCCACGTCCGCGCCGTGGTGCCGCATGGGGTGGATACCGATGTCTTCTCCCCTGCCACCAACCGGGCGAACGCTTGGGAGCAATTGGGCTTTGGCGGCACCCATGGCATCGCCACCGTGGGGCGCATCCGGCCTGAGAAAGGCACCGACCTTTTCGTCGAGGCCATGCTGCGCCTGTTGCCCCAACGCCCCGGCGCGGTGGCGCTGGTGATTGGCCGGGCGGGCGGCAAACATGAGGCGTTTTTGACCAAGCTCAAGGCGCAGGTCGAGGCCGCGGGCCTTGCCAACCGGCTGCTTTTCATCGGCGAATATCCCGCAGCCGATCTACCGAAACTGATGCGCGCCCTGTCGCTGGTGGTGCAACTGCCGCGCTACGAGGGCTATGGCATGGTCCCGCTCGAAGCGCTGGCCTCGGGCGTGCCTTTCGTCGGCAGTGACGCGGGCTATTACGGCGCTTTCTCGAACGGGGGCCGCGTGGGCAAGGTCGTGCCGCTGGGTGCGGCAGAGGCTGCGGCCCAAGCCGCGCTGTCCCTGCTAGAGCGCGAGGATCAAGCCGCCCTCTCCGAGGCCGCGCGCCACTGGGCCGAACAGCGTTTCAGCGCCCGGGCCGAGGCCGATGGGATCGAAGCCGTCTACAACGCGCTTTGGGAGCGCGGCTAGCCCCCAAAGCAAAACGCGCCCCCCAAGGGAGGCGCGCTCTAGTCATTACCGATGGTAGGATCAGGCCGCAGGCATCCGTTGCTCGACGATGCCTGCCCACCAGCTACACCCCGCCGGAATGGCTTCGTCGTTGAAATTATACTCCGGGTGGTGCACCGCCGCCGTGTCGCCGTTGCCGACAAGGATATAGGCGCCCGGGCGTTCCTCCAGCATGAAGGCAAAGTCTTCGCCCCCCATCACGAGCGGCGCTTCCTCGCATTGGCCCGAGATCGAGCGTGCCACGTCGGCAGCAAACTCGGTCTGCTCCTCGTGGTTCACCATGACCGGGTAGCCGCGATGGTAGGTCACATCGGCGCTACCGCCGAAAGTGCCTGCGATGCCGGTGCAGATCTCGTTGATCCGCTTTTCGGCCAGTTCCCGCATCTCGGCGGACATGGTGCGCACGGTGCCTTTGATCTGCACCTTCTGCGGGATCACGTTGAAGGCTTTTGAGGAGGTCTCGAAAGAGGTGACCGAGACCACGATCTGCTCCACCGGGTCGGCGTTGCGCGCGGTGATGGTCTGCAGCGCCAGCACGGCCTGCGCGGACATCACGGTGGTGTCAACGGTCTCATGCGGCTTGGCGGCATGGCCGCCGCGGCCTTCGAAGGTGATGTCGAACTGATCGGTCGCGGCAAAGAACGAGCCCGCGCGGATGCCGAAGGAGCCCGTGGGCATGCCCGGCCAGTTGTGCATGCCGTAGACTTCCTGAATGCCCCAACGCTCCATCATGCCGTCTTCGCACATCTCGCGACCGCCGCCGCCGCCCTCCTCGGCGGGCTGGAAGATCACCACGACAGTGCCGTCAAAGTTGCGGGTCTCGGCGAGGTATTGCGCGGCACCGAGCAGCATGGCGGTGTGGCCGTCATGGCCGCAGGCATGCATCGCGCCGTCCGTCTTGGAGGCATAGTCCAGCCCGGTCTGTTCGTGGATCGGCAGCGCGTCCATGTCGGCGCGCAACCCGATGACCTTGCCCGAGCCGGTCTCCTTACCCTTGATCACGCCGACGACACCGGTGCGGCCAATGCCCTCAACCACCTCGTCGCAGCCGAAGCTGCGCAGCTTTTCGGCCACGGTGGCCGAGGTGCGATGGGTCTCGAACAGGATCTCGGGGTTTTCATGCAGGTCGCGGCGCCATGCGGTGATGTCGGCGTGCAGCTCGGCAAATCGGTTCTTAACGGGCATTTAGGAAGTATCCTCCGGAGTTGGGTTGGGCGCTGTTTTCATGCAGTCGCATTTATCTGCCACATGCTTACGCCCTTGCCAGCCGGTCCTCAACCACCTGCGCGAACCACGAGCAGCCCGCCGGGATCGCGGCATCGTCAAAGTCGTATTCGGGGTGATGCACCGTCGCGCCATCGCCGTTGCCGATCATGATATAGGCCCCCGGTCGGGCGTTGAGCATGTAGGAGAAATCCTCCCCGGCCATGATCGGCGGCGTGTCGCGGTCGGTGCCCGGGGTGATCCGGTCGGCGATGTCGGCGGCAAAGCGGGTCTGTTCGGCGTGGTTGCGGGTCACCGGGTAGCCGCGATGGTAGTCGATCTCGGCCCGGCATTGATGCGCCTCCGCCGTGAGGCGGGTCAGATCATGCAGCCGCCCTTCGGCGAGGTCGCGCACCTCCGCGTCCAGCGTCCGCACCGTGCCGCGCAAGAGCACTTGATGCGGCAAGACGTTGTTGCTGTCGGTGTCGCTGCGCAGGGTGCAGACCGAGACCACGACCTGTTTCAGCGGATCGGTGTTGCGGCTGGCGATGGATTGCAGCGCGATCATTACGTGCGCCGCGGCGAGGTTGGTGTCCACCGCCTCATGCGGGGCCGCGGCATGGCCGCCTTGGCCCGTCAGCGTGATGTTGAACTCATCCGCCGCGGCCAGCAGCGCACCCTCGCGGATCGCGAATTGCCCCGTCGGATGGCCCGGCATGTTGTGCATGCCGTAAACCTCGTCGATGCCCCAACGGTCCATCAGCCCTTCCTGCACCATGACGTTGCCACCGCCGCCGCCCTCCTCGGCCGGTTGGAAGATCAGCACCACGCGGCCATCGAAGTTGCGGGTTTCGGCAAGGTATTGCGCGGCCCCCAGCAGCATCGCCGTATGGCCGTCATGGCCGCAGGCGTGCATCTTGCCGGGGGTCTTTGAAGCATGCGGCAGGCCCGTCGCCTCGGTGATCGGCAGCGCATCCATGTCGGCGCGCAGGCCGATGGTGCGGCCCGAGCTGTTGCTCTGCCCTTCGATCACCGCGACCACGCCGGTCTGGGCGATGCCGGTGGTGATGTCGGTAATGCCGAAGCTGCGCAGCTTCTCCTCGACGAAGCGCGAAGTCTCGGGCAGGTCGAACATCAGCTCCGGGTGCTGGTGCAGATGGCGGCGCCAGGCGGTGATCTCGGCATGGGTCTCGGCAAAGCGGTTCTTGATCGGCATGAAACGTCCTTTTCAAATAATCTCAGAGCGTCGGACCAAGGCGGATGGCACTGCCATCGTCAAAGCGGTCGGCGCGGAATCTGCTCAGATCATGGCCCGGCGCGTCGCCCATGACCAGAGCCGCGAGCACCCGCCCCATGGCCGGGCCGATGCCGAAGCCGTGGCCGGACATGCCGGTGCCAATGACAAGGCCCGGAATCTGGGCGCAGTGGTCCACCACCGGCACGATATCGGGCATCACATCGATCATCCCGGCCCAAGAGGCGCGGGCGGTGATCGGCGGCAACGCGGGATAGAGCGCGGCGAAACGTTTCAGCGCGCGCCCCAAGGCGCGGTGATCAGGCACGGGGTCGAGGATACGCGTCGCCTCGAAGGGGCTGTGCGCATCGGCGGGCCAGTTCCGAGGCGTGGACCAAGCATCCGGAAAGCCCCGGGGCGCGGCGGCGCGCAGGTGTTGGCCGAAGGGGTTTTGGCGCAGTTGCGGCAGGTAGTGGCGCAGGGCGCGAAAGGCGTCGGGGCCGACGAAAAGATCGGGCCGCCCGCCCGGCGCCAGCGTGTAGCCGCCATCGGCGCGGCGGCGGAAGGCAAGCCCCGCCTCGGCGGCGGCCCCGGCGTGAACCTCGGGCAGCACATTGGTGGCCAGCACGCTCTCGCGCACCGAAAGCTGCGGCAGGCTGACGCCATGGGCGCGCAGGAACAGCGCCGACCACGCCCCGCCCGCCAGCACGACCGAGGAACAGCGGATCGCGCCCGCCTCGCTCACCACGCCCGCCACGCGACCGGCGGCGAGGTCGAGGCGGCGCACCGCGCAATTCTCGATGATCTTCACGCCCTCGCGCGCTGCCAGCGCCGCCAAAGCGGGCACGGCGACCCAAGGCTCGGCCCGCATGTCCGAGGGGGTGGTGAGCGCCCCGGCATAGGTCCCGGCTAGCCCCGGGAAAGCCTTGGCGACTTCGCCCGCGTCCATCAACCGGCTGTCGACGCCGTGGGCCTTGGCATGGGGCAGCCAGTCGGCATAGCCCTGCATCTTGGCCTCGGTCCCCGCCAGATAGGTGACGCCGGTCTGATGCAAGCCGATGTCGCGGTCGAGGTCAGGCGCCAGTTCACGCCAAAGCCGCGCGGCCTCGACCATGATCGGCAATTCGTCTGGGTCGCGCCCTTGTTGGCGGATCCAGCCCCAGTTGCGGCTGGATTGTTCCGCGGCGATGCGGCCCTTTTCCAAGAGCGTGACCTGTTTGCCTGCGCGGGCCAGAAACAGCGCAGTGCACACGCCGATCACCCCGCCGCCGATGACGACGACCTCGCTCTCGCGCGGCGGGGTGCGCGGGTAGCTGGCGGGGGTGGCAAGGGTGATAGGAAAGGCGGACATGCGGACCCCGGTGGCTGACGCCGCGCGGCTGCACCGGGCGGCCGTGGAAAGGACAGGCCCGGCGAAGGGCCTGCCTCAGGTCTGTCAGGGAAAGCTCAGCCCTGCAAGCGGGTCAGCAGACGGCGCATGAAGTCGTGACCGGCCTCGAATTGCGCCACCTCGATAAACTCATTGGGCTGATGCGCCTGCGCGATATCGCCCGGGCCGCAGATCACGGCGGAATAGCCCGCCTCCTGAAACTGCCCGGCCTCGGTGCCGTAGCTCACTTTGTGGCTGGCGTTGTCGCCGGTGATTTGGCGCACGATCTGCTCGGCCTCGCCGTCCTTCTCGGGCTGCAGGGCGGGCACGTCGAAACGGGTCGAGGTCTCGATATAGGTCTCGGGCACCACGTCCTGCATCTGCTTTTCGACCTCACGCACCTTCTTGAGGTAGGCGGTGCCCCATTTGTCCTTGTCCTCGCCGGGGACGACGCGGAAATCCATCGCGAACTTGCAGTCCTTGGCGGTGATGTTGTGGGCCGTGCCGCCCTCGATCACGCCGACATGGGCGGTGGTGAAGGGCGGATCGAACATCGCCGCCGTCTCGGTCGGCTTGGCGGCCATGTTGTCGCTGTTCACGTCATTGGCCCATTCGATAAGCTTCGCGCCCGCCATGATCGCGTTGACCCCGGTGTGCAGCAGCGAGGAATGCACCTCGAAACCCACCAGATGGGTGTTGAAGCCGATGCCGCCCTTGTGCCCGGTCACCGCCTGCATGGTCGAGGGCTCGCCCACGATCACCGCCGAGCCCTTGGGCACCACGCCCTGCATCGCTTGGATCATAGGCGGGGCGCCGGTGCAGCCGATCTCCTCATCGAAGCTAAGCGCGATCTGCAGCGGGCGATTGACTTCTGCATAATGCGCCTCGACCAGCGCCCAGATCGCCAGCGCATCGAAGCCCTTCATGTCGCAGGTGCCACGCCCGTAGTAGCGGCCGTCCCTTTCGGTCACGGTGAACGGGTCGGTGTCCCAAGCCTGACCGTCGACCGGCACCACATCCGTGTGCCCCGAAAGGACCACGGCCCCCTCCTCCCACGGGCCGGCATGGGCAAAGAGCGCATGTTTCGGCTGCTCGGGGTCGATGTAGCGGTGGCTCTCGATCCCGTGCGAGGCGAGGTAGTCAGCCACCCAGTCGATCAGCGGGATATTGGTGTCGCGCGACACGGTGGGAAAGCTGATGAGCTTGGTCATCAACTCGAGCGGGGTCAGGCGTTCGGTCATGGGTCTTCTTTCAATAGCCGCTGTCGGTGGTCAGCACATGGTGCCCCGGCTCCACCTCGCGGTAGACCGAAGGCTCGGGTCGGTAACTGACCGGATGGATTGGCGAGGGGATCGGCTTGAAGTTCAGGTCCTTCTCGGACTTGCGGCGGCGCGGATCGGCGATCGGCACGGCCTTCATCAGCGCCTGCGTATAGGGGTGCTGCGGGTTCTCGAAGACCCGCTGGCGCGAGCCCATCTCAACGATGCGACCCAGATACATGACGCCGACATAGTGGCTGACGCGTTCGACCACGGCCATGTCGTGGCTGATGAAGAGGAACGACAGCTCCATCTCGGCCTGAAGCTCCATCATCAGGTTCAGCACCTGCGCCTGCACAGACACGTCCAGCGCCGAGACCGCTTCGTCAGCGATGATGAGCTTAGGGCTCAGCGCAAGCGCACGGGCGATGGCGACGCGCTGGCGCTGGCCGCCCGAAAGCTCATGCGGGAAGCGGCGCATGAAGCTGCGCGGCAGTTCCACGCGGTCGAAAAGCATCTCGATCCGCTTGTTGATCTCACCGCCCTTGAGCGTGCCGAAGTTGTGGATAGGCTCGGCCACCTGATCGGCCAACTGCATCTGGGGGTTGAGCGAGGCGAAGGGGTCCTGGAAGATCATTTGCATGTCGAGCCGCGCGGTGCGCAGCGCAGATTGGTCCAGCGACATGATGTCGACGCCGTCAAGCTTCACCTCCCCCGACATCGGCTCCACCAGCCGCAGGATCGAGCGCCCGGCAGTGGATTTGCCGCAGCCCGATTCGCCGACGAGGCTGAGCGTCTGGCCCTTGTTGAGCGAAAACGACAGATCCTCGACCGCATGAACATTGGCGACGGTGCGGCGCAGGAAACCGCCCTGTACCGGGAAGCGCGTGGTCAGGTTCTTGACCGACAGAAGCGTCTCTTCGCGGCCCTTGATCGGCACGATCTCCTTGTCGGGCGTGCCCAAGAGTTTCATCGGCTCGGGGTATGGCTTGCCCGTCATCTCGCCCAGTTTCGGCACGGCGGCCAGCAGCGCCTTGGTATAGGGGTGCTGCGGGTTCTCGAAGATCTCCTCGACGGTGCCTTCCTCGACCTTCTTGCCGCGGAACATCACGACCACACGGTCGGCCATCTGCGCCACCACGGCCATGTCGTGGGTAATGAACATCACCGCCGTCCCGGTCTCGCGCTTCAGCCGGTCCATCAGGGCAAGGATCTCGGCCTGAATGGTCACGTCGAGCGCGGTGGTGGGCTCATCGGCGATCAAGAGACGCGGCTCACAGGCCAGCGCCATAGCGATCACCACACGCTGGCGCATGCCGCCCGAAAGTTCGTGGGGGTATTGCTGGAGCCGGCGCTCCGGCTCGGGGATGCGGACCTGTTTCATCAGCTCCAGCGCGCGGGCCTCGGCCTCTTTGCGGGTCATGTTCAGATGCAGGCGCAGCCCTTCGGTCATCTGCTTGCCGATGGTGAACACGGGGTTCAGCGCGGTCATCGGCTCTTGGAAGATCATGCCGATCTCATTGCCGCGAATCTTGCGCATCAGATTGCCGCCACTGGCCGCAAGATCGACTTGGCCTTCTTCACCGCGCTCAAAAAGCAGGCGACCGCCTGCAATTTCACCGCCGCCATACTCAACCAGTCGCATCAGCGACAGGGAGGACACCGATTTGCCTGATCCTGATTCTCCGACCACGCAAACCGTCTCACCGGGATTGATGTCGAAACTGACATCCTCAACACCGACCACGGGGCCATCTTTGGTTTGAAATTCGACGCGCAGGCCCTGAATTTGGGCGATTGGCGCCCCATTGGTGTGATCCAGCATCTGTTTCCCTGTTGTTTTTATTGGCGCAGATTTTGCCCGACGCTACGGCGAATGTCACGAGACTGTCAAACCTGACGCGCAGAGTTCGAGCTTTGTCATAATTGCGCCACGTCCGCCCTTGCAATTTCCGGCAAACCTGTTTCGATATAGCCCATGCGGTTTGGAAAGAGCGCTTCGATCACAGGTTGAATATTGCTTGTTTTGTTATGTTTAGCTGGCGAAGCTCATGTTCTTTCCGGGGCGACAACAACAAGGCGGGGAACATCCCGTCGACAATAAGCGGCACGCCCACGTGTCCAACATGGAGTAAGATATGAAATTGAAGACCCTATTGATGGGGGCTGTCGCATCGACGGCGCTTGCCCCTATGGCCTTTGCCGAAGCCCATGAGGGCGAGCGGGGCCGCGACGGCGAAGTCAAGATCATCTATTGGCAGGCGCCTTCGATCCTGAACCCCTATCTGTCGAGCGGCACAAAAGACGTCGAAGCCTCCTCGCTGGTTCTCGAACCGCTGGGCCGCTACGACCAGAACGGCGCGCTGGTGCCCTATCTGGCAACCGAGATTCCGACGCTGGAAAATGGCGGCGTGAGCGAAGACCTCAAGACCATCACATGGAAGCTGAAAGACGGGCTGATGTGGTCCGACGGCACCCCCGTCACCGCCAATGACGTCAAGTTCACCGCCGATTACTGCATGAACCCCGAAGGCGGCTGTGCGCAGCTTGCCAAGTTCGAAGGTGTCTCCTCGGTCGACGTGGTCGATGACCAGACAGTCAAAGTTACCTTCTCCGAGCCGATGCCGAACCCCTACGGCCCCTTCATGGGCGGCCAATCCCCGATCATTCAGGCGGCACAGTTTGCTGATTGTACCGGCGCCAAAGCGCCCGAGTGCACCGAGGCCAACTTCAACCCCATCGGCACCGGTCCCTTCACCGTCACCGAGTTCCGCCCGAACGACGTGATCACCATGGCCGCGAACGAGAATTACCGCGACCCGAGCAAGCCTGCCTTCGCCACGCTGACCTTCAAGGGCGGTGGTGACGCGACAGCGGCGGGCCGTGCCGTGATGGAAACGGGTGAGTTCGACTACGCCTGGAACCTGCAACTGGCCCCCGATGTCATCGCCAAGATGGCCGAAGGCGGCAAGGGCAAGCCCATGTCGGCATTCGGCACGCTGGTTGAGCGTCTTGAACTGAACATGACCGATGCCTCCCCCGATCTGCCGGAGGGTGAGCGCGCCACGGCCAAACACCCGCACCCGATCCTGAGCGATGAGAAAGTCCGCCGGGCGCTCTCCATGGCGATCGACCGCGAACTGCTGGTCGAGGTCGGCTACGGCCAAGCGGGCCGCGCCACCTGCAACATGGTGCCTGCGCCTGAGCTTTACGCCTCTGACAACACCGACTGTCTGACACAAGACATCGAAGGCGCCAAGGCGCTCTTGGACGAAGCGGGCTGGGTTGACAGCGATGGCGACGGTGTGCGCGAGAAGGATGGCGAGAAACTGTCCCTGCTCTACCAGACCTCGACCAACGCCGTGCGTCAGGATTTCCAAGCGCTGATCAAGGATTGGTGGAGCCAGATCGGTGTTGAAACCGAATTGCGCAACATCGACTCTTCGGTCTTCTTCGGTGGCGACCCCGGTTCGACCGACACGTTCCAGCGTTTCTATGCAGACGTTGAAATGTACGCCAACAACTTCGACGGCACCGACCCGCAAAGCTACCTTGCTCAGCGGACCTGCGCCAAGTTCCCCAGCCCTGAGACACAGTGGCAGGGCGAGAACATCAACCGCTTCTGCAACGAAGAGTATGATGCGATGGTGGCCGAACTGGGCCGCACCGGCGAGATGGAAAAGCGTGGCGAACTGGCCAAAAAGCTGAACGACATGCTGACCAAAGACAGCTACTCGATCCTGCCGCTGGTGGACCGTGGCCGCGTCTCGGCTGCTTCCAACACCCTTGGTGGCGTTGTGCTGAACACATGGGACTCCGAGCTGTGGAATGCCGCCGATTGGTACCGCATGGAAGAGTGATCTAGGACGGAGGCGCGGCAGGCCCGCGCCTCCCTTCAACGACCTTCGGGGGTGTGCGTCATCCGCGCGCCCCCGTCTCGCCCCCACCCCCTCACAGACTGACCTACAAAGGCGACGCCCATGTTGACCTTCACCATCCGACGACTTCTTTTGTCGATCCCGACGCTTTTGTTTATCAGCCTGGTGATTTTCCTGCTGCTGCAACTCGCCCCCGGCGACCCGATGGCCCAAGTGCCGCTGACGGTCCCGCCCGAGGTGAAAGAGAAGATGCGCGAGGCGCTCGGCCTCGGCCAGCCGATCTATATCCAATATTGGAAATGGCTCGTGCAGGTCTTTTGGATCGAGCCGCAGGTTTTCATCGACTATCTGACCAACCACTCCGCCCTGTTTAGCTGGCTGCCCGATACGGCGCTTTCCGAAGGCAAGCTGCGCGTGATCTCTTGGCAGACCCGTTCGCCGGTGATGGACATCGTGATCCAGCGCATGCCACAGACCCTTTGGGTCGTGGGGCTGGCCTATATCGTCGGCATCGTCATCGCGATCCCGATCGGCATCTACTCGGCCTACCGTCACTATTCGGTCTTCGATCAGGCCGGGACCTTCATCACCATGATCGGCTTTTCGATCCCGCCCTTCTTTACCGGTCCGCTGCTCATCGTAATCTTCTCGGTCTCTTTGGGCTGGCTGCCGTCGATCTATGACACGACCCATGTCGTGAACGATTGGGAGAGCTTCAAGGTGCAGTTCTTCCAAATGATCATGCCGGTGATGGTGCTGGCGCTGCAAACCACGGCGCAGATCAGCCGCTACATGCGTGGTGCCATGCTCGACAACCTCAACCAAGACTACGTGCGCACCGCCCGCGCCAAGGGGCTGAAGGAAAGCGTCGTGGTCATGGTGCATGTGCTGCGCAACTCGATGATCCCAGTGGTCACCGTTATCGCGCTTGGCATGCCCGCGATCTTTGGCGGCGCCATCATCACCGAGAACGTCTTTAAGGTGAACGGCATCGGCCAGCTGCTGCTGACCGCGCTGCGCGCCAACGACCTGCCGATGGTGATGACGCTGACCTTCATCTTCGCGGTGCTGATCGTGCTGTTCAACCTGATCGCAGATATCCTCTACGGCCTGCTTGACCCAAGGATCCGTTATGACTGAGCAACCCATTCCCGCAAGCCCGGTCGAAGCCGACCTCGAGTTCATGAAGGCCTTGCAAGACAAGGGCCCGCAAAAACCGCCGCGCAGCCAATGGCGCGATGTTTGGGACCAGTTCCGCAAGCACAAAGGCGCGCTTTTTGGCGGAGGTTTCCTGATCTTCATCACGCTGGCCGTGATCTTTGGCCCCTATCTGTGGGACATCGACGCCAAGAAGCTGGACATCCGTAACAAGAACTGGCGGCCGATCTATACCCTGCTGTGGGATGGCGATGCCAAGGCGGGCTGGGCCCATCCCTTCGGCACCGACCAGTTGGGCCGCGACATCCTTGCGCAGATGCTCTTTGGTGGGCGCGTGTCGATGGCCGTGGGCTGGATGGCAATGGCGCTGGCGCTGATCATCGGCACCGCCGTCGGCGTGCTCTCGGGTTTTTTCAAACGGATGGACTTCTGGCTGATGCGGTTCACCGACCTGATCCTCAGCCTGCCGATCCTGCCTCTGGTCCTGCTCGCCGTGACGCTCTTTGGCCAACCGCTGCGGGCGCAGTTCGGGCCGGAGGGTGGCATGTTCATCCTCATCGTCTCGGTCATCAGCCTGACCTCATGGATGCAGACGGCGCGGATTGTGCGCGGCGACATTCTGGCGCTGAAAGAGCGTGAATTCATCCTCGCCGCGCGCTCCATCGGCACCACCCCGGGCAAGATCATCCGCCGCCACCTGCTGCCCAACGTGATCTCGCCCATCATGGTCTCGGCGACCTTGGGCCTCGCCACGGCAATCATCACCGAAAGCGCGCTGAGCTTCCTTGGCGTCGGCTTCCCGTCGGACTTCCCCACATGGGGCAAGCAACTGGCCGATGCCGTGGACCGGATGCAAGAGTTCCCCGAGCGGGTGATGCTGCCCGGCATCGCCATCTCGCTGACCGTGCTGGCGGTGAACTACCTCGGCGACGGTCTGCGCGACGCGCTCGACCCGCGCATTCGCGGACGCTGAGCAAAATAAGAACCGACCGGCCCCTGCCCCCTGTGGCGGGGGCCGATTGTTTTACGCCCCTTGACGCAGGGTGAACAGCGTCGCCCTTTTTCCCATAAATAGGGAATTTAATTCACCCCTCTGGGGGTCGGCCCTGTGCGCTTTCACTTGATTGTGACCCGCACCCGCTCCAAATGGGAAATAATTCCGTTTTCGAGGGTTTTCGAGATGTTTGAGTCTTTCGGCTTTGAAGAGACGACAGCAAAAGAGGCGTCCGTTCTGTTGGCGGCCCTCATCGGGCTGGCGTTCGGCGTGCTGGCGCAGCGCACGCGGTTTTGCTTTCGCCGCAGCCTCGTGGGCGAAGACCGACGCCAAGCGCTTGGCATCTGGCTGACCGCACTGGCGCTGGCCGTGATCGGCACGCAGGCCGCCGTGGCCGCCGGATGGATCAGTTTTGACGCGCATCGCTTCATGGCCAGCGACGTTCCGCTTTTGGCGATTGCCGTGGGTGGGCTGCTCTTTGGCGCGGGCATGGTGCTGACACGCGGCTGCATCTCACGCCTTACGGTGCTGACAGGCGGCGGCAACCTGCGGGCGGCGCTGGTGGTGCTGGTTTTTGCCGTGGTGGCCCATGCGACGCTGAAAGGCGTCTTGGCACCGCTGCGCGTGGCGCTCGGCTCTGTCACCGCGAGTATGGGAGAGAACGTGAGCCTCGCCGCCCTGCCCGGCGGTGCGCTGCTCTGGGCCGGTGTGATCGCCGTGGCGGCGCTGGCCTATGCGCTGCGCTCGGGCAACCGTCTGGGGCAATTGGCGATGGCGGCGCTGATCGGTCTCTTGGTCCCCGCCGCATGGGTGGGCACCGGGTTCATTCTGCTTGATGAATTCGACCCAATCGCGATGGAAAGCCTCAGCTTCACCTCTCCCTCCGCCGATACGCTGTTCTGGACCATCGCCAGCAGTTCGATCCCCGCAGGCTTTGGCACTGGGCTATTGGGCGGCGTTTTTGTCGGTGCGCTGATCGCCAGCCTCTTCGCGCGGGAGTTCCGGTGGCAGAGCTTTGACGCCCCCCGCCAGACCGGGCGCTACCTGACCGGGGCCGCCATGATGGGCGTGGGCGGGGTGCTGGCCGGGGGCTGCACCTTGGGCGCGGGGCTCTCCGGCGTGCCGACGCTTTCAGTCGCAGCCATCGAGGCCATCGTGATGATCGCTCTGGGCGGCTTGGCCATGCAGGCGCTTCTCAACCGATCTTCCGCCGCAGACGGCGCAGCGTCCACCACACGCCAAGCACAACCGGCAGAGTGACGGCGGCGGTCAGCAGCCCTTTGCTGACCCCCAATGGCGCGGCGAGCGGGTAGAGCAGATAGCCCGCCAGCGACACCGCGTAATAGCTGATCGCCACGACAGACAGCCCCTCTACGGTGTGTTGCAGGCGCAGTTGCAGATCGGCGCGGCGGTCCATACTGGCAAGGATCGCTTGGTTCTGGGCCGAGCGTTCCACATCCACCCGCGTCCGCAGAAGATCCGCGGCCCGCAGTGCCCGCGCGGCGAGGGTCTGCAAGCGCGTCTCGGTTGATTTCACCGTGCGCATCGCGGGCGCATAGCGGCGCATCATGAACTCGCCAAAGCCCTGCCGCCCCAGAAAACGCGCCTCACGCAGGGCCGAGATACGTTCATAGACGATGGCCTCATAGGCCCCCGTGGCGGCGAAACGATAGGCGGTCTCTGCCGTCAGCGCCTCCAGTGCGACCGACACGTCCAAAAGCGCGTGCAGCGTTTCCTCAGCCGCCGTGCCCGCCCCGCTGCGCATCGCCCCCATGAGCGTCGATAGCTGTCCGTCCAGATCATTCAGCGCCCCGGCCATGTGGCGCGCCTGCATGAACCCCAGCATCGACATCGCCTTATAGGTCTCGATCTCGCAGAGCCGCTGCACGATCCGCCCAATCCGCCGCTGGCCGGTCGTCGCATCGGTGAAAAGCGCGAGGCGCAGATGGCCTGCGGGATCAATCCGAAAGTCGCTGGCCACCACCGCCGCCCCATCCAGCACCTCTGCCACGGCGAGGCTTTCGGGCACGAACCAGTCTTGCAAATGCGCGGCGATCTCATCATCAGCGTCCGGTTTCGGCAGCACCGCAAGCAGGGCCGAGGTGATCCGCTCCCCCTGCACCTCGGCCAGCCAATCCTCTGGAAAAGCGTCGAAATCCGTGGCGGCGAAGGGCAGGCTCCGGCCCGTAGGGGCGATAACCGTATAGGTGACGAACTCGGTATGCTGCTCCCATTTCAGGGTGAAGCGGCCCATCTCTCCGTAATAATGCGTGGCCGCCGCATCGGCGCGCGGGGCGCCGTAATGGGCCAGCAGCGCGTTCAACTCGGCCTGCGGCACGGCATCGGGCGCGGGTTTCACCGCCAGAAAGGCAACCCGAGAGGGCGCAGCAAGCTGCGGAAACGGGCGCGCGTGCATTTCGCCGGTAAGGGCAAGCCGCTGCGGGTGGTCTTTGATCGGGGCCATGACGGGGTCCGCTGTTGGGTGTATTCCACCGAGAATAGCGTCATTGCCGCTGATGAACAGTGGAAAATCACGCTTTTTCAAAGGGTTAATGCATACCGAGGTATACCGCACGCCAGAATGCAAACGCCCCACCGTTTCCGGCGGGGCGTTCATGGGATGGGCCGGGAGTTTTTCAAAAATTCCCGGCCGTTTTCTTCGAAAGAAAACGTTAGTCGATCAGCGGCAGCAGCTTGTCGAGGCTGGCCTTGGCGTCACCGTAGAACATGCGCGTATTCTCCTTAAAGAACAGCGGGTTCTCGATCCCCGAATAGCCCGTGCCCTGCCCGCGCTTGGAGACGATCACGGTCTTCGCCTTCCAGCATTCCAGCACCGGCATCCCGGCGATGGGGCTGTTCGGGTCGTCCTGTGCCGCGGGGTTCACGATGTCGTTGGAGCCGATGACAATGGCGACGTCGGTCTCGGGGAAGTCGTCGTTGATCTCCTCCATCTCCATCACGATGTCATAGGGCACCTTGGCCTCGGCCAGCAGCACGTTCATATGCCCGGGCAGACGGCCCGCCACCGGGTGGATGGCGAAACGCACGTTCTTGCCCTTGGCGCGCAGCTTCTTGACCAGATCGCTGACAGCACCTTGGGCCTGCGCCACCGCCATGCCGTAGCCGGGGATGATGATGACGCTGTCGGCTTCGTTAAGCGCCTGTGCGACACCATCGGCCTCAATCGCCACCTGCTCGCCCTCGACTTCCATCGCCGGGCCAGAGGTGCCGCCAAAGCCGCCCAGGATCACGCTGATGAACGAACGGTTCATCGCCTTGCACATGATGTAGCTGAGGATCGCACCCGAGGAGCCGACCAGCGCGCCGACCACGATCAACAGATCATTGCCCAGCGAGAAGCCGATCGCCGCCGCGGCCCAGCCGGAGTAGCTGTTCAGCATCGAGACAACCACCGGCATGTCCGCGCCGCCGATGCCCATGATCAGGTGATACCCGATGAAGAGCGCCGCCAGCGTCATGACAAACAGCGGCAGGAAGCCCCCGGTGTTGAAGTACCAGATCAGGCAGATCAGCGAGATCAGCGCGGCACCGGCATTGAGCAGGTGACCGCCCGGCAGTTTCGTCGCGGCAGAGCTGACACGGCCTGCGAGCTTGCCATAGGCGATGACAGAGCCGGTGAAGGTCACCGCACCGATGAAGACGCCGAGAAACAGCTCAACCCGCAGGATCGCAATCTCAACGCTGTCCTTCTTGGCCAGCAGCGCGGCAAAGCTTTCGGTCGCCTTGCGCGCGACATCGTCCATCGCCAGCACGTTGCCCAGTTCGATATGGGCGTTGTAGCCCACGAAGACGGCGGCGAGGCCCACGAGGCTGTGCATCGCCGCGACAAGCTCGGGCATCTGCGTCATCTGCACGCGGGTGGCCAGTTGGTAGCCGATGGCCCCGCCCGCGGCGATCAGGATCAGCGAGAGGAGCCACAGCCCCGCCCCCGGCCCGATCAGCGTGGCGATGACCGCCAGCGCCATGCCGGCGATGCCGTACCATACAGCGCGCTTCGCGCTTTCCTGCCCCGACAGACCGCCAAGCGACAGGATGAAGAGAACCGCTGCGACCACATAGGCCGCTGTCGTGAATCCGTATTCCATGATGCTCGCTCCTTCAGGATTTCTGGAACATGGCGAGCATGCGCCGTGTCACGAGGAAGCCGCCGAAAATGTTGATCCCACACATGAAGACCGACAGGGCAGCAAGAAGGATCACCAGCCAAGAGCCCGAGCCGATCTGCATCAGCGCGCCCAGAATGATGATCGAGGAGATCGCATTGGTCACCGCCATCAGCGGCGTGTGCAGGCTGTGCGCCACGCCCCAGATCACTTGGAAACCGACGAAGACCGCCAGAACGAAGACGATGAAGTGCTGCATGAAGCTGGCGGGGGCCACGAGGCCCACACCCAGCAGCAGTGCCGCACCCACGGCCAGCAGCGTGACCTGGTTCTTGGTCTGCTGCTTGAAGGCGGCCAGTTCCTCGGCGCGTTTCTCTTCCGCTGTCTTCTCCTTCGGCTTTTCCTTCTTCGGCGCCGCCGCGATGGCCGCGACCTTGGGCGGTGGCGGCGGGAAGGTCACTTCCTTCTCGTGGGTGATGGTGGCGCCGCGGATGACATCATCTTCCATGTCGTGGTTGATGACCCCGTCCTTCTCGGGCGTGAGGTCCGCCATCAGGTGACGGATGTTGGTGGCGTAAAGCGTCGAGGCCTGCGTCGCCATGCGCGAGGGGAAGTCGGTATAGCCGATGATGGTCACGCCATTCTCGGTGACGATCTTCTCGTCCATCTTGGTGAGCTTGCAGTTGCCGCCCTTCTCGGCGGCAAGGTCCACGATCACGGAGCCGGGCTTCATCGCCTGCACCATGTCCTCGGTCCAAAGCTCCGGCGCCTCGCGGTTGGGGATCAGCGCCGTGGTGATGACGATGTCCACATCGGGCGCCAACTCGCGGAACTTGGCCAGCTGCGCTTCGCGGAATTCGGGAGAAGAAACAGAGGCATAGCCGCCGGAGGCGGAGCCATCTTGCTGCTCTTCCTCAAAATCCAGATAGACGAATTCGGCACCCATCGATTCGACCTGTTCTGCCACTTCGGGGCGCACGTCGAAGGCCAGCGTAATCGCCCCCAGCGACGTCGATGTGCCGATGGCCGCAAGTCCGGCGACACCCGCACCGACGACCAGCACCTTGGCCGGGGGCACCTTGCCCGCCGCGGTGATCTGACCGGTGAAGAAGCGACCGAAGTTATTGCCTGCCTCGATCACCGCGCGGTAGCCCGCGATGTTCGCCATCGACGAAAGCGCGTCCATCTTCTGCGCACGGCTGATGCGCGGCACCATGTCCATCGCCATGACGGTCGCGCCCTTCTCGGCAGCGGCCTCCATCAGCTCGGTGTTGCCGGCGGGGTTGAACATGGAGATCAGCGTCTGGCCTGCGCGCAGGTGCTTCACCTCCTCCTCGGAGGGCGGGCGCACCTTGGCGACCACATCGGCGGCCTCGTAAAGCGCGGCGGCGGATTGCACCACCTCGACATCCGCGGCTTCATAGGCGGCATCGTCAAAGCCCGCAGCCGCCCCGGCGCCCGTCTCGATGACGCAGCTATGCCCGAGCTTTTGCAGTTGCAGCGCGCTTTCCGGGGTCATCGCGACCCGGTTCTCGCCCTCAAATATTTCTTTTGGTGTCCCGATCTTCAAACCAAGAGTCCCCCTTTGCTGGCCCGTCGCGCCGCTCTGGCGCAACTTTGTTAGTCAGAGCGATAGCGCGCGCGCAGCAATAGTACAAGCAAACCGCGGGGTGAAACGGTGCAAAATTGCTGCACCGCGACATCGGAAGAACGGTTTGCTGTTTTTGACGCAGAGATAGAACAGCCGTTCCACCCCGCACCAGTAGCATGGCCCGAGGGCCATGCCGAAGTGTCAAACGACGGCTAAGTCGCGATCAAAGACCGGGGATCAGACGCGCCAAACCGCGCTGGTCGAAAGTGGTGCCACGATCCGCGCCGAAGTTGATTTCGCCGCCCAGACCGACGAAGGGCTCGGACTCGCTGATGCTGCCCACGTCCACCTTGGCAGACCCGACTTCCAAGAACAGATTGGTGGTCGGGGAAACCTCACGATCGAGCCGCATGGCAAAACGCGACAGATCGTCGCCATCGCTGCCTAGCCGATCATAGGAGCCGCTGATGCCAAAACCTTCCGCCAGCGCATAACGCGCCTTGATACCGCCAAGCGTGCCGTCACCTGCATCGGTATCGACATGGGCCAGATAGCCTTCGAAGTCCCAATTCAGCATTTCATAGCCTGCTTCGAGACCCAAGATATCCGCATCTCCGCCCAAGGCTTCCTCCCGGGTGTAGAAGGCCCCGAAAGAGGTTGCTTCATCCCAATGGTAAATGCCGTGCAGGCCCAGCAAATGGCTGTCTTCATCGACAAAGTCGAAGTCGCTGTAACCGGCGTCGAACTGCAAGCTAAGGTTGCGGTTAAAGCCAAGCTCTACCGACCCATCAAGGCCAAGCCGGCTGAAATCGGTGTCGTCCGCGAATGCGGAATAGGAAAGGCCGACCGATCCACCCGTCACTTCGACCGCCTGCGCTGTGGTTGCCCCAAAAGCGAGGGCTGCGGAAAGGGCGAGAACTGAAAATTCTATGTGTTTCATTTTGCTGCTCCAATGGTTCTGGCAAGGCCCTGTCATCAGGTTACCCATCCGACCAGTGCGCTAAGGCGGCGAGCGCTGCAATAGTCAGGCGTAAGGCTTCCGCAAATGTGATCGGCGGGCGGCAAGATTTGGCCTATCGCCGTGCCAGCCGCCCCGCACATAACGCCCCGTCATCACAAGCTGCCTATTGTACTGCCGCCCCCTCCGCGCCACCCTGCCCGCAAATGGGAGGCTTTATGACACTGAAAGACAAACACGCATTCATCACCGGCGGCGGCACAGGCATCGGCCTTGCCATCGCGCAGGACTTGGCCGCCAAGGGCGCGAAGGTCACCATCACCGGGCGGCGGCAGGAGGTGCTCGACGCCGTGTCAGGCAATGGCATCAGCGGCATGGCGATGGACGTGCGCGACGAGGCGCAGGTCACCGAGACCATCGCCCGCGCGGTCGAGGCAAATGGCCCGGTGCAAATCTGCGTGGCCAATGCGGGCGTGGCCGAGGGCCGGTCACTGCATAAAACCGACCTCGATTTCTGGCGCGACATGATGGCGACCAATCTCGACGGGGCCTTTCTCACCATCCGCGAGAGCCTGAAATCCATGCGCCAGACCGATTGGGGCCGGGTCATCGCGGTCTCCTCCATGGCCGGGCTGCGCGGCCTGCCGGGGGCGGCCTGCTACTCGGCCTCGAAACACGGGATGATCGGGCTGATCCGCTCGCTCAGCGAAGATTACATGGGCCAACCCTTTACCTTCAACGCGCTCTGCCCCGGTTACGTCGATACCGAGATCATCGCGCGCAACACGCAGGCGATCTCCAAACGCGCCGGCCTGTCCGAGGAAAAGGCCCGCGATGTCATGGTCAACGCCAACCGCCACAAACGTCTGATCGCGCCCTCGGAAGTGGCTGCCGCGGCGGCATGGCTTGTCGGCGAAGGCTCCGAAAGCATCAACGGCCAGTCGATCGAGATCGCTGGCGGGCAAATGTAGTGCCGTTAAGGTTGCTTTAACCAAGCTGCGCCAAGCTCAGGGCCATGAGAGACAGCCCTTCATCACATTGCGCGAACAGCTATTTCTTTACCCTGCGCCTTGCGCGGCGCGATGATGATGCGCTGCTGCGGCATATCACGGCCCTGCGCCAAGCGATGCGTGAGACTTTGGCGCGCAAACCCTTCCGGATTGATGCCATCGCCATCTTGCCGGATGTGCTCCATACGGTCTGGACCCTGCCGCCGAACGATACCGATTACGGCAACCGGATCGGCATGTGGAAGGGGCGGTTTTCCCGCCATCTCCCCCCGGCCCCGCATCGCAGTCTGCGGCAGATCAAACGGGGCGAGAAAGGGATTTGGCAGCGGCGATTCTGGGAGCATCGGATCCGCGACCCCGCGGATTTCGAACGGCATTGCAGTTTGGTGCACCTCAGCCGCGTGCATGCAGGCTATTGTGACCGTCTTGAGGCTTGGCCTTACAGCTCCTATCGCCGCGCCTGCTCAGGTCCGGCAGCGCCTCAGGGCGCGAAAGCGGGGCCACTAGAGGAAGACGCGGTCTTGGATGATGATGTGACGCCGCTGAACCACGCGGCCCCTCCGGTTACGCCGTTGAGCGGGCTGCACAGTTAAAAGGCGTTGAGGCTAGGCATCCGTTGACGGCGCGATTGAGGTCGCCTTCGGGGGACCGACAGAACGACTGCGTCGCGATGCAGGCTGCCGCGCCCCGAGAAGCGCGGCGCGCGGTCATAGATAGTGGAACGCGCGCCCCCGGCGCCGCGTCTTACTGCGCGGCGGTCATCACCGGCATGGCCGATCCATCTGCCGCCCAAGCCCGCACCGCCGCGCCGAAATGTTCGAACAGCGGGCGCGAGACGGGGTCATTGGCCGCGTTCCACTCGGGATGCCACTGCACGGCGAGGGTAAAGCCCGGCGCGTCTTTGATATAGATCGCCTCGGGCGTGCCATCATCCGCGTGGCCGTCGATCACCACGCGCGGGCCGGGTTCCTTGATTCCCTGTCCGTGCAGCGTGTTGGTCAGCACTTTGGTCGCGCCCATCACACGGTGGAACACGCCGCCTTCGGTAAAGCTCACGTCATGGCGCAGTTCAAATTTCTCTTCGATGGTGCCATCGGGGGGCATCCGGTGGTTCATCCGCCCCGGCAGATCGCGAATCTCAGGATAAAGCGACCCACCCATGGCAACGTTCACTTCCTGAAACCCGCGGCAGAGGCCGAGGAAGGGTTGGCCCCGCGCCACACAGGCCCGCACCAGCGCCAGCGCCACCGCGTCGCGCGCGCGGTCGAAGGCACCATGTGCCTCCGTCTCAGGCTCACCATATTCTTCGGGATGCACATTGGGACGCCCGCCGGTCAGCAGGAAACCGTCGCAGACCTCCAGCAATTCCTCGACCGAGACAAAGCGCGGATCGCTCGGCACGATGAGCGGCAGACAGCCCGAAACCTCGGCAATCGCTTCGGTGTTCATCTGCCCGCCTGCGTGGACGGGGTATTGATCGTTCAGCAGGTAGGAATTGCCAATGATACCAACGACGGGTCGGGCCATGAGTTACCTCTTATTCACCATGGCCCGAACATAGGCGCTTCGCGCCGTGGTCTCAACCTCAGCTCTGCGCCTTCAACTCCAACCGGCGCGCGTGCAGCACTGGTTCGGTATAGCCCGAGGGCTGTTCGCGCCCCTTCAGCACCAGATCGCAGGCCGCCTGAAAGGCCAGCCCGTCAAAGCCCGGCGCCATGGGGCGATAGCTGGGATCGTCGGCGTTTTGACGGTCCACCACGGCTGCCATTTTTTTAAGCGCGGCCTCGACTTCCTCGCGGCTGATGACGCCGTGATGCAGCCAATTCGCCAGCGCTTGGGCCGAGATGCGGCAAGTCGCGCGGTCTTCCATCAGGCCCACATCGTTGATGTCTGGCACTTTGGAGCAGCCGACGCCCTGATCAATCCAGCGGACGACATAGCCCAGAATGCCCTGCGCGTTATTCTCAATCTCGCGGGTGATTTCCTCGGTGCTGAGGTTGCGACCTTCCATCACCGGGATGGTCAGCAGCGCGTCGAGCGTGGCGCGCGCGCCGCCCTCTCTGATTTCTTCCTGCCGCGCCAAGACGTTAACCTTGTGATAATGTGTAGCGTGCAGGGTAGCCGCGGTGGGCGATGGCACCCATGCGCAATTGGCCCCGGATTGGGGATGGCCGATCTTGGCCTCCAGCATCTCGGCCATACGGTCGGGCATGGCCCACATGCCCTTGCCGATCTGCGCCCGGCCCTGCAAGCCGCAGGCAAGGCCGATATCGACGTTGCGATCCTCATAGGCGGCGATCCAAGCGCTGTTCTTCATCTCACCCTTGGGCACCATCGGACCGGCTTCCATACTGGTATGGATCTCGTCCCCCGTGCGGTCGAGGAAACCGGTATTGATAAAGGCCACACGGTGTTTGGCTGCACGGATACATTCCATGAGGTTGGCGCTGGTGCGGCGCTCTTCGTCCATGATGCCAAGCTTCACAGTATATTGCGGCAGGCCGAGCGTCTTTTCCACATGGGTGAAAATCTCATCGGCAAAGGCCACTTCCTCGGGCCCATGCATCTTGGGTTTCACCACATAGACGCTGCCGGTGACCGAGTTGCCGCCCGCGCGTTTGAGGTCATGAATGGCGATCAGCGTGGTCACCATGGCATCCATCAGCCCTTCGCCAATCTCGCGCCCCTCACGGTCGAGCACGGCGGGGTTGGTCATCAGATGGCCGACATTGCGCACCAGCATTAGCGAGCGGCCTTTCAACGTGATCTCACCTGAACCATCGGGCGCGGTATAGCGACGGTCCTCGGCCATGCGGCGGGTGACGGTCTGGCCGCCTTTTTCAAAGGTCTCGGCAAGGTCCCCTTTCATCAGCCCCAGCCAATTGCCATAGGCCAGCACCTTGTCTTCGGCATCCACCGCCGCGACGCTGTCTTCGCAATCCATGATGGTCGAAAGCGCGGATTCGATGATCACATCCGCAACGCTGGCGGGGTCGTCCTTGCCAATGGCATGCTCGGGGTCGATCTTGATCTCGATATGCAACCCGTTGTTGCGCAAGAGGACCGCGTCGGGCGCCTCCGCCGCGCCCCGGTAGCCCGCAAACTGCGCCGGATGGGCCAAGCCGCAGGGGGCCGCATCCTGCGCCATCACAGCTTCAAGGTGCCCGTCCACAACGCGATACCCCGCCAAATCTGCATGGCTGCCGGCCGAGAGCGGCACGGCGTCATCCAAAAAGGCTTTTGCCCGCGCCACCACCCGCGCGCCGCGCGCGGCGTCATAGCCCTTGCCCACCGGCAAATCACCCAGCGCATCGGTGCCATAGAATGCGTCATAAAGGCTGCCCCAGCGCGCATTGGCGGCGTTGAGCGCGAAGCGTGCGTTGGTGATCGGGACCACAAGCTGCGGCCCGGGCACCTGCGCGATTTCGGGGTCTACGTTTTGCGTCTCAATCTGGAACGCCGGCCCTTCGGGCAGAAGATAGCCAATCTCACGCAGGAAGGCGGTGTAGCTCTCCGCGTCATGGGGCTGGCCTGCGCGTGCGCGATGCCACTCATCAATCTTGGCCTGAATTTCGGCCCGTTTTTCAAGCAACGCACGGTTCTTCGGCCCAAGGTCATGCACAAGGTCCGACAGCCCCGCCCAGAAGACATCCGCGTCTACACCCGTGCCCGGCAGCGCCGATCCTTCGATGAAGCCGACCAGTGCGGGCTCTACCTGCAAACCGTTCTTGTCAATTCTACCCGTCATTCTCCGCCCTCTCCCGCGCTGGATACCTTTGTGAAAGGTCTAGCAGAAAGGCAAAGCGGCGCAAGCGCGGGCAGGCAGGCGCTAGTCGGCAACCGGCTCCGGGGTGGCGATCACCGGCTCGGCGTCCGCCGGGCCATCGACGGGCTGAACCTCACCTTCCGGCGAGGGGTCGGTGGCCTGCAACACCGCGTAGACGACGCCGGCGATCATCAAGAGCGCCCCTGCGATGATCGCGGTTTTGATACCGATCAAAGCAGGACGATGCCGTTTCTTCTGCGTTTCGGTATCGGTGTCGGGGGCGGACATGGATACACCTCATTGCTCGAAGTTGGGGCAGCTCGGCTTGCAGGCCGCCTTCTGGAGACATAACATTTCCCAGACCAATTACGTTCCCGCGACTGGAGGCCCAATGCGCGACGCCACCCCCCAAACGATCTATCTCAGTGACTACCAGCCCTTCGGCTTTCTGGTGGATGAGGTGGCCCTGACCTTTGACCTCGATCCTCATAAGACACGGGTCAAAAGCCGTATCGCCTTTCGCCCCAACCCGGCGGCGCAGGAGGCAGAGTTTTTCCTGCATGGCGAGCAACTCAAGCTCATCTCCGCGCAGATTGACGGCAAGCCGGTCACCCCGAAGGTGACGGAACGCGGTCTGACCTGCGATGCGCCCGACGGCCCCTTTATCTGGGAGGCCGAGGTTGAGATTGACCCCAAGGGCAACACCGCCCTCGAAGGGCTTTATATGTCGGGCGGCATGTATTGCACCCAATGCGAGGCAGAAGGCTTTCGCAAAATCACCTATTACCCCGACCGCCCCGATGTGATGAGCGTCTTCACCGTGACCATCAACGGCCCGTATCCCGTTCTGTTGTCCAACGGCAATCCAGTCGCGCAGGGGCAGAACCATGCCGAGTGGCATGACCCATGGCCCAAGCCTGCCTATCTTTTCGCGCTGGTGGCGGGCGATCTGGTCGCCCATTCCGACCGTTTCACCACCATGTCGGGCCGCGAGGTCGATCTGAACCTCTATGTCCGCCCCGGCGACGAGGGCAAATGCGCCTTCGGGATGGAGGCGCTCAAAGCCTCGATGAAGTGGGACGAAGAGGTTTACGGTCGTGAATACGACCTCGACATCTTCAACATCGTCGCGGTGGATGATTTCAACATGGGCGCGATGGAGAACAAGGGGCTCAATATCTTCAACTCCGCCGCCGTTCTCGCCTCCCCCGAAACCTCGACGGATGATAATTTCGAGCGGATCGAAGCGATCATTGCTCATGAGTATTTCCACAATTGGACCGGCAACCGCATCACCTGTCGCGATTGGTTTCAACTCTGTCTCAAGGAAGGGCTGACCGTCTACCGCGACGCGCAGTTCACCTCGGACATGCGCTCTCCGGCGGTGAAACGCATTGGCGATGTGATCGATTTGCGCGCACGTCAGTTCGCTGAGGATCAAGGCCCGTTGGCCCATCCGGTGCGGCCCGAAAGCTTTCAAGAGATCAACAACTTCTACACCGCCACCGTCTATGAGAAGGGCGCCGAGGTGATCGGCATGCTCAAGACCTTGGTGGGCGATGACGCCTATGCCAAAGCGCTGGACCTCTATTTTGAGCGTCACGACGGCGATGCGGCGACGATCGAAGATTGGCTGAAGGTCTTCGAAGACACCACGGGCCGCGATCTGACCCAGTTCAAACGCTGGTATTCGCAGGCGGGCACGCCGCGCCTCTCGGTGGTAGAGGCTTGGGATGCGGGCAAAGGCATCTTCACGCTGACCTTCACCCAGCACACCCCGCCCAGCACCGCCACGCCTGAGCCGGAACCGCAGGTTCTGCCCATCACCGTGGGGCTGATCGGCACGGATGGGGCCGAAGTGGCCCCCTCTCGCGTGTTGGAGCTGACCGAGGCCGAACAGAGCTTCACCTTCGACGGGTTGGATGCGCGCCCCGTGGCCTCGGTGCTGCGCGGTTTCTCCGCCCCGGTGGTGCTGGAGCAAGACCTCTCGAAAGAAGAGCGCCTGCTGCTGCTCGCCCATGACAGCGATCCCTTCAACCGGTGGGAGGCCGGGCGCACCTTGGCGCGGCAATCCTTGCTGGCCGTGATCACCGAAGGCAGCGCGCCGGATGACGCATGGCTCGAAGCCCTGCGGGCCGTGTTGGAGGATGAGACCCTTGAGCCTGCCTACCGCGCGTTGATGCTGGGGCTGCCCAGCCACGCTGATCTGGCCAGCACCCTGCATGACGCAGGCAAAACGCCGGATCCGGCGGCGATCCATCAGGCGGTGGATGCCACCCGGGATGCCATGGCCGAACGGTTTGCCGCACTGCTGGGTGATCTCTATGACCGCCACAGGGTCGACGCCCCCTATCAACCCAATGCGGCACAATCGGGCAAACGCGCCTTGACCAATGTAGCACTTGCCCTGCTGACCCGCGTTGAGGGACCAGCGCGCGCGCAAGCGCAGTTCGACGATGCCGACAATATGACCCAACAGCTCAGCGCCCTCGCCGCCTTGCTGCGCGCGGGCCAAGGCGACAAGGCGCTGGCTGCCTTCGAGGCGCAGTGGCGGGATGACCGTCTGGTGATGGACAAATGGTTCGGGCTGCAAGTCAGCCAAGCCGCGCCGGAAGAGGCGGCCGAAGTGGCGCGCAGGCTTACCGAGCATGCCGATTTCAATTGGAAGAACCCCAACCGCTTCCGCGCGGTCTTTGGCAGCCTTGCCATGCATCACGCAGGGTTCCACCATGAGAGCGGCAAGGGCTACGCCCTGCTGGCCGACTGGCTAATCAAGCTTGACCCGGTCAACCCGCAGACCACGGCGCGGATGTGCTCGGCCTTCCAGACATGGCGGCGCTATGACATGGCGCGGCAAGAGATGATTGAGAAGCAGCTCGACCGCATCCTCGCCAGCCCCGACCTCAGCCGGGACACGTCGGAGATGCTCAGCCGCATTCGCGGTGCCTAACGCGGCAACCCAGACCGAGGGCATGGCGGCCTATACCTATCACCGCCATGCCCGCAGTTGGACGACCCTGCTCCTGTCACCTGTGATCTGGGCGACCCTCGGGGCAGCGTGGCTCTGGCTCGACGCCTCGAGCTGGATCGTCGGACTATTGGGGCTCTTTACCCTGCCCGCGCTATGGGAGGTTTTTAGCAATCCGGCCAGCGGCTTGACGCTCGATCAGAACAGCCTGTCGTGGTTCACCGGCAAACGGGACGCGAAAATCGCGCTGGCGCAGATCGACCGCGTTCGGCTTGATACGCGGCTGGATATGTCCGTGCGCGCGACGGTCATTCTCCGCACGGGCCGCAAGATCAAACTGCCCTTCGAGGCCACGCCACCGCACCGCTCGCTAGAGGCCGCACTTCAAGCGCGCGGTGTCGCGACAGAGAGGCACCACTTCACGCTGATCCAGTAATCTACGGACGGCTGCGGGGTCGAGCCGCGTTCAACGGTTTGCAATAGGACTGCCGCCGGAGCCAGCGAGACATATCCGCCCGTTTGGACGCGCTGCGCATCGGCCCCCAATCGGCCCCGACGCCGCGCCGCCCGTTTCCGGCGATCACCCCGTCGCGCGGCACGGTCGTCGCCATGATCCGCACAGCACAACTCAGGTTCGCGGCGCCGTTCTTGAGCGCATCACCGCTGCCGACATTGCATTTGTAGCCCCGCGCGGTGCCCGGCAGGATTTGCAACAACCCATACCAGCGGCCACCCCCGCCCACGGCCCAAGACCGATAGGTGCTCTCATGTTTGGCCAGCGCCGACATGAAGCCGACCCAAAAGGCGCGGCGCTGGCTGTCGGATGCCGTGGGATAGGCCGGGCACCACTCCGCCACATCACCGGGCACCATATCCACCAAGGGCTTGCCATGGGATTTCAGCGCCGAGATCGCCGCGCGGGTCCAAAGCGAATGCCCCCGCATATGCTGCCAGCGCGTACGCGGCAGATTGCCCGGACGCGCGGGCGGGCGCAGCGTTGTGGTAAAGGGCGCGGTTTCAAGTGCGGGCGGTTCGTCCTCGGCCTCGACCTCATCAGGGAAGGACAAAGACGTGGCGGCGGTCTGCACTACGTTATCCACCTCTACCACCGGGGCGGGCTGTTTGGGCAATTCGGCCCAAATCATGGTGGGGCCGGCGCAGAGCAATAGGGCGATCATGGCAGTTTTCATGCCGCGCATAAGACCGCCCCGAAACGCGCTTGGCAAGCGCAGCAGGGGCGCGGGATCGGCAGATTTCCTCTGATCGGGAAACAGCGCCCGCCGCGCCGCCGGATTGTCGCGAAGGATTGCCCCCGCCTGCCCGACTGCGCTGCAGAATTTTCCCGAAAGCTCCGCACGCCGGACACGGTTCCGCCCCATTGCCCGGTCAAACCTAAATCATCGACAAACAGCAGGCAGGACCGGCCCCAGATGAAGAAACTCTCGCATATGATCCCGTCCGCCTTGCAAGGGTTCTTTGCCAAGCCCGCACCGCAAGCGCCCGAGTTCGAGCCGCTGGAAATGCCGCTCCTGCGCCGCCGTGCACCGCGCGACGCACTGCTGCGCATTTCCTGCCCCGACCCCACCGCCGAAGAGATGCAGCGCGACCGTCACCAGTACCGCGCGCAATGGCTGGTGCGCCAAGAACGTTGGGAGGAGATGGCAAAGCTTTTGCAAGAAGCCGACGAGAACCGCGAGATGACACCGGGTGCCATGCCGGTGGCCGAGCTGATGGCCTTTGGCGCGCGGGCGGATGTGATTCTCGCCGCGGAACACGCGCTTTACGACGGCAAACCGGCGAGTGACGCGCCCCTGATGGCAGGGATCGAAGCGCTGGAACATGTGCTGGCCGATCACGCCGGGAGCGCCATGATCGCCGCCATCGTGGCGCAGGCGCATATGGACATCGGCTGGGCATGGCGCGGCACGGGTTGGGACAGCGACGTGCCGGCCCGCAACCATGCGGCCTTCGCCGCGCATTTTGAACGCGCGGAGCAAATCCTCGCACCATTCGACAAGGACATGGCTGCCTCGCCCCTGCTCGCGGCGACGCACTGTGCCCTGCTTGGGGGAACCGGCGGTGACGCCCGCGCCGTGGCGGACCGCTACGCCCGGCTCATCGACCTGAACCCCGCAAACCCGCGCCCCATGCGGGCCATGGGCAACCACCTTCTGCCAAGGTGGCATGGCTCATATGACCAACTCGAACTCGAAGCCCGTCGCACTGCCGCGCGGACCGAAGAGACTTGGGGCGCGGGCGGCTACACATGGGTGCAATTCGACGCGATCAGCTGCGATGCGCAGGCCTGTGCCAATCTTGATGTGCCGTTTTTCATCGAAGGGCTGCGCGATATCCTCGCCCGCCGCCCAGATCCGCATACCGCCAACCTGCTGGCAGCCTATTGCGCCAATACCATCGGACAGACCGCCCCTTCGGCGGATGCCGCCGGAGCCGTGCGCGCCGAGATTGCCGATTGCGCGCGCTGGATCGTGCGCGATCACATGACGGAATTGCACCCGATGCTCTGGGCCCACGCCGCACGCGGCTTTGACAACAACCTGCGCGTCCGCTCCGCCCGGCGTTTTGCTGCTTCGGGGCGGGATGAAGCCATGCGCATCATCACCGACCTGTTCCAACGCGAGATCGAAGCAGGCAAGCGGGTCATTTTTACCGAAGGCCGCCGCCAGATTGCTATGCCGGGCTAAGCCTGCCTCTTGAAGCGCGTGGTGCGCTCCAGTATGACCGGCCAAGTTCCAATTGACCGAAGGCGGCCGCGATGCTTGATCTGAGTTACGACACCCCGAAACCGCGCGTGATTGCCGGTGCCAAACATGACTGGGAACTAGTCATCGGGATGGAGGTCCACGCGCAGGTCGCGTCGAACGCCAAGCTCTTCTCGGGCGCCTCGACCAAATTCGGCGCCGAGCCCAACAGCAACGTGGCCTTCGTTGATGCCGCGATGCCCGGGATGCTGCCGGTGATCAACGAATATTGCGTCGAACAGGCGGTGCGCACGGGGCTGGGCCTCAAGGCCGAGATTAACCTGAAATCCGCCTTCGACCGCAAGAACTACTTCTACCCCGACCTGCCGCAGGGCTACCAGATTAGCCAGCTCTACGAGCCCATCGTGGGCGAAGGCGAAGTTCTGGTGGAACTGGGCGACGGCACCGCGCGGCTGGTGCGGATCGAGCGCATCCACATGGAACAGGACGCGGGCAAGTCGATCCACGACATGGACCCGAACATGTCCTTCGTCGACCTGAACCGCACCGGCGTCTGCCTGATGGAGATCGTCTCCCGCCCCGACATTCGCGGGCCGGAGGAGGCCGCCGCCTATCTCGCCAAACTGCGCCAGATCATGCGCTACCTTGGCACCTGCAACGGCGACATGCAGTCCGGCGCGATGCGCGCGGACGTCAACGTCTCGGTCTGCCGTGTGGGTCAGTATGAGAAGTATCAGGAAACGCAGGACTTCTCGCATCTCGGCACCCGCTGCGAGATCAAGAACATGAACTCCATGCGCTTTATCCAGCAGGCCATCGAAGTCGAAGCCAAACGCCAGATCGCGATTGTCGAAGCCGGTGGCGAGGTTGTGCAAGAAACCCGCCTCTTCGACCCCGACAAGCAGGAAACACGCTCCATGCGCTCTAAGGAAGAGGCGCATGACTACCGCTATTTCCCGGACCCCGACTTGCTGCCGCTAGAGATCGAACAGGCATGGGTAGACGACATCAAAGCCAATCTGCCCGAACTGCCGGACGAAAAGAAATCCCGTTTCATCAATGACTTCGGTCTGTCGGACTACGACGCCTCCGTGCTGACCGCCGATCTCGACAGCGCGGATTTCTTTGAGAAAGCTGTTTTAGCCGGAGTTCCTGAAGACGCAAAAAGTTCAATTCCATCGAATGCCATAGGTGTAGCGACCACCCTTAGTTCAAAACCATCAATTTCGGCATCAGAACTCGTTAAGAGAGGAAAAGCTGCGGCGAACTGGGTCATCAACGAACTCTTCGGCCGCCTCAAGAAAGACGACAAGGGCATCACCGAAAGCCCGGTTACCCCGGCGCAATTGGGCAGCATCGTCGATCTGATCGCCTCGGATGCGATTTCCGGCAAGATCGCCAAGGAAGTCTTTGAAATCGCCTATACAACCGGGCGCGAGCCGGAAGAGATCGTGGAGACTGAGGGCCTCAAGCAGGTCACCGACACCGGCGCGATTGAAACGGCGGTGGATGAGATCATCGCTGCCAACCCCGCGCAGGTCGAAAAGGCCCAGCAGAACCCGAAACTCGCGGGCTGGTTCGTCGGTCAAGTGATGAAAGCCACGGGCGGCAAGGCCAACCCCAAGGCCGTCAACGAAATCGTGTCGCGCAAGCTCGCCCAGCAATGAGCGACACCCCGGCCCCCTTCTGTTCGGGCGAGATGACGGTTCTCCCCGAATGGATCGATTTCAACGGCCATTTGAACATGGCCTATTACAACGTCCTGTTCGATCAGGGCGTTGACCAAGCCTATGGCGAAATCGGTCTGGGGCCGGAGTATCAACGCACGGGTTGCACCACCTATGTGGCTGAATTCCACGTCTGCTACCTGCGCGAACTGCATAAGGGTGACCGCGTCTATACCACCTTCCAATTGCTCGACCATGACGAGAAGCGATTTCACAGCTTTCAGGAACTATGGCACGTCGACGGCTGGCTTGCCGCCACCGCCGAGGGGCTGACGCTGCATGTGGACCAGTCCGGCCCGCGTGTGGCCCCCATGCCGGACCATATCCTGACCCGTCTTGACGCGATGCGCCGCAGCCATGCCAAACTGCCCAAACCGGCGCAGGCCGGTCGCAGCATCGGCATCCGCCGCAAATCCGCCTGAAACTCACCTGACGCGGCTCATGTCGCCAACCCAGCCGAGGCCCCTATGCGCTACGAATACAAGATCCTTCCCGCCCCCAGCAAAGGGCAGAAAGCCAAAGGTCTGAAAGCCCCCGAAGCGCGTTTCGCCAAAACCTTGGAAGAATGCCTGAACGAACAGGCCGCCGAGGGCTGGGAATACCAGCGGGCAGAGACTTTGCCTTCGCAAGAGCGCTCGGGCCTGACCTCGACCACCACGGAATGGCGCAATGTGCTGGTGTTCCGCCGCTTGGCGACCGCAGCGGGCCAGCAGGAGGATAGCGATCTGCTGCCGCCCGCCACTGCTGCCGCAACGCCCGCCTTGGCCGCCACGATCGAAGGCGAAGACACCGCGCTTCAGGCCGATGCGCCCGCCTCTATCACGCCCGAGGATGACGCGCCTGCGAAAGAGGAACCCGCCAAAGCGGCGACGCCGCCTGCGTTTCTGTCCGGCCCCTCAGCGGATGAAGATTCGCCGCAAGGCAGCGACGAAGACGACGATAAGACAAAGCCCTAAAGCGGCGCTTATTCGTCCAGGTCAAGCGCCAGCGCGTGAATGCGCCCCATCAGGTTCGGCCCCAACGCGCTGTGCACCGCCCGGTGCCGCGCCAGCCGGTTCTGGCCCTTGAAACGCTCTGACCGGATGCGCACGTTAAAGTGGCTTTCGCCCCCCTCCTGAAATCCGGCATGACCGCGATGGCTTTCGCTGTCATCCACCACTTCCAGTTCACGCGGCGCAAAAGCGGCTTCCAGCCGATCCGAAATCTCTTGTGTTGTGGACATGTTTTTACCCCCGGCCCCCTTCAATCCTGCGACGCAGGGTATATGGTGACCGGCCTGAGTCGGAAAGGTCTATCCACATGCCAAAACCTGATCCCTTCGGATTCGACATGTCCGTGTCGTCCTCCAAAAAGAAAAACCCCCGCGGCCGCCGCGGCATGTCCGGTGCGTCGGAAACCTCGACCCGGATTTGCGACCACGAAGGCTGCGACGAGCCGGGCAAGTTCCGCGCGCCCAAAGCGCCCGATGTGCTGGATGACTACTTCTGGTTCTGCCAGAAACACGTGCGCGAATATAACGCGAAGTGGAGCTTCTTTGACGGCACCACCGAGGCCGAGATGAACGCGCAGATGTCCAAGGACAAGGTCTGGGAGCGCACCACCAAACCACTGGGCGACCCCGAGCAGCGCGCATGGGCCCGTCTTGGCATCGAAGACCCGCATCAGGTCTTGGGCAAGAACGCGACCCAAAACCCCGGCAAGGGCCAGCAAGCGGGCCGCCGCCTGCCCCCGACCGAGCGCCGCGCGATCGAGATTCTCGAGGCCAAGGACACTTGGACAAAGCCCGAGGTCCGCAAAGCCTACAAAGCGCTAATCAAGGTGCTGCACCCCGATATGAACGGCGGCGACCGCAGTCAGGAAGAGCAGTTGCAACTGGTCGTCTGGGCATGGGACCAGATCAAGGGCAGCCGCAACTTCAAGGACTGATCCCGCGACCGGACCAACGGCCGGTTGCGGATAATGCCAGTTGCCCCCTTCCCCTTGCGGATATGCACGATATGTTGCACCAGATACGCGCGCGGCCCCGACCGCGCGCCTAAGGAAAAGGATGACGAGCGATGGCCGACGGTGCACTGGAACATGACATGAAACCCACCGAAGAGGTCTCGGTGCGCGATGTCTTTGGCATCGACACCGATATGGTCGTCAAGGGCTTCCCGCAGCGCACCAGCCGCGTGCCGGACATCGACAGCACCTATAAGTTCGACCCTGACACCACGCTGGCGATCCTCGCAGGCTTTAGCCACAACCGCCGCGTCATGATCCAAGGCTACCACGGCACGGGCAAATCGACCCATATCGAACAGGTCGCCGCCCTGCTGAACTGGCCCACCGTGCGCGTCAACCTCGACAGCCACATCAGCCGGATCGACCTGATCGGCAAAGACGCCATCAAACTGCGCGATGGCAAACAGGTCACTGAATTCCACGAAGGCATCCTGCCTTGGGCGCTGCGCAACCCGACCGCGATTGTCTTTGACGAATACGACGCGGGCCGCGCCGATGTGATGTTCGTGATCCAGCGCGTGCTGGAGCATGACGGCAAGCTCACGCTGATGGATCAGAACGAGATCATCACCCCGCACCCCTATTTCCGCCTCTTCGCCACCGCGAACACCGTGGGCTTGGGCGACACCACCGGCCTTTACCACGGCACCCAGCAGATCAACCAAGCGCAGATGGACCGTTGGAGCCTTGTCGCCACGCTGAATTACCTCAGCATCGACGCCGAGACCGCGATCGTGCTGGCCAAGAACCCGCATTACAACACCGAAAAGGGCCGCAAGACCCTCAAGCAGATGGTCACCGTGGCAGACCTCACGCGGACCGCCTTCATGAACGGCGAGCTCTCGACCGTGATGAGCCCGCGCACCGTGATCGCATGGGCGCAGAACGCCGAGATCTTCCGCAATGTGGGCTATGCCTTCCGGCTGTCCTTCCTCAACAAGTGCGACGAGCTTGAGCGCCAGACCGTGGCCGAATTCTATCAGCGTTTGTTCGATGAGGAACTGCCCGAAAGCGCGGCCAGCCTGAGTTTGGGCTAAGCCGCCCCGGCGGGTTCGCCCGCCGCCCTGCAGGACGCGTTTCGGCACGCAAAGGCGCCCTGCCCTTCCCAGACGCGCGCCTGCCTGACAGACAAGGGGACCGGCATGAGTAAACAAAGCGATAACCCCGCTGACGCGTTCAAAAAGGCGCTGGCCGAGGCGACCAAGGTCATGGCCGATGACGCCGAGCTGACGGTCAGCTACTCGGTCGACCCCTCGGGGCTTTCGGGCGACGCGATGCGCCTGCCGCAAGTGAGCCGCCGGATGACCCGCGAAGAGGTGCTGCTGGCGCGCGGCACAGCCGATGCGCTGGCGCTGAACCGCCGCTACCACGATGCCGCGACCCACGCCCGTTATGCGCCCCAAGGCGACATGGCGCGCGAGCTTTACGAGGCGATGGAGACCGCACGCTGCGAGGCCATGGGCGCGCGCGACATGCCCGGCACCGCCGGCAACATCGACGTCAAGATCAAGCATGAAGCCCTGCGCCGCGGCTACGATCAGGCCAAACAGGCCAGCGACGTGCCGCTCTCGGTCGCGGCGGGCTATATGGTGCGGCATCTGGCCACCGGGCGGGATCTGCCCGCAGGGGCCGAGAACGCCATGGAACTCTGGCGCGGCTTTATCGAAGATCAGGCGGGCGGCACGCTCGAAGGGATCGACGGCAGCCTTGCCGATCAGGCGGATTTCGCGCGGCTGGCCCGCAAGATGATCTCGGACCTCGGCTATGGCGATCAGTTGGGCGACGATCCCGACAGCCAAGACGAGGATCAAGAGGATCAGGCCGAAGAGGGCACCGAAGAGGAGCAGGATCCCGACAGCACCGGCCAAGACGATCAGGACGAGGAAGAGGCCGAAGGCACCCCCGAAAACAGCCAAGAGCAACAGCAGGACGAAAGTCAGGCGCAGGTCTCGATGGATGACGAGGCCGATCAGGAGCTAGGCGACGAGGCGGAGATGCCCGAGGGCGACGCGCCGATGGACCCGCCGCCGCCGCCGCCCGTCTCGGACGCCGACCCGGAATACCGTGTCTATCAGGGCGAGCATGACGAGGTGATCGGGGCCGAGGAACTGGCCGAGCCGATCGAATTGGAACGCCTGCGCGCTTATTTGGATCAGCAGCTAGAGCCGCTGAAAGGCGCTGTGGGCCGTCTGGCGAATAAGTTGCAGCGCCGCTTGCAAGCGCAGCAAAACCGCTCGTGGGAATTCGACCTCGAAGAGGGCACGTTGGACGCGGGCCGTCTGGCGCGGGTGGTGGCCAACCCAACCACGCCGCTCAGCTTCAAGATCGAAAAGGACACCGAGTTCCGCGACACCGTGGTGACGCTGCTCTTGGACAACTCCGGCTCCATGCGGGGCCGCCCGATCTCCATCGCCGCGATCTGCGCCGACGTGCTCGCCCGCACGCTGGAGCGCTGCAACGTCAAGGTCGAGATCCTCGGCTTTACCACCCGCGCCTGGAAGGGCGGACAGGCCCGCGAGGCGTGGCTTAACGATGGCCGCCCCGCGCAGCCCGGTCGGCTGAACGATCTGCGCCACATCATCTACAAAAGCGCCGCCGCCCCGTGGCGCCGGACGCGCGACCACTTGGGTCTGATGATGAAAGAGGGTCTGCTGAAAGAGAATATCGACGGTGAGGCGCTGGAATGGGCCCACCGGCGGATGCTGGCCCGGCATGAGGCGCGCAAGATCCTCATGGTAATTTCCGACGGCGCGCCGGTGGATGACAGCACCCTGTCGGTAAACCCGGCCAACTATCTGGAAAAACACCTGCGCGACGTGATCGCCATGGTCGAGAAACGCCGCGCGGTCGAGCTTTTGGCGATCGGGATTGGCCATGATGTCACGCGTTATTACGACCGCGCCGTCACGATCACAGATGTGGATCAGCTTGCCGGGGCGATGACGGAACAGCTTGCAGCGCTGTTTGACAGCGATCCGCGGAAACGGGCGCGTGTCATGGGCATGCGCCGCGTGGGCTGAACCGTCGGATCGGTATTTGAAAAAGGATGAAGGAGGGGCCGCGTGTTCCAGAGTTTCGAGGTCACCGCGCGTCCGGAACAGGGTCCCCCGCGTTTGGCGGCGCTGCGGGCGGAGTTGCAGGCGGCGGGCTTGGACGGGTTTCTCGTGCCGCGCGCCGATGCGCATCAGGGTGAGTATGTTGCCCCGCGGGATGATCGGCTGGCTTGGCTGACGGGGTTCACCGGCTCTGCCGGGTTCTGTGCGGCGCTGCGCGATGTGGCGGGGGTTTTCATCGACGGGCGCTATCGGACGCAGGTCAAAGCGCAGGTTGCGGATGTCTTTACCCCGGTGCCTTGGCCCGAGGTGTCTTTGGCCGATTGGCTGAAGGATCAATTGCCCGAGGGCGGTGTGGTTGGTTTCGATCCGATGTTGCATACGCCCGCGCAGATGGATCTTTTGTTCGAGGCCTTGGCAGGGTCCGGCATCGAGATGCGGCGCGTCTCGAATATGGTCGACCGTATTTGGGAAGACCAGCCCGATGCCCCGATAGGCAAGGTGGCGGCGCATCCTGAGCGTTTTGCAGGGGAAAGCCATGAGGCCAAGCGCCGGCGTTTGGCCGCGGATTTGCGCGCGGCGGGGCAGAAGGCGGCATTGATAACCCTGCCCGACAGCCACAATTGGTTGCTGAACATTCGCGGGCAGGACATTCCGCGCAACCCGGTGGCCCATGGTTTTGCCGTATTGCATGACGATGCGCGGGTCGATCTGTTCATGGCGGCTGAGAAGCTTGTGAATGTGGAGGACCATCTGGGGCCAGAGGTGGTACAGCGGGATCCTGAGGGGTTGCCCGATTACCTGCGCGCGCTGGAAGGGCCGGTGCGGCTTGATCGGCAGTCGGCACCGTTGTTGTTCGCGGATTTGCTGGGGGATCGGGCGCAGGCTGGTGAAGACCCCTGCGCCTTGCCCAAAGCCTGCAAGAATGACGCCGAGATTGCAGGGGCGGCTGAGGCGCATTTGCGCGATGGTGCCGCGATGGTCGAACTGCTCACCTGGCTGGATGCGCAGGCGCCCGGCACGGTCACCGAGACGCAGGTGGTGCAGCAGTTGGAAGCTCTGCGCCGCCGCGACCCTGCGCTGCGCGACATCAGTTTCGAGACGATCTCGGGCACCGGGCCGAATGGGGCGATCATCCATTACCGGGTGAATGAAGAGACCGATACTGTTTTGCAGGAGGGGCATCTTTTGGTGCTCGACAGCGGCGGTCAGTATCTGGACGGCACCACCGATATCACCCGCACCATCGCCATCGGCGGCCCCGATCCGGAGGCGCGCGCGGCCTTCACGCGGGTGCTTTCGGGGATGATCGCCATGAGCCGTTTGCGCTGGCCGCGCGGGCTCGCGGGGCGGGATATCGAGATGCTGGGCCGTTTGCCGCTTTGGATGGCGGGGCAGGATTTCGATCACGGTTTGGGCCATGGGGTGGGCGCCTATCTGTCGGTCCATGAGGGGCCGCAGCGGCTGAGCCGGATGAGCCATGTGCCGTTGCAACCGGGTATGATCCTTAGCAATGAGCCGGGCTATTACCGCGAGGGGGCCTTTGGCATTCGGATCGAGAACCTGTTGGTGGTGCAAGAGGCCCCCGCCCTGCCCGGCGGTGATGCGCATCGCAAGATGCTTGATTGGCGCACGCTGACGCTGGTGCCGATTGATCGGCGTTTGATTGATGTGGCGGCGCTCAGCCCCGAGGCGCGGGACTGGCTGAACGCCTATCACCGCGACGTGGCGGAAAAGATCGGGCCGCGGGTATCACCTGTTACAAAACTGTGGTTGGATGCGGCAACGGCGCCCCTGTGAGCGTCCGATTTAAGTAAAGGGGGGTACGGCATGGCCGACCATATCAAGATTACTCCGGCTGAGGGCACATGGGTTGTTCGCGCTGGCGGAGCCGTATTGGGCGAGTCCACGGGCGCGCTGGAACTGCGCGAGGGGGACTATCCGCCGGTGATCTATTTCCCGCGTGGCGACATCGCCATGGCTTTCCTTGATGGCACCGATAAGACCAGCCATTGCCCGCATAAGGGCGATGCGACCTATTTCTCGGTGGTGACCAAGAGCCGGACCTTGCAAGACGCCGTCTGGTCTTATGAAAATCCGAAAGCCGATGTGTCCGAGATTAAGGGCTATTTGGCTTTCAACCCGATGGAAGAGATCGCCATCGAACGGATCTGAGCGCGGCTCAGGAATGCTCCTCTGCCGCCGTGGCGGCGAGGGCGCGGTTATAGGCTTTCAGCGCATCGACATGGAACAGCGCGCCCAGCAGTTCGGGCGGCGCATCCGCGCTGAGGGTGACCACCGGTATGAAATTGGAATGGGTCTGGTCGAACAGCGGCAAAGCGGCCTCTAGCGTGGCGCTGCCGTCGATATAGGTGCCCTTGTCGATCAAATCCCAACAGGCGTCTTCCGCCGCCGCGTCTTCATCATCCGGGCGGCGCATGATACGGCCCACCATGAACATCGAGAGCAGATAGGCCTGCGGACCTGCGGCCAGATGGATGCCGCGCCGCTCCATCTGGGTGAGGAAGAAGGACCGGTCGACCAGCCGGGAGGCCAGCGCGGTCGACATGCTAACGGCGACCATCACCGCGAGACCGGTCTGCCAATCGCCGGTCATCTCGAAAACGATGAGCGTGGTCGAGATCGGCGCGCCCAGCACGGCGGCGGCCACCGCGCCCATCCCCGCCAGCGCATAGAGCGAGGAGGAGCCGGAGATCTCAGGGAAGACACCGGTGGCGATGATCCCAAAGCCAAGCCCGGTCAAGGCGCCGAGCATCAGCGAGGGCGAGAACACCCCGCCGCCCATGCGCCCGCCTAGCGTGATCGCCACGGCGGCGACCTTGAGCACGGCAAAGATGATCGCCTCATGCAGCACCAGCTCGCCCACCAGCGCGCGAGAGGTCGTCTCATAGCCCACGCCGATGATATGCGGGAACCAGAGCGCGATGACGCCAAGGATCGCCCCCGCCACCGCCGGGCGCAACCAACGGGCAAGACCGGTGCGCGCTTGCAGGTAGTTGCCGAAATCCTCGGCCCAGAAGATCGCGCGCATCAGCACGACCGACACCAGACCGCAGGTCAGCCCCAAAAGCAGGAAGGCGGGCAGTTCGACGTAGAATTGCACGTCGCCAAGGCCCGGTAGGACGAACTCTGTCAGCCCACCGAACTCCAGCCGGTTGATCACCGTGCCTGCTGCGGAGGCGATGACGATGGGGGCGAAGGCGTGGACTGCAAAGTGGCGCAGCACCACTTCGAGGGCGAAAAGCGCGCCAGCGATGGGGGCGTTGAAGCTGGCCGAGACCGCCGCCGCCACGGCGCAGCCCAACAGATCCCGCCCGGTGATCCCATCGGCCTTGATAAAGCGGCTGACCTTGGTCGAGATCACGGCGGCGAGATGCACCACCGGCCCTTCGCGGCCCGAGGAGCCGCCTGTCGACAGGGTGATGAGCGAAGCCATCGCCGAGGCCACCCCGGCGCGCGTCTCGACCCGTCCGTCGTGCATGGCGGCGCCGAGGATCACATCGCCCACGCTGCGCGCGCGCCCGTCGCGAGTGAAACGGTGCAGGATCAACCCCACAAGCAACCCGCCCAAGGTCGGAATCAGCACCACCCAATACCACGGCAGCCCGGCAAGGAAGCTGTGCAGGAATTGCACATCGTCCGTACCGTAAAGCGTGGCCTGCAACCAGTTGATCCCCTTGCGAAAGAACAGGGCGGCAAAGCCCGCGGCGATGCCCACCAGCAGCGCGATAAACCAGAATGTCACCTTCCCCGGTCCGCGGGTGCGCAGCACCGTCCAGCCCTGTTTGCAGCCGCCAAGCGCCTGCTGAAGTTGTTGGGAAAAGAAAGCGTTATCTTGCGAAGGCATGGGACTAAGACCAGTTGAACCCTTTCTGTCTAGGGCAAGCTGACCTTGGGTAAAACCGCCATTTAAGAAGTCGTCGCGCCCTGTTGCCCGTTGAGCAATGCCTCCGCCGCCGCACGGGCCGCATCTGTAATCGTATCGCCCGCGAGCATTCGGGCGACTTCATCAACGCGCTCTTCGGCGGCAAGGGGGGTGACGGTGGAGGTGGTCATGCCCTTGGTCACCGATTTCGCCACGCGCCAGTGATGCGCGCCAAGGGCTGCGACCTGCGGCGAATGGGTGACGACCAAGACCTGACCCTCGGCGGCCAGCGCCTTCAGGCGGCGGCCCACGGCATCGGCGGTGGCGCCCCCTACCCCACGGTCGATCTCGTCAAAGATCAGGGTGAGGCCGGATTGGGTCTGGGTAAGGCAAACCTTCAGCGCCAAGAGGAACCGGCTGAGTTCCCCGCCCGAGGCGATCTTGCCCAAGGGACCGGCAGGTGCGCCCGGGTTCGTGGCGACGGTAAAGGAGACCGCATCGCGCCCCTCGGGGCCTGCGGGTTCCTCGGTCAATTGCGTCTGGAACACTGCGCGTTCCATCTTGAGCGGGGCAAGCTCTGCCGCCACGGATTTGTCGAGCTTGGCGGCGGCCTTGCGGCGCTTCTCGGTCAGCGCGGTGGCCCTTTCGTCGTAAAGCGCCTGCGCATCGCAGACGGCTTTCTCCAGCCCCTCCTGCGCCGCTTCGCCCGCATCGAGCGCATCGAGTTTGGCGCGCAGCGTGTCGGCGAAACCGGCCAGCTCATCGGGCTGCACGTCATGTTTGCGTGCAAGGCCGCGGATCGCAAAGAGCCGCTCTTCGCAGGCTTCCAACTCATAGGGGTCGAACGACATGCCGTCGATCGCATCGGCCACGCCGGACATGGCCTCGTCCAGTTCCACCATGGCGCGGTTTAGCGCGGCGAGCGGGCCCTCCAGCGCGCCTTCGGCCTTGTCGGCCACCCCGTCGAGCCAGCGCAGCGCGTCGCCCATGGCGGTCTCTGCCCCGCCTTGGCCCAACAACTCATAAGCGTTGACCACATCGCGGCGAATTTTCTCGGCCCCCTGCATCTGGCGACGGCGGATGTCGAGGGTGGCCTCCTCCCCCGCTTCAGGGTCGAGCTTGTCCAACTCAGCCACGGCGTGACGCAGGAACTCTTCCTCGGCGGCAATGGCCTCGCGTTCGGCGGCAGCGGCGGCGGCGGCTTTGCGCGCGGCCCCGAGGGCATTCCACGCCTCGCGCACCTTGGCAATCGCCCGGGCATTCCCGGCGTAATCGTCCAAAATGGCACGATGGCCGCGCGGGTTGAGCAGGCCGCGGTCATCATGCTGGCCGTGCAGTTCCACCAATGTCTCCGACAGGCGCCGCAGCACCTCGCCCGAGCAGCGGCGGTCGTTGACCCAAGCGGTCTTGCGCCCATCGGAAGTGTTGATGCGCCGCAGGATCAACTCATCCCAGGCGGGCAATCCCGCCTCTTCCAGCACCGCATGGGCCGGATGGCCGGGCGGCAGATCGAACCAAGCGGTCACCTCACCCTGTTCGGCCCCTTGGCGCACCAGATCGGCACGACCGCGCCAGCCCAGAACAAAGCCGAGCGAATCCAAAAGGATGGACTTGCCCGCGCCGGTCTCGCCGGTCAGCACGTTCAGCCCCGGCTGGAAGCCAAGCTCCAGCCGGTCGATGATCAGCATGTCCGAAATATCAAGTCCGCGCAGCATCTAGAACCGTTGGATGGGCGACCCCACCCCCCTTATAGCCACTCGCCCTTGATGGTCTGGCGATAGGCTGCACCCAGCCAA
Source organism: Sulfitobacter sp. 1A15258 (assembly GCF_043557045.1). Lineage (NCBI taxonomy): Bacteria > Pseudomonadati > Pseudomonadota > Alphaproteobacteria > Rhodobacterales > Roseobacteraceae > Sulfitobacter > Sulfitobacter sp. 1A15258. The sequence goes on along the minus strand of NZ_JBIFFK010000006.1, from coordinate 126,692 downwards.
TTGTCTTTGTAGAAGGCGGGCTCAAGGCCGCGCCCGGTCAGCAGTTTGTAGCTGTCCTCATACCACTCGGAGCCCCGGTAGTTGTGGCCAAGGATGGCCCCCGCCGTCTGCGCCTCATGGTTCAGGCCGAGCGACAGATAGGCTTCGACCAGACGGTGCAGCGCTTCGGCGGTGTGGGTGGTGGTCTGGAAATCCTCGACCACGACGCGGAAGCGATTGATCGCGGCGGTATAGTGATCGCGGCGCAGGTAGTAGCGGCCGATCTCCATCTCCTTGCCCGCCAGATGGTCGAAGGCGAGGTCGAATTTCAGAATCGCGGAGCGGGCATATTCGCTGTCCGGGTAGCCTTCGATCACGGCGCGCAGGGATTGCAACGCTTGGAAGGTCAGCCCTTGGTCGCGGCCCACTTCGTCGATCTGATCGTAATAGCTCAGCGCCAAGAGGTACTGCGCATAGGCGGCATCGTCATCGGCGGGGTAGAAATCAATGAAGCGCTGCGCGGCAGAGCGGCTGTTGGGATAGTCCTGATCCTTGTGATAGGCGAAAGCCTGCATGATCAGGGCGCGTTTGGCCCATTCGGAATAGGGATAGAGACGCTCGATCTCGGCGAAATAAAATGCCGCTTCGCCGGGGTTGTTGTTGGTCAGCTCATATTCGCCACGCTCGAAAATCTGCTCGGCCGAATAGGTTTCAAGCGGGATTTCCTGCGGGTTGAAAAAGTTCCCGTCAGAGCGTCCGTCACCACCGCCGCAGGCTGCCAATGTCGCGACCAGAAGCACCGCACTGATCGTCCGCTTGCGCGATCCCGCTACCGTCATGCCCGCACCTCTTGCATCGTCCAACCCATGGTCTTTGACCCTCTTGCGCATGTGACTAGCACAATAAACTGCGTTGCAAAACGCCCATTCCGCCCCCGTCCGCAGGCGGCTGCGCGGCGGCGCATCGCTGGGTCAGGCTTGTCACTTCGGCTTAGTGAATACAAGGCATTGGCAGGGCGTTCAATGGCACTTCGCCGCCTAAGCGCCCTGCGCTTCCCGGTGCTGTTCCCCTGTCCCGTGATCAGGCAACCTGCGGGATTTCGTCCCAGATCAGGCCGGAGCCGGGCAGCCGCGCCGTTTGCGCCGCATCGCAGGCCACCAGACGCACGGCGTCCGGCGTGGCAAAGAGCGCGCGCAGCAGCGTGTTGGTCAGCGAATGGCCCGCGCGTTTGCCTTCGTAATGGCCCAAAAGCGGTGCCCCGGCCAACGCCAGATCGCCGAGCGCGTCGAGCATCTTGTGGCGCACAGGTTCATCCGCGTGGCGCAGGCCACCGGGGCTGACGACGGCATCGCCGTCGAAAACCACCGCGTTCTCACCCGCTTCGCCACCAAGCGCCAGACCATTGGCCTGCATCGCCTCGACATCCGCCTGACGGCAGAAGGTGCGGCTGTCGCAGAGTTCACGCGCGAAGGAGCCGTTGTTCATCACCAGCGACTTGCGCTGCTGGCCGATGGCGGCATCGGCAAAGTCGATCTCAAAGTCGATGCGCAGCGTATCCGCGGGAGAAATGGTCGCGACCGCGTCGCCATCCTGCACGGTGATGGTTTTCAGCACTTCGAAGGCCATCACGGGGGCTGCAAGCTGGCGCAGACCGCGCTGAATGATGCCGCGCACGAAAGGCACGGAGGAACCATCGAGGATCGGCACTTCGGGGCCGTCGATCTCAATCAAAAGGTTGTGGATGCCACAGCCCGCCACGGCGGCCATCAGATGCTCGACGGTCGAGATCGACAGGCCGGTGGGGTTTTCCAGCTTGGTGCAGAGCGGCGAGCGGTTCACCGCGTCCCAGCGGGCAGGGATCAGACGGTCACCGACCGCCACATCGCTGCGCGAGAACCAGATGCCGTGATGGGCCGACGCCGGGCGCAGTGTCACCGTCGCAGGCAGACCGGAGTGCAGGCCTGTGCCAGTAAAACTTACCGCTGATTTGATCGTTGTCTGCACCGGGTCATCCTCAAGCTTCGAACATCTTCTTGTGTGTTGAACTCTGGATTAAGGGGCGGGTTCGTTTTGCTCAACTCAATCTTTGCAACGGTCTGAAACATCACTGCAACATTTGAGCACGGCTGCGCTTACCCGGAGGCAAGGCATTGTTATTACACGAAAAAGGGCCACCCTAAGGCAGCCCTTTCGTCATTCATCGTGATCGGTTCAGTTGGCCTGACGGCGCAGGAACGCGGGGATTTCGATGCGTTCTTGATCGGGATCGTTGTTTTCCTGCGGCTGCGGCGCGGCGGCAGAGGCGCGGGTTTGCACCGGCGGCTGCTGACGCGCGGGGCGGGCTTGCGCCTCGCCTTCGGCGTGGCCGGTCATCCGGTTGATCAGGGAGTTGATGCCGAAACGGCCCTTGTCGCCCTGCTCACCCTGCTGCTGCTGAGCCTGACGGTGCTGCTCGGGCGCTGCTTTTTGGGCAGCGGCGCGCAGGCGGGCCAGCGCTTCGGGGGACGGTGTGCCGGGTGTCGGCGCGCGCGGTGCGACGAAGGCTTCGGGTTCGGCTTCGATGTTCTCTTCCTGACGCGGCTCGAATGCGGCCACTTCGGGCTGGTAGGCCGGTGCGGGCAGACCGTCGTCATCTTCGACAACGTTCTCGTCCTCATACTGGTCCTGCTCACGCTGTGTCGGCTGGAGGTCTTGGAACAGGGCGGCCTGTTCGACTTCCTGCGGCGCTTCGGCGGCCACGGAGGCAGCAACCGGTGCCTGCGCGGCGGAAACCTGTGCCACATCGTCAACCGATACGTTCTGACGCAAAGGCTGGCTCATGGAGCGGCGCGGGACCGGGATTTCGGTGTTCACATCGGTGGCGTCGATGCCGGTGGCGACAACGCTGACGCGCATCAGGCCACCAAGGCTTTCGTCCAGCGTGGAGCCGACGATGATGTTCGCCTCGGGGTCCACTTCCTCGCGAATACGGTTGGCCGCTTCGTCGAGTTCGAACAGGGTAAGGTCCTGACCGCCGGTGATGTTGATGAGCACGCCCTTGGCACCGCGCAGGCTGATTTCGTCCAGCAGCGGGTTGGCGATGGCTTTCTCGGCAGCTTGGATGGCGCGATCTTCGCCCTCGGCCTCGCCCGTTCCCATCATCGCCTTGCCCATCTCGTCCATCACGGCGCGGACATCGGCGAAGTCGAGGTTGATGAGACCCGGACGGACCATCAGGTCGGTCACGCCCTTCACACCTTGGTACAGCACGTCATCGGCAAGCGAGAAGGCTTCGGTGAAGGTGGTCTTTTCGTTCGCCAGACGGAAGAGGTTCTGGTTCGGAATGATGATCAGCGTGTCGACGACCTTTTGCAGCGTCTCAACACCGTCTTCGGCCTGACGCATGCGCTTGGCGCCTTCGAATTGGAAGGGCTTGGTCACGACGCCGACGGTCAGCACGCCCAGTTCACGCGCGGCCTGCGCGATGATCGGGGCCGCACCGGTGCCGGTGCCGCCGCCCATGCCGGCGGTGATGAAGCACATATGCGCGCCGGCAAGGTGGTCGACGATCTGCTCAATGCTCTCTTCGGCAGCGGCAGCGCCGACAGAGGCACGCGCGCCCGCACCCAGACCTTCGGTCACTTTGATGCCCAGTTGCACGCGGTTCTCGGCCTGCGCCTGTTGCAGCGCCTGTGCGTCAGTGTTGGCCACGACGAAATCAACACCGTCAAGTTGCTTTTCGATCATGTTATTGACCGCGTTGCCGCCTGCCCCGCCAACACCGAAGACGGTGATACGGGGTTTCAGATCATCATGTCCTGGCATTGAAAGGTTGAGTGTCATGTGCTGTCCGCCTGTCCAGTTATCCGCGTTCTGCGGGAGTTTTTCGACCAAATTTACCCGACCCTACCGGGCTAGGGCCGCATCGTCACCTAAAAAACATCGTTTTGACGCTAAATATGGGCAGAAACTTGCCAGTTTCCGCCTCATCTCGGGCTTCTCACCCGATATTGGGGTCACCAGTTGTCTCTAAACCATTTCACCGCGCGTTTGAGCGAGCGGGAGGGGTAGCGATCAGCGGGAATGTCGAAATCCCACCATTCGTCCTGTGGATGCGCCGCGAACAGCGCAAGCCCCACGGCAGAGGCGAAGCCCGGCCCGGTCGCGGCCTGCGGCAGCCCATGCACGCGCAGCGGACGCCCCAGACGGACCTGTTGGCCAAGGATCTTGCTGGCCAACCCGTCAAGGCCCGGTATCTGACTGCCCGCCCCGGTAAGCACAATCTGTTGGCTTGGCAAGTGGTCGAAACCGGCGGCATCCAGCCGAACGCGGACCTCTTCGAGGATCTCTTCGACACGGGGGCGCATGATGCCGATCAACTCCGCCCGGCTGGCGGTGCGACGGTCGTGTTCGTAATCACCGGTCTCGCCGCCGATCTCGATCATGTCGCGGTCGTCCATGCCGGTGGCATGCACCCCGCCGTAGAAGGTCTTGATCCGCTCGGCATTGGCCATCGGCACTTGCAGACCCATCGAGATGTCGGAGGTGACGTGATCCCCGCCCATCTGCACCGTATCGGCATAGATCATATGTTTTTTGATAAAGATCGACAGGCCGGTGGTGCCACCGCCAAAGTCGATACAGGCGGCACCGAGCTCCTGCTCATCCTCGACCAGCGCCGAGATGCCCGAGGCATAGGAAGATGAGGCGATCCCGGCCAGTTCCAGATCACAGCGTTTGATGCAATGGGCCAGATGCTGCACCGTATCGGCGTCGACGGTCAGCATATGCATGTCCACGGACAGGCTGTTGCCCAACTGGCCGCGCGGGTCGGCCAGACCGCTGCGGTGATCCAGCGCGAAGTTCACCGGCTGGGCGTGCAGCACCTCGCGGCCCTCGCCATATTCCGGCACGTCGCAGCCCGCCAGCACCCGCGCCACGTCTTGCTCCGAGACCGATTGCCCCTCCAACTCGACCGAGGCGTCGAGCCCATAGCTGCGCGGCTCCCCGCCCGAGAAACAGGCGATGACGTGATCGACGCGGATGCCGGCCATTTTCTGCGCGGCCTGAAGCGCGGTGCGGATCGCGCGCTCAGTCTCGCCCATGGCGCAAATCTCACCAAAGCGGACCCCGCGTGAGCGGGTGGTCGCCGCCCCGATAACCCGGAACCCCGACTGCCCGGCCAAGGACCCGATGTCGCCGCTGTCGCTATCAAGCCCCGCACCGTCAAAGCGCAGCACCAGACAGGCGATCTTGGAGCTGCCCACATCCAAAATGGCGACCACCCCGCGTTGGATCGCCAATTTGCGCATGTGCCGCATCGAACGCTGACTGTCGTATAGGTCCATCATTTCGTTACTGTCCCGATTCCAATGGCCATCTTACTGGCCGGAAAGCTGCCTGATGTGCCACCATTCGCGGGTGGCATCTTCGTTCATTCTAAGGGTTGGTCTTGCCGCCAATCGCATGTCCACACGCGCCACGTCCCGCGTGAGAACCTCTTGCGCGCCTTCCAGCGCGATCACCCGTTCCAGCGCTTGCAGCGCGTTTTCTTCGGGCAACATGATCGTTTGATCGCGGTCCAGTACCACGTCCCAGCGGCGCTGGCCGACGCGGACCAAACCGCGCAGCCGGTCGCCCAGTACGTTCGCCGCTGCGATTAGCTTGAGCGCCTCCGGCACCGCTTTGTCGGCCCCTGCCCCGGCGATCAGCGGCAGGTCGGCATGATCGCGACGCGCCTCGATCCGTGCCACATGGGCACCGGTATTGTCCACCAGCGCCAGCCCCGTTTCACTGCGCCAGACGGCCACAGGCACGCGCGGCGTCACGTCGATTTGCAGCACGCCGCCGGGGCGGATGCGCACATTGGCCTGTTTTACCCCGTCGATGTCGGTGATCTTCTCGCGGATCTGCGGCAGGTCGAGATCGAAGGAGGACAGCGGAAATTCCAGCGGCAGCGCGGTGCGGATTTCGGTCGAGAGCATGTCGCTCGCCCCGTCGATGGCCATGAGTTTGACCATGAACTCGGGCCGCTCTTCGATGCTGGCGCGGACATCGGCGATGGTCTGCACCACGATGCCGCGCCGCTCTTCCTCCGCCATATAGATCGTGCCGGCCAGCAGGCTCAGCGTGAAGGGCAGCCCCACGCGCAGGGCAAAGCGGAAACCCGGCGTCAGCATCAACCGCTGCATGCGCCATGACCACCGCGATGGGGCGGGATCGGCCTTGACCGTTTCCGGGCGGCGGCGGATCAGCGATCGCATGTAGCGTCCTCCACCATCCAAGCGCAAAGCTCAGGGAATGAAATGCCGCAGGCGGCGGCCTGCTCGGGCGAGAGCGAAGTGGCAGTCATGCCGGGCTGGGTGTTGGTCTCCAACAGGATCAGCCCCTCTGGGCCGCGCGCCTCGTCCCAGCGAAAATCGGTGCGGCTGATGCCCTTGCAGCCAAGCGCCGCATGGGCGCGGCGGGCATAGTCGAAACACAGATCGGTGATCTCTTGCGGCAGATCGGCGGGCACCACATGGCGCGAGCCGCCGGGCTTGTATTTCGCGTCATAGTCATACCAGCCGGTGGTGATGATATCCGTCACCGCCAACGCCCGGTCGCCCATCACGGTGGTGGTCAGCTCACGCCCCGGCGCGAAAGTCTCGACCATCACCTCGGCGGGCATATCTTCGGACAGTTGCGGCGGGCCGTTGTTTTCCTCGGCCACGAGGTACACCCCAACCGAAGAGCCTTCGTTATTGGGCTTCACCACATAGGGCGGTGCCATGACATGGGCGGCCATCACATCGGCCTTGGGCGCGATGACGCTTTCCAGCACGGGCAGCCCCGCGTGGCGGAACACATCCTTCGAGCGCTGTTTGTCCATCGCAAGCGCCGAGGCCAGCACGCCGGAATGGGTGTAGGGCAGTTTGAGCCATTCCAGCAGCCCCTGCACACAGCCATCTTCGCCCCAACGGCCATGCAGGCAATTCAGAACGGCATAGGGGTTGAGATCGGCCAGAACGGCTGGAAGATCGCGGTCGGCTTCGACCTCGATCACGTTATATCCACCATGTTCCCGCAAGGCAGCGGCGCATGCACGCCCACTGGACAGGGACACCTCACGCTCGGCCGAGGGGCCACCCATCAATACCGCCACTGTCGGGGTCTGTCCGCTCGACTTACCCACCAAAGTGCCTCTTCGCCTCGGACCGTTTGCGGCCCCTATCGTTGTTTTCTTTGCTTCTGCCGTGGTTTAGCTGCTGCGCCGCGGCTTAGCTTTGCGGCGCCGGATCGCCCAATTTCTCACCGACGCGCTTAATTTCCCATTCTAGCCTTATACCGCTTGAAGCGTAAACCTTTTTTCGCACCTCTTCGCCCAATGTCTCAAGATCATGGGCCGTGGCGCCGCCGGTATTGATCAGGAAGTTTGAGTGTTTCGGGCTCATCTGCGCGCCGCCTACGGTGGCCCCGCGCATCCCGGCGTCGTCGATCACTTTCCACGCCTTCAGATCATGCACATCATCCGCCTTCCCGGTCGAAGAGAAACCCGCCGGATTACGGAAGGTGGACCCGGCACTGCGGTCTTTCGTGGGCTGGCTCTCATCCCGTTTGGCAAGCTGCTGCTCCATCCGGGCGTGCAGCTCCTCCGGCTCGCCTTTGGGCGGTGCAAATGTCGCCCCGATCAGCACCGCGCCGGGGGACAGATCGCTCTGCCGGTAGCGGAAGTTGAGGTCATCTGCCGTCAGGGTCACCACCTCGCCCGCGCGGGTCACGGCCCGGGCCGAGACGAAATGATCCGCCGTGTAGCTGCCATAACAGCCCGCATTCATGCGCAACGCGCCGCCGATGCTGCCGGGAATGGTGCGCAGAAAGGTCAGGTCCAGCCCCGCATCCGCCGCTTTGCGCGCCACATGGGCGTCGAGCGCTGCGGCCCCCGCCGTCATCTGATCGCCGTCGACCTCGATCCCGTTGAAACCGCGGCCCAGCCGGATCACCACCGCCCGCAGCCCGCCGTCACGTACGATGAGGTTGCTGCCCACGCCCATGGGGAAAACCGTCACCCCTTGCGGCAATCGCCGCATGAAAAGGCACAGGTCCTCCACATCGGCGGGTTGGAACAGGTAATCCGCAGGGCCGCCGACGCGGAGCCATGTCAGGTCGCTCAGGGCGCGATTTGGGGTCAGCCTGCCGCGCAGGTCGGGGATGTTCAGCTTAATCATGGCGCCGGACTTAGCGCATTTATAAGGCAGGGCAAACCATCAAGAAGACGGCGGATCGACACGGCTCTCGCGCCAGCGTTTCGCCACCCGCCCCGCAAGCCAGCCCAGCCCGAAACCGCCCACCGCATAGAACAGGACGGAAAGCTGCGCCAAAAGCGCATGCGGCTCGAACACCCGTGCGTTCAGCCCGAAGACCATCCATGTGGCATTGAGCGCAAAGCCTGTCGCCAGCACAAGAAAGAACCACAGCACGCGGGCGCGAAAACCGGTCCAGATACAGGCGATCATCCAGACCGCAAAGACCGACAGCAGCGCCACGAGGGTCGGCGTCAGGGTCATTCCGCCGGGCCTTTGACCCGGCCTGCCCCGCGGCGCAGCCAGCGCACGAAATAGACCACGGGCCAGCGCAGCACCGAACAGCCCCCCGCCAGCACCAATAGGCCCAGCCACGGGCCGTGCTGCGCGGTGACGAAACCAACGATCGGTATGCCCACGGCGATCAGCAGATAGGCGCTGCGCCAATGGGAATCCTTGCTGGGCGTCATGGCAAGGATGTTCGCGATCACGAACCAGAAACAGGCAAGGACGAGAGACAGGCTCATTTCGGCAGCTCCGGCTTTTGGCCCCGCAGCCGCGCCCAGAGATAGCGCAGCGGGTTGCGGAACATCGACAGGAACGCCAGCAGCGCCAAAAGCGCATAGGCCCAAGACTGGGTCACACCGATGGCGATGATCAGCAAGGGCGCGGCAATCAGCAGAACCACCCCCGGCAGGTATTGAGAGCGCAGCGGCAGCATGGCCACGGTCACGGCGGCGAAGACCCAGAGGATCGACAGCCAGACGAGGGTCACGCAGCCGCCCCCTTGGCCGCGCGCAGCGCCTCGGGCAGGTCATTCGCCCAGCCACTGATCGTGCCCGCCCCGAGACAGACCACCATATCGCCCGGGCGCGCCTCGCGCAGGACCAGCTGCGTCAGCGCCTCGGCATCCTCGACCGCATAGGCATGGCGATGGCCGTGCTGGATTAGCCCCGCGACCAGCCCGTCCCGGTCGGCACCGGGAATGGGTTCTTCGCCCGCGGCATAGACATCGGCAATGCCCACCACATCGGCATCGTTAAAACAGGCGCAGAACTCGTCAAAGTGATGCGACAGGCGGGAGTAACGGTGCGGCTGGTGCACGGCGATCACGCGGCCCGCGCTGGCCTGCCGCGCAGCTTTCAGCACGGCGGCGATCTCGACCGGGTGGTGGCCGTAGTCGTCGATGATGGTCACGCCGTCCACCTCGCCCACGCGGGTAAAGCGGCGGTTCACCCCGCCAAAGCTGCCCAAAGCGTCGCGGATTTGCTCAAGCTTCATCCCAAGATGCCGCGCCACGGTCACCGCCGCCAGCGCGTTCGATACGTTGTGATCGCCGGGCATCGGCAGGGCGCAGTTTTCGATCACCTTGTCTTCGGACTGAAGATGCACGTCGAAATGCGCCACCCCGTCTTTGTAATGCAGCCCCACGGCGCGCACATCGGCCTGCGCGTTGAACCCATAGGTCATCACGCGGCGGTCGGTGAGCTTGCCCACAAGCGACTGCACTTCCGGGTGATCGGTGCAACAGACCGCCAGCCCGTAGAAGGGGATGTTCGAGACGAAGTTCAAAAACCCCTGCCGCAGCGTGTCGAAGTCGCCCCAATGCTCCATATGCTCAGGATCGATATTGGTGACGATGGCGATGGTGGCGGGCAAGCGGTTGAAACTGCCGTCGCTCTCATCCGCCTCGACCACCATCCAGTCGCCCTGCCCCATCCGCGCGTTGGAGCCATAGGCATGGATGATGCCGCCGTTGACGACGGTGGGGTCAATGCCGCCCGCGACCAGCAGTTCTGCGACCAGCGTGGTGGTCGTCGTCTTCCCATGAGTCCCCGCCACGGCGATGTTGGACTTGAGCCGCATCAGCTCGGCCAGCATCTCGGCCCGGCGGACGACCGGCAGGCCACGGCGGCGCGCCTCGTCCAACTCGGCATTGCCCGGCTTGATCGCCGAAGAGATCACGACCACCGCCGCGCCTTCGATATTCTCAGCCGCCTGCCCCTCGAAGATGCGCCCGCCCAATTCGGCCAGCCGCACGGTGATCTTGGTGGTTTTGAGGTCCGACCCCTGCACCTTGTAGCCGTGGTTCAAAAGCACTTCGGCGATGCCGGACATGCCGATGCCGCCGATGCCGACGAAATGGATCGGGCCGACATCGGTCGGCAGTTTGGTGGCGGCGGCGTTCATTGCGGGTGTTCCTCTGCTGCGGGGGTGAGCGTGCCTTGGGCGGCAAGCTGCTCAACCATATCGGCCAATGTCTCGGCCGCGTCGGGTTTGCCGACCGAAAGCGCGGCGCGCGCCATCTGCATTGCCCCTTCGGGCATCTCAAGCACAGCGAGGATCTGGTCGGTCATGATATCTGGATTGGCTTTGCGTTCGGGCACCATGATCGCGGCCCCGGCTTCGACCAAGCCGCGGGCATTGGCGCTTTGGTGATCCCCCGCCGCGGCGGCAAAGGGGATCAGGATCGACGGACGCCCGATCACCGACAGGTCGGCCACGCTGGAGGCCCCGGAGCGGCTGATCACCAGCTGCGCCTCGGACATGCGGCGGGGCACATCGTCAAAGAATGGGCGCACATCGGCGCTGATGCCGGATTCGGCGTAGTAGTCCGCCACCCGCTGGCCGTCTTCGTCGCGGGCCTGATGGCTGACACGGATATTGCGGATCATGTTCATCGGCAGGGCCGCAAGCGCCGGGGGCACCACGTCCGAGAGGATGCGCGCGCCCTGGCTGCCGCCCATGACCAAAACCTCCATCGGGTAGTCACCCGGCGGGATATAGGCGGCACCGGCGCGGTCCAGAACGGCGGCGCGGACGGGATTGCCCACATGCCAGCCCTGCACGCCCTCGGGCAGTTTTGTGGGCCAGATGCCACAGGCCACGGCGTGAACCCGTTTGGCGAAAATCTCGTTCACGCGGCCCAGAATGCCGTTTTGCTCATGGATCATCCGCGGCATGCGCAGCGCCCAAGCAGCACCAAGCGCCGGGATCGACGGATAGCCGCCAAAGCCTACCACGACCGATGGCCGGTCGCGCAGCATGTTGAGGCCTGAGCGGACCACACCGGCGGCAATGCGGAAGGGCACCAGCGCCTTGGCCACCACCCCGCCCCGGGCAAAGGTAGCGCTGCTGATCTGGGTGATCTCGACCGCTTCGGGAAAGCCGCCGGTATAGCGCGCGCCGCGCGCATCGGTGCTGAGCTTCACCCGCCAGCCGCGCTTCAACATCACCTCGGCCAAAGCCTGCGCGGGAAACATATGCCCACCGGTCCCCCCGGCGGCGATGATCAACAGTGGGGCGGCCATCAGCGGCGGCCCCGGCCCAGAATATCGCTGATCTCACCCTGCGGGCGGGTCCGGGTAAAGGCCAACAGCATGCCCACGGCGATGCCGCTGGCGATCACCGAAGAGCCGCCGTAGCTCACGAAAGGCAGGGTCATGCCCTTGGCGGGCAAAAGCCGCACTGCCACACCCATGTTGATCATTGCCTGTACTCCGAATGTGCAGGCCAGCCCGGTTCCGGCCAGCCGGATGAAGGGGTCACGCTCGCGCACCAGACGCAGCAGCGACCGGACGACCACGACAGTATATAGGGCGATAATGCAGACGACCATGATCAGGCCGTATTCCTCGGCGGCGACGGCGATGATGAAGTCGGTATGCGCGTCAGGCAGCGACCATTTTACCTCGCCCTCGCCCACGCCGACGCCGAAAAGCCCGCCCTCGCGGATGGCGTTGGTGGCATAGCCAAGCTGGGTGGTCGGATCGACATCGACGCTGAGAAAGCCGTCGATCCGCCGGGCAAAGTGCTCGGAATTGGAATAGGCGAATGTGCCCGCCAGAACGACGAGCCCCGCCATACCGACCAACAGCACCATCGGCGCGCCGGCGACGAAATACATCACGCCCCAGCCGAACAGGACGAGGCAGGCCTGCCCGAAGTCGGGCTGCATCGCCAGCATCAGCACGATAGAGATACAAAGCGCGAAGGACCACGATTTGCCCGGGGGCCCGTTGATCTCGGTCGCGGCGGCCATCATCCATGCGGCGGCGACCATGAAACCGGGTTTCAGGAATTCGGAAGGCTGGAACGAAGCAAAGCCCAGCGAATACCAGCGCGTCGCCCCCTTGCCGAAATCGGTGCCGAAGAAAGGCAGCAACGCCAGCGCCACGAAGGCGACCACAAAGCCCAGCACCGCCAGACGCCGCACCAGCACCGGGGACATCATCGAGGTCAGCAGCATCGCGATCAGCGCCAATCCGCCGAAGAACGCCTGTCGCTGCACATAGTGGAAAGCATCAAAGCCGTTTTTCGCGGCCAAGGGCGGGGATGCGGCCAGCCCCAAAAGCATGCCGACGGCAAAGAGGATCAACACGCAGGACAAAGCCCAACGGTCGACCGTGCGCCACCATTTTGGAAGGATCGGTTCACCATCCCGCACCGGGACCGCGCCATAGACCATCTCTGTCATGGGTATCTGCCTTAACTGCCTCAACGGCCCCTTTGCGGGGTCTCATCCGGGCAGAATAGCCCGAATTGTCATATGAAGCTAGTGCATTTCACCCCGCTAAGGCGGGCGGGGTCAGCGGGGCTTTGCCAAGCCCCGCCGCCGGGCGATCAGCTCGCCCCTTCAACGCGCGCGATCAGGCGGCCTTATGGGTGCCGCGCACCGGGTAGCCTTTGTCGCGGACGAACTTGAGGCCGTTTAGCAGACCTTCCAACTCGGGCCGCGCGAAGGGCGCGTTGGAAATGTCGATGATCTGCACCTTACCCTCATCGTTGATGACGAAGATCGCAGGTTCGGCGAAGGGCCGGTCGGTCTCCTGCGGGCTGCGCGGGTCAGAGATGTAGAGCCCCAGTTCCGCCATCTGGTCGAGGCTGAGGTCATAGCCGATGGGCAGGGTCAGGCTGTCTTCCTCGGCCATGGCCTTGGCCTTCTCTTCGGGGTCGCCAGAGACGGCGATCACGTCGACGCCGATCTCATGGAACTGGCTTTGCAGCTTTTCCAACTGCGCGAGGTATTTTTTGCAAATCGGGCAGTGCAGGCCGCGGTAGACCACCACCAACTGCCAATCGCGCCCCTCTTGCGGCTGGCCCAAGGTCAGCGTGCCGCCGCCGAGTTTGGCCACGTCCATCTTCGGAAAATTTTGTTCTGCGGTCAGTTTGGTCATTCTCTGCTCCTTTCGTCAGTTGCGTTGCACCCCAGCTATGGCGGCTTGGCAAAGCGGCAACCGGTCTCACGTCTTCTTGACCGGGGCGGCACATTGAGGCAGAGCGCGCCCATGCAAGTCGATACAGCCATTATCGGAGCCGGTGCCGCGGGCATGATGTGCGCGGCCCATGCGGGCGGGCGCGTGCTGGTGGTGGACCATGCCAAAGCGCCGGGCGAGAAGATCCGCATCTCGGGCGGCGGGCGCTGCAATTTCACCAATATGTATTGCGAACCGCAGGCCTTTCTCAGCCAGAACCCGCATTTCGCCAAATCCGCTTTGGCCCGCTACACACAGTGGGATTTCATCGAACTGGTCGACCGTCACGGCATCGCGTGGCATGAGAAAACCCTCGGCCAGCTTTTCTGCGACACCAGCGCGAAAGAGATCATCGCCATGCTGCGCGGGTTGATGCAGCAGGCCGGGGTCGATCTGCAGCTGAAGAGCAGTGCCAGCAATTTCGCGAAGGTCGATGGGCAGTTCAGCTTCGACCTGCAAACACCTGATAAGTTAGTGAAGGTCACCACCCGAAACCTCGTGATCGCCACCGGGGGCAAGTCGATCCCCAAGATGGGCGCGACCGGGGTCGCCTATGACATCGCGCGCCAGTTTGGGCTGAGCGTCACCGATACGCGGGCCGGGCTGGTGCCCTTTACCTTTGCCGAAGGCCGCTTCGCGCCGCTGGCCGGTGTGGCCACCCCGGCGCGTATCACCGCCGGAGAGGCCGCGTTTGACGAGGCACTGCTCTTCACCCATCGCGGTCTCTCTGGCCCTGCCGTCTTGCAGGCGTCCTCCTACTGGCGCGAGGGGGAGCCGATCACCGTGAACCTCGCCCCCGAAGGCACCCTACTGGACGCGCTGCGCGACCAGCGGCAACGCGCGGGGCGGCGGAACTTTACCACCGTTCTCGCGCAGCACCTGCCCGCGCGGCTGGTGGAACATCTGGGGCAAGATTTCGATGTTTCGGGCAATCTGGCGGATTGGTCGGATGCGCGGCTTTCCGCATTCATCACAGGCATCGAGAACTGGCAGCTTCACCCCGGCGGGACCGAAGGGTATCGCACAGCAGAGGTCACTCTGGGCGGGGTCGATACCGACGAGCTATCCTCCAAGACCATGGCGGCGAAAGGGGTGCCGGGGCTCTATTTCATCGGCGAGGCCGTGGATGTGACCGGTTGGCTCGGCGGCTATAACTTTCAGTGGGCGTGGTCTTCGGGCATGGCCGCCGCGCGGGCGATTGCGGGCTAGGCGCCGCCCTACTCCGCCAGCACCTTCTGCACCTGCGCCACGAAATCCTCACCGCGGCGCTCGAAACTGTCGTATTGATCGAAACTCGCCGCTGCCGGGGCCAGCAGGACGACATCGCCCTCCTCCGCCTCTACCGCCGCCCGCGCCACGGCCTGTTCCATCGTGCCGCAGACTTCGGTCTCTGCTGTGAGTTGCATGGCGAAATGCGCGGCTTCGCGCCCGATCACATAGGCTTTGCGGACCGATCCTTGCGCCTCTGCCAACCCTTTCAGACCGCCCTCTTTCTCAAGCCCGCCGCAGATCCAGCGGATGTTCTTGAACGCCGCCAGTGCCTTGGCCGCGCTGTCGACATTGGTGGCCTTGCTGTCATTGACGTAGCGCACGCCATGCGCCTCGGCCACGGTCTGGCTGCGGTGCGGCAGGCCACCGAAACTGTGAAACGCCGCCTCGATCACCCGCGGGGCAAGGCCGAGCGCCCGGCAGGCGGCATAGGCGGCGCAGGCGTTCTGGTGGTTATGCGCGCCCGGCAGCCCTTGGATGCCGCGCAGGTCGATCGCGCCGACCTGCTTGCCGCGCCGATATTCGCTCAAGAAACCCTTTCGGGCAAAGACATGCCAGCCGGGGCCCGCAAGCTTGGTCTCGGCGCTGATGCGGATCACACGGTCGTCGCTCGGCCCCTCACTGAGTTGCCCGGCAAGGAAGCGGCCCTCGGCCTCATCCACGCCGATCACCGCGCGGTCCGGGCCGCCTTCGGCAAAGAGGCGACGCTTCGCGGCATAGTAGCCCCCCATCCCCGCATGACGGTCCAGATGGTCGGGGCTGAGATTGGTGAAGACCGCCACATCGGGCGTCAGCGCGCGCGCCAGTTCGGTCTGGTAGCTGCTAAGCTCCAGCACCACGACCTCCCCATCCACGGCGGGGTCGAGGTCCAACACACCGCGTCCGATGTTGCCCGCCAATTGGCAAGGCCGCCCGACATGCTCAAGGATGTGGTGAATGAGCGCCGAAGTCGTCGATTTCCCATTCGACCCGGTCACCGCCACCACCCGCGGGGCCACGTCGTAGTGATCCCATGCCAGCGTGGCGAAGCTTTGGAAAAAGAGGCCGATGTCATTGTCCACCGGCACCCCTGCAGCAAGCGCCGATGCCACCACCGGGTTCGGCGCGGGGTAGAGATGCGGGATGCCGGGGCTGACGATCAGCCGGGCGATCTTGTCCAAGGCACCGGGGGCGTTGAGATCGACACAGGCGAAGCCTTCGCGCTCGGCCCGCGCCCGTGCGGCGGGGTTGTCGTCCCAGCAGCTGACCTTGGCCCCGCCCGCTTGCAACGCGCGCGCCGCACTCAGGCCCGACCGGCCCAATCCCAGCACCGCCACGCGTGCGCCTTCCAAGCCCTGTACTGGAATCATCTGCAATCCCCTGCTACCCGTTGACCCCAGAATGGGGGCATGATGCGCCCATCACAAGCCAGAGGCCGCCGAAGATGTCCAGCCCCGCCAAACCTGACCTTGACGATGTGTTGCCGCGCCTCAATGCCATGATGCGCGAGGATGACCACTGGGGTGACGTGGCGGCCTATATCCCGCAACTGGCCAAGGTGGACCCGGCACAGTTCGGCATCGCCGTGGTGACGGCGGATGGCAAATGTCATGTGGCGGGCGATACGCAGGTGCCCTTTTCGGTCCAGTCCATCACCAAGGTCTTCACGCTGGCCATCGCGCTTGGCCGGTCGGGCGACCAACTGTGGCACCGCGTGGGGCGGGAGCCTTCGGGCCGGGCCTTCAACTCCATCGTGCAGTTGGAGCAGGAACAGGGCCGCCCGCGCAATCCCTTCATCAACGCAGGTGCGATCGTCACCACGGATGAAGTCTTGGGCAACCGCGAGCCGCGCGAGGCGCTGGCCGAGATCCTACGGTTCGTGCGCGAAGCGGCGGGGACGGACGACATCCACATCAATGACACCGTCGCCGCGTCAGAGACCGATTTTGGCCACCGCAACTTTGCGCTGGCGCATTTTCTGGCGAGCTACGGGAACCTCATCAACGCGCCGGACCGGACGCTTGGCACCTATTTCCACCATTGCGCGATGGAGATGACGGTGGAACAGCTTGCCATGGCGGGCCGTTTCTTGATCGAAGCGCCGGACGTGCCGCGCTTGGTGGCCCCCAGCCGCATCCGACGGCTCAACGCGCTGATGCTGACCTGCGGGCATTACGACGGTTCGGGCGATTTCGCCTATCGCGTGGGCCTGCCGGGCAAGTCCGGTGTGGGCGGCGGCATCCTGGCCATCGTGCCAGGGCGGGCCAGCATCGCGGTCTGGTCGCCGGGGCTGAACCGCTATGGCAACAGCCAAAAGGGCACCGAAGCGCTGGCCCTTTTGGCGCGTCACATGGACTGGTCGATTTTCTAGGCGCTTAGCGCACCTTCAACGTCGCCAGACCCAGCAGGGCGAGGATCAGCGAGATGATCCAGAAGCGGATCACGATCTGCGGCTCGGCCCAGCCCTTTTTCTCATAATGGTGGTGAATCGGCGCCATCAGGAAGACCCGTTTGCCTGTGCGTTTGAAGTAGAGCACCTGCACGATGACCGACAGAGCCTCGACCACGAAAAGCCCGCCGACGACCGCCAGCACCAGCTCGTGTTTCGTGGCCACGGCAATCGCACCCAAAGCGCCGCCAAGCGCCAGCGAGCCGGTGTCGCCCATGAAGACGGCGGCAGGCGGCGCGTTGTACCACAGGAACCCGAGGCCGCCGCCGAAGAGACCCGCGGTGAAGATCAGGATTTCGCCTGTCCCCGGCACATAGTGCACGTCGAGATAGTCGGTGAAGTCGACCCGGCCCACGGCATAGGCGATGACGCCAAGCGCGCCTGCGGCGATCATCACCGGCATGATGGCCAGACCATCCAGTCCATCGGTCAGGTTCACCGCATTGGCCGAGCCGACGATCACGATGATGGCGAAAGGCACGAAGAGCACCCCGAGGTTGATCAGCGTGTCTTTGAACACCGGCAGCGCCAGCTGGTACTGCAACTCTGCCGGATGGTATTGCGCGGCCCAATAGCCCGCGATGCCCGCGATCAGAAAACCTAGCAAAAGCCGCAGCTTACCCGGCACGCCATCGGTGTTTTGCTTGCTGACCTTGGCGTGGTCGTCGGCATAGCCGATGGCGGCGAAACTCATGGTGACGAAAAGCACCAACCAGACGAAAGGATTGTCAAGCCGCGCCCAAAGCAGGGTCGATGTCAGCAAAGCCCCCACGATCAGCAGCCCGCCCATGGTGGGTGTGCCCGCCTTGGCGAAATGCCCCTCTGGGCCGTCATCGCGGATCGGCTGGCCCTTGCCCTGCCGCTTGCGCAGCACTTCAATCAGCGGTTTGCCAAAGATAAAGCCGAACACCAATGCCGTCAGAAACGCCCCGCCCGCGCGGAAGGTGATATAGCGAAACAGGTTAAAGAAATCGCCGCCATCCGACAGCAGCGTCAACCAATAGAGCATATATCGCGTCCTAACTCATCATGTGGGGTGAATCGCCGATCAGGCGGTCGGGACCGGATGGCCCATTTTGCGGATGGCGTCAACAATACCGCCCAGCTTCATCGAAAGCGACCCTTTGATCAGCACGACATCGCCGGAATCAAGCCTTGCGCGGAGTCCTTGCAACATCTCTTCGGCGGTTTCCGTCCAATCACCGCGCTGATGTTCGGGCAGATTGTCGTAAAAGGCTTTCATCAACGGGCCGACGCAATGCACTACGTCAAGCGCGCGAGTGGCCTCAAGATCGGCGAGACCGGCGTGCAGCGCCACAGATTCGGGGCCGAGTTCTTTCATATCGCCGACAAAGGCGATCCGCCGCCCCTTGCTGACGCGCCCGATGTCATGGGTGACTTCCGAGGCGGCCAGCACCTCAAGCGCGGCGGCCATGGAGGTTGGGTTGGCGTTATAGCTGTCGTCGATCAGTTCCAGCGCCAAATGGGTATCGACAGTATCCAGCAAAATACGTTCGCGCACCCCGCGCCCGGCATAGGGCGACCAGCGGCCCAGCGATTGCACGGCCAGCGCCCGATCCGCGCCAAGCGCCTCGGCCACTGCCAGCGCGCCAAGCGCGTTCATCGCGAAATGCCGCCCCGGCGTGGCGATCTTGAAGATCAGCGGCGCGCCTTCGACCTCGGCCTGTGCCACGGTGGCATCGCCCTGAACCTTGACCTCGCCCAGCTTGTAGTGATGCCCTGCCTGCCCAAAGGTCGTCTCGCGCAGGCCGCGCTCTAGCGCTTTGGCCAAGACGATATCGCTGTGCGCGTGGTCGGCGTTGATCACCGCCACGCCGCCCGGCTCCATCCCGTCAAAGATGCTGGCCTTTTCGACCGCGATGGCGGCGACATCCTTGAAGGCTTCGAGGTGGACGGCGGCGACATTGGTCACCATCGCCGCGTCGGGCCGCGCCTGTTTGGCGAGGGGGGCAATCTCGCCGGGGTGGTTCATGCCGATCTCGATCACCGCGTAATCGGTATCGCGCGGCATCCGCGCTAAGGTCAGCGGCACGCCCCAGTGGTTGTTGTAGCTGTCGACGCTGGCATGGGCCCGGCCTTGATCGCCAAAGATCGCCAGCAGCATCTCCTTGGTCGAGGTCTTGCCGACGCTGCCGGTCACCGCCGCCACCTTGGCCTGCGGGCCGAGGCGCGCGCGCCCTGCCCGGCCGAGCGCTTCGAGCGCCTGCTGCACATCCTCAACGATCAGCAGCGGCGCGTCCGTGGCCACGCCTTCGGGGATATGGGTCACGAGCGCGGCAGCGGCCCCTTTGTCGAGCGCTTGGGCCACAAATTCATGCCCGTCCCGCGCGGCCTTGAGTGCGACGAAGAGATCGCCGGCCTGCAAGGTCCGTGTGTCGATCGAGACACCGTTGCAAGCCCAATCGCCCTGCGCCTGCCCGCCCGTGGCCTCCGCCGCTTCGCTCGCTGTCCAAAGGCTCATGCCAATCTCCCGTCCAGTGCCGCCACGGCCACGCTGGCCTGTTCCACATCGTCGAAAGGCAGCACGTCGTCGCCCACGGTCTGCCCGGTCTCATGCCCCTTGCCCGCGATCAGCAGCGCGTCGCCCGGCTCCAAGGCATCCACCCCGCGCAGGATGGCTTCGGCGCGGTCGCCGACCTCCATCGCGTCGGGTGCGCCGCCCAGCACGGCGGCACGGATGCTCGCGGGGTCTTCGCTGCGCGGGTTGTCGTCGGTGACAATGACCATATCCGCATGTTCCGCCGCCGCCTGCCCCATCAAAGGTCGCTTGGCCCGGTCCCGGTCGCCGCCCGCGCCGACGATGGCGACGAGGCGGCCCAGCACATGCGGGCGCATGGCGGCAAGTGCCGTGGCCACCGCATCGGGCGTATGGGCGTAATCGACGAAAACCGCAGCGCCATTGTCGCGGGTGGCGGCAAGCTGCATCCGGCCCCGCACGGTGGTGAGATGCGGCAGCGTGTCGAAGACCTCTTGCGGGTCGGCGCCACAGGCAATGACCAGCCCTGCGGCCAGCAATACATTGTCGCCCTGAAAACCGCCGATCAGATTCAGCCGCTTTTGATAGGTCTTGCCGCGCCAGCTAAAGCGCAGGTCTTGGCCCGTGGCATCGAACCGCTGGCCTTGCAGATGCAGATCGCCCCCGTCGCGGCCCACGGTGATCACCTCACAGCCCCGCGCGCGGGCGATGGCCGCGATGTCGACGCCTTTTTCATCGTCGATATTGACCACAGCCGTGCCATCCTCGGGCAGGACACGGGCGAAAAGCGCGGCTTTGGCGGCGAAATAGGCCTCGAATGTCTCGTGGTAGTCCAGATGGTCTTGGGTGAAGTTGGTAAAGCCCGCCGCCTTGAGCGTCACGCCATCCAGCCGGCGCTGGTCGAGCCCGTGGCTCGACGCTTCCATCGCGGCATGGGTGATGCCATTCGCCGCCGCCTCGGCCAGCGTGCGGTGCAGGGTGATCGGCTCGGGTGTGGTATGGGCCAAGGGGGCGGCCCATGCGCCTTCGACCCCGGTGGTGCCAAGGTTCACGGCAGGCAATCCCATCTCAACCCAAATCTGACGCACGAAGGTCGAGACGGAAGTTTTCCCATTGGTGCCCGTGACCGCGATCATCGTGGCGGGCTGGCCGCCGAACCAAAGCGCCGCCGTGCGCGCCAGCGCCTCCCGCGGGAGGTCGGAGACCACCAGCGCGGCATCCGAGCCCGCCAATTCCTCGGCGGCGAGTTTGGCGCCCGCCGCATCGGTCAGCACCGCCGCCGCGCCCATGCGCAGGGCGTATTGAATGAATTCTGCCCCGTGCACACGGCTGCCGGGCAGAGCCGCGAAGAGCGTGCCCTCGCGCACCTCACGGCTGTCGACCGCGATGCCGGTGATCATAGGGTTGGCCCCCGCCCGCGCGGTCAGCCCGAGAGAGGAAAGCGGTACGGCCCGGTCGGTCATAGAGATGTCTTTTCAGTTGCTGCTGGTCAGCGTTAGCACAGCGTCGTTCACCGGTTCAACAGCGGGGCGCAGCCCCAGCAGAGGTGCGATGCGGCGCACCATCTCGGCGGCCACGGGCACGGCGGTCCACCCCGCCGTGCGGCGCGGTTTCGGGCCCGAGGTCTCAACCGGTTCGTCCAGCGTGACGATCAGCACATATTTCGGATCGTTGATCGGAAAGATGCTGGCGAAAGTGTTGATCACCTTGTCGTCGTAATAGCCGCCCGTGGGCTTGGGCTTGTCGGCGGTGCCGGTCTTGCCCGCGATTTGATAGCCCGGCACCTCGGCGAAGCTGGCCGTGCCATCGGTCACCACCTTGCGCAGCATCATCCGCGCCTGCGCGGCGGTCTCTTCGGACATGACGCGGGGGCCGAGTTGGGGGGCGGATTGTTTCAGCAACGTGGGCTTTACCGCGCGCCCGCCATTGGCGATGGCGGCATAGCCCGCGGCAAGGTGCATCGGCGTGCTCGACAGCCCGTGGCCGTAGGAGATCGTCACGCTCGACAGCTCGGTCCAGCGGCTCGGCAAGAGCGGCTTGCCGCCCGAGGCTTCGACGATCTCAAAGGGGGTCGGCTCAAAGAAACCGAGGCTTTTGAGGAACTCCTGCTGCCGTTCGATGCCGATTTCCAGCGCCATCCGGCCCGTGCCCCGGTTCGAGGAATGCACGATGATGTCGGCAACGCTCAGCTTGCCGTAGTTCTTGTTGCGGAATTCACCGATGCGGAAGCCACCAACCTTCATCGGGCCGGAGGTGTCGATGATCGTGTCGGCGTTGAACAGCCCCAGTTCCACCGCCTGTGCCGCTGCGAAAATCTTGAAGGTGGAGCCCAGTTCATAGACCCCCTGCACCGCGCGGTTGAACAGCGGGCTGTCCGAGGCATCGCCTTGGGTCAAAGGCCGGGGCCGGTTGTTGGGGTCGAAGTCCGGCAGCGAGGCGACCGAGATCACCTCACCCGTATGGACATCCATCAGAATGCTAGTGGCCCCTTTGGCGTTCATCAGCTTCATGCCGCCATAAAGCACCCGCTCCGCCGCGGCCTGCACGGTGAGGTCAAGCGACAGCTCTAGGGGTTTGTTGCCATTGGCCGGGTCGCGCAGATAGTCGTCGAAATACTTCTCGGCCCCCGCCACGCCGATCACCTCGGCGGCATGGACGCCTTCCTTGCCATAGCTCGCCCCGCCCAGCACATGGGCTGCAAGCGAGCCGTTGGGGTAAAGACGCATGTCGCGCGGCGCGAACAATAGCCCCGGATCGCCGATATCATGCACGGCCTGCATCTGTTCGGGGCTGATTTTCTTCTTGATCCACAGGAACTTGCGCTTGCCTGTGAAATCTTTGATCAGGCGCTCTTCTTTCAGATCGGGAAAGATTTTGACCAGCTTTTTCGCGGCCATCTCCGGGTCGATCATGTGGCGCGGCTGCGCATACAGCGCATGGGTCTCGAAATTGGTGGCCAGAAGGTTGCCGTTCCGGTCCGTGATATCCGCGCGCGAGGCCGAGATTACGGCCCCCGGCGCATGGCCGCGCGGCTCGGACGGCTCCGACATGGCCAGCAGCCCCATGCGCCCGCCAATCACGGTGAAGGCACAAAGGAAACAGACCCCCAGCACCAAAAGCCGCCCCTCGGCGCGCATCCGCGCCTTGTCGCGCATCTGCTCGTGGCGGATGCGCTTGTTCTCACGTTCGATCGCGTCGGGGTTTTCCCCCTTCTCGCGGGCGTCGAGGATACGGGCCAGCGGGCGCAGCGGGGTGCGGATCATTCAACCTTCTCCTCGGAAAGACCGTTCAGCGCCTCGTAATTCATCGTCGAGACATCCACAGGATCGGTGATCGGCAGCAAGGGCTGGGGCGGATAGGCGACTTGATCGACCTGACCAAACTGGCCGGGATGCAACGGCAGCAGGCCCAGACGGTCAAAGTTCAGATCCGCCAGATCGCGCAGCCGGTCCGGGCGGTTTTGAAAGGCCCATTCGGCGCGCAGCACGGCCAGACGGGCGTGGGCGGCGCGGATATTGGCATGCAGCCTGTCGGCATCGCTTAGCGCCTGTTGGGTCGCGTAATTCTCGCGGTAGGCCCAGAAGGCCAATCCAACCACGGCAATGGTGGTGAGGATATACATCACCGTGCGCATCTCTCAGATCCCCCCGACCATCGGCATGCCGATGGTTTTCGCGTCAATCTCACCACTGGGCGCATCGGTGCGCGTGGCGACCCGCAGCTTGGCCGACCGGCTGCGCGGGTTCTCTTCCAATTCCTGCGCGTCAGGGCCGATCGCCTTGCGTGATTTCAGCGTGAACTGCGGCGGCGCCTGCTCAAGCGCGGGGGCGAAACGGTTGGCATTGCCCCCGGCCCCGGCACGTGCGGTGAGGAAGCGTTTGACCATGCGATCCTCAACCGAATGAAAGGTCACCACGGCCAGCTTTCCGCCCGGCTTCAACGCCCGCTCGGCGGCCATAAGCCCCTGAAAGAGTTCGCCATATTCATTGTTCACCGCAATCCGAAGCGCTTGGAAACTGCGGGTTGCCGGATGGCTCTGGCCGGGCTTAGAGCGCGGCAGGCACCCTTCGACCAGCTTTGCCAATTCCAACGTGGTAGTGATCGGCGCTTCTTCGCGGGCACGGACAATGGCCTTGGCGATCCGTCGCGAGGCGCGCTCTTCACCGTATTGAAAGAGGATATTGGCGATCACCTCTTCCTCGGCCTCATTGACCAGATCGGCAGCCGAAGGGCCATCTTGGCTCATCCGCATGTCGAGCGGGCCATCTTTCATGAAGGAAAAGCCACGCTCCGCCTGATCGAGCTGCATGGAGGAAACGCCGAGGTCCAGCACCACGCCATCGAGGTCTTGGGCATACTCATCCATGCGCGAGAAGACGCCCTGTTGCATGGTGATCCGATCGCCATAGTCACCGGCCCATGCCGCCGCCATCTCAAAGGCCAGCGGATCGCGGTCGACAGCCACCACACGCGCGGCTCCGGCTTCTAGCAAGCCACGGGTGTAGCCGCCCGCGCCAAAGGTGCCATCCAGCCAGATCCCCTCTACGGGCGCCACGGCAGATAGGATCGGGCGCAGCAGAACGGGGGTGTGAGGGGCGGAAGGGTCAGAGGCAGCAACCATTCCCTCAGATCTCCATATCACCATCAAGGAACGAGAGCGGATCGACATCGTCGGGCAGTTCCTGCTGCCATGCCTCTTCCTCGGTCTCGTAGGTTTCGGGCTTCCAGATTTGGAAGGTGTCACCGGCGGCGATAAAGAACGCCTCGCCGTTGAGTTCGATCTTGTTGCGCAGCTTGGCGGGCAGCACCAAACGGCCTGTCTCATCTACCGTCGTGGGGAAAGACTGACCATGGAACAGACGCTGAAGCGCCTTGCGCTGCATGGAGCCACGCGGCATGCGGTCGATCTTGGCGTCGACCTCTTCGATGGCTTCCATGGTGTAGCATTCAAGGTAGTTGCGGCGGTGATCGCCATAGACGATGACCAGCTCGGGATTGTCGCCGTTCTTCCAGTTCGGGTCGCCAGCCTCCAACACACGCCGAAAAGAGGCTGGGATAGACACCCGCCCCTTCGTATCGACCTTGTGGTGGCTTTCGCCTCTGAACCTGCGGCTCACTTGTTGTCCCTGCCTCTTGCGCCTTTGCGCTTAAACTCGTTATTCGCCTCAATCCCCTGCCCCGGAAATGGAAACGGCGGGTTGATCTGCTGCCACTGATCAACCCGCCGCCCACGTCCCGCAGCTTGGCGGGGGAAGTCCGACTGCGCGCGCCACCTGGGGGGATGTCTGCTCGCTCGCGCGCCGGATCTCTTTGGTCTGATGAAAGCGAGGTGCCTGTATGAAACCTGCTAGGTTTTGATTTATTTTGGGGTCGTTTGTTGCCCCGTGTCCCGTTCTCATCCGATGCATTAGGGATGCCATGGGAATTGATGGGCGTCTAGATATTTTTTGGATTCCCGCCCGATATTTTGTTTTGCACAGGCTGTGAGAACAACATCTGGTATAACTTTTCGGGCGCCGCGTGGCTTAATTTGGGTTCTTTTAAGCCCGAAACACTATATCTTGTTAACGAATTGCGACCTGCACAATATCCCACAGTTTCCCACTAAAATTTGCTCACATAGTTATCCACAGGATGTGTTCGTTGCCTGTTCCGCAGAATGCGCGCAAAGCATTCGAATTGCACGCCAATTCCCGTGGCTGCGAATCGGGCAAGACCCCCAATGAAGCAAGGGGCGCCCATGATTTCCCGGACTTCCCATGCATTCCCGCGACTTTTCCCATGACCTCCCAGCGGCCCATGATTTCCCAGCCGCGCAGCTCCTCCCGACAGCGGTATCTTGTCCTTTCGGCCCACGCACGGCATGTAATGGCGCGAAACGGAGGGAGTGCATCATGATCCAAGCCACGGCTCTATTCACCCACGCGCTGAACATGCTTTTTCACGCGCCCTCAACCACGCTGCGGGTAATCCTGCCTGCGGTGCTTTGGGTGATGGGGGCCGCCGCTGCCGCGGGCTTGCTGGCGGGGGATGCGCTTGGGGCCATGGATCAGGTGATCGAGAACGCCGCCCCGCCGCCTGCGGGTCAACTTCTGATCCTGATCGCCTGCGGGCTGGCGGGCATCCTTGGCTATGCGCTGATGGCCATCCTCTGGCACCGCTATGTCTTGCTTGATCACGACGGGAGCGCCCTGCGTCCGGGCATGGGGCTGTTCTGGGCCTATGTCTGGCGGGCCATCGTTTTGGGCTTCGTGCAGTTTCTCGCGGCCATTCCCATCGGCCTCGCCATGCTACTCCTGGGCGGGCTGACCGGGTCGAGCCCGGCGGCACTGCTGTTGATCGGGCTGGTGGCGGGGGTGGCCTTCCTTTGGCTGGCGCTGCGGCTCAGCCTCGTTCTGCCCGCCGCTGCTCTTGGCCACGTCATGTCGGTCCGCGACAGCTGGCGCGCGACCGAGCCTTTGGCCGGCACGCTTTGGGCGCTGGCCGTATTGCTGGCGGTGGTGAATACGTTGCTCGGCGTGATCGCCAGCATGTTGCTGCCCGCCGACCCCGGCCTGAGGCTGATGCTGGATTCCCTGCTCTATCTTATAGAAGGGCTGGTTTTCGTCTCAATGCTGACCACACTTTATGGCCACCTGATCGAAGGGCGCGAGCTGGGTTAACCGCCCGCGCCGCCCTCATCAGGCCATACCACCGTCGACCAAGCCCTTTGCGAGCCGGGCATAGGCATCGGCCATCGGCCCCTCGCCCGCTGCGACCGGCGTGCCGCTGTCCCCGGCCAAACGGGTATCGAGATCAATCGGCAGGCTGCCCAAAAGCGGCACGCCCATCTTCTCGGCCTCCGCCGCCACACCGCCTTGGCCAAAGATCTCATGCTGAGAGCCACAATCGGGGCAGACGAATGTCGACATATTCTCGATCAATCCCAGCACCGGAGTCTTCAATGTGGCGAACATGTCGAGCGCCTTGCGCGCGTCGATCAAGGCCACGTCCTGCGGGGTGCTGACCACGATGGCGCCCGAAAGCTCGGACTTGGTGCAGAGCGTCAGTTGCACATCGCCGGTGCCGGGGGGCAGATCGACGAGCAGCACGTCAAGCTCACCCCATTCCACTTGCCCGAGCATCTGCTGCAGCGCGCCCATCAGCATCGGCCCACGCCAGACGACGGCCTTGCCCTCCTCAAGCATAAAGCCAATCGACATCATGGTGACGCCATGGGCCTGCAAGGGAATGATCGTCTTGCCATCGGGGCTCGCCGGGCGCTTGTTGACCCCCATCATGCGCGGCTGGCTGGGACCATAGATATCGGCATCGAGCAGCCCCACCTTGCGCCCGGCCCGCGCCAGCGCCACGGCAAGGTTGGAACTGACGGTGGATTTACCCACACCGCCCTTGCCCGAGCCGATGGCGAGGATGCGCTTCACGCCGCTGGGTTTCATCGGCCCCTCTTGCGGTTTGGGATGCCCGCCGACCTTAAGACTGGGCGCTTTCGGTGCGGGGCCATGCGCGGTCAACGCGACCGATACATCACCCACCCCCGGCAGATCGCGGACCACCTGCTCTGCCGCGTCGCGCAACGGTGCCATCTGCCGCGCCACATCGGCATTGGGCGCTTCGATGACGAATCGCACCTTATCGCCTTCGACCACCAGCGCGCGGACCAGATCATGGGACAGCAGGCTCTTGCCGTCGGGCAGTTGCACCCGCGCCAGCGCCGCTTCGACTTCTGCTTTGGTCACAGACATGCGCAAATTCTCCTCTATTACGGCTTCTGAAATGGCAGGTTCTGCGCCAAGCGCAAGGGGACGACCCTTTTTGCACAGGGATGAGGCGGAATGCCTAAGGATTACGCAGGGGTACCATGTTTTTGCTGCATGGCAGCATTGCAAAAAGAAGTATTGTGCACTCGCAGCAATTAGCGCTAACTTAAGTTCATAGGCAGGGCTAAGCGCCCAGCTTTCGGAAAGACCAGACACATTCTTCCTCCTCCCGAATGTGTCTGATTTTACCAAGACTTGGATGCATCCACTCCTCCTCCCGGATGCAGGCAAGTTTGGAAAGACCAGACGCGTCCATCCTCCTCCCGGATGTGTCTGTTATTGGCGGCGACATCTACCTCCTCCCAGATGTCGTCGCCCCCTTTCCCCCCACCCCATATATGACAGTTTTATGACCCTGCGCCCTTTTGCCGCGCGGGCAAAACCGTTTTTTATCAACAAGTTGCGCCACTCAGAACCTATGCGCTTTCTGCATAGCGGCATTGACTTTATGCCCGTTGTGCAAATGCAGAAAGGGCGTAAATAGCAGGCAACGAGATGATCCACAGATGAAAAAAGAGGCGCCGAAATGGCTTACATGAACACAACCACCGCAAACACAACTTCCGTCTTCGCCCGTATCGGCGGCGCATTCGAAGCACTGGCAACCCGCTACAAACAGCACCGTCTGTACCGTGAAACTTTCGACGGTCTGAGCGCGTTGAGCAACCGCGAACTGGCCGACCTTGGGCTGAGCCGTTCCGAACTGCGCCGCGTCGCATGGGAATCTTCCCGCGGCTAAGCAGAGATAGAGATCGGACGTCAGAACCCCTCCCTGTTCTGCCGTCTGAAAGCCGGGGTGCGCGTCACTTTCCTCCTCCCTGAATGAGGCGGACCCCGCAAGGAGACCCGAAGCCGACCCTCCCTCGACGCTTCGGGCCGACATAGAAACGGCGGCACCTTCCTCCCAAGGTGTCGTCGTTTTTGTTTCTAAGGCCTTGTTGAGGCAGGCTTTTGGCAGCCCGCCCCAGGATACGCTTTTAGAAGGGAACGTCTTTCCCGCCGGTCAAGAAGCGCGAGACGACCTTTTTGGTCCCGGCCTTCTCAAAGGCGACTTCCATCTTGTCACCTTCGATGCCGATCACTTCACCATAGCCGAATTTATCGTGGAAAACGCGCTCGCCCATCTCAAAGGCGGCGACCGCCTGCATGTCGATCGTGACATTGCGGCTTTCGCGCGGCTGGCTGGTGCCCCGCGCTCCGCTGCGCGATTGCAGGCGCTTCCAGCCCGGTGAATTATAGACATTCGCGCTTGCCGCGCGGTCATGTAGATCCGATTGCGGCATAGCCGCGCCAAAACCACCGCCGTAAAGCCCCGGCGGGGTCAGCACATCCACATGTTCTTCGGGCAGCTCATCAATGAAACGCGACGGCATTGCATTTTGCCATTGGCCAAAGACCCGGCGATTGGCGGCAAAAGAGATGGTGCAAATCTGCTCCGCCCGGGTGATGCCGACATAGGCCAGCCGCCGCTCTTCTTCGAGCCCCTTCATTCCGCTTTCATCCATCGAACGCTGCGAGGGGAACAGCCCATCTTCCCAGCCTGGCAGGAAAACCATGGGGAATTCCAAACCCTTGGCCGCGTGCAGCGTCATGATCGACACCTTCTCGCCATCGCCCTCCTGCTCATTATCCATGATCAGGCTGACATGTTCGAGGAAGCCCTGCAGGTTCTCGAACCCTTCCAAGGCTTTGACGAGTTCCTTAAGGTTTTCCAGCCGCCCCGGCGCTTCGGGCGTTTTGTCATTCTGCCACATGCCGGTATAGCCGCTTTCGTCGAGAATCATCTCGGCCAGTTCGACATGGGACACTTCGGGCGGGCCATAATCCACCCGCAGCGGCGCGGCACCATCATCGAGCACCGAGTCATCTTCGCTGATCTCGATCCGCGGGCCTTGCAGCATGGATGACCAACGGTCGATCCCGTCGATCAAAAGCCGCAGTTGCGCCGCCCCTTTGCCGCTGATCCCGCCATGGGCGAGAAGGATTCGCGCGCCTTCGACAAGGTTCACCCCATGATCTCGCGCCGTGCGCTGGATTTTCTGCTGCGCCTTTTCGCCCAAACCCCGCTTGGGCGTGTTCACGATCCGCTCGAAAGCCAGATCATCATCGGGGCTGGTGACCACGCGGAAATAGGCCATGGCGTCGCGGATTTCCAAACGCTCATAGAATCGCGGGCCACCAATCACCTTATAAGGCAGGCCAATGGTCAAAAACCGGTCCTCAAAGGCGCGCATCTGGTGGCTCGCCCGGACGAGAATCGCCATATCGTCAAGCGAGAAGGGGTCGAGCCCCCTCGTTCCGCGCTGCGCGGATTCGATCTCGTCCCCGATCCAACGGGCCTCTTCCTCGCCATCCCAATGGCCGATCAGGCGGACCTTTTCGCCCTCGGTCTCTTCGGTCCAGAGCGTCTTGCCCAAGCGCCCCTCATTGCCCGCGATCACGCCCGAGGCGGCGGCGAGGATATGGGGGGTGGAGCGGTAATTCTGCTCAAGCTTGACCACATGGGCGCCGGGGAAATCCGTTTCAAACCGCAGGATGTTGCCCACTTCAGCCCCGCGCCAGCCATAGATCGACTGGTCGTCGTCGCCCACGCAGCAGATGTTCTTGTGCCCCTGCGCCAAAAGCCGCAGCCACAGATATTGGGCCACGTTGGTATCCTGATATTCGTCGACGAGGATGTATTTGAACCAGCGCTGATACTGCGCCAACACATCCGGGTGCGCCTGGAAAATCGTCACCATATGGAGCAGCAAATCGCCGAAATCGGTCGCGTTCAATTCGATCAGACGACGTTGATATTGCGCGTAAATCTCCGGCCCGCGGTGGTTGTATGCCCCGGCATCCGCGCTCGGGATCTTGTCCGGGGTCAGCGCGCGGTTTTTCCAGCCGTCGATGATCCCCGCCAGCATCCGCGCGGGCCAGCGCTTGTCGTCGATCCCTTCGGCGGCGACCAATTGTTTGAGCAGGCGCAACTGGTCATCCGTATCGAGAATCGTGAAATTGCTTTTCAGCCCCACCAATTCCGCATGCCGCCGCAGCAGCTTGACGCAAATCGCGTGAAAGGTGCCGAGCCATGGCATCCCCTCAACCTGCTGGCCCAGCATCTGGCCCACGCGGGTCTTCATCTCGCGCGCGGCCTTATTGGTGAAGGTGACCGCCAGAACCTCATGCGGGCGCGCGCGCCCGGTGTTGAGCAGATGCACGATTCGCGCCGTCAACGCCCGCGTTTTGCCGGTGCCCGCGCCGGCAAGCATCAGCACGGGGCCATCCAACGTCTCGACCGCGGCCCGTTGGGCGGGGTTCAACCCCTCCAGATAAGGCTGCGGACGCGCGGCCATGGCGCGGGCGGACAGGGAGGCGCCCTCAAAGGCGTCCATTTCGTCAAAATCACTCATGCCCGCAATCTAGCGCGTCCGGGGTATGAGATAAAGAGACGTTCCTCAAATGTTCTTTCGAAAGATATTCAAGTCCCGATTTGGCGCCGCTGCGGGCAAAACCGGGTGAATTTAAAATGCGGGGGAAATCTTTACCCGTTGATAATGCTTTGGCGGCAATGTGCTGACACAACGATAAACGAGAGGAACCGCTCATGTTCAGAAACGATGATACTTCGGTACTGCGCCGAGAGATTGACCGGTTCAAACTGCCGATGTTCATTGCGGAATTGAACGCCGACAGCGGGCATTTCGAACTTTTGGCTCTCAACACCGCCCATGAGGCGCATAGCGGCATGGTGATGAGTGAGGTGATAAACCGCCCCCTGCACAGTTTCATGCCCCATGAAGAGGCCGAGGCGGTCAATGAACGCTATGCGCGCTGCGTCTCGAACGCGGGGCAAATCCGCTATCGGGAGATGCTGCATATGCCGCGCGGGCCGCTCATTTGGGACACCACATTGCATCATGTGCAATCCTACCGCGGTCTTGACCGGGTGGTGGGCAGCGCCATCGTTGTGGAGCGGGTGCAGCGGGACAACCGCGATACCCTCGCTTTTGAAGATGTCCGCTATTTCGCGGCGACATCCTCGTTCAAACTCGAACAAATCTCGACGGTGCTGGATGCCGCCGAAAAGGGGCTGATCGATCCGGCGAAGCTTACCGGGTCGGCGGGGATGCTGGCCGGGCTCTGCCGCGCCATCGACAGCACCATGCAAGAGCTACGCTCCATCGCGCAGGAACGGCTGGACGCTGAGGCCAATCCGACCGTGCATCTGATCGACATGGAGGACGCCAGCGCCAGTGAAGGCGACGAAATCGAAGCAGCCATCGCGGCGCTTGTCGATATGGCCGACAACCTACCGACCCCTCCGGTGCGAAAGGTAAGCGAGGCCGCACCGCTGGCCCGGTCCGTTTTTCGGCAGTAGCGCCTCGGCGCCCCACCCGGACGGCAGCACCCTCACCCCGGCTCCGACGCAGCCGCACCATCTGGACAAACAGCAACCCTTTGGCGCAAATGCCGCCATGGACCTACATGCAACCTACCCCGCCCTTTCGGACCTTCGCAGCCGCGCGCAGTCGCGCCTGCCGAAATTCGTTTGGGAATACCTTGATTCCGCCACCGGGACGGAGGCCACCAAACACCGCAACCGCGCGGCCCTAGACCGCGTTGGGCTGATGCCCTCAGTGTTGCACGGCGAATTCACACCTGACCTCAGCGTCGATCTGATGGGGCAAAAGCTCCCCCTGCCCTTCGGCATGTCCCCCTTGGGCATGTCCGGCCTGATCTGGCCCGATGCCGAAGCCCATCTTGCCCGCGCGGCGGATCGTGCTGGCATTCCCTTTGGCCTGTCCACCGTGGCCGCCACCTGCCCGGAAGATGTAGCGCCCCATTTGGGCGCGCATGGTTGGTTCCAACTCTACCCCCCGCGCGACCCGGAAATTCGGACCGATATGCTGGCGCGGGCCAAGGCTGCGGGTTTCACGACTTTGGTCCTGACCGTCGACGTACCGGTCGCCTCGCGCCGTGAGCGGCAGACCCGTTCGGGCCTGACCAGCCCGCCCAAATTGACCCCACGGCTGATGGCGCAGGTTGCGATGCGCCCGGCTTGGGCAATGGGCATGGCCCGCCGGGGTCTGCCGCATATGAAAATGCTCGACAAATACACCGAAGGCACGGCCACCGCGAACCTGCCGCCCACCGCCCATGTGGGCTATCTGCTGCGCACCGCGCCCGATTGGGATTATCTGCATTGGCTGCGCGACCACTGGCAGGGTCCGCTGGTGATCAAAGGCGTGCTGCGCCCCGAAGACGCCACGAAAATGGAAAAGGCCGGGGCCGATGCGATCTGGGTCTCGAACCACGCGGGTCGTCAGTTCGACGCGGCCCCCGCCAGCGCCGAGGCGCTGCCCGCCATTCGTGCCGCCACGAAACTGCCGGTGATCTTTGACAGCGGCGTGGAATCGGGCCTTGATATCCTGCGTGCCTTCGCGCTCGGCGCGGATTTCGTCATGCTGGGCCGGGCCTTCCACTTTGCCCTCGCCGCCCTTGGGCCGCGCGGGGTCGATCACCTGATTGATGTGCTTGCCCGCGACCTGACCGCCAATATGGGACAGCTGGGCGCGCAGAACCTGCGCGACCTCCCTCCCCCCTTTGATCTGTCGCCGCTCTGATCGGAAAGCTTGCAGAAATGTGACAAAGACGGCCACAGCCCTCTTGCGCTGCACCGCAGCATCCCTAAGCTGCCTTTAAAAGCAGCAGGGGAGACCAGCCAGTGACCGATTTTAAAAAGATCCTGATCGCAAACCGTGGTGAGATCGCGATCCGCATCATGCGCGCCGCCAATGAGATGGGCAAGAAAACGGTCGCGGTCTACGCCGAAGAGGACAAGCTGGGCCTGCACCGTTTCAAAGCGGATGAGGCCTATCGCATCGGTGAAGGCCTCGGCCCCGTCGCGGCCTATCTCAGCATCGACGAGATGATCCGTGTGGCCAAGGCGGCGGGTGCCGATGCCATCCATCCGGGCTATGGCCTGCTGTCGGAAAACCCGGAATTCGTCGATGCCTGCGAGAAGAACGGCATCACCTTCATCGGCCCGCGGGCCGAGACGATGCGCGCCTTGGGGGACAAAGCCTCTGCCCGCCGCGTCGCGATGGCGGCGGGCGTGCCGGTCATCCCCGCCACCGAAGTGCTGGGCGAAGACATGGACGCGATCCGCGCCGAGGCGGCCGAGGTCGGCTATCCGCTGATGCTCAAAGCTTCTTGGGGTGGCGGCGGGCGCGGGATGCGGCCGATCATGTCCGAAAAGGAACTGGAAGAAAAAGTCCGCGAAGGGCGCCGCGAGGCCGAAGCCGCTTTCGGCAATGGCGAGGGCTATCTGGAAAAGATGATCCTGCGCGCCCGCCATGTCGAAGTGCAGATCCTCGGCGATAAACAGGGCGACATTTACCATCTGTACGAACGCGACTGCTCGGTCCAGCGCCGCAACCAAAAGGTCGTCGAACGCGCTCCCGCCCCCTACCTGAGCGAGGAGCAACGCGCCGAAATCTGCGAATTGGGCCGCAAAATCTGCGCCCATGTGAACTATGAATGCGCGGGCACCGTCGAATTTCTGATGGATATGGAAACCGGGAATTTCTACTTCATCGAGGTGAACCCCCGCGTGCAGGTCGAACATACCGTCACCGAAGAGGTCACCGGCATCGACATCGTTCGCGCCCAGATCCTCATCGCCGAGGGCAAACCGCTGGCCGAAGCGACGGGCAAGGCGCGGCAAGAGGACATCACCCTCACCGGCCACGCCCTGCAAACCCGCGTCACTACCGAAGACCCGCAGAACAATTTCATCCCCGACTATGGCCGCATCACCGCCTACCGTTCGGCCACCGGCATGGGCATCCGGCTCGACGGTGGCACGGCCTATGCGGGCGGGGTCATCACGCGCTATTACGACAGCCTGCTGACCAAGGTCACCGCCAAGGCGCCGACGCCCGAGATGGCCATCGCCCGCATGGACCGCGCCCTGCGCGAGTTCCGGGTGCGCGGGGTCAGCACCAACATCGCCTTTGTCGAGAACCTGCTGAAGCACCCGACGTTTCTGAACAACGAATACACCACCAAATTCATCGACGAGACGCCGGAGTTGTTCCAGTTCGAGCAACGCCGCGACCGCGCGACCAAGGTGCTGACCTATATCGCCGACATCACCGTGAACGGTCATCCAGAGACCAAGGGCCATGCCCTGCCCGCCGCCCATGTCCGCGACCCCAAGCCGCCCGTGCTGCGCGGCGAGCCGCAGATGGGCACGCGTAACCTCTTGGAACAAAAGGGCCCCGAGGCCGTGGCCGAGTGGATGGGCCAGCAGCGCCAACTGCTCATCACCGACACCACCATGCGCGATGCGCATCAATCGCTCTTGGCCACGCGGATGCGCAGCCTTGATATGATCAAGGTCGCCCCCTCCTATGCCGCCAATCTGCCGCAGCTCTTCTCGGTCGAATGCTGGGGCGGGGCGACCTTCGATGTGGCCTATCGCTTCTTGCAGGAATGCCCGTGGCAGCGCCTGCGCGACCTGCGCGCGGCCCTGCCCAATGTGATGACCCAAATGCTGCTGCGCGCCTCCAACGGGGTGGGCTATACCAATTACCCCGACAACGTGGTGCAGAAATTCGTGGCCACGGCGGCCAATACCGGCGTCGATGTGTTCCGCGTGTTCGACAGTCTCAACTGGGTTGAGAACATGCGCGTGGCGATGGATGCGGTCGTCGAATCCGGCAAGATTTGCGAGGGCACGATCTGCTACACGGGCGACATCTTTGACCCGGACCGCGCGAAATACGACCTTCAGTATTACGTCAACATGGGCAAGGATCTGAAAGCCGCCGGCGCGCATGTGCTGGGGCTGAAAGACATGGCAGGCCTGTTGAAACCCGCCCAAGCCCGCGCGCTCGTCAAGGCGTTGAAATCCGAGGTTGGTCTGCCAATCCATTTTCACACCCATGACACGGCAGGCAGTGCCACGGCCACCATCCTCGTCGCCTCCGAGGCGGGCGTCGATGCGGTCGACTGCGCGATGGATGCGCTTTCGGGCAACACCTCTCAGGCGACGCTCGGCACAGTGGTTTCGGCCCTGCAACATACCGACCGCGACACCGGGATCGACATGAAAGCCGTGCGCGAAATCTCTGATTACTGGGAAGAAGTGCGCGGCCATTATGCCGCCTTTGAGACCGGGATGCAGGCGCCCTCCTCCGAGGTTTACCTGCACGAGATGCCCGGCGGCCAGTTCACCAACCTCAAGGCGCAGGCCGCCTCTATGGGGCTGGAGGACCGCTGGCCCGAGGTGGCGCGCACCTATGCGGACGTGAATCAGATGTTCGGCGACATCGTGAAGGTCACGCCCTCGTCCAAAGTCGTAGGCGACATGGCGTTGATGATGGTCTCCCAAGGGCTGACCCGGGCGCAGGTCGAAGACCCGAATGTCGATGTCTCCTTCCCCGACAGCGTGATCGACATGATGCGCGGCAACCTCGGCCAGCCGCCGAATGGCTTCCCGGAGGGCATCGTCAAGAAGGTGCTGAAAGGCGAGACGCCGAACACCGAACGCCCCGGCAAACATCTGGAACCCGTCGATCTTGAGGCCGTTCGCAAGGAACTGTCCGAGCAGTTGGACGGCATGCAGATCGACGACGAAGACCTTTGCGGCTACCTGATGTATCCCAAGGTGTTCCTCGACTACATGGGCCGCCACCGCATCTATGGCCCGGTGCGCACCCTGCCCACGCATACCTTCTTCTACGGCATGGAACCGGGGGCGGAGATCTCGGCCGAGATCGACCCCGGCAAAACCTTGGAAATCCGTCTTCAGGCCGAATCCGAGGCCGGAGAGGATGGCGAGGTGAAGGTCTTCTTTGAACTCAACGGCCAGCCGCGGGTGATCCGCGTGGCGAACCGGCTGGTCAAGGATGCCACGGTGCAGCGCCCCAAGGCCGAGGCGGGCAATCCCGACCACATCGGCGCGCCAATGCCGGGGGTTGTGGCCTCCGTCGGGGTGAAGGCGGGCCAGCCGGTCAAGGCGGGCGACCTGATATTGACCATCGAGGCGATGAAGATGGAGACGGGCCTCCACGCGGAACGCGATGCAGTGGTAAAGGCCGTGCATGTGCAGGCCGGTGGCCAGATCGATGCGAAGGACCTGCTCGTCGAGTTAGAGTAAATCACCCCCCGGGCGCGGTCCCTTGCCGCGCCCCCACCAGGAGCGAGCCGATGCACCTCTCTGCGATAACCCTGATCGTCCCCGACTATGACGCCGGCATCGCCTTTTACTGCGGCGTCATGGGGTTCGAACTGACCGAGGACGTCGACCAAGGCCGCAAACGCTGGGTCCGCGTCACCCCGCCCGGCGGCGAGACGGGGTTCGTTCTGGCCCGGGCGGACGGAGAGGCGCAGCGCGCCGCCATCGGCAATCAGGGCGCGGGGCGTGTTTGGCTGTTCTTGAAGGTTAAGGATTTCGCGGCGGAATTCGACCGTCTGACCGCTGCGGGCGTGACCTTCGAAGAAGAACCGCGTCATGAGCCCTATGGCAAAGTGGCCGTTTTTCGCGATCCTTTCGGAAACCGCTGGGATTTGCTGGGTGATTGACCCCGCCCGCGGCTCCGCGCCGCATTGCCATTGCCCGCCCGACCGCTATCTTGGCCCTTGACTGAGCCTGAGCGATCCCATGCCCTACGAATGGACCACCCCGCCCCGCGCCACTCCGCAGCAGATGCGCCTTTGGCCGCATCAATCCCTGCCTGCGCGCGGTTTTGCGGCCTTCATGCTGGCCACTTTTACGCTGGCGATGATTCCGCTTTTTGCCATGCTCGGCACCGCCCTGCTCTGGGGGCTGCTGCCCTTCGTGCTTCTGGCCTTGGGGGCGGTCTATTGGGCCTTGCAACACAATCACCGCGCCCGCCAGATCGAAGAGGTGCTGACCCTCGACGACACCACGGCGCGGCTGGTGCACACCACCGCCAAGGGCGAGGTCAAGGATTGGGACTGTAACCGCTACTGGACCCAAGTGAAGAAATACGACGATGACGGCCCCGTGCCGCATTACGTCACCCTACGCGGCGAGGGCCGCGAGGTTGAGATCGGTGCCTTCCTCAGCGAAGAAGAGCGCATCGCGCTTTACGACGATCTGGCACGGCATCTGCGGAACTGAAAAGGGCCAGACACTAAAAAGGGCCAGACCTTGCGGCCCAGCCCTCTGTTTTTTTCCAACTCAAGCGCGGCTCAGCTCAGGCGGTCTTTAATGACCGGGCCCACTGCGCCGAAATCCATTTGGCCGGTATAACGCTCTTTCAACAACCCCATGACCTTGCCCATGTCGCGGATCGAAGTCGCGCCGACATCGGCCACGGCCTTATCCACGGCGGCGGCGGTTTCGGTGACGCTGAGCTGCCTTGGCAGGAACTCTTCGATCACCTCGACCTCTTCGCGCTCGCGCTCCGCAAGGTCCAGCCGTCCGCCCTCTTCATAGGCGCGCGCCGATTCCTGACGCTGTTTGGCCATTTTGCTGAGGATGCCCAGCACCTCGGCATCCGACACGCCCTCATCCTTGCCATTGGCCCGGGCGGCGATGTCTTTGTCCTTGATCGCGGCATTGATCAGCCGCAGCGTCGAAAGCCGGTCCGCCGCCTTGTCTTTCATGGCCTGTTTCAAAGCATCCGAGATGCGCATCCGCAATGACATGGTGGTTTCCTGTGTTTCGCTAAATCCAAGGGTCGCAGCTTAGCGGCTCTCTCCGCGCGGAGCAATGGGGGGCGACCACAGGTAAACCCCTGTTCTGAAACGATATCTCATTTCCCTCCGCCTATTGACCCCGCGCCCGCGCGGGATTAGGTTGCCACCCGTTTACCCGCCCCTTTCTGCCCGGAGACTGCCCCATGTCCGCGCCCGCTCGCCCACGCCCAACCGCCTGCCTTGCCCTTGCGGATGGATCGATTTTCTACGGCATGGGGTTTGGCGCCACCGGCCAGACCGTGGCGGAGTTGTGCTTCAACACCGCGATGACCGGCTACCAAGAGATCATGACCGACCCCTCCTATGCGGGCCAGATCGTGACCTTTACCTTCCCGCATATCGGCAATGTGGGCACCAACCCCGAAGATGATGAGACCGGCGATCCGGTCGCCGCGGGCATGGTCGTCAAATGGATGCCCACCACGCCCAGCAGCTGGCGCAACATTCAGCCGCTGTCGGATTGGCTGGCGTCGCGCGGACGCATCGCCATCGGCGGTGTCGACACCCGCCGCCTGACCCGCGCAATCCGCCAGCAAGGTGCGCCGCACGCCGCCCTCGCCCACGACCCGGATGGTAACTTCGACATCGAAGCGCTGGTCGCCGCCGCGCGCGATTTTGCCGGGCTCGAAGGGATGGATCTGGCCAAGGACGTGACCTGCGCCCAGACCTATCGCTGGAATGAGATGCGGTGGGCATGGCCCGACGGCTACGCGCCCCAGACCGAAGCCAAGCACAAGGTCGTCGCCGTGGACTATGGCGCGAAACGCAACATCCTGCGCTGCCTCGCCTCTGCGGGCTGCGATGTCACCGTGCTGCCCGCCACCGCGACCTATGACGACATCATGGCCCATGAGCCGGATGGCGTCTTCCTCTCCAACGGTCCCGGCGATCCGGCGG
This sequence comes from Sulfitobacter sp. 1A15258, assembly GCF_043557045.1. NCBI lineage: Bacteria > Pseudomonadati > Pseudomonadota > Alphaproteobacteria > Rhodobacterales > Roseobacteraceae > Sulfitobacter > Sulfitobacter sp. 1A15258. The sequence goes on along the minus strand of NZ_JBIFFK010000006.1, from coordinate 87,567 downwards.
CGACGGGCGCCTATGCCGTGCCGATGATCCGCGAGGTTTTGGACAAAACCGATCTGCCGGTCTTTGGCATTTGCCTTGGCCACCAGATGCTTGCGCTAGCGCTTGGGGCGACCACCGTTAAGATGAGCCACGGCCATCACGGCGCCAACCACCCGGTCAAGGATTACGACACCGGCAAGGTCGAGATCACCTCGATGAACCACGGTTTCGCTGTCGACGGGCAATCTCTGCCCGAGGGCGTGCGCGAGACGCATGTCTCGCTCTTTGACGGGTCGAACTGTGGCATCCGCGTCGATGGCCGCCCGGTGTGGTCGGTCCAACATCACCCCGAAGCCAGCCCCGGCCCGCAAGACAGCTATTACCTGTTCGAACGGTTTAGCGAAGCGATGGCCGAGCGCAGCGCGTAAAATTTTCTACATGCACTGATTGCACAGGCGACTTTTAACTCTCGATTAACGGTCGCCTGCCAGTCTCATTCCGGAACCTCGACGGGGCACGGAATGAGCAACCTTCGCCTGAAACTCTCAGCGCCGCGGATGGCCACCGCGCCCGCCCGCCGGATGCGGTTGGGCCAACATTTGATCGCCGCAGGGGTCATCGGCCCGCGCGATCTGCTGCACGGGCTTGACCTACAGCGCCGCATCGACGCCCCTCTTGGCGAAGTTCTGGCCACCGAAGGCTTGGTCGCCTCCGATGACATCGTCAAAGCGCTTGCCCGGCAGTATGGCGCCCAACCTGTCGACTTGACCCGCAGCCCCTGCGATCAGCGTCTTGCGGCTCGGATACCCGCGCGTCTCTGTCTGCAATTCGGTGCCGTGCCATGGCTGGAACTGGGGGACCGGCTTTTCGTGGCCAGCGGTCGCCCCGCGGATTTTCCTCAACTTTGCAAAGCTTTGGGGGAGCGTGGGAAAACCTTGGTGTTGGTCGTCGCCGACCCCCGGCAGGTGCAGACCCAGATCGGCAGGCTCTATGCCGCGGAACTCGCGGAACATGCCGCCACCCGCGTCACGGATGCGGAAAGCTGTCGGAACTGGGGCGTGCGCAGCTGGAAACGGCGGTTTGCGCTGCGGGGTATTCTGCTGTCGCTCTTTGCGCTACTGATGTTCTTCCCCTCCGCCGTTCTTACCCTCGCTCTCCTCTGCGGCGCGCTGACGCTGCTGCTGACCAGCGGGCTCAAGGCCGCGGCCCTTTGGGCCTCTCTCACCCGGCCCAAGCCCACTCGGTCGCTGCCAAATGCCGCAGAGATTAAGGGGTTTCGCCTGCCCCGTGTCTCGGTCCTCGTGCCCTTGCTGCATGAGGAAGAGATCGCGCAGGCGCTGATCGCGCGGCTTTCACGGCTCACCTACCCTAAATCGCTGCTGGAGGTGGTTCTGGTCCTCGAAGCGAGTGACAAGCTCACCCGTGAGACCATCGCACGCACTTCCTTGCCGCCATGGATCAGCGCGATCGAAGTGCCCGATGCCGGCGCGCTTAAAACCAAACCCCGCGCGCTGAATTACGCGCTCGATTTCTGCCGCGGCAGCATTATCGGCGTTTGGGATGCGGAGGATGCGCCGGAGCCCGACCAGATCGAACAGATTGTCACCCGCTTTCACAACGCGCCCGAAAATACCGCTTGTTTGCAGGGGGTTCTGGATTTCTACAACAGCCGCGGCAATTGGATGGCCCGCTGTTTTGCGATCGAGTATGCGACTTGGTGGCGGGTGGTCCTACCGGGCGTGGCCCGGCTGGGGCTGGTCGTCCCGCTGGGCGGCACCACGCTGTTTTTCCGGCGCGACATCCTCGAACGGCTCGGCGCTTGGGACGCCCATAACGTGACCGAGGATGCCGATTTGGGCCTCCGGCTGGCGCGGCGCGGCTATGTGACCGAACTGATGCGCACCACCACTTTTGAAGAGGCCAATTGCCGCCCTTGGCCTTGGGTGCGGCAACGATCCCGTTGGCTGAAGGGCTATCTCATCACTTGGGCGGTCCATATGCAAAGCCCACGCGCCCTGCTGAAAGACCTCGGCCCCCTGCGGTTCATCGGCGTGCAGGCGATCTTTCTCGCCACGGTTTCGCAATTCGCCCTCGCGCCCCTTCTCTGGTCTCTGTGGCTGAGTTTTTTCGGGCTGTATCACCCGGTCACGGACTGGCTTGCGCCACCCGTCCTGACGGCGATCTTCGCGCTGTTCATTATGGCGGAATTGCTGAACTTCTGCGCCGCCACCATCGCGGTCTCAAACCGGGGTCAACGGCATCTGCTGCCTTGGGTCATCACCTGCCCGCTCTACTTCGCATTAGGCGCCTTGGCCGCCGCCAAAGCGCTGATTGAGCTCTATCGCAGCCCACATTTTTGGGACAAAACCGCCCATGGGCACACTCTGCCGCGCTATGTGAGACCGCGCAAAAGGCTCAAAAATCATCCTCGCGCCGGGCCGCTTCCTGCTTCAACCGGGTCATGAAAGCGACGGAGATATGCGTGCGCAGCGCCTCATCCGCGCCATCCTCATCGCGGGCTTCGATCATCTCCACGATGCGGTTATGTTCGGCCTGCGCAATCTCCCCGCGCCCCTCCACCGCGAGCGATGAGGTCGCCATCAAGGCCATGGAGCGATGTACAAGGTCAAGCTGCTGCACCAGATAGCGGTTGTGCGACGCCAGATGGATCTGCTTGTGAAACCGTTTGTTGGCCCGTGCCAGCGCATTGGGATTGCCCGCCAGCGCGTTGTCGGCATCCACCATCTCGCGCAGCACGCGCACCTCCTCGGCGGTGGCATGGCGCGCGGCCAGACGTGCGGCCAGCCCCTCCAGCTCGCCCCGTACAACGTAAAGCTCGGCCATCTGGTTGTGATCCAGCGAGGCCACGATCAGGCTACGCCCATCGCGCATGAGCAGAGACTGCGTCTCAAGCCGTTGTAATGCCTCACGGATCGGCGTGCGCGAGACGCCGAAACGCTCGGCCAACTCGCTCTCCACCAAGCGGTCACCGGGGCGATAGGTTCCAATGTCGATGGCCTCCAGAATCATCGAATAGGCGTCGGTCGGGCCGGTCTTGGGGTCGGGCATCAGTTATCAGTCCTTGAAAGTTGCGCCACCTTACTCACCGCGACCATTTGCGCAACCCAGCAGGGCTTGCGCGGCTGCGCGTCTCGGCCTACCTCTGCGCCATGCCGCGCGATGCTTTTTCTCATGTCACTACTTGGGTCTTCGACCTCGACCAAACGCTTTACCCGCCCGAGGCGCGGCTTTTCGACCTGATCGAAGCGCGTATGGTCGATTGGGTGATGCGCGCGATCAAGGTCGACCGCGCCGAGGCCAACCACCTGCGCCAGCATTATTGGCAGACCTATGGCACCACGCTGGCCGGCTTGATGCGCGAACACGGCGTCGACCCCGGCCCCTACCTGACCGAGGTGCATGACATCCCGATGGATCGGCTCACCCCCGACCCGCTGCTCGCTCAGGCCATTCGCGTGTTGCCGGGGCGGCGGATCGTCTACACCAATGGCTGCGCGCCCTACGCCGAACGGGTACTTGAGGCCCGCGGCCTTTCGGGGCTTTTCGACGCGGTCTATGGTGTCGAACACGCTGATTTCCTGCCCAAACCCGAAGCCGCAGCCTATGACAAGGTCTTTGGCATAGACGGGTTCCAGACCGCATCCGCCGCCATGTTCGAGGATGATCCACGCAACCTCGCCGCGCCCCACGCTCTGGGGATGCGCACGGTGCATGTGGCCCCGGAACGTGGCGAAGGCGATCACATCCACTACCATACGCAGGATCTTTGCGAATTCTTAACACGGGTGGCGGGCTGATGACCTTCGATTGCGATATCCTGATTTCCGGCGGCGGCATCGCCGGGCTGACCGCGGCGGCGGCCTTTGGCGCGGCGGGCTTCGATGTGATCTGCGTCGACCCCACCCCGCCCGTCACCGATGGCGCCGCCAAGGGGGCCGACATGCGCTCCACCGCGCTGCTGCAACCGGCGCGGCGCCTGCTGGAGGACGCGGGTCTTTGGGACCGTCTTGCCCCCCATGCCGCCGCGCTGCAAATCATGCGGATCGTCGATGCGGGCGGCGAAGACCCGACGCCGCGGGTGACCCGCGAGTTCGACGCCGCCGATATCTCTGACGCACCCTTCGGCTGGAACTTTCCCAATTGGCTGCTGCGGCGCGAAATCCTGACCCGGCTGAACGAATTGCCCAGCGTCGATTTCCGCCCCGGCACCGGCACCACCACGCTTTTCACCCGCCAAAGCGAAGCGCGTGTCGGGCTGAGCGATGGCAGCCGGATCAGAACCCGGCTCGTGATCGCCGCCGACGGACGCAACAGCCCGATGCGCGAGGCCGCCGGGATCGAGGTCACCACCCGCCGCTACGGGCAAAAGGCGCTGGCCTTCTGCGTGACCCACCCGATCCCGCATGAAAATGTCTCGACCGAGGTACACCGCTCGGGCGGGCCCTTCACCCTCGTACCCCTGCCGGATCGTGATGGCATGCCCTGTTCCGCCGTGGTCTGGATGGACGATGGGCCCGCAACCCAAGCCCGCGCCACGCTCGACCCCGCGGCCTTTGAGGCCGAGGCGACCGCGCGGTCGGCCAATCTCTTCGGCCCGCTCACCCTCGCCAGCCCCCGCGCCCTCTGGCCCATCATCAGCCAAGAGGCCAAACGTCTTTCTGCCGAACGGCTGGCGCTCGTGGCGGAAGCCGCCCATGTGCTGCCCCCCATCGGGGCACAGGGGTTGAACATGTCGCTGACCGATATGGCGACTCTGGTGGAGCTCGCCCGCGCCGCGCCAGAACGCCTCGGCGATGCCGAGATGCTGGAGGCCTATCACAAGGCCCGCCACGCCGATATCGCGCTCAGGGTCCGGGGCATCGACTTGCTGAACCGCGCCAGTCAAGCCAGCAGCCCGGTTGCCCGAGACGCGCGCGCGGCGGGGCTCAACGCGCTTTACGCCCTGCCCCCGGTGCGCAAAATGCTGATGCAAATGGGGCTGGGCCTGCGCCGCTGAACCGCGGCGCAGAAGGTCTTACAGAACCTCGTCCAACACCGCCGTCAGCCGTGCCACGGTCGCGTCGACGTCATAGAGCTTGTCCAATCCGAACAGCCCCAGACGGAAGGTGCGGAAATCATCCGGCTCCCCCACCTGCAACGGCACCCCGGCGGCGATCTGCATGCCATGGGCGGCGAAAGCCTTGCCGTTTTGCACATCGGGATCGGCGGTATAGCACACGACCACCCCCGGCGCGGCGAACCCCTCTCCGGCGACGGATGTCACACCGCGGTCGGCCAAGACCTGACGCACCGCTTCGCCCAACCGCCACTGCGCCTCTTTCAGCCGGTCAAACCCATAGTCCCGCGTCTCTTTCACCGTATCGCGGAACACGCGCAGCGCATCCGTCGGCATGGTGGCGTGATAGGCATGGCCGCCCGCCTCATAGGCCTTCATGATGTCGCGCCACTTACGCAGATCGATAGCAAAACTGTCCGACGTGGTCTCATTCAGCCGCGCCTCGGCACGCGCCGACATCATCACCAGACCGGCCGAGGGCGAGGCGCTCCACCCCTTCTGCGGGGCCGAGATCAGCACATCGACCCCAAGCGCCTTCATATCCACCCAGACACAGCCCGAGGCGATGCAATCCAACACCATCAGCGCGCCCACCTCATGGGCCGCCGTGGCCATTTCCTTGATATATTCATCCGGCAGGATCATACCCGAGCTTGTCTCCACATGCGGGGCGAACACCACCTGCGGCTTCTGCGTGCGGATCGCGGCGGTGACCTCGTCGATCGGGGCGGGCGCAAAGGGCGCGGGGCTGGCATTGCCCTGCATCCGCGCCTTCATCACCTCGGCACTATTGGTCAAATCGGCACTCTCGATGATCTGGCTCCAGCGGTAAGAGAACCAGCCGTTGCGCACCACCAGCACATCCTGCCCCCGCGCGAACTGCCGCGCCACGGCCTCCATCGCATAGGTGCCGCCACCGGGCACCAGCGCCACGGCATCGGCGTTATAGACCTCACCCAGCCAGTTCGAGAGGTCGCGCATGACCTGCTGAAACTCCGCCGACATGTGGTTGAGCGACCGGTCGGTAAAGACCACGCTGAATTCATCAAGCCCCGAAGGGTCTACCGTGTCGAGCAATGCCATCGTTCTTCCTCCATCATTCGAAGCAAAGGCATATGGCCCGCCACGGCAAAAGGCAAATGCGGCTAAAGCGGCCCCGGCAGGCGCTCTTCGCTCAACAGCACATTGGCCTCCACCTCCCCCGCGCCGGGCAGGGTCATGATCCGCCGCCTAAGCACGCGCTCGAAATCCGGCAGGTCTCGCGCCACGACCCGCAGACGATAGTCGAACAGCCCCAAAACATGTTCCACTGTCTGCACCTCGGGAATGGCCGAAACCGCCCGCTCGAAATCCTCCAAACTGACCCGCCCGCGCGTGGCCAGCTTGATGCCCAAAAACACCGTGACGCCAAAACCCAAAGCCTCGGCATTCAAGCGCAACCGCCGCCCGGCAATCGCGCCGCCCTCCTCCAGCCGTTTGATCCGCCGCCATGTCGCAGGCTGCGACAGGCCCAAACGGCGCCCCAAGGCACTGGCACTTTGATTGGCGTCCCGCGCCAGCGCCCGCAGCAAGGCACGGTCAATGTCATCAAGCTCGATCACAGCGGCAGCCCCTCCTGCGTCTTGATCCGCGCGACATGCATCAGCGCCTCAATCTCAGCGATATGCGGCAGGGTCAGGATGCGACTGCGGTAGATCTGCTGATAATGCCCCATGTCCCGCGCAATGATCGACAGCCGCAGATCAACCCGCCCCAAAAAGGTCTGCAACTCGATCACCTCAGGCACCTGCCGCGCCTCGGCCATGAAAACATCAAAAGCATTCGCCTGCGTTTTGTCCAAGGTCACCCGCAAGGACACTTCCAAAGCATAGCCAAGCGCCGCCCAATCGATCACCACCCCGCTGCCCTGCACGATCCCCTGATCTTGCAGCCGCGCAATCCGCCGCGCCGCTTTGCCGGAGGTGATATTGCACCGCTCCGCCAATTCCCCGGGGCTAAGACTCGGCTCCGCCTGCCAATAGCGCAGAATACGGCGATCCAGATCATCAAGCATGATTTTTCCGTTTTAGAGCGATACCACGAATAACTATCTTCATCCTTTCACAAATACCTCTGCGATGACAATGGCTACTGCGCGCGACTTCGCTATGGTGAGACCCATAACGAGACAAACCAAAGGACAAGATCATGCGCGTTTACTACGACCGCGACTGCGACGTGAACCTCATCAAGGACAAGAAGGTGGCGATCCTCGGCTACGGCTCCCAAGGCCACGCCCACGCGCTGAACCTGCGCGATTCGGGTGCCAAGAACCTCGTCGTCGCCCTGCGCGAAGGTTCCGCGTCCGCCGCCAAAGCCGAGGGCGAAGGCCTCAAGGTCATGGGCATCGCCGAAGCCGCCGCTTGGGCCGACCTGATCATGTTCACCATGCCCGATGAACTTCAGGCTGAAACTTACAAGAAATACGTGCATGACAACATCCGCGAGGGTGCCGCCATTGCCTTCGCCCACGGTCTGAACGTCCACTTCGGCCTGATTGAGCCGAAAGAAGGCGTCGACGTGATCATGATGGCCCCCAAAGGCCCCGGCCACACCGTGCGCGGCGAATACACCAAAGGCGGCGGCGTGCCCTGCCTCGTGGCCGTCGACAAAGACGCCTCCGGCAAGGCGCTGGAAATCGGCCTCTCCTACTGCTCCGCCATCGGCGGTGGCCGCTCTGGCATCATCGAGACCAACTTCCGCGAGGAATGTGAAACCGACCTCTTCGGCGAGCAGGCCGTGCTCTGCGGTGGTCTGGTAGAACTGATCCGCATGGGCTTTGAGACACTGGTCGAGGCGGGCTACGCCCCCGAGATGGCCTATTTCGAATGTCTGCACGAAGTGAAACTGATCGTGGACCTGATCTACGAAGGCGGCATCGCCAACATGAACTACTCGATCTCGAACACCGCGGAATACGGCGAATATGTCTCCGGCCCCCGCATTCTGCCCTACGACGAGACCAAGAAGCGCATGAAAGACGTGCTGACCGACATCCAGAACGGCAAATTCGTGCGTGACTTCATGCAAGAAAACGCTGTGGGCCAGCCTTCGTTCAAAGCGACCCGTCGCATCAACGATGAACACCGCATCGAACAGGTCGGCGAAAAGCTGCGCGAGATGATGCCGTGGATTTCCGCAGGCAAGATGGTGGACAAGGCCAAGAACTGAGCCAAATCTCCCCCAAAGATAAGACGACATCGACCCCGGCCTCGCGCCGGGGTCTTTGCCTTTACGCCGGAGCCCCGATGAACACCACGCCTCAAATCACGCTGACAAGCTGGCTGCTGATCGCCCTTTTGGGGTTTGTCTGGGGGGGCACCTTCCTTTTTACCGAAGTGGCGCTCACCGGGATCACGCCCTTCTGGCTCGCCGCCTCGCGGATCGGGTTGGCGGCGGTGGTGATGCTGGCGCTCTGGGCCCTGCGCGGATTCGCGCTTTTCACCGCACGCCCCTCTGCCTCCAACATCCTCGTGTTGGTGACCATCGGCATCATCAGCTCGGCCCTGCCCTTTTCGCTACTCGCATGGGGGCAGCAATATGTGACCTCGGGCTTTGCCGGGGTGACCATGGCCTCCGTCGCGCTGATTGTCCTACCCATGGCCCATTTCCTGCTGCCGGGAGAGCGCATGACCCCGCGCAAGGTCGGCGGCTTCGTCATCGGTTTTGTCGGTGTCGTCGTGCTGATCGGCGGGCAAGCCTTTGAAAGCACTGGCGCTGCGATGGAGACGGCAGGGCGTATGGCCTGCGTCGCCGCGGCCTCTTGTTATGCGGTAAGCTCAATCCTCATGCGGCGGCTGCCTTCGGTTGATCCGATCGGGCTCGGGACGGTGCTGATGCTGATCGGTGCCGTGGTCATGCTGCCCGCCGCCTTCCTCAGCGAGGGCCCGCCGCCCCTGCCCGCGCCCAAGATACTGGCCGTGCTGGCCTTTCTCGGTCTGATCCCCACCGCCGGCGCGGCGTTTCTGCGGGTCTATGTGGTGCGCACCGCAGGGCCGGTCTTCATGTCACTGGTGAACTACCAAGTGCCGGTCTGGTCGGTCCTTCTGGGCGCTCTGGTCCTGTCAGAGCCGCTGCCAATGTCGTTGCTTTACGCGATGGCGCTGATCCTTGCGGGGGTCGGGCTCAGCCAATACGGCGCGCTGAAACGGTTGTTCCAGCGCGGGTAGAACAGCTTAGCTGCCCACCGCCGTATTCACCGCCTCGACCACGCTATCGACGGCACGCTCCATCAGTGCCGCGTCCTCATGTTCGGCCATGACGCGCACCAAGGGTTCCGTGCCCGATTTACGGATCAACAGCCGCCCACCCTGCGCCAGATCGGCCTCTGCCTGCGCGATGGCGGCTTTGACCTGCGCGTCTTCCAGCGGGGCCTGCCCGGCAGAGAAGCGCACGTTTTTCAGCAGCTGCGGCACCGGGTCGAATTGGTAGAGCAGTTCCGAGGCAGGTTTGCCCGAGCGGACCATCTCGGCCAGAAACTGCATCCCAGCCATCAGCCCGTCGCCCGTGGTCGCATAGTCGGTCATCACGATATGGCCCGACTGCTCCCCCCCGAGGTTGAAGCCCCCTTCGCGCATCCGCTCCACCACATAGCGGTCGCCGACGCCGGTCCGCTCCAACCGCACACCGCGGTCATTCAGAAAACGCTCCAGCCCCAGATTGCTCATCACCGTAGCGACGAGCGCCTTGCCCGCAAGACGCTCCTCTTCGGCCCAACGCGCGGCCATCAGCGCCATGAACTGATCGCCGTCGCCGATGCGGCCATTCTGATCGATCAGGATCACCCGGTCAGCGTCGCCATCAAGGCAGATGCCCACATCGGCACCATTGGCCACCACGGCCTCCGCCGCTGATTGCGGCTGGGTGGAACCGCAGCCATCGTTGATGTTGAACCCGTTCGGGTCCACGCCCACGGGGATCACATTCGCGCCCAATTCCCACAAAGCCATCGGCGCCACATGGTAGGCCGCGCCATGGGCGCAGTCGATCACCACCTTGAGCCCATCAAGCCGCATCTGCCGCGGGAAAGAGGATTTGACCCGTTCGATATAGCGAAAGCGGCTGTCGTCGATCCGCTTGGCCCGGCCAATCTGATCCGGCGCCGATGGCTCGACCCCCTCGGCGACCAGCGCTTCGATTTCCTGCTCGACCTGATCGGAGAGTTTGAACCCATCCGGGCCGAAGAACTTGATGCCATTGTCGCTGGCCGGGTTGTGACTGGCCGAGATCATTACCCCCAGATCGGCCCGCATGGAACGCGTCAAAAGCCCCACAGCCGGTGTCGGCACCGGCCCCAGCAGCAACACGTTCATGCCGGTGCTGGTAAGGCCCGCGGTCAGCGCGTTCTCGAACATATAGCCCGAGAGCCGCGTGTCTTTGCCGATGACCACACGGTGCACGCCGCTTTTCTCACGCCGGAAATAGCGCCCGACGGCGGCACCGATACGCAGCGCCATATCGGCGGTCATGGGGTGAATATTGGCGGTGCCCCGCACGCCGTCTGTACCAAAGAGTTTTGTCATATCTATTTTCCTGCCAGCGCCGAACGATAAAGTAAAATGGATTGGATGGTTTGCGCCACATCGTGGACGCGCAAGACTTGGGCCCCGTGGTTCAGTGCCGCCAGGGCCACCGCGATGGAGCCGGGCGCGCGGTCTTCTCCCGCCGCGCCGCCGCCGATCGTGCCGATGAAACGTTTACGCGACGCACCGAGCAAGATCGGCACCCCGAGGCTGTGAAACAGGCTCAGCCGCGCGAGCAGCGCAAGATTGTGCTCCAGCGTCTTGCCAAAGCCGATGCCCGGATCGGCGATGATATTTGCGCGCGGGATGCCCTGCGCCTCAAGCGCCGCGATCCGCTCGGCCAGATAGTCATAGACGTCGAGCAGCACGTCCTCATAGCGCGGGTCGCGCTGCATCGTGGCCGGGTCGCCTTGGGCGTGCATCACACAGACCGGCAGCCCCCGCGCCGCGCAAAAGGGCGCAAGCGCCGGGTCAAAGGTCAGCCCTGCCACGTCATTGACCAGAACCGCCCCCGCCGCCACGGCAGCTTCGGCCACGGCGGCCTTGCGGGTGTCGATGCTGATCGCCCCCTCCCCGGCCGCCCGCAGCCCTTCGATCACCGGTCGAACACGCGCGATTTCTTCGCCCTCCGGCACGGTCTCCGCACCCGGGCGGGTGGATTCCCCGCCGATGTCGAGAATATCGACTCCCGCCGCCCGCATCGCCGCCCCCGCCGCAACCGCGACCTGCGGATCGGCATGGCGGCCCTCGTCGGAGAAACTGTCAGGCGTGGCATTGAGGATGCCCATCACGCGGGGGCGGTCGAAACTTAACCCCGCGATGGCCGGGCGCGGCGCGGTCAATGCATCTCGCGCGGCGGAGGGGAGCGCATCTGCCGGGATCACGCGCGCCCTCTGCCCCCGCGACAGGACTTCAACATGGGTGAACCAGCCCCAACCGCCCGCAAGGGTCAGCGCAGCTTCGGGCCGCGCGGGGCCGATTTGAACCAAGGGGCGGTGGTAGTCGGTCATCACAGGATCTCCGCGCAGCCGACATCGAGCAGGCGTAGCGGCAGCTTCGCGCCCTCGGGCCGCTCCGCGCCGATCAGGACCAATTCGCAGGCCGATGAACTCTCGGCGAACCAAGCGGCCAAGGCGGGTGCCGCGCTTGGCGGGGCGGCGGGGCCGTCCACCGCGTCGAGCACGATCCGCGCAGGCGCCCAGATGCTGATCTGGCCGTTTTTCATCGCCCAGTCTAACTCCGTCCGGCTGCCGACCACCGCGCCACGCGGATCGCGGGTTGAAAGCATCCAAGCGTTCTGTTCGATCGCCAAAAGGTCAATGTGGCGCTGCGCTTTCTCATCCTCGGCCTGTGGCACGGCAATGTCCGAGGGGCCAACACAGAGGATCACCGGCTCCGCCGCCGCTTCCAATCGATCCAGCCATTTCGGCAAACGCGTCGAGGCAATCGCCGCATTGGAGAGGTATACCACGCGCGGCTGCGGGGCCTCTTGGGCCGCATCCTGCGCTGCCGCCTCCTCCCGCGCGCGGACGATCTCGACCCCAAGCGCACCGGGGCCCCGGTCGAGCTTTTCGATCCGCACGAAGACCCGCATCGCCTGCGGCTCAATCAAGATACGGTCGGCCACCCGTTCGGCCAGCGTTTCCAAAAGGTTGAGCCGTTCGGCGGCAAGCTCGGCGGCGATGGCTTCGGTCACGCGGTCGTAGGATAGGATACGGTCGACATCGTCGTCCACCACACCCGTCAGGGGCGCGACCTCGACCACCACGTTGAAACAGACCCGCTGGGTCACGTCCCGCTCGGCCTGAAAGGCACCGATCTCGACCTCGACGATATGATCGCGGAGGGAGATACGATCACGCGGCTCGGGGCCGGCCATCGTCTCTGCCCGCTCGGAAGGGTGGGCAAAGGCAAGTCGAATTTCGTCGTCGGACATCGGCAGCGCCTATCGGATCAGGGTAATGGCCCCACCGGGGGCGCTTCGATGCACATTTAGCAGGCCCACCGGCGGCAGACCAGCACCCGAAGGCACATCCCGCCCCTCAGTTCGAGGCGGTCTTCCATGTGTGGCGATAGAAGAGGTGCTGCCCGATCCGCGCGGTCTTGGTATAGACCCGCGCCCAATTGGGGTTCACGGCAGTGGTGTGATAGTGGGTCGCCCCATTGGTCAGCTTCGGCGCGCTGCCGTCGATGATCGCACGCGCGACTTTCGAGACACGGGCAAAAGCGCGCGGTTCATTGATGACCTCTTTGTGGCCGTCGCAGGTGTAGGTGAACTGGCACTGATACTTGCGCCCCGTCCCCTGATTGATCACGCCACAGAGCGTGCCGGGGAAACGGGCGGATTTCACCCGGTTCATGATCACTTCGGCCACGGCGAACTGGCCTTTGACCGTCTCACCGCGCGCCTCGAAATAGAGCGCTTCGGCAAGGCACTGCAACTCGGCGTTGCCTTCGGCCTTGGGCTGGCTGTCGATCCAGGCCGTGGAGAATTTCACATCTGTCGCGCTGGCCGACACGGGCTGTGCGACCATCTCCTGAAGCCGCGCCGCACCGGCGGACTTCAGACCTTGAATTTCAATCTGCGCAAGATCGCTCGCGCTTTCGGAGCTGGCCTGAACCGCCAGCGGGCTGCTGCACAGCGCCATGGAAAGAGCAAAAGAGATCGACCGGATAAAACGCATTATGCGCCTCGCATCATTGTTAGGGCTGCGGGGCGGATAGCCAAAAGGTTCCCGGCGGTAAACCCAACCAGACGTTATGTGCAGAAACTCGCCGAATTATGGTATAAATTGGGCTGGAGCCCGCCGCCCCTACCCGATCTTGTGGGCAATGGCGAGTTGGGCGGCGGCCAGACGTGCAACTGGCACGCGAAATGGCGAACAGGAAACATAATCGAACCCCGATTCGCGGCAAAAGGCGATGGATTCGGGGTTGCCGCCATGCTCCCCACAGATGGAGAGGGTGATTCCGGGCTGCGCCTTGCGCCCTCTTTCCGCCCCGAGTTGCAGCAATTCGCCGACCCCATCGGTATCGAGCACATGGAACGGATCCTCCGGGTAAACCCCCTGTTGCACGTAGTTCGACATGAAGCGCCCCGCATCGTCGCGCGAGAGGCCATAGGTCATCTGCGTCAGGTCGTTGGTCCCGAAACTGAGGAAGGCGCAATGCGGCGCGATATCATCGGCGCGCAGACAAGCGCGCGGGGTCTCTACCATAACGCCAAGGCGGTAGGTAAAGCTCGCGTCGCGCTCACTGCGCACGGCGGCGGCCACGGCATCAACGCTTGCTTTGACCAGTTCCACCTCGCGCCGGGCGCTGACCAGCGGGATCATGATCTCGGGCACCACCGGCTCGCCATCGCGACTGGCCTCGATCGTCGCCTCAAAGATCGCGCGGGCCTGCATCTCATAGATCTCGGGCACGGTGACCCCCAACCGCACCCCGCGCAGGCCAAGCATCGGGTTATATTCCGTCATCGCCGCCACGCGGCGCGTCACGTCGGACATCTGAAGGCCAAGCGCCTCGGCCAATTCGCGCTGCCCGGCTTTGTCGGAAGGCAGGAATTCGTGCAGCGGCGGGTCGAACAGGCGGATGCAGACCGGCTGGCCCTGCATGATGCGGAAAAGCTGGGTGAAATCCTCGCGCTGCATGGGCAGCAGGCGTTCCAGCACCGCGCGGCGGTCTTCCCCGCTTTCGGCAAAGATCATCTCGCGCATCACGGTCAGGCGGCCCGGCTCGAAAAACATATGCTCGGTCCGGCACAGCCCGATGCCATGGGCGTTGAAGTTGCGCGCGGTTTGCGCGTCGGTCGGCGTGTCGGCATTGGCGCGAATGCCGATATCGGCCACATCCTCGGCCCAGCCCATCAGGCGGTTGAAGGTATCGTCAAGCGCGGCCTCCTGCATCTTGGCAGCCCCCGCCAAGACCTGCCCGGTGGAGCCATCGACGGTGACCTGATCCCCCTCGACAAAGACCCGCCCATCGGGGGCGATGATCTGCCGTTGGGTCACCACAAAGCGCATGTTTGAAGCGCCGACCACGCAAGGCAGCCCCATGCCGCGCCCGATCACCGCCGCATGGCTGGTGATGCCGCCGCGTTCGGTCAGCACGGCGGCGGCGGCATGCATGCCGCGAATATCCTCGGGCGACGTCTCACGCCGGACAAGGATGCAAGGCTCCCCCCGTGCAGCACTTGCCTGCGCGTCGCTGGCGGAAAAGACGATCCGCCCCGTGGCCGCGCCGGGGCTGGCTGCGATGCCGCGCCCGATCACGTCCCGCTTGGCGCTTGGATCGACTTGGCGGTGCAGCAGTTCCGACAGCGTGCGCGGCTGCACCCGCATGAGTGCTTCCTCGCGGCTGATGATCCCCTCGTCGGCCAGCGCCACGGCGATCCGCACGGCAGCCCGAGAGGAACGCGCGACCTTCACGCCGTCCAAGATATGCAGCTTGCCCTGATCGATCACGAATTCGACCTGCATCTCGGCGCGCAGCCTCTTGCGCATCAGCGCCGCGTGGTCCTTCAATTCGGCAAAGGCTTCGGGCACCAATTCTTCAAGCGATGGCCCGCGCGGATCGCGGGTGAGATACATCGCCGCCGCATCGCCTTCGAGCGCGTCGCGGCCTTGGCTCTGGCTCAGATAGCGCCCGGTGATCTGCGGCAGGCCGGTGTCGCTGTCGACCAGTTGCAACACGCCCGAGCCGCATTGCCCCTGCCCCACGCCAAAGGCCATCTCTTGCACCACCAGCCCCAGCCCCGCATCCGCAGGCGCGCCCTTGGCCTGCCGCAGCAGCCGCGCCGAGGTGCCGTTCCACGCCCGCGCCATGGAGCGCAGCACCGCCGCCAGTTGCGTTGCCGGGTCTTGGGGAAAACGCTCTTCGGTCTCGGCCTCATAGGCACGCAGGGATTCCATCAGCGCCGCGCGGCCATCGCCATTCACATCGTCGAACATATCCGGGTCGAGACGGGCCACGTTGACCGCGTAGGACTGCACGAAACGCGAATAAAGTGCCGCCGCGGGCCCTTCGCCAATGCTGCCCGCGTAGCTTTCGAAGAGCGCGTCGTTAATCCCGATGTTCAGCACCGCCCCCGGCCCGCCCCAATCGGGGTCTTGGCTGGAGGGCCGCACGCAAAGCAGCGCACCCTTCGGGAACTGATCGACCACCGCCTGCACGTCGGGCATCTGCCCCCGCGCGATCTGCTGCACCGCGTCAAAGGACAGCGCAATGGTGCGCGGCACCGGCAGGTCGAGCCGCACGAGACGTTGCAAACATTTGGCCCGCCCGCCGTGGGTGGTATTGGCAATCGGCGCGGTGGGCGTCACCAGCGTGGTATGGGGATCGTTCTGCACTGCGGCACCTTAATCGTTCCGGTGCAGCATAGGGGTTGAGGCAGAAGGGGCAAGGGATCTCGCCCCCTCTGGGGTCAGCCGTCCAGTTTGGTCAAGTCCGCCACGGCGCTACAGATCGTGCGGATGCGGCTCAGCAGATTAAGCCGGTTGCGCCGCACCGTGGGGTTCTCGGCGTTGACCTGTACCGCCTCGAAGAAGGCATCGATCGGCCCGCGCAATTCCGCCATGGCCGCCATCGCGGTCGAGAAATCCTGCGCCGCCATTGCCGGGGTGATCTTGGCCTCTGCCTTGTCGAGTGCGGCGAAGAGGTCTTTTTCGGCCTCCGTCTCGGCAAACTTCGGATCAGCGCCAAAGGAGTATTCCACGCCATCGGCCTCTTCGGCTTGGCTGAGGATATTGTTGGCGCGTTTGAAGCCTTGGATCAGGTTCTCGCCATCGTCGGTTTTGAGCGTCTCCGACAAGGCGCGGGCGCGTTTGACCAGTAGCGTGAGGTCGTCGCTGCCCTCCATGGCAATGCAGGCGTCGATGACGTCGTGACGGATGCCTTGGTCGCGCAGGTAGACTTTCAGGCGGTCGTGGATGAAGCCCAGAATGTCGGCGGTATCGGCCCGGCCCGCGTCACGGTCGCCGACGATCTCGGCGCTTTGGCCCAGCACGTCGTTCAGCGACAGCGACACATCATTCTCCACCAAAATCCGGATCACACCCAAAGCCGCACGGCGCAGCGCGAAGGGGTCCTTGCTTCCGGTCGGTTTCTCATCAATCGCCCAGAAGCCGGTGAGCTTGTCGATCTTCTCGGCCATTGCCACGGCGATGGAAACCGGCGCGGTCGGCACGCCATCGGATGGCCCGAGCGGCGCGTAATGGTCTTTGGCCGCATCGGCCACGGCATCCGACATCCCCGCCTTGCGTGCGTAATAGCTGCCCATCAGGCCCTGCAACTCGGGGAATTCATAGACCATTTCGGAACTGAGATCGGCCTTGGCGACGCGAGCGGCCTTTTCGGCCTCGTCAGCGTCAGCACCTACCAGCGGGGCGAGCTCACGCGAGAGCGTCGCCATGCGGTCGATCAACTCGGCCTGCGTGCCGAGTTTGTTGTGAAAGGTCACGTTTTCCAGCGCCTTGACCCAAGTCTCCATGCCCGCGCCGGTGGTGACGCTGCGCAGGTCGTTGTCCCAGAAGAACTTGGCATCCGACAGCCGCGCGCCCAAAACCTTCTCGTTCCCGGCGAGGATCGTGGCACCTTCGTCGGCGGTGGTGCGGTTGGCGACGGTGACGAACCGCTCAATCTGCCCCGACTTCGGATTGCGGACCGAGAAGAACTTCTGATGCTCTTTCATCGAGGTTTGCAGCACTTCCGGCGGCAGGCCGAGGAAATCCTCACCGATGCGGCCCATCAGCACGACGGGGTATTCCACGAGGCCCGCGACTTCGGCCAGAAGCCCTGCGTCCTCAACCACTTCCAGCCCGGCGGCGAAG
Source organism: Sulfitobacter sp. 1A15258 (assembly GCF_043557045.1). NCBI lineage: Bacteria > Pseudomonadati > Pseudomonadota > Alphaproteobacteria > Rhodobacterales > Roseobacteraceae > Sulfitobacter > Sulfitobacter sp. 1A15258. The sequence goes on along the minus strand of NZ_JBIFFK010000006.1, from coordinate 70,120 downwards.
GCCATGTTGGTGGCGTCATGCCAGATCGTGTCGGCCCGCGCGGCGGGGTCGAGCACGACAAAGGCTCGGCTGAGCTTGTCCTGATAGTCCTCGAAACCCGCGACTTCGATCTCGTCGGGGGCGAGGAAACGGTGCCCGCGCGTGGTGTTCCCGGCGGTGATCCCGTCGATGGTCAGCGGCACCACCTCGGCCCCGGCCTCGTCGCTGATCACGCAGAGGATGGAATGCAGCGGGCGGACCCATTTCAGGCTACCACTGCCCCACCGCATGGACTTGGGCCAGGGGAAGTTGCGGATGGTCTGCTCCAGCACCTCGGCCACGATCTCGGCGGCGGGGCGGCCCGGCTTCTCGATCTTGGCAAAAAGCACCTTGCCCTTGGGCGTATCGCGTTCCTCAAGCTGGTCGCGGGTCAGACCCGCGCCGCGCAGGAAACCTTCAATGGCTTTCTCGGGCGCGTCGGCCTTGGGGCCCTTGCGCTCTTCCACCTGTCGGGGGCTGGCGGCGAGCATGTCGCCAAGCGCCAACGTCAGGCGGCGCGGGGTGGTGAAGACGGCGGCGGAGCCATAGGTCAGACCGGCCTCGACCAAACCGTTGGTCACCAGCTTTTGCAGGTCTTCGCCCGCGCGCTTCTGCATCCGCGCGGGAATTTCTTCGGAAAAAAGTTCAATCAGCAGATCTGGCACGGGCGGCCCCCAATTCTTGCCGCGACGGCGGCGTCTCATCGGGGGCTTGGATAACGAGTGCTAGGCGGAGGGTCTAGCCCCCCGCCCCGCGTTTAATCCAACAAGGTGCGGATATCGGGGTCGGAGAATTTCGGCACCACGCGGTAGCCCGCCTCGACGAAGTTATAGACCGCAAAACCGATCAGCCCCAGCCCGGCCCCGCCCAGAAGGAAGCGCCCAAAGGCCATGCCGCGCAGGTCTTGCAGCGCCTCGCCCAGACCGCCCGCTTGTTCGGGATTGGCCGTCAGCGCCGCATAGCCCAGCGAAAAGGCGACGAGCGCCAGAATTCCGCCATAGATGACAAGGCCAATCTTCACGATGGGGTCGATGCTTTCGGTGAAATGGGTGCGCGCCAGATGGCCCTTATACTTCCCGCTCAGCCCTTTGTAGGCGTAGTAAATCCCCGCGCCCAGCAGGATCAGCGCCCCCGCGGCCACGATATAGCGCCCGGCGGGCATGGCCATCAGCTTTTGCGTCCAATCCTGCGCGGAACTGCCGCCGGAGTTCTTGCCGCTCATCGCCAGAGCGAGAACCGAGACGCCGATACCGCCGTGGATCAGCCCGGTCGTGATCTGTCCCAGCCGCGCGACCAGCCCCTTGGCGTCGGTGCCGTGGTCTTCGACATCTTTCACGCCCGCGGCCACACGCCAGACCAGATAGGCAAGCAGCCCGATGCCGATGGCAAAGAGAGCGGGGATGCCATAGGGCTCATCCCGCAGCGCCGCGAGGGCGTCTTTCGTACCTGAGGCTTGGGTGCGTTTCAGGGCGGCCAAAAGCGCCAGCCCCCCGATGATCGTATAGATCAGCCCGCGCGCGCCGTAGCCTGCGCGCATCACCCATTTCAGCCCCTCATGTGTTTTCTCTGACATTTTCGCCCCCGTTCTATGTGGGGACAAGCGTTCGGCAGCGTCAAAAGGTTCCGCCGAGAGGGTCCGCGCGCGGGGATAAGATCAGTCGGCGGGGCGTTCCGGGCAGGCCTCGCCCACCACGGTGCCGTCATAGGACTTCTCACCGCAGTCGTTCAGCTCATGCCAGATATAGCCGCGCCCGTCGTCGGTCAGCGCCACGATCCGGTCGACGCCGTAGTGCACGTTTTTGCCGCCGAGGAAGGTCAGCGCGCTGCCCGCTTCGATCTCAGCCGCGATGGCGGGGGCGTCGAAACAATCAAACCAGCCCGGCGCGTTGCGCGGATCGGTGTGGTCGGTCATCTCATAGGTCTCGGTCGCCATGGCGAGGCTGATGTCATGCTCGAAACAGGCGCGGAACCGGATCGGGGAACTGTCGGCGTCGATGGCCTGTAGGTTCTCCGCCGCGATCTCCTCCGGCTCCTCCGTCGTCAAAGAGACGAGTTCAACCTTAGCCTCGGGCACATCGTGATAAAAGCCGTAGATCTGAAGGTAATAGAGCGCCGCACCGGCGATCACTGCGGAGACGAGGATCACGATGCCAACAATCTTGCCGCTCATGCCGCGCTGTCCGCCTCGGGCGTCCAGCCGCCGGCGCGGGTCTGCACGAAGGCATCCGCGCATTGCTTGGCCAGCGCCCGCACCCGCCCGATATAGGCCTGCCGCTCGGTGACCGAGATCACGCCGCGCGCATCCAGCAGGTTGAAGATATGGCTCGCCTTGATGCATTGGTCATAGGCCGGATGCGCCATGACGATGCGCTTGCCGGTCTTGGGGTCTTCGGCGGGCTGTTCGAGGATGAATTTGCAATGCGCCTCAGCCTCATTGAACTGATCGAGCAGCACCTCGGTGTTGGCCGTATCGAAGTTCCAGCGCGCAAATTCCTCTTCGGTCTGTTTGAACACATCGCCATAGGTCAGCGGGATCGGCGCGTCGGGGCTGTTGAAGGGCATATCCATCACATGGTCGACGCCCAGTACATACATCGCCAGACGCTCCAGCCCGTAGGTCAGCTCGCCCGAGACGGGGTGGCAGTCATGGCCACCGACCTGCTGGAAATAGGTGAACTGGCTGACTTCCATGCCGTCGCACCAGACCTCCCAACCCAGCCCCCAAGCGCCGAGCGTCGGGCTTTCCCAGTCGTCCTCGACAAAGCGGATGTCATGCAGCGCCATGTCGATGCCGATGGCTTCGAGCGAGCCGAGGTACAGCTCCTGCAGATTGGGGGGGCTGGGTTTGATCAGCACTTGATACTGGTAGTAATGCTGCAAACGGTTCGGGTTCTCACCATAGCGCCCATCCGTGGGGCGGCGCGAGGGCTGAACATAGGCCGCAGCCCAAGGCTGCGTGCCAAGGCTGCGCAGCGTGGTGGCCGGGTGAAAGGTGCCCGCGCCCACTTCCATGTCGTAGGGTTGCAGCACCGCGCAGCCCTGCCGCGCCCAATAGCTTTGCAAAGCAAGGATGATCTCTTGGAAAGAGCGTGGTTTCTGCGCTGCGTCAGACATGGTGATTGCCCCTTAATGATGCGCGCCTTTCCTACGTCTGCAAACCATGGGGGTCAATCACAGCTTTATCAGAATTTCGCCCCCTTTGGCATGGCATTCGCGCCGCTTTCCGGCGTAATCTGGCTCGGATTTGGTTTTGCGAGAGTTGAGTGACGATGAAGCGAATTCTACGTGCCCCCGTGGCGATCTTCTTGGCCCTGAGCCTGACCTGGGCGGGCCTTGCGCGGGCGCAATCGGCAGAGGATGTCGTTTGGGTTCAGATCGAGGCGCAACCGTCCTTGGCCGAGGCCACGGACCGGGCGCGCGCCTATGAGACCCTGTTGGATGACGTGAATGGCTTTGCCTTGGGCGGCGGTTGGTACGGTATCGCCGTGGGCCCCTACCGGCGCGAGGATGCAGAACTGGTGCTGCGCAGCTATGTGCGCGACGGTCTGGTGCCGCGCGACAGCTTCATCCAGCAATCCAGCCGGTTCCAGCAGCAATTCTGGCCCGTGGGTGACAACGTTCTGGAAACCGGCGTGATCGACGCACCCGTAGGCGTGGATGGCGTTGCGCCAGAGGAAGCCGCCGCGGGCAGCAGCACCCCCGATGTCACGACCACCCCGCTTGATCCCGCAGGGACGGAGGGTGAAACCGAAGCCGCAGAGGCCGAGACCGCCCCGGCCCCCACGCCGCCGGAACCGGATGAAACCCCGGCAGAGGCGCGCCGCTCGGAACGCGCCCTTTCGGCGCAGGAGCGCAAAGACCTGCAAATCGCCCTGCAATGGGCGGGCTTTTATGATGCCGCGATTGACGGTGCCTTTGGCCGTGGCACCCGTGCCTCCATGCGCGCGTGGCAGGGCGCCAACAGCTATGAGCAGACCGGTGTGCTGACCACGCGCCAGCGGGCGGCTCTGATGGCGCAGTATAACGCCGTGCTCGACGGGCTGGGCTTGCAACTGGTGCGCGACGAGAAGGCCGGGATCGAGATCATGATGCCCACCGCCGAGGTCGACTTCGCCCGCCACGAGCCGCCCTTTGCCCATTACGACAGCAGTGGCAACATCGGCGCGCGGGTCTTGTTGATCAGCCAGCCGGGCAATCAAAATACGCTCTATGGCCTTTATGACATCATGCAAACGCTTGAGATCGTCCCCTTGGATGGCCCGCGCGAGCGCAAGCGCAATTCCTTTGAGTTGATCGGCGAGAACGGCAGCATCATCAGCCAGACGCAGGTCTCGCTGGAGAACGGTCAGATCAAGGGCTTCACGCTGATCTGGCCCGCCGGGGACGAAGACCGCCGCCGCCGCGTGGTGGCCGAGATGTCCAAAAGCCTGACCCGCCTGCCCGGCGTGCTCGACGCCGGCGCAGGCAACAGCGATGCGCAGGCGATTGATCTGGTCGCCGGTTTGCAGATCCGCCAGCCCAAGATCGCCCGCAGCGGCTTTTTCGTCGATGACAACGGCGCGGTCGTGACCACCAGTGAAGTCGTGGCCTCTTGCGGGCGGGTGACGCTGGACGCCGATACCGATGCCACGGTGGTCGCCACCGATGAGGCGCGCGGCCTTGCACTGCTCAAGCCCGAAAGCCGCCTCGCCCCGCTGGCGGTGGCCGAGTTCAGCAACGCGGCCCCGCGCCTGCAATCGGAAATCTCCGTCGCGGGCTACTCCTACGAGGGCGTGCTGAGCGCCGCGACACTGACATTTGGCGCGCTGTCGGACCTCAAGGGGCTGAACGGGGATGAGACCCTCAAGCGCCTCTCGGTCAAAGCCCAGCCCGGCGATGCCGGGGGTCCGGTCTTTGACGAGAATGGCCACGTCGTGGGCATGTTGCTGCCCCAACCGGATGCCGACCGCAAACTGCCCGAAGACGTGAGCTTTGCCCTCGATGGCGATGTGATCCTAAAGGCAGCGCAGGAGGCCGGGCTAGGCAGCAAACAGGCGCAGGGGGCCACAGGCCCGATTGCGCCGCGCGACCTGACCCTGCGCGCGCAGGGCATGACCGTCTTGGTCAGCTGCTGGGAATAACGCGGGGGGCTCAGCCCCTAGCGACAAAGACAAAGGGCGGTGCCATCAGCGCCGCCCTTTTACGTTTCAAGCGCGCCAGAACTTGGCGGTGAACATGACGTAGACCGCCATCAGCTCCAGCCGCCCGATCCACATGGCGATGATCAAAATCCACTTCGCCGTGTCGTTGAGGCTGCTGAAGTTCCCCGCCGGGCCGATGATCTCTCCCAACCCCGGGCCGATGTTCGCCAGCGCCGCCGCCGCCCCCGAGACGGAGGTGACGAAATCCAACCCCGTCAGGCTCAGCGCGACCGAGATCAGGCCGAGCGATACGACGAAGAACATGAAGAAGGACATCACCGAGCTTAGCACGTCCGCCCCCACCGGGCGGCCATCGTAGCGCGGGGTAAAGACACCGTGGGGCGAACGGATCCGCCGCAATTGCGCGCGGATCGACGCAAAGAGCAATTGATAGCGGAAGATCTTGATCGAACAGGTGGTCGATCCGGCGCAGCCGCCGATCAGGCCGATGAAAAAGAACAGCGCCACGGCAAAGCTGCCCCATTGCATATAGTCCGCCGAGGCATAGCCGGTGCCCGAAATGATCGAGGTGATGTTGAACAGCGCTTCGCGCAAGACCCGCTCGGATTCATAGGTCGTGCCGCTGCGCAGAACGAAAAAGACGATCACCACCAGAAAGGTCATCGTCATGAAAAAGCCGCGCACCTGCGGGTCGCGGTGCAGGGCCACGGGGTTGCCGTTGATCAGCTGCACATAGCGTACGAAGGGCAGCGCCGCGAGGATCATGAAAATTGCGGCGACATATTCGGCGGGGCCGGAGAAAGTGCTGAAGGAGGCATCGTAGTTGGAAAAACCACCCGTCGAGACGGTGGTGAGCGCATGCACGGTGGCGTCGAATGTGGTCATCCCAAGGGCGAGATAGCTTAGCATACAGGCCAGCGTGAGCCAGAGATAGATCACCGAAATCTGCGTCGCGATTTGCCCCGCGCGGGGCAGGATTTTCCCGAATGTGTCAAAGGACTCGGATTTAAAGATCTGCATACCACCGACCCGCAACTCGGGCAGAAACACCATGGCGACGACAACGATACCGATGCCGCCCAGCCATTGCAGAATACCGCGCCAGATCAGCAGACCTTTGGGCAGGTCTTCCAACCCGGTCAGCACCGTGGCCCCGGTGGTCGTCAGCCCCGACATCGCCTCGAACATCGCGTCGGTCACGCTGGCCTCGGTCGCGCCCAGCACGAAAGGCAAGGCCCCGAAGAGCGGCAGCATCAGCCAGACGCCAGTGGTCAGCATGAATGTCTGTTGAATGGTGAGCCCTTCACGGACCCCATTGGCGCTGGCGAGGGCGATCATACCGCCACCCAGCGTCGTGATCAGCGCGCTTTCGACGAAGACCCACCACTGGCCCCGGCCTTCGGCCAGATCGACCAAGATCGGGATGATCATGGCAAGGCCGAGCACGGCCACCAAAAGGCCCACGACATATCCGACAGGTCGTATATCCAACATGCGCGCAGCGTTGGCTTGGCCGCTCGTCGCTGTCAAGCCGAGACGGGACCGGGGCGCGATTTGGCCCCGGTCCGTGTCGTCTTAGATGTAGTAGAGGTCTTTGAAAACGTGGTGAACGATGTCGTCACGCTTGATGCCCATGGCGGCCAGTTCTTCGTCGCTTTTCGCTTGCAGGCCTTGGACCTGCTCAAAACGGCGTTGGGCGGTGGAGCCCATCATGATGCCATGGCCGATCCCCGCGAAAAAGCGGCGCAGACCGGCGCCGGCGCGCCACAGCCCTTCGAGGGGAGAGACGGAGTGGGCGGGGTGAGCAGTGCTCTGGTAGGTCATCTGATTGCCTTTGCAATTTCCAGTATTTCGATGACCGTTAGATAGGCAATGCTGCGCCGCAGCAGAACCGACGTTTTCGCATAGCCGCTGGTCGGGACTTGCAGGGCTGACAGGGCGACATTCACCATTTCCGCGCTAAGACAGGCGGAATGCCCCGCAAAGGGGCGCGGCGCGGGCTGCGAACAACCAATGCGCGATTGCCGCGCCGTCCGGGGTCAGCCGACGTGGAAGAGCGTGTTGAAAAGCTTGGGGTCGATGCTCTGCGCGGCAAAGGTCTCACCTTGGGTCAGCACGCTGATCGCATCGTGGCTATGCAGGCTTTCTTGATGGCTGGCGACGATGCGGAAATCGCCCACCCGGTCATCGGCCAAAAGCTGTTCGCAAAACAGCCGCGCGGCATCCTCGACAAAGATCGGATTGGCGGCGTTAAGCTCAGCGAACGCCTGTTCGTCTTCGCGTTTGACCATGACCTGCGTCTCGGTCGGCACGGCGCGGCGGCAAATCTCGATCAGGTCTTCGAACCACAGACAATCGCCCTCGTCCCGTGTCTCGACCGATATCCGCGCGACGGAGCGTTGCGAATGCGGCGTCGCCAATTGCCCGCGGGTCTGACGCGCGTGTTCGCTCAGTTCCAGCGAACAGGGGCAGGTGCTGGAATAGACATAGTCGAGATGCACGATCTTCTTGCGCTCGCCGTTCTGTTCTACCAACTCCAGCGCGATGTCGTAATACTGATAGCCCGTGAGGCCCGAGCGCAGGCTGCCGATTTTCATTGGGAAGGAAAAGCGCATCTGAATTCGCGCGTCCAAGCTCTCAAGATCGGCTTTGTAATCATCCAGCGCCGCTTCGATCACCTCGAAGCTAAAGGTCGCTTCGGCATGGCGGTAGAAGCTGCGCATGATGCGGGACATGTTGATGCCCTTCTTCTCCGCATCGAGCGAGACCGTGCCGGTCACGGAAGTCTCAAGCCGCAGATCCCCGCCCTCGCGGCTGCGATAGCGGATCGGCAGGCGAAAGTTCGAGATACCGACATGCTGGATCAACTGCTGCGCGCCGCGGATCAGGCTGGAGGGGCCGTTTTGCAGATCCGGCAGGCTGGCGCGGTAGTTGTCGCCCGCGGTGAAATCTTCGGGATAGGCGCGGCTAAGGGCGGGATATTCGGCGGGGGCCAGCATCCGCGCCATGGCCGGGTCCAGCGCTGCAATCTCGGCCGGGGTGGCCGTTTCGGCCCAAGCGCGCAGCGTGGCGAGCGCGGATTGCGCCGCCTCCCGGTCCGGTGTCTCGGACATCTCAGTCACGATGTTCATTGCGCGGCCCTCCGGTCTGTCGCTCTCAATGTATGATGCGCGGGGCCAAAATGCCACCGCGCCCGCGACACATCAGGTCAGGCTTGCGCCGCCGCATCCAAGGCTTGCAGCAGATCGGCCTTGAGATCGCCGCTATATTCCAGCCCTACGCTGATCCGCACCAGCCCCGGCGTGATGCCCAAGAGGTCTTTGGTGTCCTGCGGCAGACGCTGGTGGGTGGTGGTGGCCGGATGGGTGACGATGGTCTTGGCGTCGCCAAGGTTGTTTGAGATCACGCCCACCTGCAACGCATTCAGGAAAGCGAAAGCCGCCGCCTTGCCGCCCTTGAGGTCGATGGACAGCACCGTGCCCCCTGCCCCCATCTGGCGCATCGCCAGCGCGTTCTGCGCATGGCCCGCAAGGCCCGGGTAAAGCACCCGCGCCAAGGCCGCGTGACCGTCCAACGCCTCGGCCAGTTCCTGTGCGCTGGCCGCCTGCGCCCGCACCCGCAGGTCGATGGTCTCCAACCCTTTGAGCATGATCCATGCGGTGAAGGGGCTCATCGAGCCGCCGGTGTGTTTCATGTAAGGCTCAAGCGTGCCGCGGATGAACTCGCGGCTGCCCAGCACCACACCGCCAAGCGCACGGCCCTGCCCGTCGATATGTTTGGTCGCGGAATAGACCACCACATCCGCGCCCTGCGAAATCGCGCGCGAAAAGACCGGCGTGGCAAAGACATTGTCGACCACCACAAGCGCGCCTTTGGCATGGGCCAGCTTGGCGACGGCTTCGATGTCGATCACCTCAAGCGTGGGGTTGGCCACGGATTCGAAGAAGACCGCGCGGGTGTCCTCACGGATCGCGGCCTCCCAAGCGGAAAGGTCGCTGCCGTCGACGAAAGTGACCTCCACCCCGTAGCGGCCAAGGATCTCTTCCAGCACATAGATACAAGACCCGAATAGCGCCCGGGCCGAGACGACATGATCGCCCGCCTTCAGCATCGAGATCAGCGCGCCCGAGACCGCCGCCATGCCGCTGGCAGTGGCAAAGGCATCTTCGGCCCCTTCCAAAGTGGCGATACGGTCCTCGAACATGGCGACCGTGGGGTTGCCATAGCGGGCATAGATGAACTCATCCGGGCCGATCTCTTCGAAACGCGCCTCGGCCTGTTCGGCGCTGTCATAGACGAAACCTTGGGTCAGGTAGATCGCTTCGCTCACCTCGCCATATTGGCTGCGGCGGGTGCCTGCGTGGATCGCTTGGGTGCGCGCGTGACGGTCGTTGCTCATCTATCTCATCCTTCCGGCCCGACCTCGCGGGCATAAAAAAACCCCAGACGCGGCCAAGCGAAAGGGGTCTTTCATCCTGACCTTTTAGCGGCATGTTTAACGTGGCCCACAATCCGGTAACAAATCGCCACGCGGGGTGGATTACGCCGCGCGACGCTACAGGTCAACAGTTTCGCGCGGGGCGTTCGTTAAATTTGAGCGGATCAGCTTTGGTCTTTCTTCTCGCCGTAGGCTTCGAACAGCTTGCCCTGCGCCATGAAGAAAACGAAAATCGCCGCCGTGAGACCGAAGGTTTTGAAGTAGACCCAAGTATCGGTCGAGAAGAACCGCCAAATCACCTCATTCGCCAGCGCCAGACCAAAGAAGAAATACATCAGCCGTTTGGTCAGCAGCATCCAGCCCTCATCGCGCAGGGGCATCATCTCTTCCATGACGTATTTCAGATAGGATTGCCCGCGCAGCAGGCCGACGGCCAAAAGGCCGCCGAAAAGCACATAGATCAGCGTCGGCTTCATCTTGAAGAAGCGGTCGTCGTTCAGCCAGACCGAGAGCCCGCCGAAAATCACCACCAGCACCACGGTGGCGACCTGCATCCGGCTGAGCTTGCCCGTCAGCGCCCAAAGCGCGCCGGTCGACAGCACCAGCAGCGGCACGAACATCGCGGTGACGACGATAAAGCCGTCATACTCCGTCCCGCTGAAGGTATAGGTGTTATCCTTGAGCCACAGATAGGCCACGAGGAAGGCCAAGACCGGCCCGTATTCCAAGCCTGCCCGCAGCATTGGGTTGATCTCTCTTGGTTCTGACATGCCTGTTCCTTTAGCCGCCCATTTCAACAATCACCGCCCCGGCTGCGATCAGCGCCATCAGCGCGATGCGGCGGGGGCCGACGGTTTCTTTCAGCACCAGCACCCCGATCAGCGCGGCAAAGACGGTCGAGGTCTCCCGCAGCACCGCCGCCTCGCCCACCTTGTCGAGCCGCGTGGCCAGCATGACCGACCCGAAACTCGCAAAAGCGATGATCCCGCCGATAAAGCCGCGCAGCATCAGCGGCGCCACCTCGGGCGGGTTCTCCATCGCGTGCCAGCGCCGCCATGCGATCACCGGCATCACCAACCCGTCGATCATGAAAAACCATGCGAGGAAGGTGAAAGGATCCGCCGTGGCGCGGATGCCGTATGCGTCATATGTGGTGTAAAGCGCCACGAACAAGCCCGTCAGCACCGCCAGCCCGAGCGCTGCGTGCAGCGTATCGCGCGCGGCGACCAAATTGCGCAGGTTATAGAGGGCAAGGCCGAAGATACCGCTTAGCAGCACCGCCACGCCAAGCCACTGCACCGCGTTAAACCGCTCACCAAAGATCAAATAGGCGCCGACCACGGCAAAGAGCGGCCCCGTGCCGCGCACCACCGGGTAGACCACCGTATAGGCGCCCTTGGTATAGGCCCATGCCTGCAACAGCTTGTAGATCACATGGATCACGAAAGCGCCGAGGAAGATCACCCACATATTCGGCTCGGGCCAAGGCACGACGAAAAGCGCGAAGGGGGCCGCCATCACGCCATAAGAGACGTCGATCGCCCCGCGCGTGAGCCACGGATCATGTCGCCCCTTTTGCAGCGCGCCAAAGACTGCATGCAAAAAGGCCGCCGAAAGCGCGAGCCACAGAGCTGCGGTATGGCCCGCCGGAGTGCCTTCGATCGACAGGATCCAATCGGTCATCGCGGAACCACCACGGCGGCGAGAGGTTTATACCTCAAAGCCTTTATCACCAACGGAAATTCCATGTTTGAAAGCCTGATCGCGGACCTCACCAACAGTTTTTCGAAAGTGCCGGTTACCGTGGCCGCGGCGCGGCTGCTCATGGCGGCCTTTCTGGCGGGTATCGTCGGGTATGAACGCGAGCGGCGCGACAAACCCGCGGGTCTGCGGACCCATATCATGGTGGCCATCGCCGCCTGTCTCTTCATCATCATCGGGCAAGAGCTTGGCAGTCTGGAGTTTGGCGATGGCGACCAGATGCGCTTCGATCCATTGCGCCTCATCGAGGCGGTGACCGCAGGCGTCGCATTCCTCGCGGCGGGGATCATTTTCACCTCGAACGGCGAGGTGCGCAACATCACAACCGGCGCGTCGATGTGGCTGGCCGGTGCCATCGGCCTGTCCTGCGGCGCCGGGCAAATCCTGTTGGCCTGTCTGACCGCAGGGGTCGTGGTGCTGGTTCTCACCGTTCTGCGCTGGATCGAACGAAAGCTTGGCACCCACGACTGAACGGGGCCGCCGCCTCCAGCGACCGAGATGTCGTTAGCCATCCGTGCCCACCAAGGCGGCGGCGAATTCATCCGGGTCAAAGGGCGACAGATCGTCAATCTGCTCGCCCACGCCCACGGCATGAATGGGCAGGCCAAAGCGATCCGCCAGCGCCACCAGCACGCCACCCTTAGCGGTGCCGTCGAGCTTGGTCATCACCAGACCGCTTACGTCGGAAATCTCTTGAAAGACTTTCACCTGATTGACCGCGTTCTGCCCTGTCGTCGCATCTAGCACCAATAGGGTGTTATGCGGCGCACTCTCATCCTTCTTGCGGATGACGCGGACGATCTTGGCCAATTCCTCCATCAGGTCGCCCCGGTTTTGCAAACGGCCTGCCGTGTCGATCAGCAGCAGATCGGCCCCCTCTTCCTGCGCGCGGCCCATGGCGTCAAAGGCAAGGCTCGCGGGGTCGCTGCCCTCAGGCGCGGTCAGCACGGGCACGCCTGCGCGTTCGCCCCAGACCTGCAATTGCTCCACCGCAGCGGCGCGGAACGTGTCACCGGCGGCGATCACGACCTTCTTGCCCGCCGCACGGAATTGCGAGGCCAATTTGCCGATGGTCGTGGTCTTGCCCGAGCCGTTCACGCCGACCACCAGCACCACCTGCGGGGTCTTGGCATAGAGCGGCAGGGGCCGAGCCACGGGCTCCATGATGCGGCTGACTTCACTGGCGAGCAGTTGTTTGATCTCTGCCACCGAGAGTTTTTTGCCAAAGCGCCCTTCGGCCATATTCGCGGTGACCCGCAGCGCCGTGTCGACGCCCATGTCGGCGCTGATAAGCAGCTCTTCGAGCTGTTCGAGCATCTCGTCATCCAGCGTCCGGCGCACCACGGGCTGCGCGGCACCGCGGCCCATGAGACGGCCCAGAATGCCCGGTTTGGCGGGGGCGGCCTCTGCCGGGGTTTCGTCCAGCGCCGGGGCGACGGGGGTCATCGCTTGGCGCAGGTCGGTCGCCGCGGGAACTTCCTCCGGGGTCGGGGTGGGCTCGGGGTCAGCGGCGGGGGGTTCCTGCACGGGTGTGGGGTCCGGCTGGGGCTCAGTCGGTTCAGGCTGCGGTTCAGGCGCAGGCTGCGGCTCGGGCTCTGGGAGCGTCTCGGGCGCGGGGGCGGGTTCAGGCGCGGGGGTCGGCTCTTCCGCCTCCCGCTCTGCCGCCAACATCGGGCCGCTGTCCTCCTGCCCGTCGGGCATCACGTCAGAGGCCGCGCCGGGCTGGTCCATCACCGCATCCACGGGGGCGGCTTCGGCCTCTGCCTCGCCGCCATCGCTGACAATAGCCTCCAACCCCTCGTCGAGTTTGGACGAGGATTTGAACAAGCGGTCCTTGAGCTTCGTGAAGAAGGCCATCGGCGTCTCCCATGCAGTTTCGTCTTGATCTATAGGTTAGCCCCCGCAGATGGAAGGGCGCCCGGGCAGATCAAGCCCGCCGGGAGGGGGCGGGGTTAGATTTCATCGGGGAAATGTTGCATCACCAGCCGGATCGGGTTCGGCGCCGCCTGCCCCAACCCGCAGATCGAGGCATCGACCATGGCGGTCGACAGCTCTTCCAGCAGGTCTTGGTCCCATCGGTCCTCTTGCATCAGTTTCACTGCCTTTTCGCAGCCGACCCGGCAGGGCGTGCACTGGCCACAGCTTTCATCCTCGAAAAACCGCAGCATGTTGAGGGCGGCTGCCCGCGCGCTGTCGTGTTCCGACAGGACAACCACCGCTGCCGAGCCGATGAAAGCCCCATGTGGCTGCAACGTGTCAAAGTCCAACGGCAGATCCGCCATCGACGCGGGCAACAGCCCCGAGGACGGCCCACCCGGTTGATAGGCTTTGAACAGATGGCCCTCTGCCATGCCCCCCGCCGCCGCGATGATATCGGTGATGGTCGAGCCTGCGGGCAGCAGATACATCCCCGGGCGCGCCACGCGGCCCGAAACGGAATAGCTCCGCAGCCCCTTGCGGCCATTCTTTTCGACCCCGTTCAACACCTGCGGCCCCTCGCGGCAAATGCGGGCGATCCAATGCAGAGTCTCCACGTTATGCACCAAGGTCGGGCGGCCAAAGACACCCACGCGCGCCACATAGGGCGGGCGGTGGCGCGGCAATCCGCGCTTGCCTTCGATGCTTTCGATCATGGCGCTTTCCTCGCCGCAGATATAGGCGCCCGCCCCGCGGCGCAGATCGACATAGCCGGGCGCGATGAGGCCCGCACCTTCCAGAGCGGCAATCTCACGGCGCAGGATCTCCAGCACCGCCGGGTATTCATCGCGCATGTAGAGAAAGACTTTCTCCGCCTCCACCGCCCAAGCGGCGATCAACATGCCTTCGAGGAAGAGATGCGGCCTGCGTTCGAGATACCAGCGGTCCTTGAAGGTGCCCGGCTCGCCCTCATCGCCATTCACCGCCAGATAACGCGGGCCGGGGTTGCCGCGCACGAAGCCCCATTTCTTGCCCGAGGGGAAACCCGCCCCGCCAAGACCGCGCAGCCCAGCCTGCAACAATTGCTCCTGCACCGCTTCCCAATCGCCCCCCTGACGCAGGTTCAACAGCGCGTCGTAACCCCCTGACGCCGCGTAGGTTTCGTAAGCCTCATAGTCGGGCAGGTGGGCATGGGTATCTCCGGCGCCAATGGCCGCCAGCACTTTCTCGGGCGTCGCATGGTCGATATGGTTATGTCCCAGTTCCAGCACCGGCGCCGTGTCGCAGCGCCCCATGCAGGGCGCGCGCAGGACGCGCACTTCGGTCGGGTCCAGCCCCTCCTCCAACGCAGCTTTCAAGGCCTGCGCCCCGGCCAGCTCGCAAGACAGAGAATCGCAAACACGGATGGTCAGCGCGGGCGGCGGGGTCTCGCCCTCTTTCACCACGTCGAAATGGGCGTAGAAACTGGCGACCTCATAGACCTCGGCCATCGACAGGCGCATCTCTTCGGCCAAGGCGCGCAGATGCGCGGCCGACAAGTGGCCAAAGCGGTCTTGGATCAGATGCAGAAACTCGATCAGCAGATCGCGGGCACGCGGGCGGTCGCCCAACAGCGCGCGGACCTCCTCCCACGCCGTATCCTGCAACTGTCGCCCCTTGGGGTGATGCCGCCCCTTGCCCTTGCCGGATTTCCAAACGCCCTTTCGCGGCTCCCCCGCCGCAGCCTTCCCGTGATCGTCCAGCGCCATGTCTCTCCCCCCGCCTTGCTTTCCGCCTTGGTAACAAATCCAAAGCCCTAGGCGCGATCAAAAAGCGACAATCGCGCGGGTGTTTGCGTTGTGCGCGGCCCCTGCGGCGGGCAGAATACGGGGGCCGGGCCGACTGGCCGGGGTCGCAGGGGAAAACGCATGCTGTGGTATGTGATCGCAAGTCTGACACCGGCGGTGCTGATCGCCGCCGCCGCCCTCTGGGGCGGGGTCTGGCCCGTGCTGGCGCTGTTGTCGATCACGGTGCATGTCGCCTTTATGGACCGGTTGGGCCGCGCGCTGCGTCTTTCCGATAGCTCAGGCCGCGCCCTGACGCTGACCTTGGCCGCCGCGCATTTCCTGCTGCTGCCGCTCGGGGTCTGGGCGATTGGCGCAGCCCCGCATCTTGAGGCGTTGGACCGCGCCCTGATCTTTGCCGCCCTTGGCCTGTTTCTGGGCCAGATCAGCAATTCCAACGCCCATGAGTTGATCCACGCCAGCCGCCGCCTGCGCCGGCGGATCGGCACGGCGATCTATATCTCGCTGCTGCACGGGCATCACGTCTCGGCCCATTTGCGGGTACATCATCCCGCCGCCGCCACCCCGGCTGATCCCAACTCCGCGCCCAAGGGCATGGGGTTCTGGCGGTTTCTGCTGAGCGCAAGCTGGGGGGAGTTTCGCGCCGGGTGGCAGGCCGACAGCGCGCAGCGGGCGCGCAAGACGGGGGCGCAGGGGCTGCACCCTTACACGCTCTACCTCACTGGCGCGGCGCTGGCGCTGCTCACGGCGCTGCTGCTGGGCGGGGTCGCCGGGCTGCTCGCCTATATCGGGCTGGCAGCCTATGCACAGATGCAACTGCTGCTGTCGGACTATGTGCAGCACTATGGGCTGCGACGAGAGCAGCGCCCCGATGGCCGGTTTGAGCCGATAGGCCCGCAGCACAGTTGGAACGCGCCCAAATGGTACTCCGCCGCAATGATGCTGAATGCCCCGCGCCATTCGGATCACCACATGCGCCCCGCCCGCGCTTTTCCGGCGCTGGAAGTGACGCAGGAGATGCCGAAACTGCCCTATTCCCTGCCCGTCATGGCGGTGATCGCCCTTGTCCCCCCGCTCTGGCGGCGGGTGATGGACCGCCGCCTCGCCCGGTGGGGCCAGCATTGATCCCGCTGGCGCGGCGCGCGGGCTTCTGGCAGGCTGAGAGCATGAGACATGCCCTCGCCCTGATCTGCGCCTTCCTTCCGCTGCCTGCCTTGGCCGAGATGTCGGCGGCGGAGTTCGAAGCCTATACGGAAGGAAAAACGCTCTATTTCGGCCAGTCCGGCGCGCCCTATGGGGCGGAAATCTATCACGAGAACCGGCGCGTGCAGTGGTCCTTTCTGGATGGCCATTGCAAAGAGGGGCGCTGGTATGAGGCCGATGGGCTGATCTGCTTTGTCTATGAAGACGACCTCGCCCCGCAATGCTGGAGCTTTACCGAAAGCCCGACCGGGCTGGTCGCGCGGTTCGAGAATGACCCGTCCGAGACCGCGCTCTATGAGGCGCGGGAAATGACCGAGCCGCTGCTGTGCCTTGGGCCGGAGGTCGGGGTCTAGGCCAGTTCAGCCCTCGCCTTTGACCGGTAGCCGACCGTCGGCGAATTCGATCTCCAGATGCGCCGCCTTCTTGGCAGCCTCCGCACTGGTCACCACATCACCATCGCCCCGCACCACGGCGAAACCACGGGCGAGCGTTTCGCGATAGCCGAGCGTGCCGAGCGTGCGGCCCATCGCGTCGATCTGGCGGCGGCGGCGGTCCTGATCGGCGCGGCCTGCGCGCGCCAGCCGGGCCAGCACCTCTTTCAACCGTTGGTCTTGGCGCGAGAGGTCGCGGCGCAGAACCTCGGGGCGGAAGGTTTGCGTGCGGTCCAAAAGCCGCTCCCGGCGGCGGAGGATCTGACGGTGCAGCACCTCGGGGTGGAACCGGTCAATCCGCACGGCCAGCCGCTCGCGCTGTCCGGCCAGATTGCGTTGCCACGCGGGGTCGAGCCGCGCCGAGAGCTGCGCCAGACGTTGCCGATCCGCCTCCAACTGGCGGCGCAGGGTGCCGGGGCGCAGAGCGCCAGACATATCAGCCAGCTTGACGCGGCGGCCTTGGACGCCCGCAATCAACGCGGGGGCCAGTTTCTCCCCCCCGCGATCAAGACGCTGGCGCGGCCCCTCCAGCAGCGTGTCGGCCCGGGGCAAGGCCCGCGCCAGATCCCGCATCCGCTGGCTGCGACGGGTCAACCCTTGGCTCAGCGCCTGACGCATCCTCGCGCCCTGCCCCTCCAGCCATGCCGCCAGCTCATGCCGCACCGGCACCGCCAATTCCGCCGCCGCCGTCGGCGTGGGCGCGCGCTTGTCCGAGACGAAGTCGATCAGCGTCGTGTCGGTCTCATGCCCCACGGCAGAGATCAGCGGGATGTCCGACGCCGCCGCCGCGCGCGCGACGCTTTCCTCGTTAAAACCCCAGAGGTCTTCGACCGAGCCACCCCCACGGGCCACGATGATCAACTCAGGCCGGGGCAATGCGCCACCGGGGGTGAGCCGGTTGAAACCTTCGATCGCGCGCACCACCTCTGGCGCGCATTTCGTGCCCTGTACGGCGACCGGCCAGACCAGCACCTTGCGCGGGAAACGATCCCGCAGCCGGTGCAGAATGTCACGGATCACGGCACCGGAGGGCGAGGTCACAACCCCGATGATCTCAGGCAGATAGGGCAGCGGGCGTTTGCGTTCGGGGGCGAACAGCCCCTCGGCCGCCAGCGCTGCCTTGCGTTTCTCCAACAGCGCCATCAGCGCGCCCATGCCCGCCGGTTTAATGTCCTCGATCACGATCTGGTATTTCGACTGCCCGCCAAAGGTGGTGATGCGCCCGGTGGCAATGACCTCCATCCCCTCTTCGGGCTGGGTCTCAAGCCGCGCGGTCACGCCTTTCCAGATCACGCCCGAGATGACCGAGCGGTCATCCTTGAGGTCGAGATAGACATGCCCCGAACGCGGGCGGCTGACCCGGCCAACTTCACCGCGAATCCGCACATGTCCGAACTCCCCCTCGATCACCCGTTTGATCGCGCCCGAAAGCTCGGTCACCGTGAATTCGGGGCTGTTGCCACCGGGGGCGGGGTCGTCGAACAGAACCATCTGGGCACCTTGTGTCTGTGGGTCCCCCAGCTTAGAACGCGGAGCAACGAAGTCCAAGGGAGTGCGCGGCATGAATATCCTGATCCTCGGCAGCGGTGGCCGCGAACATTCACTTGCTTGGGCGGTCATGCAGAACCCCAAATGCGACAAGCTGATCGTGGCACCGGGCAATGCGGGGATCGCGGCCATCGCGCAATGCGCCAAGCTCGACATCATGGATGGCGCGGCGGTTGTGGCCTTCTGCGAGGGCAATAACATCGATTTCGTCATCATCGGCCCCGAAGCGCCCCTTGCCGCAGGAGTGGGCGACGATCTGCGCGCGGCGGGTTTCGATGTCTTTGGCCCCTCCAAAGCAGCGGCGGCACTGGAAGCTTCCAAAGCCTTCACCAAGGAAATCTGCGACGCCTGCGCGGCACCCACGGCGGGCTATGGCCATTTCACCGATGCCGCCAGCGCCCGCGCCTATGTCGAAAAGCAAGGCGCGCCGATTGTGATCAAGGCCGACGGTCTGGCGGCGGGCAAGGGTGTCATCATCGCCATGAGTGACGCCGAAGCGCTGGCCGCCGTGGATGAGATGTTCGACGGTGCCTTTGGCGAGGCGGGTGCCGAGGTCGTGATCGAAGAGTTCATGGAAGGCGAAGAGGCGTCTTTCTTCGTGCTTTGCGACGGGGAGACGGTGCTGCCCATCGGCACGGCCCAAGACCACAAGCGGATCGGCGAAGGCGACAGCGGCCCCAACACCGGCGGCATGGGCGCCTATTCCCCCGCCCCGGTGCTGAGCGACGAGATCGCCGAACGCGCGCTGGATCAGATCATCCGCCCCTGTATGGCCGAGATGGCCAAGCGCGGAATGCCCTATCAGGGCGTGCTCTACGCTGGCCTGATGATCAAGGACGGCAAGCCGCGGCTGGTGGAATACAATGTCCGTTTCGGCGACCCGGAGTGTCAGGTGCTGATGATGCGCCTCGGCGCGCAGGCGTTCGACCTGATGCAGGCCTGCGCTAAGGGCACGCTGGCCGATATGCAGGTGACCTGGGCCGAAGATCACGCGCTGACCGTGGTGATGGCCGCCAAAGGCTACCCCGGTGACTATGAAAAGGGCAGTGAGATCAAGGGCCTCTCCGCCCTCCCAGAGGACAGCGCGAATATGGTGTTCCACGCGGGCACCAAGGCGCAGGACGGGGCGATCTTGGCCAATGGCGGGCGCGTGCTGAACGTCACCGCGCGCGGGGCCACGCTGGCCGAGGCGCAAGAGCGTGCCTATGCGATGGTCGATGGAATCGATTGGCCCGAAGGGTTCTGCCGCCGCGACATCGGCTGGCGCGCGCTGAACTGACGGATGGCGGCTCTATCAAAGCCGCAGCCGCCCCTCATTCACAGACCAGCGCCTTGGCAAAGCTCTCGGCCCCCGCGAAGGGCCCGATATCGCGGCGTGCAAGCTGTCCGTCTGACATGCGCACCCCTACCACATGCTGCCAATCGGCATCCGCCAGCACCATCTCCGGCCCTGCCCCACAATCGCGCAGACCGCCTGAGATATGCCGCTCTCCGATGCGATGATTGGTCAGCCCCGTCATTTGCGCGACTTCGCTAAGATGCCCATCGGCAAAGCGCCAGACCCGCAGCACCCGCGCCAGATGCGGCCGGTCGACATAGGCGCTCTCAATCGCGCCATCGCCATCCAGATCGGCGGCACCTATGGGGGCGAGCCACCGGTTGCTTTGGCCGATATGCGGGGTCTCGGTGATCTTGCCCCCGGGGCCGTAGATCGCCAGCGCCGCGCCACGATTCACGTCGGTCTCGACCACCAGAACCTCGGGCGCGCCATCGCCGGTCACATCCACGAGCCGGGGGGCGATATCCTCGAAAACATGGTCGCGCGGCAGATGGAAGCGCCGCGCACCGCCGTCTGTCAGAGAGACCTGCAAGCCGCCCCATTCCAGCGCGTCGCCAAGAATGCCATGGGCGTAGCGCCCGGTGGGCGCGATGTAATGCGCGGCGGTGATCGTCTCCGCCGCCGCACCTGTTGCAATCAGCGCCAGCAGTGCCGCGCCGATCGCCCGCATCAGATTTGCTTTTCCGGCATCTGCACGCGCAGACCGTCCAGCGCATCGGTGACCTTGATCTGGCAGGTCAGACGCGACCGCGCGGGATCGGGCTCAAAGGCGAAGTCGAGCATGTCTTCTTCCATGTCGTCCATCGGCGGCAGTTTCTCGGCCCAGGCCGGATCGACATAGACATGGCAGGTGGAGCAGGCGCAGGCCCCGCCACAGTCGGCTTCGATGCCGGGAATGTTATTGTCCCGTGCGCCTTCCATGACGGTGAGACCATTGGCCACCTCGACCACATGTTCGGTGCCGGAGTGTTCGACATAGGTGATTTTGGCCATGATGATGCCCTTTCGTCCTAAAAGTTCGGCCTTGTTTAACGGGCTATTGCAGCCGGTTCCAGCCCCCTTTTCGCGAGGTCACGGCGCGCCCGACATTGCGGTGGGCAAGGCCCACGCATCCGGCTAGTCTGCCCGCGAACAACAGGCGAGCCCGAGAGACCGGCATGACACAGCCCCTCCCCCCCAGAACCGCGCGGCGCTGCGCCGCTTTGCTGCTGGCCGTCGCGGCCTTGGCGGGCTGCGAGACGACGGCACCGGCCACGCCCCGCCCTGAGCCGGGGGTACTAGAGGCCACCCGCAACGGCCCCGCAGGCGCGCCGGAAGGGAGCTGCTGGGGCCGCACGGTCAGCCCTGCGGTGATCGAGACGGTGACCGAACAGGTCGAAGTGACCCCGGCCAAGATGAACCCCGATGGCAGCATCGCCAAACCGCCCGTCTACAAGACAGAGACCCGGCAAGAGATTGTGCGCGCGCGTGTCGACAACTGGTTCGAAACGCCCTGCCCCGATGTGCTGACGCCCGAGTTCAACAGCACTCTGCAACGGGCGCTAGAGGCGCGCGGGTTCTACGCGGGGCCGATCTCCGGCGAGATGGACAGGGCAACTCGGACAGCCGTCCGCCGCTATCAGGCCCAAGAGGGGCCGAACAGCGAGGTCTTGTCGCTGACCACCGCCCGGGCGCTCGGGCTGGTCGCAGTGCCCCGGCAAGAGGGCTGAGCCCGGAACGAAAAAGGGCGCCCGCAGGCGCCCTTTCCGAACCGTTCCGGCAGATCACTCCGCCAATGACAGCGCCACGAAGCGTGGGTCGCCTCCGCGGCGGACCAACAGCAGCAGAGAGCGGCGGCCCGCCTCTTTCGCCGCGGCGATCCGAGCTTCGAGATCGGCAATGCTCGACACCTGCTCCTGCCCGGCCTCGGTGATGATATCGCCCATGCGCAGGCCCTTCTCGAAGGCCTCCGATGTTTGATCCACATCCGTCACGGCAAGGCCGGTCATATCGTCATCGGCCCCAAGCTCCGCGCGCAGCTCGTCTGTCAGCGGCATCAGGGTCAGGCCCATCAGCATGGTCGACTGCGGCTCGGCCTCGGCCCCCTCATCGGCGTTGTCATCCATACCGGCAGGAACCGTACCATCAGCCTCTTCGCGGCGGCCAAGTACGACCTTGATGGTCTGGGTCTTGCCGTCACGCAGCACGGTCACGCGCACCGTCGCGCCCACGGGGCTGTTGCCCACCTGACGGACGAGACCACGGGTATCGACCACTTCGACACCATCGAAGGATTTGATCACGTCGCCGGTTTTCAGCCCCGCTTCACGCGCAGGCCCCTCGGGCACATCGGTGATCAGGGCGCCGACGGCTTTCTTGAGGCCCATGGCATCGGCCACGTCATCGGTCACGTCTTGAATGCGCACGCCCAGCCAGCCGCGGCGGGTCTCGCCATATTCCTGCAGTTGGTCAATTACGCGGGTGACGACATTCGACGCCATCGAAAAGCCGATCCCGATGGAGCCGCCGTTGGGCGACAGGATCGCGGTGTTCACGCCGATCACCTCGCCATCCATGTTGAACAGCGGCCCGCCGGAATTGCCCCGGTTGATCGCGGCGTCGGTCTGAATGTAATCATCATAGGTGCCCGACAGCGCCCGGTTGCGGGCCGACACGATGCCAGCTGAAACCGAGAAGCCCTGTCCGAGCGGGTTGCCCATGGCAATCACCCAGTCACCCACCCGCGCGGCGTTGCTGTCACCGAAAGAGACGAAGGGCAGCGGCGCGTCCGCTTCGACCTTCAAAAGCGCGATGTCGGTCTTGGGGTCGGTGCCGATGACCTCGGCAACCAATTCCTCACCCGAGAAGAATTCGATGGTGATCTCATCCGCGCTTTCGATGACGTGGTTGTTGGTCACCACATAGCCGTCTTCGGAAATCACAAAACCCGAGCCAAGGGCCGAGGAGCGGCGGGGCCGGTTGCCTTCGCCATTGTTACGGTCCTGAAACTCACGAAAGAAGTCTTCGAAGGGCGAACCTTCGGGCACGATGCCCTGCGGCCCGGTGCGGCCCTCAACCGTGGTAGAGGTGGTGATATTGACCACCGAGGGGCTAATTTTTTCGGCCAGCGGGGCGAGGCTTTCGGGTTTGGCCAGCGCCATGCTGGCTTGCAGGATCAGGAGGGTCAGCGCCATCACCCCCATCGCCATCGCTCGCATCCATTGGGTGTGTTGTGCTGTTGTGGACAGGGAAACCGCATTGGCCTGCATTCATCGTCTCCTGATTGTTCCTGTTGTTGCCAACGTGGGCAGAGTGCATTCCGAAAGGACGCGCTGCAACAGCAAAGATGGGGCCGATCACGGGCATTTCAACGGGTGGGAGTGTGACGATTTGCGACCCCGGCCTGCGAGGTCGTGGGCAAAACGGACGCCGTTTCACCCCGCCTGCTCGGCGTCACAACCCCAGTTGAAAGGCGAGCCAAACCAAGATCAACCCGGCCACCACCGCCAGCGCGCCAAGCTGGCGCAGCGCGGCCTCTGGGATGCGGCGGAGCATTTCGAGCATCTGTTCCAAAAACGAAGGGGCCAGTGCGTACACCAGCCCCTCGAAAATCAGAACCGACCCTAGAGCCAGTAGAACCAGCGTCATTCTTCCAGCGCCGCTGGCAGATCTGTCTCAGCCTCCGGTGCGGCGGGGGCTGGCGTGGCGGGGGCCGCGGGGGCGGCCTCCTCCTGCGTATCCTCTACCGCGGCGGCGTTATCTGCCTCCGGCGCAGGCTCAGCCGCGGGCGCATCAGCGGCAGGGGTCTGCGGTGGTGCAACCGCATCGACCGAGGTAGTGGCGCTGCGATCCGAACGCAGATAGTTAAAGAACTCACTGTCAGGCGACATCACCATGGTGGAGTTCTGCCCCTGCAAAGCCTGCTCATAGGCGCTAAGCGAGCGGTAGAACTCAAAGAATTCCTGATCCTTGCCATAGGCCTGCGCGAAGATGTTGTTCCGCTGAGCGTCCGCCTCGCCTTCAATGATCCGCGCGTCACGACGGGCCTCCGAGAGGATCTCTTCGTAGGTACGATCGGCAAGGGCGATGACACGCTGCGCGGCTTCGCGGCCACGGGCGCGTTCGTCGGTCGCTTCACGCTCACGCTCGGCGATCATCCGTTGCAGGGTCGCGTCGAAGTTCTGCTCGGGCAGGTTTGTCTGACGCAGACGCACGTCCACCACCTTGAGGCCAAGCGCCTGCGCGCGGGCGTCGGCGCGAACACGGATCTGCTCCATCAGGTCGGCCCGTTCGGGCGACAGGATGGTGTTGGATGTCACGCCCTGCGAACCAAGCACGGCACGGATTTGGCTTTCCATGATGCCGCCCATCTCGCTTTCAGCCTGACGTTCGCCGCCCGCACCCAAAGCTTGCCGGTACTGCACCATATCGTCGATGCGGTAGAGCACGAAGGCGTCGATCTCAAGACGACGGTCATCGGCGGGGGTGACTTCGATCACCGGGGTTTCCAGCGACAGGATGCGGTCTTCGTAGCGCACGACCTCATCCAAAAGCGGGACTTTGAACCCAATGCCCGGCTCGTTGCGGACCTGTTTGATCTGGCCAAAACGCAGCACCAGCGCCTTCTCGCGCTCGTCCACCACAAAGACAGCCGACAGGATGCCCACGATGGCGATCACCACGATGGGGATGATAAGACTTGTTTTCCGCATCAGTTCGACCCTCCGCCGCGCCGCAATTCATTGAGTGGCAGATAGGGAACGACGCCCTGCCCACCTTGGCCGCTGCCGTTTTCGAGGATGATTTTATCCACGTCGCCCAGCACCTTTTCCATGGTCTCAAGATACAGACGTTTGCGCGTCACATCCGGCGCGTTGCGGTATTCTTCCAACACGGCTTCAAAGCGGCTGGCCTCACCCACAGCGTCGTTCACGACGCGGGCGCGGTAACCTTCGGCGGCTTCCAGAAGCTGCGCGGATTCACCGCGCGCCTCGGCAGTGCGCCGGTTGGCATAGGCGTCGGCCTGACGCTCCACCCGGTCACGCTCCTGCTCGGCGGCTTGCACGTCGCGGAAAGCATCGACGACCGACTGCGTGGTGGTGTTGCCATTGGCATCGGTGACCTGCACGGTCTGGCTGGGCGGGTCGACCTTGTTCACGTTGACACGCAGCACGTTGATGCCGGTATTGCGATTGTCGAGGGTGTTCTGGATCAACTCCTTCACCCGATCCGCCACCGCGCCACGATCCCGGTTGAGGATCGGCGCCAGTTCGGATTGCGCAATGACTTCACGCATGGCGGATTCCGAGATCGCCCTGACCGAGGCTTCGGGATCGCGCAGCGAAAATTTGAAGTCGCGCGCGTTCTTGATGTTCCAGACCACTTGGAAGTCGATGTCGACGATGTTCTCGTCCGTGGTCAGCATCAAGCCTTCGTTGCCGCCGCCGCCGCGCCGCACGCCCAGCTCCTCGGTGCGGTTGGTGGTGACGTCGAAAACCTCCGCCGTGACCAGCGGCCAAGGCGCAAAGTTCAGACCCTCGGTGCCGATGCCCGAGAATTCGCCCAGAAACAGTTCAATCGACTGCTGTTCAGGCCGCACGGTGTAAAAGCTGGCAAAGCCCCAAAGCGCCACACCGGCCAAAAGCGCGATGCCGATGGTCGAGCGAGTCACGCCCGGCCCACCAGTGCCGCGACCGCCGCCGCCGGTGCCATTGCCCCGGTCACCGCCACGGCCCCCCATCAGAACGCGCAGCTGCTCTTGCCCCTTGCGCACCAGATCGTCGATCTCGGGCATCTGCGGGCGGTCACCGCCCTGCCCGCGTGGACCCTGCGGCCCGTCGTTGCGACCCCCGTTGCCCCGGTCTCCGCCGTTGCCCCGGTTGCCGCCTCCGCCGCCCCCCCAGGGGCCTTGCGAATTTCCTGCCATTGATATGTTCCCCTCTGGGCCGCCCATGCGGCCTATCGTTCCAAAAATTGTACGCTTTCGCGTGATATTCAAGCCGTGCGGGTCGGATTACGCATGGTCACCAGTTCTTCGGACATGGTCGGGTGCACCGCGCAGGTGGCGTCGAACTGCTCTTTCGTGGCGCCCATCTTGACCGCGATGCCGACCATCTGGATCAATTCGCCCGCGTTGGGTGCGACGATATGACAGCCCAGCACGACCCGCGTGTCGGCGCAGACGATGAGCTTCATCAGCACCCGGTCGGCCTTGCCCGCAAAAGCGCCCTGCATCGGTTTGAAAGAGGTCGCATAGACCTCAATCGGCCCCGCCTCCCGCGCGGCCTCCTCGCTCAGCCCCACGGTGCCCATCTCGGGTTGGGTGAAGATCGCCGAAGGCACCAGATCATGATCCACCGGCGTCGGGTTGCCGCCAAAGACGGTCTCGACAAAGGCCATGCCCTCGCGGATCGCCACCGGGGTGAGGTTGATGCGGTTGGTCACGTCGCCGATGGCATAGACGGAAGGCACCGCCGTCTGGCTGTATTCATCCACTTCGATCTCACCGCTGCGGCCCAGCTTCACGCCCAGGTCTTCCAGCCCCATGTCATCGCTGTTGGGGCGGCGGCCTGTGGCAAAGAGCACCTGGTCGAACATCTTCTCGGTGCCGTTAGTGGGTTTAACCTTCATCGGGCCGCTGCCGTCTTCGTGGCTCGGCGTCATCTCCAGAATGTTGGTGCCAAGATGCAGGTCGATCCCCTTTTCCTGCATCATCTCGGCCACCATGCCGCGGGCTTCGTCGTCAAAGCCGCGCAGGATCTGCGCGCCGCGGTAGTATTGCGTCACCTCGACACCCAAACCGTTGAGGATACAGGCGAATTCACAGGCGATATAGCCGCCGCCGATGATCAGGATCGACTTGGGCAGCTTTTCAATGTGGAACAGATCGTCGGAGACCAGCCCCAGTTCGGCATTCTCGATCTCGGGGCGCACGGGGCGGCCGCCGCTGGCAATGAGGATGTGTTTCGCGGTCTTCTCGGTGCCGTCGGACAGGGCCACGGTATGGGGGTCTTTGATCCGCGCGCGGGCGTCGAATGTGTCAACGCCGGAGTTCTTCAGAAGCTTGCGATAGACACCTTCGAGGCGGTCCAACTCAGTGTTCAGACGGCCTTTGAAGTCATGCCAGTCGAAGGGCCCGGCCTTAAGATCCCAGCCAAAGCATTTCGCCTCATCCACCACATCGGCATAGCCCGAGGCGAAGACCATCAGCTTTTTGGGCACGCAGCCCCGGATCACGCAGGTGCCGCCATAGCGGTCTTCCTCAGCCAGACCGACCTTGGCGTCATGTTCGCCCGCCGCGACACGCGCCGCGCGCACACCGCCCGAGCCGCCACCGATGACAAACAGGTCGTAGTCGAATTCATTCTTGGCCATTTGGCGCCTCTCTTAGTCGTTTTGGGTCTTGCGCGGGATCGCGCATATTTCGGTCTTGCGCGGGGTCGCGCGTGTCTCGCTTTGTCGGCGTTAATCGCTCAGGTCGGAAAACAGGTTGTCGGTCTCGACGAATTCCAAACGGTCGGTCGCCACGGTGCCTTCATTTATGTCGCGCACCTCTACCCTGCCATCCCCGTAACCGATCACAACCGCGTCACAGATATCTATAAACAGGCCGTTTTCCACCACGCCGGGCATCTGGTTCAGCACCAGCGCCAATTGCCGTGCGTTGCCGATGCGCCCCAGCCGCAGGTCTAGGATATAGTTCCCCTCGTCGGTGATGAAAGGCACCTCGCCATTCATCCGCAGGGTCGAGCTTTGGCCCAGCACATCCATCGAGATCAGCGTCTCTTCGACCAGCGCCTGCGTGGTCTGCCAGCCAAAGGGAATCACCTCGATCGGCAGGGGGAATGCGCCCAGATGATGCACCTCTTTGCCGATATCGGCGATCACCACCATCTGGTCGCTGGCCGTCGCCACGATCTTTTCTTGCAGCAGGGCCCCACCGCCGCCTTTGATGAGGTTCAGGTCACCATCGAATTCATCAGCCCCGTCAATCGTCAGGTCGAGCCATTTCGCCTCATCGAGAGAGATCACCTCGATCCCCACATCCCGCGCCAGTTGCGCGGTGCGCGAGGAGGTCGGCACGCCTTTGATCCGCAGCCCATCGTCGCGCACCATCTCGCCCAGACAGCGCACCAGCCACGCCGCCGTCGATCCGGTGCCAAGCCCCACGCGCATCCCGTCTTCCACGAATTCGCACGCCCGTTTCGCGGCCACGAATTTGGCCTTGTCGATCGGTGATAGGTCTCCGGACATCGGGTGCTCCCTTGCAGGCGTTTGCCGCGTTATAGGGCGAATTGGCATAGGGTGCGAGGGGCAAGTCGGCGGTTTTTGGCGGTGCCGCGTGGCGACAGGACGGGCAGAGCGCACGGCCTGTCGCTTTAGACGCGCCACGGGGCGGCGGGAAATGGTTGGATCGGGCCTAGGTCGCTTGCAATGCGCCAGAGGTCTGGGCGATACCCGTTCCACCGCGCCCGCCACCCGCAACCATATAAGGGTCCGCCATCTGATGTTTCTTTCGGTCTTCGACATGTTCAAAGTGGGCATCGGCCCCTCGTCTTCGCATACCATGGGGCCGATGGTGGCGGCGGGGCGTTTCCTTGACCGGATGCGCGCATCGCCCTTCCAATTCGCCGGGCTGCGCGCCTCGCTGCACGGCAGCCTCGCCTTCACCGGCGTCGGCCATGCCACCGACCGCGCCACGATCCTCGGCCTCGCCGGGTTCACGCCCGAGGACTATGACGCCGATGCCGCCGAAAAGGTGTTGGAAGAGATCAAACAGACCCGCCGCATCAGCGTCGACGGTCTGCCCGAACTGCGCTTCGACCCTGAGCGCGACATGATCTTTGACTATGACACCAAGCTTGCGGGCCATGCCAACGGCATGATGCTGATGGCCACCGATGCCCAAGGCGACGTGACCTTACGCGAGACCTATTATTCCATCGGCGGCGGCTTCGTGATGACCGAAAAGGAACTCGCCGCAGGCAAGGACACGGATGAGGGCGCGCCGGTGCCCTTCCCCTTCAAGTCCGCCGCGGAAATGCTTGAGATGTCGGCCAAATCCGGCAAAACCATCGCGGCCATGAAACGCGCCAATGAAGAGGCGCGTGGCGGTGCCGAGAACCTGCGCACCGGGTCGAAACGGCTGTGGCAGGTCATGCGCGACTGCATCGACCGGGGGCTGACGACCGATGGCATCCTGCCCGGTGGGTTGCAGGTAAAACGCCGAGCCAAGGGCATCTATGACGCGCTGATGGCCGAGCGCGGGCAGAACCAGTCCGCGCCGCATACGATCAACGATTGGATGAGCGTCTATGCCATGGCGGTGAACGAGGAAAACGCTGCAGGCGGTCAGGTCGTCACCGCGCCGACCAATGGCGCGGCGGGCGTGATGCCTGCGACCTTGCGCTATTACCTCGACCATGTCCCCGGCGCGTCTGAGGCGCATATCGAAGACTTCCTGCTCACCGCCGCCGCGATTGGCGGGCTGGTGAAATACAACGCCTCAATCTCGGGGGCCGAAGCGGGCTGTCAGGCCGAAGTCGGCAGCGCCGCCGCCATGTCCGCCGCCGGGCTATGCGCCGTGATGGGCGGCACCCCGCAGCAAATCGAAAACGCCGCCGAAATCGCGCTGGAGCATCACCTCGGCATGACCTGCGACCCGGTGAAAGGGCTGGTGCAGGTGCCTTGTATCGAGCGCAACGGCTTGGGGGCGATCAAGGCGGTGTCGGCGGCCTCATTGGCGCTGCGCGGCGATGGCACGCATCTTGTGCCGCTCGATGCCTGTATTGAGACCATGCGCCAGACCGGCGCGGACATGAGCGAGAAATACAAGGAAACCTCTCTCGGCGGGTTGGCGGTGAATGTGCCGAACTGCTGAAGCTGCGCAAATTTGCACAGCCTCCGTTCGCCGGGGCCAATTGTTGAGGTGACCGCTGCCCCCTATCTTCTGAGCAACTGCAAAGGAGAGCATCATGTCCCTCAGACCCACATTGGAAACCCGCCGCGCCACGCCCACGATGGAAGGCGCCGGGGTGAAACTGCACCGCGCTTTCGGCTTCCACGACCCGTCGGAGCTTGACCCCTTTCTGCTGTTCGACGACTTCCGCAACGAGCATCCGCGCGACTTCGAGAAAGGCTTCCCTTGGCACCCGCACCGCGGGATCGAGACGATTACCTATGTGCTCGAAGGCACCGTGGCCCATGCGGATTCGCTCGGCAATACCGGCGATCTGAACGCGGGCGACGTGCAGTGGATGACCGCCGGATCGGGCATCCTGCACCAAGAAATGCCGCGCGGGAATGCCAACGGGCAGATGCACGGCTTCCAGCTTTGGGGCAACCTGCCCTCGGCGCAGAAGATGACCGCGCCGCGCTATCAGGATATGAAATCCGCCGAGATCCCGGTGGTGACCGATGATGACGGCACAAGGGTCAAGATCATCACGGGCGAGTTCTGGGGCAAACGCGGCCCCGTCGATGGCATCGCCGCCGATCCGCAGTATCTGGATATCTTCGTGCCTGCGGGCGTGAAAAAGACCTTTCGCATCGACACCTACCGCCGGGCCTTTGCCTATGTCTTCCAAGGCGCGGGCGCTTTTGCCGATGCCTCCGCCCCTTCGGGCGTGCTGCTGGAGAAAGAAGTCGGCGGCGAGGAGGTGAACATCCGCGATATGTCGGGCGACCGCACGCTCATCCGCTTTGGCACCGGCGATGAGGTCACGGTGCAGGCCGGGGAGGAAGGGGTGCGTTTCCTGCTGATCTCGGGCGCGCCGATTGAAGAGCCCGTCGCATGGCATGGGCCGATCGTGATGAACACCCGTGCCGAGATACAGCAGGCGATGCGGGATCTGAACAACGGGACCTTCATCCGCCCCGCCCATTGACCCAAAGGGCCGTGGCCGCTCAGACGGTCACGGCCTTGCGCACCATATCCCAATATTGCGCCACCACCTCATCCAGCGACAGCCGTCCGCCCGCGCGGTACCAAGTGTTCACCCCCGTCAGCATGGCGATGATCGCCAGCGTCACGATCTTGGTGTCGGCGACGGCGAAATCGCCGCTCGCCACCCCGGCGCGCAGGATCGCCTCCAACCGATCCTCATAGTCGCGGCGCAGCCGCTCGATCACGGCGAAATTCTCCTCCGTCAGATTGCGCAACTCCATATAGGCGATGAAAACCTCATCGGGCCGGTCCGCGTGAAAACGGATGTGGAAGGCCACGAAATCCTGCAACTGCTGCATGGCGGGGCGGTTGGGGTCATGGGGCGTTTCGGCCAGCAGGTCAGTCATATGCGCCTGCATCAGGTCGAACAGCAGGCTCTGCTTGTCGGGGGTGTAGTTATAGAGCGCCCCGGCCTGCACGCCGACTTCGGCGGCGATGGCGCGCATCGACACGGCGGCATAGCCGCCCCGCGCGAAAAGCCGCAGCGCTGCCGCGCGGACCCGCGGGCCGGTGATATCGGAGTGGGAGCCTGTGGTTCTTGCCATGGCGGCAATTTAATGAACAAGCGTTCAAAAGCAAACCCCGCTTGCGCGAAGATCACGGCTGGGGCAGAACGAGGCATGACCCAAGCGCGCCCGCCCCGCCCCCTCTCGACCATCGCCCTGCTTCTGGGCGTCTCGCTGCTGGCGGGCTGCACGCAGTTTCCCGAACTCGACCGCACCATCACGCCCGCGTTGGAGGCCGACCCCTACCCCGATCTGGTCCCGATCGACCCGCTCTTGGCCAAGGCCACCGCCGGGCGGATCGACCCGGCGCGGACCGAAGCGGCGCTCACGGGGCGTGCGGCCAATCTCGAAGCCCGCGCGGCGCGCGTCAGCCGCACGAGCACCCAATCCGCCACTGCCGCGCGGGTGGCGCGGCTCAGGGCGCGCGCTGCAGAGCTACGGCGCGCCCGCCAAGCTGCCGAGGACAGCGAAAGAGCTGAATAAACGGCCATCCCCGTGATGCGTATGCGCGTTGCACGCAGGCGCCGAACCCGCTACATCGCGGCTATGCCCGGCCCCGCCTGCCGGGCCTTTCGGATCAGACCAGAAGGACCACCGCCATGTCTAAGCCGCTTCGCCTCGGGATTGCCGGATTGGGAACCGTGGGCGTGGGTGTGCTGCGCATTCTGCGCCAGCAGGCCGCCCTGTTAGAGGCCCGCACCGGCTGCGCGATGACGGTCTCGGCGGTTTCTGCCCGCACCCGGAACAAGGACCGCGGGCTGTCGCTTTCGTCCTATGACTGGGAAGACGATCCCGTCAAACTGGCGACCCGCGATGACGTGGATGTTTTCGTCGAACTGATGGGTGGCGCTGACGGCCCCGCCAAAGCCGCGACCGAAGCCGCACTGGCGGCCGGCAAGCATGTGGTCACCGCCAATAAGGCGATGCTGGCGATACATGGACAAGCGCTGGCCGAACAGGCCGAAGGCGCGGGCGTGGCCCTGCGCTATGAGGCGGCTGTGGCGGGCGGCATCCCGGTCATCAAGACGCTGATGGAGGGGCTTGCCGGGAATGAGATCACCCGGATCATGGGGGTGATGAACGGCTCGTGCAATTACATCCTGACGCGGATGGAGGACTCGGGCAAAACCTATCAAGAGATCTTTGCCGAAGCCGATGGGCTGGGCTATCTCGAAGCCGATCCGCAATTGGATGTGGGCGGCATCGACGCGGCGCATAAGCTGGCGATCCTGTCCTCCATCGCCTTTGGCACCAAGATCGACTTTGACGGCATCCAGCTTGAGGGGATCGAGCGGGTCGCCATCGAAGACATCCGCGCTGCCGCCGACATGGGTTATAAGATCAAACTGCTGGGCGTGACCCAGAAAACCGGCCGCGGGCTGGAGCAGCGGATGATGCCCTGCCTTGTGCCGCACACCTCGCCTTTGGGGCAGCTTGACGGCGGCACCAATATGGTGGTGATCGAAGGCGATGCCGTGGGCCAGATCGTGTTGCGCGGTGCCGGTGCGGGCGAAGGGCCGACGGCCAGCGCCGTGATGGCCGATGTCTGCGACATCGCGCGCGGGTTGCGCGGGCCGGTCTTTGGCCAGCCTGCCGGAACGCTTGAGCAAACCACCCCCGCCAGCAGCCAGCGCCCTGCCCCCTACTACCTGCGCATGGCGCTGGTCGACAAACCCGGTGCGCTGGCGAAAATCGCCACGGTGCTGGGCGAAGCGGGTGTGAGCATCTACCGGATGCGCCAATATGAACATGCGGATGTCTCGGCCCCCGTGCTAATCGTGACCCACAAGACCAACCGCGACGCGCTGCTGGAAGCGCTGGCAAATATGGACAAGACCGGCGTGCTGGCCGGTGAACCGGTGGCGCTGCGGATCGAAGAGGTCTGAGGCTGAGGGCCATCAGCCTGCCCGCGGGTGGGCGATGAGACGGTGCTTTGTGCCACTTTCTGGCTTAATGGTGTGCGCCCGCGGGGGCGCACCCAGCCCCACCAAATCGCCTACCCGGTCGCACCAAAGGTGCGCCTAGATAGACGGGCACGCCTTCGGCGTGACAAGGCGGGCAGGCGATGGCCCGGCGCCTACGGCTTGTTTCCGGGCCGGGGTGGCAGTTTCGGCTGAAGCGGCAGCCCCTTCCACAACCCAAAACTTGCCCCGAGGCCCGCGCAAGGGTACAGGACAGAAAACACATTGCACCCAAGGACACTCCATGACCGCTTCCGCCGAATTCCAAGACCGCATGCTCTCTCTGGGCCTCGCCCGCGTTTCCGAAGCCGCCGCGCTGGCCTCGGCCAAGCTGATCGGCAAGGGTGACGAGAAAGCCGCCGACCAAGCCGCCGTGAACGCCATGCGCGAACAGCTTAACATGCTCGATATCGCGGGCGTCGTGGTCATCGGCGAAGGCGAGCGTGACGAGGCCCCGATGCTCTATATCGGCGAAGAGGTCGGCACGGGCAACGGCCCCGGCGTGGACATCGCGCTCGACCCGCTGGAAGGCACCACGCTGACCGCCAAGGACATGCCCAACGCGCTGACCGTGATCGCCATGGGCCCGCGCGGCTCCATGCTGCACGCGCCGGACACCTATATGGACAAGCTCGCCATCGGTCCGGGCTTTGAGACCGATGTCGTCACCCTCGACATGAGCCCCGGTGAACGTGTCGAAGCGCTGGCCCGCGCCAAGGGCTGCGCGGCGTCCGACATCACCGTTTGCATCCTCGAACGCCCCCGCCACGCCGACATGATCGCCGAGGTCCGCGCCACTGGTGCGGCTATCCGTCTGATCACCGATGGAGACGTGGCGGGCGTGATGCATTGCGCCGACCCTGAAACCGGCATCGACATGTATATGGGCCAAGGCGGCGCGCCCGAAGGCGTCTTGGCCGCCGCGGCGCTGAAATGCATGGGCGGGCAGATGTATGGCCGCCTGCTGTTCCGCAACGACGACGAAAAGGGCCGCGCTGCCAAAGCCGGGATCACCGAATTTGACCGCATCTATTCGCGCGATGAGATGGTCACCCAAGACGTGATCTTTGCCGCGACCGGCGTCACCGGCGGCAACATCCTTCCGGGCGTGAAACGAGAGCCGGGCTGGCTGACCACCGAGACGCTGATCATGCGCTCGCGCACCGGTTCGGTCCGTCGCATCAACTACCGCACCCCGGCAGAGTGAGGGCCAGATCGGCCCTTACCCCACCCCCTTCTATAACGGCCAAATGAGGTCCGCATGAGCTTTCTCGGTGTCGAAACATCTTTGACCGGGCGGCGCTGGATCGGTCCTGACGTGGAACTGACCCGCGCGGCGGAACTGCTGGTGCAGCGCGCGGGCCTGCCCGATCCGGTGTGCAAAGTGCTGGCGCGCCGCGGCGTGGTCGATACCCAAGCGGCGGGCTTTCTGGCCCCCGCCCTGCGCGACCTGCTGCCCGATCCCCGATCCCTGCGCGATATGGAGGCGGCAGCGACGCGGTTTCTTTCGGCCCTGCAAAACCGCGAACGCATCGCGATTTTCGCGGACTATGACGTGGACGGCGGCTCTTCCGCCGCGCTGCTGCTGGTCTGGCTGCGCGACATGGGCCACCGTGCAACGCTCTATATCCCCGACCGTATCGACGAGGGCTATGGCCCGAATGACGAGGCGATGTCGGCCCTCGCCGCTGAGCATGACCTGATCGTCTGCGTCGACTGCGGCACGCTGTCCCATGGCCCCATCGCCGCCGCCAAGGGCGCGGATGTCATCGTGTTGGACCACCACCTTGGCGGCGAAACGCTGCCCGATGCGCTAGCCGTGGTGAACCCCAACAGACAGGACGAAGATGGCACGCTGGCACATCTCTGTGCCGCTGCGGTCGTTTTCTTGATGCTCGTCGAAGTGGGGCGACAATTGCGCGAAGCGGGGCGCAAGGGGCCGGACCTGATGGCGATGCTCGACTTAGTGGCGCTGGCCACTGTCGCCGATGTGGCCCCGCTCACAGGCGTGAACCGCGCCTTCGTGCGTCAGGGGCTCAAGGTCATGGCTCGGCGCGCGCGGCCCGGCCTTGCCGCCCTGTCGGATGTGGCGCGGATGGACACGGCCCCCACGGCCTATCACTTGGGCTTTCTGCTTGGCCCCCGCATCAACGCGGGCGGGCGCATTGGCCAAGCCGACCTTGGCGCACGGCTTTTGGCCACCGCCGACCCGCATGAGGCCGCCGCATTGGCCGAACGCCTCGACCAGCTCAACACCGACCGCCGCGAGGTTGAGGCCGCCGTGCGCGCCAGCGCCATGGCACAGGCCGAAGAGCGCGGCTTTGACGGGCCGCTGGCATGGGCCGCTGGCCCCGGCTGGCATCCCGGCGTGGTGGGCATCGTCGCCTCCCGCCTGAAAGAAGCCGCCAACCGCCCCTCTATCGTCATTGGTGTCGAAGACGGCATCGGCAAAGGCTCAGGCCGCTCGATCAGCGGCATCGACCTCGGCGCGCCGATTCAGCGTCTGGCTGCCGAAGGGCTGCTGATCAAGGGCGGCGGGCACAAGATGGCCGCAGGCCTGACCGTGGCGGAAGACAAGATCGACGCGGCGATGGCGCGCTTGGGCGAATTGCTCACCAAACAGGGCGCGCATTTGGCAGGCCCCGCCGACCTCAACCTCTGCGGCATGATGATGCCCGGCGCAGCCACCGTGGAGCTGGCCGAGATGGTCGACCAAGCCGGCCCCTTTGGCGCCGGCGCCCCTGCCCCGCGCTATGCCTTTGCGGACATGCAAATCCGCTTTGCCAAACGCGTGGGCGAGAACCACCTCAAAGTGAGCTTTGGCGACGGCCTCGGCGCGAATCTAGAGGCGATTTCCTTTGGCGCCTACGACGGCCCCCTCGGCCCCGCGCTGGAAAACCACGGCGGCGCGCGTTTCCACCTCGCGGGCCGTCTCGACATTAACAATTTCCGCGGTCGGCGCACCGTTCAACTGCGTTTGGAGGACGCCGCACGGGCCTGAAAACTTTTTCTGAAGAAACTTCATTTTTCCGCTTGCAGCCCCCCGCAGTATTACTTAAACGTCCGCTCACAGACAGAGCAGCACACACTAAACGCTGCACTGACCTGACAAAAGAGTGGCCCGTTCGTCTATCGGTTAGGACGCCAGGTTTTCAACCTGGAAAGAGGGGTTCGATTCCCCTACGGGCTGCCACTTTTCTTCTTCAGAATTCAAAGACAAGCCTCCAGAGGCACTAAAGAATCCCCTCGGAATCGCGCAGCTGATCCGGGATTTTGGCGCTTGCCCGCCTGCGCCCTGCGCCCAACTGTCGCCCATTTATCGCCCTGACATTATTGTGAGAATTGCGCGATGGCTGGTGGCTTGTGCCTCTGCAACCTCGCTATCCGAAGGCACATAAGCTTAGTGGCCGACACCTAAGACAGATGACTATCCGGAACTTCAGAACCCTATAAGTCTCATATTTATCAACGACTTAATATCTCACCTACGCCTGCGCACGCCCTCCCCTCCACCATCGAACGCCACACATCTGCACCCCATGGCGCCCCCATAAGGCCCTCAACTCACTCCTAAATTCCCACCTGCCCGCCGCCCCGCGAAACAGTCTGTTTCTGAGAAAAAGGATCGAATAAGGCGAAAAGGTGGTAACAAATGATACATATCCTACCTGAACGTATAGGCCGGATAGGTCGTTGAGACGGAGCGGTGCGAAGGCGCCGTGGGCCGAAACGGTCCGAATGAATGCGATTGAACCCTGGGGGGTTTGGAATGAAGTACTTTGACGCACACGGCCATGCCTATGGCTCGATGGAAGTGATCGCCGGTCCTGTGCTGGGCCGTGCACAGCCCGCCATGGCGGGGACTGCGGTGCTGCCCGCGCCGCGGGCGCTGGCGGCCCTTCGTCTGCGTCCGACCGGCCTTTATGGCCGCTACGCGAAACCGCTTCTCGACCGGCTGCTGATCCTCGCGTCCCTGCCCATTGCTCTGCCGATCATTGCGCTTTGCGCGCTGGCGCTGTGGATCGAAAGCGGTCAGCCCTTCTATACGCAAAAGCGCCTTGGCCGAGGCGGCAAAGGATTCTCCATCCTGAAGCTGCGCACCATGGTGCGCGATGCCGACGCGGTGCTGGAAAGCTACCTTGCCGCGAACCCCGCGATGCGGGCCGAATGGGACGAGATGCAAAAGCTGAAGGACGATCCGCGCATCACGCGGGTGGGCGCTTTCCTGCGGGCAACCTCGCTGGATGAGCTGCCGCAGCTTTGGAACGTGTTCAAGGGTGACATGAGCCTGATCGGCCCGCGCCCCATGATGCCCGACCAGCTTGAGATGTATGGCGATGCGAAAGCCTATTTCGCGCTGCGCCCTGGCATCACTGGGCTGTGGCAGGTCTCGGCCCGTAACAACAGCCGTTTCACCTATCGCAATGAGGTCGACGCCGCCTATCGCCGCAATCTGTCGCTGCCGATGGACCTGACCATTTTGCTGAAAACCGTCGGCGTCGTCTTGCGCCGAACCGGGTGCTGAGCAATGCTTGCCGCGCCCGGCAATAACGAGAAATCCAGCGCCTCATGTTCAAGAAATCGAAAGGGAAGACGATGAGAGACCTCTACGCATCCGATGCCCTCGGCGCGGATAACAGCGATGTGACGGCGCAGTTCGGCGGCCCGGGGATGCGCCACAGCATCCGCCCGCGCCGCACCGTGATCGACCATGAGGATGAGTTCGACGGCGATTTCTCCGAAGGCGACCTGACCTTTGAAGACAGCCTGCCCGCCGCCCCTGCCGTTTCCCGCTACATCGGTGACGACCGCGCGCCGCGCTGGCAAGATCTGCCCATCGCCACACCCGGCCCCGGCGGAGACATGCCGCTGGTCGACGATCACCGCAACAGCGCCGCCGCGCGGGCTTTTGATCTGCTGCGCACGCGGCTGCGTCAAACCACGCTTGAACACCGCTGGGTCAATATCGCCATCACCGCCCCCACCTCGGGCTGCGGCAACAGCTTTTCCGCGACCAATCTGGCGCTGAGCCTGTCGCGGGTACCGGGATCGCGCACCGTGTTGATGGACATGAACATGCGCAGCCCCGGTCTCGCCCGTGCCTTTGACATGCAGGCCCCCGGCGCGATGAGCGATCTGCTCAGTGGGCGTGCTGATCTGGGCAAGGGGATGCTGCGGGTGAGCGATACGCTCGCTCTTGGCCTGAACGACCGGGCCGAAGTGCACGCCGCCGAAATCTTGCAAGACAGCGCCACGGCGGAGACCCTGCTGCGCCTGCGCGCCTCGCTCCAGCCTGAAATCGTCCTTTACGACATGCCGCCGATGCTGGAACATGATGATCTCTCAGCCTTTTTGCCGCAATTGGACGGTGTTTTGCTGATCTCGGACGGCAGCCAGACTATGGCGCGTCACCTGCGCGAATGCGAACGGATGCTCGAAGGTCAGGTGCCGCTTTTGGGTATCGTGCTGAACCGCGCGCGGGCCTCCAGCCTGCCGAAATATGCCTGACACCCCCTGTCGCCGTCCTTGCTTGCGCCCTATTATCGCCCAAGTCATCTGATCTAGGCAGGGAAACTCCGCCGGGCAACGGTCGGGGGCTTTGGGCAGGTTGGAAAGAGGCACATGGGACCGATCTATACATTCGATGACTTCATCGACATGATCCGCCGCCGCGCGGGCGTGATTATCTTGATCACGCTTCTGGGCTGTATCGCCTCGGTCTATTGGGCGCTTGCTACCCCGCATGTTTACCAATCCTCCGAAGTCATCCAGATCGAGCAGCCCAAGATCGCCAATGATCTGGCCCCCTCTACGGTCGAAGGGTCTTCGGCGCGGCGTTTACAATTAATCGAACAGCAGTTGATGGCGCGCGGCACCTTGGTCGATATCATTCAACGCTTTGATCTTTATAACGATCTGACCGCGTTGCGCATGTCGGAAAAGGTTGATCTGCTGCGCCGTTCGGTCACCATCACCGGCGTCGCCGCCCCGCGCGAGGGCTATGCGGATGACGGCACCATCTCGGTCATGACCTTCACCGCCGAGATGGACAACCCCGCCGATGCGCAGGCTGTGGCCCGCGAATTCGCCGACCGCACGCGCCAGATGTCCGCCGCCCGACGCCAGAGCCAGACCCAAGAAACCTTGGAGTTTTTCCAGCGCCAAGAGCAGAACCTGATCCGCGACATTTCGGAGCTTGAGGCCGAACTGGCCGATTACCGGGCCGAAAACGACCTGTCGCTCGAAGGCAGTCTTGAGTTTCGCCGCGGCGAGATCAGCAGCCTCAATGACGCCATTCTTGAACTTGACCGTGAAATCATCGCCACGCGGCTGGCGCGCGATCGGGTCAACCCCGATGCCCGCGCCGCCACCATCGCCCGCGAACAGGCCGAGTTGGATGCCACGCTCGAAAGCCTGACCACGCAGCGCGACCTGCTGCAAGAACAGCGCGAAACCCTGACCGCCAGCCTGCAGACCTCGCCCGAGGTTGAGCGGGAATTGGCCCGGTTCGAACGCCGTCTGACCCAGTTGCAAGACCAGTTGGAAGTGATCACCGCCCGCCGGAACGAGGCAGAGGTGGGCTTCTCGCTTGAATCCGATCAACGGGGTGAGAAACTGATCACGCTGGAGCAGGCCGAACTGCCGGATTACCCCGTATCGCTCAGCCGCAAGAAACGCGCGGCGGTGGGCGGGATGGCCAGCTTAGCGCTGGCGCTGATCGTGGCCTTTCTGCTGGAACTGCGCCGCCCGGTGATCCGCTCAGCCCGGCAGATGACGCGCGAGACGGGGTTGATCCCTGTCGTCTCGATCCCCGACCTCAGCCCCCGCGAAAAGCGCCGCACCTTGGGCAAGGTATGGCAGGAACGCTTGAAGGCCGGCAAAGAGGGCCGCGCCGCGCGGATGGCCCGCAAGCAAAAGGGGTGAACCGCTCAGACCGTGGCGCTCAGCCCCAGCACCCGGTCCCAATGCAGCCAAAGCGCCAGCGCGCCGAGCGCCAGCCCCAAGAGGGCGAAGGTCAGATCATGCCGCGCGTCCCAGACGCCATGCGCCCTTGCGAGCCAGATCAGCACCAGATGCGACAGCACCATCGCGGCCCCCAACCCAATGAGCGCCCCCGGCAAACCGGCAGTGATCACCCCCAGCAGCAGCAGCCCCACCTGCAGGCTGGCCCTTGAGGCCGAAGAGATGAAGAACCGCCGCGAATCCCCCGCGGCCAAAGCCGCTTGATCATAGGTCATCCCGATCACCTGCGGCATCAGCGCCAGCGCCAGCATCACCAAGATCGCGCCGCTTTGCAGATAGCGCGGGTCATAGAGGACCGAGACCAACCACGGCCCCGCCAGCGCCATGACCACCAAAAGCGCCAGCAGCCCGCCGCTCAGCCCATAGCGCATCCGCTTGAGCTTGGGATGGTCGCCGCCCCCCGCCTCACGGTAGATCGGGATCATCACCCGCCCGGTGACGTTCTGCCCCAACAGCAGGGGGAAGCTGGCAAGGAAATAACCGATATTGTAGATGCCCAACCCTTCGAGCGAGAGGAACTTGCCCAAGATCGCCTTGTCACCCTGACTGGCGAAGAACCAGAACATGGTCGACAGGAAAATCCACTTGCCGAAATGAACCAACTCGCGCACCGCCGGACGCTCCCAACGAAAGCGGTTGCCCGGCCCCGGCAGGAAAGCATGGGTCAGCGCCAGCTTCGCCAAGGCGCTCACCACACCGCCGACCACCAGCGCCGCCACCGATTGATAGAGCGCCGCGCCCAAGATCATCACCGCGATGCCCATTACCTGCGATGTCAGGTCCAGCAGCGTCAGCCGCCCCATTTGCAGATGCCGATGCGCCGTTTCGATCCGGGTGGGGTTGAACCCGGCCACCACGAGGCTCAGCGCCGCAATGGGGAGATAGGTCAGCAGGAGCGGCTCGCCGTAAAACGCCGCCACCGGCCATGCCAATGCAGAGGCGGCCAACCACAGACACGCCCCCCGGATCGCTTGGATTGTCCAAGCGGTGTTCAGAAAATCCGGATCATCGCCACGCTTGCTCTGCGCGATGGAGGGGGCGATGCCCACGTCCGAGAACAGCATCAGCCCGACAATCACCACCTGTATCAGCGCCATCAGACCAAAGGCTTCGGGAAAGAGCAGCCGCGTCAGGATCAGGTTCGACGCCAGCCGGATCGCCTGCGACCCGCCATAACCCAAGACGATCCAAGAGGTCGAGCGCAATGCCCGTGCCATCAGGCGATTGCCCGTTACCGCTTGGGAAAGCTTGGAAAACACCCGTTGCTGCGCCTCTGCCAGTTCTCTGTGAAAGCCTAAAGCCTTGCCCGCCCTTGTGCCAGTGGCAAGCGGGCGGGTAACAAGGTTTATCAGCTCCAAGCCAAGGCCGCACCGCCCGTGAAGATCGCCTATATCCTCAACACCTATCCGCAGCCCTCGCATTCCTTCATACGGCGCGAGATCGCGGCGCTAGAGGCGGCGGGCCATGAGGTGGACC
Organism: Sulfitobacter sp. 1A15258; assembly: GCF_043557045.1. Lineage (NCBI taxonomy): Bacteria > Pseudomonadati > Pseudomonadota > Alphaproteobacteria > Rhodobacterales > Roseobacteraceae > Sulfitobacter > Sulfitobacter sp. 1A15258. The sequence goes on along the minus strand of NZ_JBIFFK010000006.1, from coordinate 28,650 downwards.
GTTTCGCCATGCGCAGCCCCGATGTCCCTTTGGTCGATCCGCAGGACAAGGCCGAGGCGGCAGCGACCCATTATGTGTTGGCCGCCGGTGGCAGCGCCCTCGCCCGTGCCGGTCTGCGCATGATGCTGCACGCGCCGCGGCGGTTCGGCCAAGCGCTGCGCGACGTCTGGCAGGCCGCCCGCCGGGCCGAGACGGGGTTGGCCCGCCATCTGATCTATCTGGCCGAGGCCTGTTATCTGCGCGCCCGGCTTGAGGGCAGCGACATCCAACATCTGCACGCCCATTTCGGAACCAACGCCGCGATGGTCGCGATGCTTTGCCACAGGTTGGGCGGGCCGCGCTATAGTTTCACCACCCACGGGCCCGAGGAATTCGACAGCCCGCGCGCCCTTTCGCTCGGTGCGAAAACCCACCATGCGGCCTTTGCGGTGGCGATTAGCCAGTTCGGGCGCAGCCAGATGTGCCGTTGGGCCGACCCGGAGGATTGGCCGCGCATCAAGGTCGTGCATTGCGGCATCGAGCCCGCCAAATTTCCGGCCCCCGCCCCCCTGAGCGATGGCCCGCGCCGTCTCGTCTCCATCGGACGGTTTGTAGAGCAAAAAGGCCAGCTTGCCCTGATCGACGCCATGGCCCGGTTGCGTGACAGCCACCCCGATCTGCATCTCACCCTAATCGGCGACGGCCCCCTGCGCCGCGCGATCGAGGCCGAGATCGCCCGCCGCGGCCTGCAAGAACGCATCACCCTAACCGGCTGGGTCGATGAGGCCCGCGTGACGGCGGAACTCGGCGCCGCCCATGCGCTTGTGATGCCCAGTTTCGCCGAAGGTCTGCCCATGGTGGTGATGGAGGCGATGGCCGCCGCCCGCCCGGTGATCGCCACCTATATCGCAGGCACGCCGGAATTGGTGCAGCCGGGCGAGACCGGATGGCTGGTGCCCGCAGGCGATGTGGCGGCCTTGGCCGAGGCGATGGCCGCCCTGCACGACGCCCCCCTCCCCGCGTTAGAGGAAATGGGCACGAAAGCCCGCACGCGGGTCTTTGCACGCCATGATGTCGCCCATGAGGCCGCGAAACTCGCCCAGCACATGCAAGAGGCCGCCCGCTAGCGCCCCCGCACCCAGCGGTTGGCGCTACGCAGAACCGGCGCATGGATCGTCAGCCGCACGGCCACAAAGATCAGCGCGCCCAAGGGATCGGCCAGCGCCCGCCGCCAAAAGGGGCGCAGTCGGTCATGGGGATCGTCGTTGCGCATCAATTCGGGGAACAGCCGCGCGACCTCGGCCACGCCTGCATCCTGCCGCCGGCGCACCCGCACCAACGGCGCGAAACCTTCGATCATCGGCCAGTCATAGCGGGCGGGCACGGCGATACGCTCCTCGGGGCGAAAGTTCAGCCGCGCGAAAGTGTCGTCCGAGATGATATCGGGCCACGCCCCCCACCGCGCCCGCCCGGCGCGGTTCATCGCAAAGACGCCAAAGCCCGGCACGCCATGGGTCATGAAACCGGTCGTCCGCCAGAACCGTGTGTAATGGCGCGTTACCCAATCGCCTGAGGTCGTCACCCGCGGCACACCGCTGCCATAGCGCGGCGCGTCCCCCGCCAGCGCCTCTTGCAACTGGCTCAGCAAGTGCGGAGAGACCAGCACATCTGCGTCGAGATAGACCAGCACGCCCCCCCGCGCCGCCGCCTCACCCGCGTTCCACGCGCCAAGCTTGCCACCTTGGGCCAGTTCCAGCACCCGCAACACCCAGCCCCGCGCCTCGAACGACGGGATCGCCGCGCGGGCAAGTTCGGCGGTGTTGTCCGAGCAGCCATTCGCCACGACGATCACCTCAACCGGCCCCGCCAGCGGCGCGGAGGCGCAGAGCGCATCAAGGCAGGCGGGCAGCCAGTCGGCTTCATCATGGGCGGGGATCAACACGCTCACCCCGTGGAACGCGCCGCTGGTCATTTCCATGCGGCCAAAGCGTCCCACCGCGGATTGCCGTCCGCCAGATAGCGCAGCGCCCCCCAAGAGCCCCATTTCGTCGGCGCATAGACATCGGCGTAATGGGTGAAAAGCTGCCCGCCCACGGCCAACCAGCCCGCCATCAGATCGGTATAGAGCGCGCCCATCTCGGGGGCGTAGTTCAGATGGTGAAAGAACGCGGTCAGCCCTTCGTCATTCACCTGCGCGCCGAGGCCGACCACATGGCTGCCGCCTTCGTACATCACCAGATCGAGGTCATGCGCCCGGGCCACGGCGGCGTGATGGAGCCAAACGCGGCCAATGAGATCGGCCAGCGTGTCAGTCTCCAAGCCGCTGGTGCCCCCGTTGCGCAGGTCCTGCTCCGCAAGGGCTGTGGCCGCATCAAAGCGGTGGGCCGCGATATAATCGGCCAAAGCGCCGGCGCTGAGCCCCTGCGCCTCCCCCTCGCCGCGGGCCTTGGCAAGGCTATCGGCCAGCCAGCCGCTGACCAATTCGGCATTCTCCTCCAACCCCAGCACGCCGCCGAAATACCCGGTGATCGCATAGGCATCAAAGGCCGTGGCGGGGGGGCTGTTGCCCGTCTGCTCGGCCACGTAAAGCGGCGCGTCCAAGGCTTCGCGCTCAAGCCCTAACCACCCGGTTTGGCTCGCGATCACATTGCGCAACCGCGCCTTGGCCTCTCCGCCAAAGACATCCGTCCAGATGCGTGCCACTTCGGCGGCCCGTAGACCGTAGAACTGCATCCCCTTCTCGGCCTCATCCCAGCGGGCCTGCGCCATCTCATCGGCCCATTGGGTCTGGGCGAATTGCCAGTTCCACACCTCGTTCGAGAACTCCACATAGGCATTGCGCTCGCCCTCCAACGCCTCTTCGACATAGGTCGCAAAGGCGGTCACATAGCCATCATCCGCCAGATGCGGCATGTTAAACCACGGGTCGATCCCCAGTTCATTGGCCAATGCGACCATCACCTCCACCGGGACGCCGCGCAGGGCATAGGTCACATCCTCCGGGCGCGGACGGTCCTCCCAAGTGGCGATGGGGCTGTCGTTGGTGGCCATCCAATCCATGAAGCGCAGCACCTTCATCCCCGTCAGATGCCGCGTCCAATCGGGGTTGAAGCGTGCTCCGGCGTCGTAGTCAGCGACACGGTCCTCCCGCACCACGGTGATCTCACGCGGCGGGTTGTTGCGGTGCATGCGCTGGATGCGAATGTCGACACTGCCCGGCCCCGGCGCATAGTCGAACCGCACCTCGTTCTTGCCATAGCGTACATTCTCGGCGCGGCCCGTCACCTCGATCACGCCCTGTCCTTTGAAACGCAGCAAGTAGCGACCCTTGAGCGTCGTCGCCTGCGCCGGCATGTCGGTGAGGATTAGCGTGCCAATGCTGCCAAGTTCGCGCGGCATCTTCACCGGCCAGCCCTCGGCATCGAGATAGCCGCCTTCGACCAACTGCGCATATTCCATCCCGCCAAAACGCCCGGCCACATGGCCAAGCCACGGGCGGGCGGTTTTCATTAGGTCGAGGAAAGGGGCCTGCACGCTCCAATCCGCAATGGCGGCGAGGCCAATGCCCATGTCGCGGGTGCCCGCAACGGCCTCCTCGGGGGCGGTAATCTCAAATGGGGCTGGCGGATCGAGAGGTTTCGCCGCCTCGGGCGCATCGCTGTCCGGGCTGGGCGCGGGCGGGCCGGTCGGAGCAATCGGCGCGGTCTGGGCGTTGTCCTCGGCCACGGGCTGCGTCGCGGGGGGCGCTGGCATCACGGCACCGCCCTGATAGTCCTGCACCGCCTCCCAGGCCACCCGTTGCAGGGCACGGGCAAGATCAGGCTCCGGCGTGTCGAAAGTCTTGCCCCAGCGGTCATTGAAATCCGTCGGCAGCCCCAGCGGGTCTTTGCCCGTCAGCGTGGCATATTGCACCATGGCGACGAAGTAGTGGCCGAGGTCGTTCAGATGGATGTCATCCGCGAAGAGTGCGTCGATCCCGGTCAGCCCGGGGAGGTTTTCGGCAGCGAGCTCATCATACAGCCGGGCCATCGCTTGCCCGGCTGGGATCACCTCGATTGTCGCGTTCTCCGAACTGCGCCCCGCACGCATAGCCGATGCGATCCCCTCCCACGCGGGCAGATCGCTCTCCAACCTCTCGCGCCACGGGATATGGGCGTGATCGTCATAGGCCACCGCCTCCCCACTGCCGCTTTTCAGCGAATGCCATGTCTCTTGCAGATAGACTTTCACTTCCGGATTGGCCGCCGCCGCAAGATCAAAGAAGGCCTGCGCATAGACTTCGGTGTCCGACCAGCGGGTGTGATTGGCCAGCGGGATCGCCTCGGTCAGGATGAGATGGGTGATATCCCCTTCGGGCAGCAGCGCACGGGCATCGACCCCCTCGGCCCGGTCCGATTCATCCCAATTGTAGCGCAGGGGCGCGCCGTTGATGATCTGCGCGCGCACTTCGCCTTGGCCCACCCCGGCGCGCAGCGCCTCTTGCAGCATATCCGGCCCGTCGGCCCCGAAAAGACTGTGGCCCACCATCAGGACCGAGAACAGCCCGCCCAGACCGCTCATGCCGCGACCCCGCTGTCGGGATGGGCGCGGACCACGTCCCAGACCACCCGCTGCATCAGCCGCGCGGCCTCCGCGCTTGGCGCCTGCGCCGGGGTGCCGTCGGCGCGCAGCATTTCGTGCGGCAGCCCTGCCGGGTCGCGGTGATAGAGGGTCGCGTAATGGGTCAGCGCCACGAGGTAAGCCCCCTGATCGTTAAAGTGGATCGTATCGGGGCGGCCATTCTCATCGCGCGAAAAGAGGTCATGCAGGCTGATGATACCGCCCACCCCACCGGCGGCATCGACCGCGCGGACAAAGGCCGCCATGACCTGCCCCGCGGGAATCAGATGAATGGGCACCTCCGCTTCCTGCAAGGCGGGGTAGATCACCTGCCGCCGCCAGTATTTATCCAAGTCCCGGTCGATGCGATTGAGCCAGCCGTGGCCGTCATCCGTGTGGTGCCACGTCTCATAGAGGTAGACGCGGGTGTCGGGCCGGGCGGCATGGGCCAGCCGCGCCCAATGGGCAAGGTAGTCGGGGCTGTCGTGATAGCGGATGGCATCGGCGATCTCGACCATTTCGGTCAGCACCACCGCGTCGTAATCGCCCGAGCCGATGGCCGCCCGGGCGGGCTGGTGCTGCGCGTGATCGTTGGACCGCTCGAACCCGTTCACAGGCACATCCGGCTCCCAATGGTCGCGCAGCGAACTGCCCCACCCGGTCTGGCTGTGATAGCTATGCCCCGCCCCTGCCATTTGCGCCAACATCGCGGGCATGTCGCGGCCCACCAGAGAATGCCCCAGATGATAGACCTGCAGCGGTCCCGAAGGCGCGCTCAGCGGCGTGGCATAGAGTTCCTCCGCCCGGTCCTGCAACTGCGCCCGGCGAAAGACCCAAGACCCGCCGCCGAGACTGGCAAGCGCGGCGCCCCCCAGAAAGAGACGGCGTGAGAGTGCGACCATGAGATCAAGCTCCTTTGCGATCAATCTGCCCAATCGCCACCCCGCTGACAAGGTGGCCCGCCACCGACGCGATCCGCCCCGGCAGCTTATCGCCGCGGCTAAAGCCCTCAGTATCTTGGGTAAATCGCGCGTCGAAGGTGGTATTATCGCCAGATAGGGTGACCTCGAGCCGATCAAAGCCAAAAAGCGCCTTGGTCGCTGGATACTGCGCCTTATAGGCCGCCTCCTTGGCGCAAAAGATATGTTTCGCAGCCGCTAGGTCCGCACCGCCGAGGCGGGTGATTTCCGCCGGAAGGCAGATTTCGGTGAGCAGGTCTGCGGGCAGTGGGCTGTCGTCTTCGATGTCGACGCCGAGGGTCTCCACCTCTGCCCTGCGCGCCAGAACCGCGATGCACCAGTCGTCACAGTGGCTGATGGACCCGGTCAGCCCGGGTGGCCAAATCGGCGCGCGGTCGGCGCTGGCCAGCACCGGCGCGGGCGGATGGCCAAGCGCCTGCATCGCCTCCCGCGCCGCGTGGCGTCCGGCGGTGAATTCGGCTGCACGCTTGGGTCGTGCCCGTGCGATGAGGGTCGCCTCGTCCCCCAGCAACGGCGGATAGGCTCCGTCGGGTCGGGTCACGGCAACAGCGACCGGGAGATCGAAAAGAGCCTGAACGGCAGTCCTGATCTCGCCCTCCTCCGTCACCTCAACCGCGCCCGCGGCCACGCGCGGCCCGCATGAGGCGACGTTTCGACATGGTCTCGGACCGTGCGGGCGTCTCGGCGGCGGTGGCTGCCTTGGCCGGTGCGGCGGTCTTGCCCCCCAGCCCGTCGATATGTGCCGCCAATCCGGCAAGACTCGGGAAACGGAAGATATCAGTGATTGACAGGGCGCTGACGCCCAAAGCCGCCTTGATGTCGCGATGCGCCTGTACCGCCAGCAGCGAGTGGCCGCCGAGGGCAAAGAAATTATCCTCGCCGCGAATGTCCCCTACCCCCAAAAGCGCGCTCCAGACCTGCGCGATCGCCGCTTGGCTGCCGACCGCGGGCGTCTCGGCCTCCGGCGCGGCAGGGGTCGGCGCGCTTTGCCGGGTCGGGGCGGGCAGCGCCTTGCGGTCGATTTTCTTGTTCGGCGTCATGGGCATGGCAGAGAGGGTGACGATGGCCTGCGGCACCATGATATCGGGCAGATGCGCGGCCAATTGACGCCGCGCGGCGTCGTTATCCACCGTCTTTTCCGCGACCACATAGCCGATCAACTGCGCGCCACCCTGCCCGGCATCCTCGCGCAGCACCGCCACGGCTTGGCGCACCCCCGGCAACTCGGCAAGACGCGCCTCAACCTCGCCCAGCTCAATCCGGTGGCCACGGATCTTGACCTGCGCATCGGCGCGGCCCTCGAAATGCAGCACGCCCTCGGCGTCCATCCGCACCAGATCGCCCGTGCCGTAAAGGTGGCCCCTGCCGGTGAAAGAATCGTCGATGAAACGCGCCGCCGTCATCTCGGCCCGTTGCCAATAGCCCTGCGTGACGCCATCGCCCCCGATCCATAGCTCCCCCGGTGCACCGATGAGCAGCGGCTGCCGCGCGGGGTCGAGGATATGGACCTGCGTATTGGCGATTGGCCTGCCGATGGGCGCGGTGGTGGCCTCGGCACTGTCGAGCATATGGGTCGTGGACCAGATCGTCGTCTCGGTCGGGCCATACATGTTCTGGATCTGCGCCGAGGTCGCCGCGCGCAGCCCGCGCAGCAGGGTGCCGGGCAGCGCCTCCCCCCCGATCATCAGCGATTTGATCCGCGCCAATGCGCCGCGCGCCTCGTCGTTCATCACCATCATCTGCGCCATCGAAGGCGTGCATTGCAGATGGGTCACCCCGTGGCGGATGATCTGCGCGGCGATGGAGTGGTCATCCGCCGACGGTTGCCCGCCCGCATTGGCGCGGTGCAACACCTCGGCCAAGGGGGCAAGCCCCGCCATCACCTTGTCGGTCGGAATGCCATAGTCGATCAGACAGGCAATCTCATCCACGCCAATCCGCTTGAGCTGCTCGGCCCGCGCCAGACCATCGGCCACGGTGCCGAACATGCCGCTGTCGTTGAAATAGCGCTGAAAGGCGAACTCAAGGATCGCGTCCATTTCCTCGGGCGAGAGACCCTCAAGGTCGATCTCAAACGGATTCGTCGTGCCCGCCGGTTTCTTGAAGGCCGGGAAGGCCCATGCGTATTGCTTGATCAGCCCCGCCGCCGACCGCAGGTAGTCCTTCATCGGCCCGCGCGCCGTCTCTTCGGCCTCGGCGCGGGTCTGGGCGAGATAGCTGTGCAGCATGACGGTGACCCGATGGTCCGCCGGATCATGGCCCGCCGCGCGCAGGGCGTCATGGTAAATCTTGATCTTCTCGGCAACCTCCTCCACGGACTGGCCCAGCAGGTGGGTCAGCACATTGGCCCCAATCTCCCCCGCTTCCTTCCAAGTCTGCGGATTGCCCGCCGTGGTCACCCAGATCGGCAGTTTGTCAGAGACGGGGCGCGGCTGGGTCACCACCGCGTGGGGCGTGCCATCGGCGCGGGGGAACTCTACCGGCTCCCCGGCCCAGAGCCTGCGCAACTGATCGATGGCGTCATACATCGCGGGCTTGTTTTCGGGCGGCATGTTCTCCGGGCGCAGCACGAAGTCATCGGGTTGCCATCCGCTGGCGATGGCCAGTCCCACGCGCCCGTTTGTCAGGTTGTCGATCACCGCCCATTCCTCGGCAATCCGTGCGGGGTGGTGCAGCGGCGCCACGCAAGACCCCGCACGCACATCAAGGTTCTGCGTCACCGCCGCCACAGCCGCGCCGGTGACGGAGGGGTTGGGGTAAGGGCCGCCGAAGGCATGGAAGTGCCGCTCGGGCGTCCAGACCGCGTTGAAGCCGTGGGCGTCGGCGAATTTCGCCCCTTCGAGAAGCAACTCGTATTTCTTGGGGCCGACGCCATCGTCATTGCCCCAATAGAACAGGTTGAAGTCGATCCTGCGGTCGCTCGTGGAAATTGGGCCGTTCGACATGAGCGCCCGGCTGTCATCGCCCGCCAGCACCAACTTAAACCCCCGCGCCAGGGTCCAGAAAAGCTCCAAGACCGAGATGTCGAAGCTGAGACTTGTGACAGCAAGCCAGACCGCCCCCGCCTCATGGTCGATCCGGTCGTCCATCCCGGCAAAGAAATTCGCCACATTGCCGTGGCTGACCATCACGCCCTTGGGGGTCCCGGTCGAGCCGGAGGTATAGATCAGATAGGCGAGGTCATCCGGCCCGGCGCTGGCGGCGGGGTTCGCCGTCGGTGCTGTGGCAAGGCGCGGGTCGCGGTCGATCTCAACCACCTGGGCGTCATGCCCGGGCAGGCTGGCGGTGAGGGCCGATTGCGTGACCACGATAGATGCGCCGCTGTCCGAGAGGTAATGCGCCAGACGGTCCGCCGGATAGGCCGGATCAAGCGGCACATAGGCGGCCCCGGCTTTCAAAATGCCAAGTGTGCCGACCAGCAGGTCCACCCCCCGTGCGACGCAAAGGGCCACCGGCATCCCCGGCCCCGCCCCCCTATCGCGCAGCAGATGCGCCAATTGGTTGGCGCGGGTGTTCAATGCGGCGTAGCTCAGCGTCTCGCCTTCAAAGACCAGCGCGGGCGCGTCGGGGGTGCGCTCCACCTGCGCCTCGAAAGCGGCGTGGATGGTGTGGGGGTCATAATCGCGCGTCGTCGCGTTGACGCGGGCCAAGATCTGCGCCTCGGCCTCTGGGAGCGTCCAGACGGTGCCGCAGTCCGAGGTTTCGGTGATCTTGGCAAAGGCCGCCTCAAAGCGCGCGGCGAGGAGGTCGACCGCGGCGTCGGACAGCCGGGCGCTATCGGAACGAAGCCGCGCGCCCTGTGGGGTGAGGCAGAGGGTCAGCGCCGCCCCCGCAAGCGGTTCATCGCTAAAGGAGATCGCGAACTCCGGGGCGGCAGCCACATCAATCGCCGGATCGCGCAGCGGCAGGTCCCGGGCGAAACCGACGGCCCCCTTTGTGCGGCTGAGTTGGGGGTCCAACTGAGCCAGCAACTCGGCCACCGGTGTTTCCGCCTCTGCCGTGATGGTGATCGGCAGCCAATCGGCGATAAGCGACGCGGGTGCGTCCTCACGCCGCAAAGCGATGCCGCCTTCGTTGGCCCCGGCGCTGCGCAGCGCGACGAGGGCTGCGGCGGCGACTTGGTGCAACGGGTCGCTTCCCTGCGGCAAGGTGATCTCTCGCGCCCCCCCTGTCTTCGGCGATTCGGTTGCGGTGGCCAAGGGGACCGGCAGCGCGTCGAAGCCGGTCAGAGCGCGCCGCCAAGATGCCTCTTCAGCCGGAGCGGGAACCGGGCCTGCCGTCTGGGGCAACATATCCCCGGGGGCGAAAAACTGCGCAGGTGCAACGCTTTCGCCCGCCATATCGCGCAGATCATGGAGGGCGATATGCCCGTCCTGCGCCGCCACGATCACCCGCGCCTCGTCGACCTCGACAACCTCGCCGGGCGTGCCGCCCTGCCCCGCCGCGCGTTCCACGCGGGACACGGCCAGCACCGCGCCATCCGCGCCTAGGATTTTCGCCGTGGTCAGCGGGTTCCAATAGCTTCCGAAATCAAGGCCGCGGGCCAGCGCACCGATCTCCTCCGCCGTTTTGGTAAAATCGATCAGCCCGCCGTTCTCGGGCCGTTTGTCCTTCGCGAAATAGCTGCGCTGGCTCAGGTCTTGGGCGGTGCCTTGCAGGCTGCCGCTTTCCAACTGGGCCAGAACCTCGCCAAAGCTCTCCATCCCGGCGGCGTAGCATTTGGAGTTGAGGCTAAAGGCCGTCTCATCGGCTGCGATATCAACCTTGCGCTGCGCCAGTAGGTCGCCGGTATCGACGCCGGTCTCGATCAGATGCCAACTGACCCCATGCCGCGCCTCGCCATTGATGATCGCCCAAGCGGGTGTGTTGAGCCCGGCATAGCGCGGCAGCGGACCATCGTGAAAGTTGACCGCCCCGCGTTTGGGCAGCGCCAGAACCGTGTCGGGGATCAGCCGCAGGTTGGCGATGCTTAACAGCCAGTCGGCGGCCAGCCCCATCGGCAAGAGTTCCTCGGCATCGCGGCAAAGCGCCAGCCCCTGCCCCTCGGCCCAAGCGCGCACCGCGTCGTCGCGGGTGATCACGGCAGCGATCTGGTGCCCGCCCGCCAGCAGCATGTCGCCGCAGGCGATGGTCAGGGATTCGTCGCCCATCAGGAAGGCGGTGAACGGGTCTGTCTTGAAGCTGACGGTCATCAACGGTCCTTCGTGGCGGGGCTACGGCTTGGGTCTTGAACGGCGGGGGCCGCGCGCCGCGCGGTGCGCACATGGGCCGCAAGGTCGCGATAGAAACCCGGCGCATCTTCGGGGCGGCGCCCGGTGAGCAGGCAGCGCAGATGGTGCAACCCGCCCCCGGCAAGCCGGGCGAGCGTGGCCAGTGCCGCATAGGCGCGGCCATGGTTCTTGGCGAAATAGCGGTGGCGGCTGTCGAACCAATAGCGCGGCATGCGCCGCCATTCCTTCATCCCGGTCGAGACTGAGCCGACATGCACGCAGCGCGCCTGCGGGACATACCAGCAGTCCCAACCCGCCCGCGCGGCCCGCAGACAAAGGTCGGTTTCTTCGTAATAGAGGAAATAGGCTTCGTCGAAGAGGCCGATCTCGGCCAGCATGTCCCACCGCATCATGACGCTGGCCCCGGCCACCCAATCGACCTGCGCCGCCTTTTCAGGCAGGGGCGGCGCCACGACCGAGGCAGAGAGCAGCCGCGTCAGCGGGCCAAAGCGCGCGGCGGCCTCCAACTCTCCGGCGGCGGTGGGGAAACGAAAGGCCGTGGCATGGGGCAGATCATCCTCCCCGCGCACATGGCTTCCGGCCAATCCGGCGCGGGGGTGGTTTTGCAGGTGGTCCAAGAGCACCCCGATACAGCCGCGATCGAGGAAGGCATCCGAGTTCACCACATGCACGAAATCCGGCGCGGCCCCGTCGGACATCCCCGCTCGCATGGCAAGGTTGTTGCCCGCGCCGAAGCCGCCATTGCCAGGCGATGCGATCAGCCGCACCCGGTTGCCCGCATCCCACCCCCGCGCGGCGATCTCCTGCGCCAGAAACGCGGCAGAGCCGTCGCCGCTGTCATTGTCGACGATCACCAATTCGGCACCCGCATCGGGCATATCGGCCAATGCGGCCTCAGCCGCGCGCAGGGTCATCTCTGCGGTGCGGTAATTGAGGATGACGACGAGAAGGCGGGGCGGTTGCTGCATCATTCCGCTGCCGTGGCTTGGGTGTGGTCGTGGCCTGCGCCTTCGGGCAGGGCTGCCGCAATCACCTCGGCCAGTTCTTGCGCCAGCACGGTCACATTCGGGGCCAGCACCATGCTGACGTGATCGCCCGGCACTTCGATCACCTGCAAGCGCGGCGCGTATTGCCGCCACTGGTTGTCCTCATAGACATATTCCTTTTCCGCCGTGACATACTGCCCGGCAGAGACCGCCCAATGCCGATCCAGCGGCGGGCGGAACAGGGTCATCGGCCCGTCCCACTTCGGGGTTTCATACCGTCCCACCGCGCGGAGGAACGCCGCCTGAATGCGCAGACTGTTAAAGGAAACCCCCTCGCCCTCGCCGCTCGTCTCTTGCGGCGCCCGACGCCGCTCACGCTCCCACGCCCAGCGGTTGCGCGCCCATTCCAGCAGATAGGCCGGGCCTTTGCGCTTCAGTTCGGCCAGTTTGATATGCGCCTTGTCGATCTTGTTGAGCGACGGGCGCACGGGCAACGGCGTGTCGAGCATCGCAAGAACGGCCACCTCCTGCCCCGCGGCCTTCAACTGCTGCGCCATCTCATAGGCCGTGATCCCGCCGCCGGAGTATCCGGCCAGCAAATAAGGCCCTTGGGGCTGCAAGGCGCGGATTTCGGCGATGTAATCCGCCGCGGCGGTCTGCACCTCTTCATGGGGGGCCGCGTCTCCGATCAGCCCACGGGCCTGCACCCCATAGACCGGGCGCTCACTGCTAAACGGCAAGGCAAGATGGCGCAGGTTCAGCACATTGCCGAACATCCCCGCGACCACGAACAGCGGCGTCGCGTCTCGCGAGGACTGGTTGAGCGGCACGAGGTAGTCAAAGCGCTGTTGCGAGCCCGCCGCGTCTGTCTCGACCGCCTCCGCCTGCGCCACATCCCCGCGCTCCGCCGCGATCAGCGCTGCGCATTTGGCGATGGTCGGCGCTTCGAAAAGGACAGAGATCGGGAACTCCACCTTGAACTCACGTTTGACCGCCGCGAAGAGGCGCACCGCGATCAGGGAATGGCCGCCGAGATCAAAGAAACTGTCCTCGACCCCCACGGGGCTGACGCCCAAAAGGTTCGACCAAATCTCGGCCAATCTCTCTTCGATCCCATTGCGCGGGGCCACGAAGGAGCCGTCGAGATCGGGCCGCTCAAAGCTCTGCCCTTGGGCGGCGGCATCGGTCAGCGGCGCATCGGCCTGCGCGATCAGCCCTTGCAGGGGCAGCGAAGAGACCATGACCTGCGGCGCTTCCAGCGCCAGCGCACGGCGCAGCGCCTCTGGCCCCTCCTGCGCGCGGATGCCTTGGCGCACCAGACGGGCCAGACGCTCTTCGGCGGGGCTGAGGCTCTCGCTGCTGTCAGCATCTTCAAAGGTCACTTCGCGGGCGTCGGGCGGAGGCACCTCGGTAAAGGCCCCTTCGAGCCGCTTCATCGCGAAATCGCGAACCTCGATCAGAACAGTGCCCTGCGGATCGGTGATCGTCACGTCGAAACGGGCCAAACCCTCGGTCCCCGTGCCCTCGGCCAGCTGGACATGCGAGCGGACTTCGGCAGGCAGCGGGGCGTGGAGCGTGATCTCCCCATAGGACAGCGGCACCCAAAGGTGGCGCGCGGCATAGCCGGGGATCAGCGCCATGGCCCAACCGGTGGCGATATCCATCAGACCGGGGTGCATCAGGTAGCCGTGGGTCAGATCGCCCTGCGCAGCCTCGGGCAGGTGCAATGTGGCGATGCCCTCACCCCGCCCGAAGGCGGTGCGTTGCAGCACATGCCAGCGCGGGCCGAATTTCAAATGCGCCTCTTGAACGGCGGGCAGATGGCTTCCGGGGGCGGCCTCGGCCACGTCCTTGCACCGGGCGGCGATGGCCGCGAGGTCAAGCGGTTCGGCACTGTCGCCCGCCGGAGACATCCGCGCTTGGACATGCAACTGCCACGCGGGCTTTCCGTTGACCACACAGGCGCTGCGCAACTCGGCGGCGAAACCTTTGCCCTCAGGGATCAGGGTGATCTTGATCCTGCGCCGCGCCCCATCGGCCAGCGGCAGGGGGCGCAGGAAGTAGAGGTCTTGCAGGGTGAAGCCGTCGAACCCCTGCTCCGCCGCCGCTTCGGCCAAAAGCTCAATATAGCCCGTGCCGGGCATGATCGCGCGGCCATCCAAGGTGCGGTGTTGGTCGAGCAGCCAATGTGAGGCTGCAATCTCGGTCGTGAATTCGGGCGCACCGCTATGGCCTGAACCGGCGGTTTCCAAGAGCGCCGCCTCGATCGGGCGGGCGGGCAGCGCCACGGCACCACCGCCGCCGCCAAGGCTCTCTGCTGCCATGCCGACATCGGCCCAAACGCCCCAGTTCACCGCCACCACGCGGGTCTGCGCCGCGCGCCGCGATTGCGCAAAGGCGTTGAGCCAGGCATTGGCCGCCACATAATCCACCTGCCCCGCCGCGCGGGTCGCGGTGGAGGTCGAAGAAAAGAGCACCATGAGGTCGAGCGTGCCATCGGGCAGCAATTGATCCAAGACCCGCAGCCCCTGCACCTTGGGCGCAAGCACCGCGTCGATATTCGCATCCGTTTTGGCCAAAAGCGGCGCGTCGTCCAGCACCCCCGCGGCATGGATCACCCCCGTCAGCCCGCCGTGGCGCGCGGTCAGGTCGTCGATCACCCGGCGCATCTGCGCAAGGTTGGCGACATCCGCGCGGGCCACCTCGACCGCCCCGCCCGATTGCGCCGCCTTGGCCTCAAGCCGCAGGATAGCCCGCAAGCGGCGCGCCGTGGCATCCGCCGGGCCGTGGCTGGCAAGGTAGCTGTCCCATTCATGGCGCATCGGGAGGGCCGCGCGGCTTAGCAGGATCACGCGGGTGCCGGACGTCTCCAAAATATCCGCCGCGAGGGTCAGGCCGATGCCCCCGAAACCGCCGGTGATGAGGTAGCTTCCCTGCGGCTCCCAGCCCGGCAGATCGGTCTCGGGCAGCGCGGCGGCGCGGTAGCCCAACTCATAGCGGCGGCCAGCACGGTGGGCGACTTGGAGGTTGGCGGGGGTCGCCAAAAGCTCTTCAATCAGGTCCGCGAGATCAGTAACCGGCGCGGGCGTTACCGGTTTCGCGAACCACCCGGAAAGCGCGACAGGGGCGGCCTCGGGAAGGTCGATCTGAGTTGCCGTCAGCCCCGGCACCTCGCGCGCCATGACCCCGACGGGGCCGGAGATGAGCGCTTTTTCAGGATAGGCCAGCCCCTCCTCTGCCACCTGCGCGGCACCGGTTGTGAAGACGCTGAGGTGCAGCGGCGCGGGGTTCTCGGCCTCAGCCAAAGACTGGGCGAGCCACGTCAGGCTCCAGAACCCCTGTTCGACATTGCGGTCAAACCGGCTGGAGCCGGGGCGCGGGGCGGCCTGATCATCGGTCAGCCAGAAATGCGCGATCCGGTCGGGCCTCCGCCCATCGGCCTCAAGCGCTGCGATCAACTGGTCATAGCCCGACCGCCCCTGTTCGGCGGCAAGCGTGAAATGATCGGCGCTGACGCGGTCAAAGGCATCCCCCGCCGTGACCTCTGCCACCCGGTGCCCCTCGGCCCGCAACCGTGCCGCGGCCTCGGCCCCCAGCCCCGCCGTTTCGGAAAAGACGAGCCAATTCAGCGGGCCGGACAGGTCCAAATCCCGTTCGGCATAGCGCGGTTGCCAATGCGGCAGCGCGCCCCAGTCGCCGATATCCTCCAGCCGTTGCAGCGGTTGCTCGGCAGGGCGCGCCGCCGCCTCACCCGGCTCAATGAAATAGCGCGCGCGTTGGAATTGATAGGTCGGCAACACCACGCGGTTGCGCCGTGCCTCGCCCCAAATCTGCGCCCAATCGGCCTCGACCCCGCAGGCCCAGAGCCGCCCGATCACCCCGAGGAAATAGGCATCATCCGCGATCTCTTGTTCAGGGTGGCGCAGCGAAGACATCACCTGCCCCGGGGCCACATTGGTGTGCATCTGCGCCAAGGCGGAAAGCGCCTTGCCCGGCCCGACCTCAAGGAAAACCCGCGGCGCATCGCTGCTCAAAGTGTTGATGCAATCGGCGAAATTCACCGTGTGGCGAAGCTGTGCGACCCAATAGTCGGGGTCCGTCGCCATCTGCGCCGTGATCACCTCGCCGCTGCGGTTCGACAGGAAGGGCATCTGCGGCGCGCGCAGGTCAAGCGTGGCGAGGAAGGCGCGGTATCGGTCAAGGATTGGGTCCAACATCCGCGAGTGCGCGGCGATGTCGATGGCGATGCGCTGATGGTCAAGACCGGCGGCGTCGAGCCGCTCTTGCAGCGCCTCCAGCGCGTCTTCGGGGCCGGAAACGGCGATCAGTTCCGGGCCGTTCACGCTGGCGATATCAAGCGCGTCGCCCAGAAGCGGCGTGATCCGGTCAAGCGGCGCGGCGATGCTGATCATCCCGCCCGATGGCACCTCATCAAAAAGCCGCCCGCGCAGCAGCACAAGGTCGATACAGTCTTCAAAACGCATCACCCCGGCAAGGCAGGCGGCGACATTCTCGCCCATGGAATGCCCCACCATCGCGGCGGGTTTCACGCCCCAAGACAGCCAAAGCTGCGCCAGCGCATATTCAACGATCATGATCAGCGGCAGTTGCACCGAGGGGCGTTTCTGCTTGGCCTCGGTTTCTGCGCGGCCCTCAGGCTCTGGCAGCCAGATCGCGCGAATGTCGTAGTCGAGCTGCGGGGCCAGATGGGCCAGCCCCCGGTCCATCCATTCGGCAAAGACCGGCTCGGTCTCGTAAAGATCGCGCGCCATATCGGCATATTGCGCGCCGCCGCCGGGGAACATGAAAACGACTTCGGGATCAGGGCCGAGGTGGTCATGGGTAAAGACACGGCGGCTGTCGCCCGCTTCCAGCAGGGCGGCGGCCTCCTCATGGCTTTCGGCCACCAAGACGTGGCGTTTGTCAAAACCGCGACGGCCCTCTTTCAGGGTGAAGGCCACATCGGCCAAGGGCTGTTCGGGATGGGCGCGCAAATGTGCTGCGAGCGCGGCGCTATTGGCATCCAAGGCCGCCTTGCTGCGCCCCGAGAGACAGAGCACATGGAAAGGGAAATCGCTGTCTTCCGAGGCCCCGCGGGTCGGTGCCTCTTCCAAAATCATATGCGCATTGGTGCCGCCCACGCCAAGCGCATTGACCGCGGCGCGGCGCGGGGTGCTTTGGCCGGGCCAGTCATAGAGCCGGTCATTGACGCGGAAGGGCGAACCTTCAAAAGGGATCGCCGGATTCGGCGCCTCATAGCCTAGCGAGGGCGGGATCTGCTGGTGGTGCAGCGACAGCGCTGCCTTGGTCAGCCCCGCCACGCCCGCCGCGGTGTCGAGATGGCCGATGTTGGTCTTGACCGAGCCGATGCGGCAGAAATCTTCGGCCTGCGTCTCGGCGCGGTAGGCTTGGGTCAGGGCGGCCACCTCGATCGGGTCGCCCAGATAGGTGCCGGTGCCGTGGCATTCGACCATGCCGATGCTCTGCGCCGCCACGCCCGCATCATCCAGCGCGCGGGCGATGGCGGCGGTCTGCCCGTCCACGGAAGGTGCCAGATAGCCCGCCTTGGCCGCCCCGTCGTTGTTCACCGCCGAACCTTTGATGACCGCCCAGATGTGGTCACCATCCGCGACAGCATCCTCCAACCGCCGCAACGCCACGGCGCCTGCGCCGGAGCCAAAGACGGTGCCCTGCGCGCGGTGGTCGAAAGCATGGCATTCGCCATCGGGCGAAAGGATCTCGTTCTCCTTGAACTCATAGCCGCGCCCCTGCGGCAGTTCGATCGTCACCCCGCCTGCCAGCGCCATGTCGATCTCACCCGCGCGCAGCGCTTGGGCCGCGTAGTGAATTGCCACCAGTGAAGTCGAACAGGCGGTTTGCAGGTTGATCGACGGGCCTTTGAGGTCAAGCACATGGCTCACCCGGGTCGACAGGAAATCCTTGTCGTTCCCGGTATGGCGCAGCAGGAACATGCCCACGTCGTCGACGAGGTCCGGGTTCGAGCAGATGTTGAAATAGAAATAGCTCCCCATGCCGCAGCCGGCATAGACACCCACCGGGCCGGAAAGGCTTTCGGGCATATGCCCCGCCTGTTCCATCGCCTCCCATGCGATCTCAAGAAACTTGCGGTGCTGCGGGTCGAGGATGGCGGCGTCTTTTGGCGAAAAGCCAAAGAACTCCGCATCGAACATGTCAAAGCCGGGCATATCGGCGGTGACGGGCACATAGTTTGGCCGGGCCATCCGCTCGGCGCTCTCTCCGGCAGCGCGCAGCTCTGCTGCGTCGCGGCGCTTGAGCGCGCTCACCCCGTCGCGCAGGTTCGCCCAATAGGCGTCGATCCCTTCGGCGCCCGGCACCGTCACCGACATGCCGACGATCGCGATGTCACCGCGCGAAAGAGTGTTGTCCGTGCTATTCATTGCGACACATGTCCCACCGCCCGCTTGGCCAGAGTGCGGCACCCTTGAGGTTCAATTTAAGCTTCGGGTGAAGCATACAACAGGCAAATCTGGCGAAAATGAGCCGATAACGTGCCCTAGGGTCACTTTCGGCCAAAATCACTTCACAGCGCCGTGAATGGGTCGCGGTTTAGAAAACCGTCCGCTTTGCGTTCAACGCGGGGGCGTCGATCCTGTTCCGCCCTTTGCGCGCCGCCGCCAACCCTTCGGCATGGCCAAGGATCGCCCCAGCCGTGAGCCAAGTAAGCGGGGTCAGCGTGGCATTAAGCAACATGTCCATCATGGTAATGCCAAGGATCAAAAGGAGTGGTGGAAGCCATGGGGATAGGCTCGCATCGCCCATCCGGTAGAGATGCAGCCCCACGAGGAAGATCGGCAACGCCAAAAGGCCCATCTCGCATAGGTAGCCAAGCCAGCCGAAAGTGCCGAAAACGATGATCCAGCGGCCATCGGGGATCGACAGGATATTGCCGTTCGTCGCATCGCGGATCAGGTTGCGCCCCCATCCGCCCCAGCCGAACCACGGTTTCTCGGCGGCCCGCGCCAGCAGTTGCTCTTCGTTCATGAAGCGGTAGCCAAGCGATTGCGCCCGGTCCGCGCTGATCGCCTCGGCCTGAGCAAGGATCGCATCGAGCGGCACCAGACCGGCGTTGCGCAGCATCGGATAGATCACCGCCACGATGGCAAAGACCACCGCCAGACGGATCTGCCACCGCGCCGGGGTCAGCAGCACCATCGGCACCAAAAGCAGCGCATAGGCCAGCGAGGCAAGGCTTTTGCAAAGCAGCAGAACCACGGCGAGATAGCCCGCCAGCAAGAGCATCTTCCAGCGGTCGATCACCGGGGTCTGCCGCGCCAGCGCCACCGCCGACAGCAGCGCGATACACATAAACAGCGCCAGCCACAACGCATGGGGCAGAAACACGATGGGGCGAAAGCCCCCATTGCGCATCATCTGTTCAAAGGAGTGCTGGAAGAACCCGTAGATCCATGTGTTGAGCTGCGGTGAGAAACGGATCTCGAACAGCGAAGGCACGGAGTAGATCACCCCGCCTACCATGAAGGCCAAGAGCAATTCCCGCAGCCCCTTTTCATCCGCAATGAACTGCCGCGCCAGCAGGAAGGGCACCAGCATCAGCACCTGCCCAATCAGCACCGAGCCGATGTCACGGATCGAAAGCCCCGGCAGCGTGTCGACGGGGAAAAGGATCGGCTCAAAGCCGCGGATCGACTGAAACAGGATCGGATCGCCGTTGGTCAGCACCGTGGGCACCGCCGAAAAGACCAGCCCCAGCACCAAAAGCCCCGCCAGACGCGAAGTGGGCCAAAGCTGCAATTTCTCCTGCGTGCCCAGCCAGATGATCAGCAAGACGCTCAGGTTCGGGATCGACACTTTGTCGAGCCCCGGCACCAGCGGCAGGTTGAACTCCGCCAACGGGGGCAGGAACAGATAGCCGCCAAGGATCGACCAGATCAGCGCCCGCTGGAGCGGCAGGTTGCGAAACAGGGCCAGACAGACGAAAGGCCAGATCAGCAACATCAGGTAGGCGACGGGATTTGGCATGACGTCCTTCGCGAAAGCCGCGTCGGGGCGCGGCAGGATGGGGCCGGGCGAAAATACCATCTGGCCCCAGCCCTGTCATCCCGCTAGTTTTGCCGCAGGTTCACTTTGGCGCGGGCGTGGCTGATAGATGGCACATGAAATCAATGGCATAGAGCGCGAAGCTTATGCTCCTTCGCCTGCACGTGGCGTTGCGACAGCGGAAGGCGCGGCATGAAGTATGGCACGGGCACTGCCGCCGTAGAGGTCAATGTGGCGACGCGGGCCGCATTGTTTCAGGCCCTGCGCGCGCGCTTTGCCACGGATCAGGGATTCGCCCTTGCTACGCTCAACCTCGACCATCTGACCAAATTGCCCCGCGATGCGGGCTTCGCCGCCGCCTATCGCGCGCAGGATTTCATCGTGGCCGATGGCCGCCCCGTGGTCTGGCTTTCGCAACTCGCCAACCAGCCGGTCGAGCTGATGCCCGGCTCCGATCTGATCCTGCCGCTTTGCGAATTGGCCGCCGCACACTCGCTGCCTGTCGCCTTTTTCGGCAGCGATGAGGGCGCGCTGCAGGGGGCCGCAGCGGCCCTGCGGACCCGTCTGCCGGGGTTGGAGATATGCCATATCGCCGCCCCGCCCATGGGCTTTGACCCCGAAAGTGCCGAGGCGGATACCGCCCTGCGGGAGATCGCCCAAAGCGGCGCACGCCTTTGTTTTCTGGCCCTCGGCGCGCCTAAGCAAGAGATCCTTGCCGCACGCGGGCGCGACATAGCGCCGGGGGTCGGCTTTGCCTCGATCGGGGCGGGGTTGGACTTCCTCGCCGGGCGGCAGCGCCGCGCGCCGAAATGGATGCGGATGCTGGCTTTGGAGTGGCTTTGGCGGGCTATGCAAAGCCCGGCGCGGATGGTGCCGCGCTATGCCCGTTGTTTCGCGATCCTGCCGCGATTGACGCTTGCGGCATGGCGCGCGCGCTAGGCTCAGCGGTATTCGATGATCCGCCCGTCGCGGCGCATGTGGTATTTGAGCACGCCCAAGGCTTCGGGGAATTTGCCCAGCAGGGTGAAGAAGCCCCAAGCCACCCCGCCCCGCCGCATCAACCGCAACAGTTGCAGCGGATAAAGCAATGCCAGCCCAAGCCCGGCCCAAGGGAGCACCAGCGCCAAGAGCAGGATCACGGCGGGCAGAAGCGCCCCCCAGAGTAGTGCGCGGCGCGTTTCGGCCACCCAATGCCCATCCGGCCCGCCGCCATGCAGCGCGGCCCCTTCGGCAAAGGCATGGCCCGCCCGCAGGCTGCGCCGCCACCACTGACCGACCTTAGTGATCTGCGCGTCATGCCATGCCATCTCGGCGTCGAGCCGCCATATCTGCCAGCCCGCGCGGCGCAGCCTTTGGCAAAGCTCCGGCTCTTCCCCGGCGATCATCTCGGCCCGGTAGCCGCCCACGGCGCGCAGCGCGTCCAAGCGCATCAGCGCGTCACCGCCACAAGCAAGCGCCTCGCCCACGGGCGTATCCCACTCGCGGTCGATCAGCCTGTTGTAGACAGAGGCATCGGGGTTTTCCTCACGCCGCCTGCCGCAGACCACGGCGACCTGCGGATGAGCGCTCAGATGGGCCTCCGCCACCGCCAGCCAACCGTCTCGAAGGATGCAATCCCCGTCAAGGAACTGCACCAGCGTGATCCCCTCACCCAATGCCGCCATGCCCGCATTGCGCGCCCGCGCGGCGGTGAAGGGCTGCTGCATGTCAAGCTCGATCACCTCGGCCCCCAGCCCCCGCGCCATGGCGACCGAGCCATCGGTCGAGCCGCTGTCGACATAGACGATCTGCGTCACCTGCCCTGCCAGTCCTTGCAAGGACCGCTCCAACCGCGCGCCCTCATTCCGGCCGATGACGACAGCACCGATGCTCATGCGGCATGCTCATCACGCCAAGCGGCGACATGGGCGCTATAGGCCTCCGACGGGACCAGAAAGCCCGCACGATAGAGAAGTTCGACCCGGTTCCAGCGCCGCGCGTCCAGCGAGAAGAGCGACACATCGGGGTTCCGACCGATCACCGCCATCCGCCGCGCGTCTTCGCCATGAGACAGGTTGCCCGCGCCCAGCGTCTCGGCATCCCGCGCGGCGGCGTCATTGGCGAATTTATAGTGTTTGATCACCGCCGTCATATCCGCCACCCGCACCCCCGAAGAGAGATGCGGATGCGGCGCGGGCGTGACCTCTGGCCCATTGAAAATCAGCGGATGTTTCGTCAGGCAGCAGTCTTCGCCAAAGACCTTGCCACGCACGCCGCCGAAAGCGAATTTCACTGCCTCGTTGGAAAGTTCGTTGTCGGCCAGCAGGGCGGAAAACGGAATCTCCGGGCTGTGGTAATCGATTTTGCGCACCGCGCTGATGTCGTAATAGAGGAAGGACTGCAGCGCCTGTTTGTAGGGCATCCCCGCCGCCGCCGCGAGGCTGGTTTTGGAAAACATTTCAAGCATCTGCGCGGCCAAGGCGGTATAGCCTTGTCGGTCGAGATAGGCGGTCAGCCCCTTGATGCCGATCTGGCTGCGCCCTTCGAAATCGAAAATCTCGTCCATATCGACATAGAGACACCAGCGGTCCTTGCCATAGGTCTGCGCGGGGTATTGGCGGATCAGGTCTTCGTATTCGGCCAACGGCAGGGTGCAACGGTCGATCACCGTGCCCTTTTGGGCTTTGATCCGGGCGATGGTGTCATCACGTGAGCCGTTGTCGATAAAGACGAAATGCTGCACGCCCATCGCGCGGTAATGGCGAAAGAAAGCGTCGAGGTAATAGCTGCCATCGCGGACCAAGGTGATCAGCACCACCTCGCCCGGGGCGGTGTTGAGTTTGCTCGGCCCATGCAAATGCTGCAAGGAGGCGGCAAAGCGCGCGCGACGGCGGGCGTTGTGCAGGCGTTGGCGCAGGCGGCGGAACAGATGCAGGGGCGATTTCATGCCCTTGTGATACGCCAGCCGCTCTGCGCGGTCCACTGCCCCTGTGCCCTTCCGCCCCGGCCCGCAGCGCCCCCGAGCAATTAGCCGCCGCCCTTTTCGGCAGGTGCGGCAACCATCCCGCCCCCCGCGCGCAGGGTGGGGTCAAAGAAGGTATGCCGCGCCCGGCCTGCGTGTTTCGAGGCATAGAGCGCGGCATCGGCATTGGCCAAGACCACGTCGCGCGATCGCCGGTCCCCCCGCTGGATCCAGACCGTGCCGATGCTGGCCGAGACTTTGCAGACCTCCCCCTTGAAATGAATGGGCTCTTCCAGCCGGTCGATGATCCGCTGGCCGATCCCGCGCAGGATGCCCTCGCTGCGCACATCGGGCAGAACCACGGTGAACTCATCCCCGCCCAAACGCACCACCATGTCAGAGCTGCGCGTCTCTTGCTGCATGATCCGGGCGACGACTTGCAACACATGATCGCCCGCCGCATGGCCCAAACTGTCGTTCACCGCTTTGAAATAGTCGAGATCGACATGCATCACGGCAAACCCCTCACCGGCGGTGATCAACCGCTCCAGCACCGCGTTCAATGCGCGCCGGTTTTTCAGCCCCGTCAGCGTATCGGTAAAGGCTTGTTCCTCCGCCGCGATCCGCGCTTCTTGCAGACGCAGGTTCAAACGGCGCGAGGCTTCCATCGCGGCGGATTTCGCCTCCATCAGGTACAACATCTCGATCGCCAGATCGGTGGCGGCGAAATCCGCATTGGTCAGCGCATAGTCCTGCACCCCGTCGAAAATCGAAATCCCGAAAGAGAGGTTCACGATCAAACGCCGATCCCCCAGCGGCACCAGCAGGCCCTTCAACTCGGTCCGCGGCGCGTCGCGAAAAGCGAGGTGCAGCTTGATCCCGGCGGCCCGGCGCAGGTCTTCCATTCCCGATATGCCACGGGGCCGTTTGACGGTGACCGTATCCAGAAACCGCCGCCCCGCCAGCGGCGATCGCGGGCGCAGTTTCTGGATCGTGGGCCCAGCGTGGCGGATCCTGCCGCTGGCCGAGAGCAGCAGATGCATCGGGCAAAGCTTGTCCAGAACCGCCGGATCGTGGCCTGCGCCACTCATGCCCGCGCCCCAAGCTCAAACCGGCGCCCTTCCGAGAATTCGGCCTCGACCAGAATGATCTTCAACGCTTCGACGCCTTCGGACCGCCCGCAATGCTCCAGCAGCACCAGCGCGCCATAGTCATCGGCCATGGCCCGCAGAACGCCCATCATCAGATAGCCGTATCCCACCAGCGGCGCCTCACAGATCAGGGAATATTGGCCATCAGGGTCTTCGCGCAGTTCGACCGGGGGCAGATGCAGTTCCGATAGGGCAAGGCGGGTCCGGTCCGGCAGATCGTCGAGCGATTGCAGGAAATCGCTGAAGCTGACCCCGCCGAACCGTAGCAAGCGCCGCACAGCCTCGTAGCCCGGCTGCGCCACGAGGAAGGTGCCGACATCCTCCATCACCTCGGCCAGGGGCCGGTCCAGCACGGCACAGACCGCTTCGAGCACCGCCGGGGTGACGTGATCCGGATAGGTCATCATCGCCTCGAATTCGGTGAAATCCAACCCGGCCCGCGCGGCCACATCGGCCCAGAGCCTCTGCCCGTAGTTCGCGCAAAAGTAGTTTTGGATGCTGCGGTTGATAAGCCCGTGCATGATTGCCTCATTCCCATTTTCCCAACCCCAGATTGCAGGGGCAGTGGTTAAGATTGACCTGATGAATACAGTTGTCGGGAAATTGCCTTGGCCCCGCCCCGCCCCGCCCCGCCCCGCGCCGCCCGCGGAACCGCCGCTATATGCTGCGCGTTCGGTAAAGGAAGAGGAGGCGATGCCCCGCCTCTCCCCAGGCCGAGGAGACTTTCCATGAGCGATGATCCCAAACACCCCAAGGACGAGAACACGACACCGCCCAAGAAACCTCAAGAAGACCTGCACCGCCCTGAGGCCACATTGGACGAAGCTCCCGCCGGCAGCCCCAACGCCGAAGAACGCTCACGACTTTTGGATTGATACTTTGGGTCCGACCACGGGGTCGGACCTTTGACCGACTAAGGCGGCCAAGAAGGGTTACGCAACATGAACAATGACGTCACAGCACCCCGGCAGCACAGCGCGCCGGGGTTTATGGTCTGTCTGGGCTGGGTGGCCATCCTTGGCTGTGTGATATTCGCCGTATCGATCCTGATCGCGGATTTCGTGGTGCCGGATCACGATTGGATCGCCGACACGATCAGCGATCTGGGCGCGGGACGGTATGAGTTCATCGTCGACATCGGTATCTATGCCTTCTCCGCCGCGCTCATCGCCTGCGCCCTGCTTTGCGCCCATGTGCATTTTGGCGACCGTTGGTGGAGCATCGCCACCATCGGGCTCGCCCTGCTGGGTCTCATCGTCTTTCTAGTGGGCGCGCGCAACGAATACGGAGACCGCGATTCCGACGGTGTGGTGATCCATATCTATCTGGTCTACGCGCTCGGCCTGATCATGCTCACCGTGCCTTGGCTGCTGTCGCGGGGATTCGCCGATATATCAAGCTTCCTTGCCAAGTCGCTCAAGGTGATCTCGCTCCTCTGGCTGGTCTCGGCCCCGCCCTTTTTCTTTCTGCCCACCGGGATCGATGGCGTCTATGAGCGCTATCTGGGCCTGATTGCCATGGCGATGGTGGTGCTTCTGGGGCGGTTCTTTATCCAACGGGGCCGGGCATTGAACGGGGGGCATGGCTGATGTTCTTTGATCACGTCCCGCTGGATATCCTCGCCCGGGCGCTGCTGCTTTCGGCCATTGCCCTGACTTGGGTGATCATCGTGGTCCGGGTCATCGGGCTGCGCACCTTCTCAAAGATGACCGCTTTTGACTTTGTCGCCACGGTCGCCACCGGCTCGCTGCTTGCGGGCGCCTGTCAGGCCACCACTTGGCCGGAGTTCGCCCAGCCGACCTTGGCCATCTCAGCCCTGCTCGGCGCGCAATTCGTCATCGCGAAGATACGGCAGGCTTCCGACAGCTTTGAGCAGGCCGTGCAGAACGAACCCGTGATCCTGATGCGGGAGGGTGAGATTTTCGATGCCGCCCTCAGCGAGACCCGCGTCGCGCGCGCCGATCTGATCGCCAAGTTGCGAGAGGCCAATGCCCTGCGCTTCTCTGATGTGCGCGCCGTGGTGTTGGAGACCACGGGCGATATCTCGGTCCTGCATGGCGATACTCTTGAAGAGGGGCTGCTCGAAGGCGCGCGCATGGTCGAAAAATAGAGCGCCCTCAGGCCAAGCGCTGCGCCAAATGGCCGATATCCGGCAAGACCAGATCGGCGTATGGGGCGAGGTCTTCCGCAGTGGCGGGGCCGGTCAGCACCGCGACCCGCAGCATCCCCGCCACCCGCGCGGCCTCCAGATCGTGAACACTGTCTCCGATCATCGCGACAGAGGCGGCGGGAAGGTTCACATGGGCGGCAAAGGCGTGCAACTGCCCCGGCGACGGCTTGCCCCCATGGCCGCTGTCAAATCCTGCGATAAAGTCGAACATATCGACCACCCCCGCGGCCAGCAGATGGGCCCGCGCGGGGTGTTCGGCATCATTCGTCGCCACGCCAAGGCGCAGACCCCGGTCGCGGAGCCCTTGCAGAAACGGTCGCAGCGGCACCGCCTCGCGCTGTGGCGCGGCGCTGGCTTCGGCGTTGATGATGTCCAACAGATCCGCTGGCAGCAGGTCTGGGAAATGCGGGACCAAGGCATCGACCACCTCATGCGGCGTGCCGGCGATGGCGATGCTGTCCGGTGCGAAACGGCGCGTGGCGAGGTCAAAGCCGATGTCCGCGCCCACCCGTGCGGCCAGCCCGCGATCCCCCTCGCAGACCCGCAGCAAGAAGGCCTCGGCCCAAGGCTCCCAAGTCGCGGCGAAGTCGAAAAGCGTGCCATCCTTGTCGAACAGCAGCGCTTTAACATTTCTTAAGTCCAATGCACCTGCTCCCCCCCGGGCAGCGCCGCGCGGGCTTGCATGATCCGCTCATAGGGGATCGCCAGATGGTCGCAAAACCCGATCACCCACGCGTCGTCCATCATCAGGAAATCCAGCACAGCGCCCAGAAAAATAGGGTCGCTTGCCTGCGTTTTGAGGTCCGCTTCGGAGGCACCGGTGCTGCCCAGAAACACCGGCAACAGATCATCATTCGCCGCCAGCCAGCCCAGCGCCTGAAGCGCCAAAGTCTCAGCGGTGTCTTGGGTATAGGACATTGGAAAACCGTCTTTCGCTGAAGGTTGGAAACCCTTTGTTAACCATTAGGGGGCAAAGACTCTCGCATCAAACTGATTTGTACGGTGAAGGAGTTGTCGTGCAAGGGACCATCCTTATTGCAGATGCGATCGCGACCAATCGCATCGCCCTCAAGGTCAAGCTTTGTGCGGCATACTATCACGTCGTTCAGGCCGAAGACATGGAAGAGGCTTTGGCCTGCCTGCGGGAAAACCCGCCGGATCTGGTGATCTGCGCGCTGACATTGCCGGGTGGCGGGGCGGCGGACCTCTGTCGCGTGCTCAAAGCCACTCCCGATACCGCGCAGCTCCCGGTTTTGGCCATCGGGAATAGCGATCAGGCCGTGGATCGCTTTACCGCACTCGAAGCGGGGGCGAGCGATGTGCTGCTGAAACCGCTCGATTGCACGTTGCTGTTGGGCCGGACCCGCAGCCTCATCCGCGCCCGCAACGCGGCGGACGAATGGGAAATGCGCGAGGATACGACCCGCGCGCTCGGGCTGGCGGAGCCTGCGGCGGAATTCACCGCCCGCAGCCACTGTGTGATCATCCATTCCGACAGCGCGGTAAGCGTGAATTGGGCGAAACAACTCCG
Organism: Sulfitobacter sp. 1A15258; assembly: GCF_043557045.1. NCBI lineage: Bacteria > Pseudomonadati > Pseudomonadota > Alphaproteobacteria > Rhodobacterales > Roseobacteraceae > Sulfitobacter > Sulfitobacter sp. 1A15258. The sequence continues at coordinate 1,042 of NZ_JBIFFK010000006.1, read as the reverse complement.
CCCTCAGTTGCGCGCGCGCCTCACCCTCGCCAATCCGGAGGAGGCCATTCGCGCCGCCGCCGCCAACGGACCGCCCGACGCATTCGTTTTGGTTCTGCCAAAAGACCCCGTGCCCGCCACGGCAGCCTTGCGTCTGATCTCGACGCTCCGGGCCAACGCCCAGACCCGCCATACCGGGCTGCTGGTGGTGCAATTGGCCCCGGATGCGGCGCTTGCCGCCACCGCCCTTGACCTAGGGGCGGATGATTTGATGACCGAAGGTTTCAACCCGGCGGAAATGGCGCTGCGCCTGCATGCGATTTTGCGCCGCAAGCGAATGACGGACCAACTGCGCGACACGGTGCGCACGGGGCTGAAGGCCGCCGTTTTCGACCCGCTGACAGGGCTGCACAACCGCCGCTATGCCCTGCCCCATCTGGACCATATCGCGGAACATGCCGTTGCGACCGCCCGCCCCTTTTCGGTGATGGTCGCCGATCTGGATCACTTCAAGGGCATCAATGATCGTTACGGTCATGCCGCGGGGGATTCCGTTTTGGTGCAAACGGCGGAACGGCTGCGCAACAACCTGCGCGGCATGGACCTTGTGGCCCGGATCGGGGGGGAAGAATTCTTGATCGTCATGCCCGGCACCGGCCTTGCGGATGCAGAGAAGACGGCGGCGGCAATCTGTGCCGATATCGGCAACCGCGGCTTTGTCGTCCCTGGCACGCCCCAGCCGATCCATGTGACCATCAGCATCGGTCTTTCCGTCGGCCCAGTGGAAGAGGAAGGCCACCCGCTGTCAGCCGAAGCCTTGATGGCGCGGGCGGATCGGGCGCTTTACACGGCAAAAACCCATGGCCGGAACCGGGTGAACCTGAGCCGCCCCGCGGCCTGAGGTTCGGACAGGCGGGGCGCGTTGCCGCTGGACGGCGGGCTACATTGACTGCCTTCATGAGCGGGGGGGGCTGATCGGACCTCTGCCTCTGCCTCTGCCTCTGCCTCTGCCTCTGCCTCTGCCTCTGCCTCTGCCTCTGCCTCTGCCTCTGCCTCTGCCTCT
>NZ_JBIFFK010000039.1:0-2297 GCF_043557045.1 Sulfitobacter sp. 1A15258 | reverse complement strand
TGCGTATTCCGGGGTGATCCGCCCACCGATTCCGATTTGATGCGCCCACCCGTTCCGATTTTATCCGCCCACCGATTCCGGGGTATCCGCCCACCCCTGTGACGTGCTGCTGCGAGGCAATCTGTAACCGGCTACCTTTCGTCCTTTTGGCATGAAGGAAGCCCGATGAAGAGATTGCCGATGCGGAAGATACGAGATGTTTTGCGGCTGTCAGCCGAGGGCCTATCAACCCGCCAGATCGCAGCGAGTCTGGCGATTGGGCGAACAACCCTTCGGGGCTACCTTGATCGCGCTACTGAGTTGGGTCTGGGCTGGCCGCTGCCAGCAGAGATGTCTGATACGGACCTTGAGCGATGCCTCTTTCACCGAGCTCACCAGAACACCCAACGGATCGAGACGCAGCCTGACTGGTCGTATATTCACCGCGAGTTGCGTCGGAAGGGCGTAACGCTGTCACTTTTGTGGGAGGAACATCGCTCCGACCACCCCGAGGGATACGGCTACTCCCGATTTTGCGAACTTTACACGCGGTGGGAAGGCAAGCTGTCGCCGGTGATGCGACAGCGTCACCCGGCGGGCGAGCGGCTGTTCGTCGATTACGCGGGGCACACCATCGACGTGATTGATCCTCAGACCGGGGAAGTGCGCGCGGCACAGCTGTTCGTCGCGACGCTTGGGGCCTCAAGCTATACCTTTGCAGAGGCGACCTGGACGCAATCGCTGCCGGATTGGATCTCGAGCCATGTGCGTGCCTTTGGCTTCCTTGGGGGTGTGACGGCGCAGGTCGTGTCCGACAACCTGAAGGCCGGGGTCACCAAAGCGTGCTTTTACGACCCTGTGATCAACCGAACCTATGCGGATCTCGCCACCCATTACGACACAGCCGTTGTGCCCGCGCGGCCGCATAAACCAAAGGACAAGGCAAAGGTCGAAGGGGCGGTCTTGCTGGTCGAGCGCTGGATTCTGGCGCGGTTGCGCAATCGGCAGTTCTTCAGCCTCGGGGATGTGAACGCTGCCATTCGTCCGTTGCTTGACCAGCTCAACGACAAGGTCTCTCGGCATCTTGGGGCCAGCCGCAAGCAGTTGTTTGAGCAGTTGGATAAGCCCGCCCTGAAGCCGCTCCCGACGGCTCCATATGTCTATGCCGAATGGAAGAAGTGCCGAGCGGGGCTGGATTACCACGTCGCAATCGACAAGCATTACTATTCCGTGCCCTATCAGTTGCTGAAGAAAGAGCTGTGGGCTCGCATCACCGCCCGCACGGTCGAAGTCTTCCATGTTGGACAGCGTGTTGCTTCCCATGTGCGCACTTCTGGAAACGGCAGACATTCTACACAGCGCGAGCACATGCCAGCGCACCACAAGTTCCGCGAGGACTGGACGCCGCAGCGTATTATCGCACGGGCCGCTCGCGTCGGGCCGAATGTCGCCACCTTCGCAGAGGTTGTGATGCGCGAACGCAAGCACCCCGAACAGGGCTACCGGAGCTGTCTGGGTGTCATTCGGCTGGCCGACAAGTTCGGTGCCGCCCGCCTCGATGCGGCGTGCCGCCGCGCGCTCGAGATCAACGCCCGTTCTTACTCGTCACTCCAATCCATTCTCAAGAATGGGCTGGAGAGCAAGCCCCGCACCCGCGCCACGGAGGAGCCTGCAATCACCCACCCCAACATCCGTGGCGCCGATTATTTCCATTGAAAGGAACACAATGCTTGATCACCCAACCCTCGATCATCTGAAGGCCCTGCGGCTGGACGGTATGGCCGAAGCATTTGCCGAGCTGCAAGCGCAGGATGCCGCAGCCGACTTCAGCCACGCTGAATGGCTTGGCTTGCTCGTTGACCGTGAGGTCGCCAGCCGTGAGACCAAGCGGTTTGAAGCTCGGATGCGCTCGGCCAGGCTGCGCCATGTGGGCGCCTGCCCAGAAGATGTCGATTACCGCGCGCGCCGTGGTCTCGACAAGACGCTGTTCCAGAGTCTGCTCACCGGTAGATGGATCACCGACAAGCGCAATCTGATCATTACCGGGCCCTGTGGTGTCGGCAAAACTTGGCTCGGCTGCGCACTGGCGCAAACAGCCTGTCGCGACGGTGTCACTGTGGCCTACAAGCGAATGCCGCGTCTCTTCGAAGAACTCGAACTGGCCCATGGCGACGGGCGCTTCCCCCGCCTGTTCCGCAGCATCACCAAAGCACAGCTGCTCATCCTCGATGACTGGGGGCCAGACCGACTGACCGCCACGCAACGCCGGGATCTCATGGAGATCGTGGAAGAGCGCTACGGTCGCGGCTCAACGATGA
>NZ_JBIFFK010000038.1:0-2299 GCF_043557045.1 Sulfitobacter sp. 1A15258 | reverse complement strand
TGGCGCCCCAGCGGTGCGTCTCAGCGCCGCCGGTAGAGGGGGTTCTAAGGTTAGTGAGACAAAGCCGCAAGCAGAAATTTGAGAAAAGATGAGATTTCGGGGAACTTTTTGGCAAGATGCTGAAATGGCGTGCTAATTTCCCGCATCTAGCGCGCCGGAGTTAGCCTCCCCTGCCGTATCCGAGGCGACATCTTCACCGCCGGCCCATGAATCGACCGCGATTCACGGGATCACGGGGGCAAAATCGGCGACTCGCAGCGCAGGCCCTACCCTTTCTCTGCATCCTCCTCTGCCCGGCTAAGCGGAAGCGGCTCTTTGAAGGTGAGCGTGCGGTAGGGGAAAGGAATTTCCAGTCCTGCTTCGTCCAGCGCCCATTTCACCGCGGTCACCACCTCATCCCGAGAGCGGCGCTGCTCGACCGGGGCTGAGTCTGTCCACCAAGTGACCTCGAAATTGATGGAGGACTCCCCGAACTCTTGGGCGAAGACCTGAATCGGATGCTCCCCCTGCTCTACCGTCTCGCAGCGCGCGACCGCTTCGGAGATCACCGCCCGCGCTTCACCCAGATCGACATCATAGGCCACCCCGCAGATCACGGTTTGCCGACGGTGCGTTTGATCCGTGCGCACATAGACGGGGTTCTTAAAGAGCATCGCATTGGGCACGATCACCAGCTGCCCGTCCGTCTGGCGGATATGGCTCTCTCTAATGGCGATATGGGTGACCTTGCCCTCGATCCCCTCGCATTCGATATGATCCCCCATGCGCATTTCTCGGCGAAAGAGGATGATGATCCCGGCGAGGAAATTCTCAAAGACGTCCTTGAAAGCGAAGCCAATGGCGACCGACCCGATGCCGAGCCCCGCAAGAATGCTGGCAGGCGTGAGCCCGGGAAAGACGATCACGGCCGCGATCATGATGCCGAAGACCCAGATGAGGATAGACGTCAAAAGGGTAAAGAGGTCCTGAAGGCTCGGGCGCAGCTTGGTCTTGGACAGGGTTTTGCCGACCAGCGACCGGCCAAGCGCGGCCATGGCCCAGGTCAACATCAATACGAGGGTTGCGACAGCGATCTGCGGCAAAAGTGCGATTGTCTCTCGCGCCATCTCCATGATCTGGCGCCACATGATCCTGACTGGCTCCACCCTACCCCTCCTCTGGCTGTTTGGTAGTTTGCCGCAAAACCCATGCTGCGGCGAGTGTTACTTGCGCCCCGTTCAACGCGCCACCACTGGCCGTGCGACGATCGGGGGCTAGCTTAGGGCAAGGTTTAGTCTATTTGGAAAGGAGCCCGGCGCACCCGGCGTGACACTATGGACATCATTCGCATCATCATCGCTATCCTACTGCCCCCTCTTGGGGTGTTCTTGCAGGAAGGTCTGGGAAAGCACTTCTGGATTAACATTCTCCTGACCTTGCTGGGTTACCTGCCCGGGATCGTCCATGCGCTCTATATCATCATCAAAAGGTGAGAGCGCGGGCAGCAGCCCGAATAGAAAAAGCGCGCCTCCGAGAAGAGGCGCGCTTTTGCAATCAATCGGATAGCTTGTCCTTGGCGTCACCGACACCCTTTTGCACTTTGCCTTCGGCCTGATCGGCCTGACCTTCGTGCTTCAAGTCTTCGTTGCCTGTGGCATCGCCGGCTTCTTCTTTCAGCTTGCCACCGATGTCTTTCGCCTTGCCTTTTGCTTGGTCGTCATTTGCCATGGTTGCTCTCCTCTATCTAGGTAGAGGAACAACGTTGGGTAGGAAGCGCGGGTTCCGTTGCGGGTGACCTGCCACTGAACTTTCATCCAGTCGCGACCGGAGCCCGGTTAGTGTTTACGCCATCTGGCGAGGGTTGAGCAATCGCCCGCTGCGCGGAGCTTTCGTTTCGCGCAGCGGGGCGGGCGATTGCGTTGGTCAGGGTCCGCGCGTAGTCAGCCGGGGTCTGGTAACTCAAGGCTGAATGCGGGCGTTCGGTGTTGTAGTCGGTGGTCCAAGTCGAGATCACGACGCGGACATGAGGCAGGTTGCGGAACATGGTCTCATTGAGCAACTCATCGCGCATCCGCCCGTTGAAGCTTTCGACAAAACCGTTTTGCATGGGCTTGCCCGGCGCGATGTAGTGCCATTCGATCCGGTGCTCGGAACACCACCGCAGGATCGCATTCGAAGTCAGTTCCGTCCCATAGCACCTCGGGAAGAAGCGCCGCTAAGAGGTTATGGCTGCCTGCGCAGCTCTCAAATTGCGCAGCGGGTGGCCATAACCGGGTCTCAGGTCTCAACAGTGGTTTTGCATAACCACACCGCTGAGGAG
>NZ_JBIFFK010000037.1:0-2339 GCF_043557045.1 Sulfitobacter sp. 1A15258 | reverse complement strand
CTCCTGCGGGAGCGAGCGCGCTGTCGCGTCGTTGGCTTGTCGAGATCATCGAGACGAGTCGCCTCGACAGCCGGGAATAGGGTGCCGAAGCCAGCGATGGCGTCGAGCGCGTCAGCGAGGGCGAGCAGGCCGGCGAGGCTGATCTTCCCCTTCTGCTCGAAGACTTTTAGGGTCGCCAGAGGAACTCCGGACCGCGTGGCCAGGTCGCTCTGAGTTAGCCCAAGTGCGAGCCGGCGGTCGCGAGCAGCTGCGCGAACCCGATCCTGCATCTCGGACGGCGTGTCGAGGTTAAGCTTAAGGGTTATTATGATGTCCTTTATTCGTCTTTTTTGCCATTATGGATACTATATTGGTCGTTATCTTGGGGCAAGAAGGAAGTAGACCTGGTGCCCCGCACGCGATGACGCATTCCGTTCTTTGGGATCGCAGCAATGCGTGCTCTGTATGTCCCACGGAACGGAATGCGTCAGCATAACGGCCTACATAGGCCGTATTCCTTCGAGCGGCGGACTTGCTTGCCGACCGCGCCCTGTAGGAGGACGCGCATCTGGTCAACCACTGGGATCGGACGCCAGATTGTTGTCGATTTCTCTCGTGCAACGCCGGCTCTCGTGGTCCATTGCTTGACCACTTCCCGAACGGGCTCACGGTGTTCCACCGCCAGACAATCTCGTCGAGGTATCGCTGAAGGTGCTGCCTGCCAAGATTATGGTAGACCCCGACCAGGGCACGTTGCACCTGGGAGATCAACGCCTCGGCCGTGTTCACGTGCGCGCCGGTCTCTGGATTGGCGTATTCTTTCTGGCTATGGATCACAGACTGATGGTCGGCCATGGTCTTTCCGAGTCCGATGTAGCTCTTGCTGCCATCGGTCATTAGACTGGTCGTCGCCGGATCGACCCATTCCAGAAGAACCAGCTCGAGCGTGGTCCGTTTGTCATCAAAAACGACCCTGGCGCGCGCCTGTCCGTCGCGAGATGCCGCGACGAAGATCATCGGCTTTGCTGTGCCCTTTCCCCTTTTGTTGTAGGCACCTGACAGAGACTTCGGTGCTCCTCCGACATAGGCCTCATCGACCTCCGACGATGTCCTCCAGAGGCAGCAGCTCACCATTCCGGTCGTCCGTCATCTCTCGGATCGCATGCCCCATTTTCCAGGCGGTATTCTGGTTCACGCCAAGTAGCCGCGCCATCACGACCGAAGAGTTCCCCTTGCTCGATGTCAGCACCAGGAACATCGCGGAAATCCAGACACGCAAGTCGAGCTTGGTGCTATGCATCGGGGTCATGGGGGCCGACATCGGGCACGTGCTTGCTGGCGCATCCGGATATCCTGCCTCGGAAGTTCAGGCCTTCTTTTTTCTTGAAGGGGGCGTCTGTGATGCTCGTGTCATGAACTTTCCGACCCGTAGTGCCGGAAACTGCGTTCTGGTCGAACGTGCTGTCGAGCGTAGCGTAGATATCGGTTCTATGTTCATGTTGTTTTGCCACGTGGATTTCCCCAGCAGGCAGCTGAATACTCTTGTCTTCCGCGATTTCACGCTGATTTACGACGGTCTTACGGTGCAGGGTGCGCGCGACGTTTCTTCGAAGATGAAGCTGATCATCCATGAGGAAACAAACGGAAGAACTCCTGCGCAACTTAAGCAGGATATCGAACTGGGCCTCAACGGCTTTGCGAGGGTCCGCGACGGACTTAGTCGTGTCAGGTTCACTGTAGATCTTGAGGCCTGTCCTCTCGGTGCCTAAGCCCCTGCTATGATGCCGAAGTCTCGCCATTTTTTCCGCAGGTTTTGCCGGGGAAGAAGGGGGAAAGGCGATCTCAAAGGGGGATGGGCGGAGCTCCTGACAAGGCTTCGGCCGCCCATTGAGAACCGGAGGCGGTGGCACCTTCTGCGCAAAACGGAAGCAAGGGCAGGGGGCCTTCTTTCAGATCATTGCAGTGCTGTCGGGCCCAAAAATTGCCCCCTAAGAGGGCGAATGAGATTTTCATCCGGAGACTCTAAGCGGCTCGTAGTACTTCGTTTCGCGCGCTTTCGGGTGTTTGTGATTATCTCGCATAGAGCTTCGAGAATATTTTCGGCCTAAGGTCGGCGCCCATTTTGGGAAGGGGTTTGCCGGGGTCTATGTCCTTGGCATGAAGCAAGATACACCACTTTCGAAAGATGATCTGGTCAAGTTTTTTGGCCTGAAGCCGGTGAAGAACGACGACTACAGAGCGTTATCACGCGTTTTGAAGGCGCTCGGGATCCGTTTAGTTGGCGGCACAACACGGTGGTCTGTTGTGTGGAAAGCGCTTGGGCTTGCAGAGGGGCAAGTGCCAGAGCGAGCGGTAGAGCT
>NZ_JBIFFK010000005.1:0-311841 GCF_043557045.1 Sulfitobacter sp. 1A15258 | reverse complement strand
CGCTGCCGTCCGCCCCGTCTGGCGCCCCAGCGGTGCGTCTCAGCGCCGCCGGTAGAGGGGGTTCTAAGGTTAGTGAGGCAAAGCCGCAAGCAGAAATTTGAGAAAAGATGAGATTTCGGGGAACTTTTCGGCAAGACGCTGAAATGGCGTGCTATTTCTATAGGAACAGGCCCTGAGCTTCGCCGCGATGGCAGCATGACACTGGTAGAACCTTCCATGACCGCGTGAATCATCTCCGAGTGCAGCGCCCTAGAGGGGGGGGGGAATCTAGGTGAATCGCCCCGAGGCAGCGCGACTCTCTGAACACTTGCGCGGTGACGGGCCTAGGGTGGGTAAACTTATAAAGAATAGATTGCCGCAGATCGCCATAGCCTTAAAGGCACGGCCCCGCCTCTCGCGGATGCAAGACCCCGCAAAGAGTGATACGCCGCGCGGCTTCATCGTTAATTTAAGGAAATGTGGCAGGGGCTGAGGGACTCGAACCCACGACCCTCGGTTTTGGAGACCGATGCTCTACCAACTGAGCTAAACCCCTATGCCGGTGGCTTGGGTAGTCGCAAACGGGCGGCGGATCAAGAGCAGATCTGACCTTTCCGCCGATATTCTCTTCTTTGGGGAACATTGAGCGCTCAGCTTACGTTTTCCCGTCGAACTAAGCCCGAAATTGGAGGACGACCGATGACTATGAACAATCTCAAAGACGTCTACACCGACCAACTGCAAGACCTCTATTCTGCCTGCAAGCAATCGCTCGAAGCGACCAACGCTCTGGGCCGTGCGGCAGAAGACAAGGAACTTAGCGAAGCGCTGATCGACGGCAGCAACGGAATCGCCAAGGGCATGGATGTGCTGAAGTCCATCTGCGCCAAACATGACCTCGACCCGGAAGGCGAGCACTGCCACGGGATGGAGGGCCTTGTGAAAGAGGCGCATAAACATGTGCTGGAGGAGGATTTTGGCGACAGCGATGCCCGCGATGCGATGATCATCACGCAGTATCAGCGGATGGTGCACTATGCTCTGGCGGGCTACGGCTGCGTTGTCGCCTTCGCCAATCGTCTGGGCGAAAACGAAGATGGTGCACAACTGCAAGAGCAGCTTGATCACACCTATGATGGCGACCGCCGCATGACAGAGATCGCGACCAAAGGTGGCGTGAACGCTGACGCCGCTTGATTGCAGTTGAATTGGAATGATGAAAGCCGGCTCTTACGGGGGCCGGCTTTTCTGTTTCAGGGGGATTGCCCACCCTGCCAAAGCAAAAGGCCGCAGCAAACGCTGCGGCCTTTCAATTCTTTCAGACGTCAGGCCCGAAGGCCCGATCCAAAGATCACTCAGTGATTTTGGAAACGACGCCCGCGCCAACAGTCCGGCCACCTTCGCGGATCGCGAAGCGCAGGCCGTTTTCCATGGCGATCGGTGCGATCAGCTCAACGCCGAAGGACACGTTGTCGCCGGGCATGACCATCTCGGTGCCTTCTGCCAGCTGAACGGTGCCGGTCACGTCAGTTGTACGGAAGTAGAACTGCGGACGGTAGTTCGCGAAGAACGGCGTGTGACGGCCACCTTCCTCTTTGGTGAGGATATAGGCTTCGGCTTCGAACTTGGTGTGCGGTGTCACGGAGCCGGGCTTGCAGAGAACCTGACCACGCTCGACGCCGTCACGCTCAACGCCGCGCAGCAGGGCGCCGATGTTGTCGCCAGCTTCACCACGGTCCAGCAGCTTGCGGAACATTTCCACGCCGGTGCAGGTGGTTTTCTTGGTGTCGCGGATGCCGACGATTTCGATTTCGTCGCCAACGTTGATCACGCCACGCTCGACACGGCCAGTCACAACGGTACCACGGCCGGAGATCGAGAAGACGTCTTCGACAGGCATCAGGAAGGGCTGGTCCACGGCACGCTCAGGTGTCGGGATGTAGGCGTCAACTTCGGCCATCAGCTTCTTGATGGACTCTTCGCCGATCTCGGGCTTGTTGCCTTCCATCGCCGCCAGAGCGGAACCTGCAACAACAGGGATGTCGTCGCCGGGGTAGTCGTAGGAGGACAGCAGTTCGCGGATTTCCATCTCGACGAGTTCGAGCAGCTCTTCGTCGTCGACCTGGTCAACTTTGTTCATGAAGACGACCATCGCGGGGATGCCAACCTGACGGCCGAGCAGGATGTGCTCGCGGGTCTGGGGCATCGGGCCGTCGGCCGCGTTCACAACCAGGATCGCGCCGTCCATCTGCGCCGCACCGGTGATCATGTTTTTCACATAGTCAGCGTGGCCGGGGCAGTCGACGTGGGCGTAGTGACGGTTCTCGGTCTCATACTCGACGTGCGCGGTCGAGATGGTGATGCCGCGGGCCTTCTCTTCGGGCGCGCCGTCGATCTGGTCATACGCTTGGAAGTCACCGAAGTATTTGGTGATCGCCGCGGTCAGCGTGGTTTTACCGTGGTCAACGTGGCCGATCGTGCCGATGTTGACGTGCGGTTTGGTGCGTTCAAACTTTGCCTTTGCCATGGTGGCGCCCTTTTAATTGAGGGGCCCCAACGGGGACCCGAACCCTATCTGGCGGGCGATGTATTGGGTTCGAGCGGTAAAATCAAGCGAGACTTGCGTCTTGGCGCCACTTAAAGCCCACCGTGGGCCTGCCGCATCGGTCGGGCGCGCCTCAGCTATGGTCTATTTATCCTCCGGCTCCCCGGCGGGGGACAGGGCTGTGCCGCCGTTGAACCACCCCTCTTCGCGGTTTTGCTTCACCAGATAGGTCTCAATCGCCTTGGCGGCGTTCTGGCTGAGGTTCTTCAGCTGCTCCTCGGCGGATTTGGTATAGCCCGAGCCCACCACCGGCCCTTGATCGAGGGATTCGAAAACAGTGATCTGATGCGGCTCGGGGTTCAGCTTTTTGTTCTTGGCGTCGTCCCAGACCGTCAGGTTGAGGATCAGGATCGATTTGGGCGCAAAGACCAGCGGGATGCCCGGCTGGGCCAGCACGTAGCCCTCGACGCTGATGCCGAAGTGGTAAAGCCGCTCGCCCTCGTAGCGATCAAAGCGTTCGGCGGTGGCGGCGCGCACGGCCTCGGCCAGTTCTTCCTTGCTCACCTCGCGGCTGAGCGGCCCCTTCTGCGCCTTGGGGGCCACCACGATATTGTGGTGCAGGTTGAAATCCCCCAGCGGGGTCGGCGCCTTGTCGAGGTCGGATGCCCCGTTGCAGGCGGCCAGCGTCGCGACGAAGGTCAACAGGGCAAGAACTCTCAGCATGGGCGATCCCTCAGGGGTGTTAAGGTTTCGAAAAGGGGTAGCCGATGGGCCCAAGGGGCGCAATCATTTGCCGCAGTTGCGCCGATGCCGGTGCGGTCTATCTTGGGCAGTGAGTGAGGACCGCAACATGACCCAACCCCGCCCCCTGCCCGTCCGTGTGCCGCTCGTTACCGAGCCTGTGGGCATGCTTGGCAGCCTGCAAATGGCGCGGCGCAACGTGCTCAGCATCATCCCCAAGATTGCCACGACCCAGCCGATGGTGTCGGGCAAGACCGGCAAGCGCTGGCATATGGTGATGGACCCGGGTGCGATCCGGCAGATCCTCTTGGACCGGCTGGAGGACTACCCCAAGTCCGACGTCACCAAGAACCTGTTGCGCCCCGCCATCGGCGAGTCGCTCTTCATCGCAGAGGGCGCGCATTGGCGCTGGCAGCGTCGGGCGGCTGCACCCGTTTTCTCACGACGCAACGTGCGCAACCTCGCCCCGGTGATGAGCGCCGCCGCTGACCGCTCAGCCAAGCGCATCAGCGCTGCGGGGCCGCGCGCGGTTAACATGCTCGACGAGATGGTGACGACGACCTTTGAGGTGATCGGCGACGTGACATTCTCGGGCGACGGCACCTTCGACCGCGACAAGGTGCATGGCGCCATCGACGACTATATGGCCGAGGCCGGCAAGATCAGCCTGTTCGACATCCTCGGCCTGCCCGACTGGCTGCCGCGCCCGGGGCGGATGATGTCCGGCCAAGCGCTGAAGCAAATGAAGGCCATGGCCGATCAGGCGATCGAGGAGCGGGTGGCGCGCGGCCATGACGGCACGCCCGACCTGCTGGACCTGCTGCTGGGGGGCGAAGACCCCAAGACCAAGCGCCAGATGAACACCGGCGAGCTGCGCGACAACCTGCTGACCTTCATCGTCGCGGGCCATGAAACCACGGCGCTGACGCTGGCATGGTCGATGTACCTGATGGGGTTCGACCAAGACATGCAGGCGCGCGCCCGGGCCGAGGTGCGCGATGTGCTGCAAGGCCGCCCCTGCACCGGCGAGGATGTGGACAGATTGCCCTTGGTGCGGATGATCATCGACGAGGCGCTGCGCCTTTACCCCGCTGCCGGGATCATTTCGCGTACGGCGCAGAAGCACGACACGCTTTGCGACCGCGAAATACGCCCCGGCGACACGGTGATGATCCCGATCTACGCGCTTGGCCGGAACGAATTGCTTTGGGACGATCCGAATGCCTTTCGCCCCGAACGCTTTGCCGATCGCAAGGCGATCGACCGCTACGCCTATCTGCCCTTTGGGGACGGTCCCCGCATCTGCATCGGTGCGAGCTTTGCCCTGCAGGAGGCGGTGATCATCCTTGCAACGCTGCTGGTGCGGTTCAAGTTCACCCCCGTGCCGGGCAAAGACCCTGAGCCGGTGATGATCCTGACCCTGCGCCCCGAGGGTGGCGTCTGGATGACCGCCGAGCCGCTGGACTGACCGCGCCCCGAAGGGCGCGGGTGTTTCACGTGAACTTGTTATCGCGCGGGAAGCCGCGGGGGGCCATGCGGCCCGAGCTTGCGCGCTTGCCGGTCCATTCCGCCAGATCGGCCTCGGTCCGCGTGCGGCCCGCCGGGTCCTGCCAAGTGAGACCCGCCTCGCGCGTGAAGGTGATGGCGTCCGACAGGCCGCCGTCCTTGAACTTCTGCAGCCGCACGCCCTTGCCCCGGCCCATCTCGGGCAGCTCACCAAGGCCGAAGACCAGTACCTTCCGATTCTCGCCCACCGTGGCGACGCTATCGCCTGAGACTGGGTGACAGACCAGCGCCGTAACCCCCTCGCCGCGCACGTTCAGCACCTGCTTGCCGCTGCGGGTCTGGGCCACAACGTCATCCTCGGGCACGACAAAACCGTCGCCCGCCGTGGAAGCCACCAAAAGCTTGCGCCCCGGCTGATGGATGAAGAGCGAGACGATCTGCACCTCATTGGGCAGATCGACCATCAGGCGCAAAGGCTCGCCCATGCCGCGCCCGCCGGGCAGGTTGGCGGCGGAGACGGTGTAGAACCGCCCGTTCGAGCCGAAGACCAGCAGCCGATCCGTCGTCTCGGCATGGAAGATGAAGCGCGGGCCGTCGCCGTCCTTGAACTTCAACTCGCGGTTCAGGTCGATATGGCCGGTCATGGCGCGAATCCAGCCCATCTGGCTGCAGACCACGGTGATCGGCTCGCGGTCGATCATCGCCTCGATCGGCACGTCTTCGACCTCTCCGGCGGTGTCGAACTCGGTCAGACGCTGGCCACGCTTCACGCCGTCGATCACCCAATCCTTGCCGAACTGCTTTTTCGTCGCACGCAGCTGGTCGGCGATGGTGGACCATTGCAGGTCCTCGCTTTCGAGCAGGTCTTCGAGCCCCGCACGCTCAGTCATTAGCGCATCGCGCTCGGCCACCAGCGCGTCTTCTTCCAGACGCCGCAAAGACCGCAGGCGCACGTTGAGAATCGCCTCGGCCTGCACGTCCGACAGCCCGTTCTCACGGCCTGCGTAGCTGTGCGGGATCGCGCGGGTGTCGCCGCTCTCGGCCAGCACGCCGGTGGCCTGCGCCTCGGCATCGGCGATGACCGCCAGTTTCGAGACATCGACCCCCGCGAGCGGCGAGACATAAGCGGCCTCGTCCATGGCGCGGCTGAGCGTGTCCTGATGCGCGCGGCTCCAGTCCTCGTACATCAGGGCGGCCTTGGGGTCTTCGTCGTAGCGGATGATTTCGATCACCCGGTCGAGGTTCAAAAAGGCCGTGATCAGGCCCTGCAACACTTCAAGCCGGTGGTCGATCTTGTCCATCCGGTGCCGCGAACGGCGTTGCAGCACCTCACGCCGGTGGTCGAGGAAGGCGCGCAGCACTTCCTTGAGCGAGCAAACCTTGGGCGTCTGCCCGTCGATCAGCACGTTCATGTTGAGCGAGAAACGCACCTCAAGATCCGAGTTGCGGTACAGCATGCCCATGAGCACGTTCGGATCGACGTTTTTGGACCGCGGCTCGATGATCATGCGGATGTCTTCGGCGGATTCGTCGCGGATATCGGCCAGAATCGGGATCTTCTTGGTCTGGATCAGTTCGGCGATCTTCTCGATCAGCTTGGATTTCTGAACCTGATAGGGAATCTCGGTAACGACGATCTGCCACGCGCCGCGGCCAAGGTCTTCGACCTCCCAACGACAACGCAGACGGAAGGAGCCGCGGCCCGTACGATAAGCATTGGCGATGTTCTCGGGCGGCTCGACGATGATGCCACCGGTGGGGAAATCCGGGCCGGGAACGTAGTTCAAGAGTGTGTCGTCGCGCGCGTCCGGGGTCTTGATCAGGTGAATACAAGCATCGCAAAGCTCGGCGATGTTATGCGGCGGGATGTTCGTGGCCATGCCCACGGCGATGCCTGAGGAGCCATTGGCCAAAAGGTTCGGGAACTGCGCGGGCAGCACCGCAGGCTCGGTCAGCGTGCCGTCGTAATTCTCGCGGAAATCGACGGCATTCTCGTTCAGCCCTTCCAGCATGGCTTCGGCCACGGCGGTCATCCGCGCTTCGGTGTAGCGCGAGGCGGCCGGGTTGTCGCCATCGATGTTGCCGAAGTTGCCCTGCCCGTCGACCAGCGGGTAGCGCACGTTGAAATCCTGCGCCAGACGCGCCATCGCGTCGTAGATCGCGGCATCGCCGTGCGGGTGGTAGTTACCCATCACGTCGCCCGAGATCTTGGCCGATTTGCGGAAGCCCCCGGTGGACGACAGCCGCAACTCGCGCATCGCGTAGAGGATGCGGCGGTGCACCGGCTTCAGCCCGTCGCGCGCATCGGGCAGCGCCCGGTGCATGATCGTGCTCAGCGCATAGGTCAGGTAACGATCCCCCAAGGCGCGGCGCAGCGGCTCGGACAGGTCATTCGGGTCGAGTTCTGGGGGTGTGCTTGTGTCTGACATGACGGGTCTTTTAGCCAAGCAGGCCAGAGCGGGCAAGCGACAGATTGCCCGCAACCGACTCGGCAAAATGGCCGCTGGCACGGTTTCAAGTGAGAAAAAAGCAATACTTTTCGGCTATGCGAATTCTTGCCAATCGGAAATGAACCATTCGCGAGGTTTCGCGTTGGTCTCTCAACAGCAACATGGTTTGACACGGGACGAGGAACAGCAAAAATGAAACGGTTCATCTTTTTGACATTTGGTTTCATGGGCTGGGCATTCTACGAGATGAGCGGCGGTGCCGATTTCGTGCCCGCAGGCCCGCAAATGGCCAGCGCCGAAGCGGCTGAGGCGGCCCTGATCGCCAGCGCCCCCCCCTCTTCCAACCTTGTCACTGCCACCGCCGCGAACGCGGCCCGCAAGGCGGAAAGCCCGATCACCCCCTTCGCCGAACGGACCCCTGCGCGTGATGCCACGGCAACCCGCGTGGCGCTGAACCTCACGACGCTGAGCGACCTGCCGCAGGCCAATGACGGGATGGTGCAAAAAGCCGTGGCCACCCCTGCGGACCGCGCCGGGGCGAAAGTGGTCAAAGCCAAGGCCGTCAGCGCCCCTGCCCCCAAAGTGGAAAAGGCCGCTTACACGACGACAAGTGCAAATGCGCCCGCTGTCATCCCGAGCCTGATCGAAGGCGCTGACAGTGGCGCGACCTTTGTCAGCACCACCCAGGCCGACATCCGCGAAGTCAACGGCACCCGTGTTAATGTGCGCGGCGGTCCCGGCACCAACTTCGGCGTGGTCGGCAAGCTCGGCAAAGGCGACGCTGTCGAAGTGATCGAAGACAATGGCGCAGGCTGGGTGCGTTTCCGCAGCGTCGACGGCAGTGAATCCGGCTGGATGGCCGACTTCCTGCTCAGCAACGGCTAACTTGCCAATCCCATAGCATCGCGCGATGAAGGGCCTTTCACACGAAGGGCCCTTTGCATGTCTGCGACCCGCTCCATCCTCATCACCGGCTGTTCCAGCGGCATCGGCTATGCCGCCGCGCAGGGTATGCGCGCCCGTGGCTGGCGCGTTTTCGCTGCTTGCCGCCAACAAGCGGATTGCGACCGATTGCAAGCCGAAGGATTCGATGCGCCGCGCCTCGATTACACCGATGAGGCCAGCATCCAAGCGGCGCTTGCCTATGTGCTGGACCAAACCGGCGGCACGCTCGACGCGCTGTTCAACAACGGTGCCCACGCCACGCCCGGGTTGGTCGAAGACCTCCCCACCGATGCCCTGCGCGAGATATTCGAGGCGAATTTCTTTGGCTGGCACAGCCTGACCCGCGCGGTGATCCCGGTGATGCGCAAGCAGGGGCATGGGCGGATCGTGCAATGTTCCTCGGTGCTTGGCATGGTGGCGATGCCGTGGCGCGGGGCGTATAATTCCACGAAATTCGCCCTTGAAGGGCTGACCGACACCCTGCGGCTTGAGATGCGCGGCACCGGGGTCGCGGTGATCCTGATCGAACCCGGCCCCGTCACCTCGAAACTGCGGACCAAGGCCATCCCGCGTTTCGAGCGCTGGATCGACTGGCAAAGCAGCCCCCGCGCGGCGGAGTATGAAAGCACAATGCGCCCCCGGCTTTATGACGACAGCGGCAAGAAGGACCGCTTCGAACTCCCGCCCGAGGCGGTGGTCGAGAAGCTAGTCCACGCCGTCGAATCCCCCCGACCCCGCCCGCGCTATTTCGTCACAACCCCAACGCATATCGGCGGTGTTTTACGACGTATCCTGCCGACGCGCGCGCTGGACTGGGTCACCAGCCGCTGATTTTGGTTGCGCGGCTGCACGGTGCCGCTACATCTCAGGCCAACGAAAGGACAGCCCATGCCAAATGATCCGTTTTTCGTGATCGTCCTGATCTCTGTCGTGGCGGTCGCCGTTGTGCTCCTGATGGGGCTGGGCGGCTTTGCCACCGGGGGCAAATTTAACAAACGCAACGCCAACAAGCTGATGCGGTGGCGGATCATCGCGCAGTTCATCGCCGTGCTGCTGATCCTTGCCTATGTCTATTTCCGAGGGGGCACGATCTGATGGTTGTACTGAACAAGATTTACACCCGCACCGGGGACAAGGGCACCACAGCCCTTGGCAATGGCGACCGTGTCGCCAAACATGACGCGCGGGTCGAGGCCTATGGCACTTCGGATGAGCTGAACTGCTTTGTCGGGGTGGCACGGCTCGAGGCTAAGGGCGCCACGGATGAAGCGCTGGCGCGCATTCAAAACGATCTTTTCGATCTGGGCGCCGACCTTTGCCGCCCCGATATGGAAGCCGATAAGGATGCGGAATACCCGCCCCTGCGGGTCACCCAAGAACAGGTCGACCGGCTGGAGCGTGAGATCGACGTGATGAATTCCGAGTTGGAGCCGCTGCGCAGCTTCATCCTGCCCGGCGGGCGCGCCTTGGCGGCGCATCTGCATGTCTGCCGCACCGTGGCGCGCCGCGCCGAGCGGCTGGCGGTGTTGCTTGCTGAGCAAACGGCGGTGAACCCCGCCTGCGTGACCTATCTGAACCGGCTGAGCGATTGGTTCTTCGTCGCCGCACGGATGGCCAATAACGCGGGCAAGGAAGACGTGCTTTGGGTGCCGGGGGCGAACCGGGCGTAAAATAGCGCTAACAGACGAAAAACCGGGAAAACGCCGCGTTCAAAACTGCCAACCTGCCGATTTTGGCCTGTTTTGATCCGATCCGCTTCGTTACACCCGTCTGGAGAATTAGGGAGACCGGGCCACCAGCCCGCGTCGCAAACTGAGGAGAGAGACCGCTCATGAAGGTACTGGTGCCTGTCAAACGCGTGATCGACTATAACGTGAAAGTTCGTGTCAAAGCGGACGGATCGGGTGTTGATCTTGCCAATGTGAAAATGTCGATGAACCCTTTCGACGAAATCGCCGTCGAACAGGCGATTCGTCTGAAAGAAGCCGGTCAGGCTGAAGAGGTCGTCGCCGTCTCCATCGGTGTGAAGCAAGCGCAGGAAACGCTGCGCACCGCCCTCGCCATGGGTGCCGACCGCGCGATCCTCGTGGTGGCCTCGGACGATGTGCACAAGGACATTGAACCGCTGGCCGTGGCCAAGATCCTCAAAGCCGTCGTCGACGAAGAGCAGCCGAGCCTCGTGCTCTGCGGCAAGCAGGCGATCGACAACGACATGAACGCCACCGGGCAGATGCTCTCGGCACTGATGGGCTGGTCGCAAGCGACCTTTGCTTCCGACATCGCCATCGAAGGCGACAAAGCGAAAGTGACCCGCGAAGTCGATGGCGGTTTGCAGACCATCGAAGTTACCATGCCGACCGTGGTCACCGTGGACCTGCGCCTCAACGAGCCGCGCTACGCCTCGCTGCCCAACATCATGAAGGCCAAGAAAAAGCCGCTGGATGAGAAGACCGCCGAGGACTACGGCGTCGACGTCTCCAACCGCTTGGAAATCGTGAAGACCGAAGAGCCCGCGGAACGCGCCGCTGGCATCAAGGTCGGCTCGGTCGACGAGCTTGTGGCGAAACTCAAAGAAGCGGGGGCTGTGTAATGGCTGTTCTTCTGATTGCAGAGATTTCCGACGGCGAACTGTCGATGGACGCAACCGCCAAGGCGGTGACCGCGGCCAAGCAACTGGGCGACGTGACCATTCTGGCGGCGGGCAGCTCGGCTGCGGCGGCTGGCGAAGCGGCGGCCAAGATCGACGGCGTCTCCAAGGTGCTGGTTGCCGAAGACGAGATGCTGGGCCACCGTCTGGCCGAAGCCACCGCGGCGCTGATCGTCAGCCTTGCCGGTGACTACGACCACATCGTCGCGCCCGCCACCACGGACGCCAAAAACATCATGCCCCGCGTTGCGGCCCTGCTTGATGTCATGGTCATCTCGGATGCCTCCGGTGTTGTCGATGCCGACACCTTTGAGCGTCCGATCTACGCGGGCAACGCGGTGCAGACCGTGAAGTCCAACGACGCTAAGAAAGTCATCACCTTCCGCACATCGACCTTCGATGCCGCCGGTGACGGTGGGTCCGCCCCGGTCGAGACCATTTCGGCAGCCGAGAACCCCGGCCTGTCCACATGGGTCGAAGACAAGGTCGCCGAATCGGACCGCCCCGAGCTGACAAGCGCGGGCGTGGTGGTTTCCGGTGGTCGCGGTGTCGGCTCCGAAGAGGACTTTGCCCTGATCGAGAAACTGGCCGACAAACTGGGCGCCGCCGTTGGCGCCTCCCGCGCGGCGGTCGATTCGGGCTATGCCCCGAACGACTGGCAGGTGGGCCAGACCGGCAAAGTGGTCGCCCCCGACCTCTATGTCGCGGTTGGCATCTCGGGTGCGATCCAGCACCTTGCCGGGATGAAAGACTCCAAGATCATCGTCGCGATCAACAAAGACGAAGAATCGCCGATCTTCCAAGTCGCCGACTACGGTCTTGTGGCAGACCTCTTCGACGCGGTGCCGGAACTGATCGAAAAGCTGTAAGGCTTCTCATATGAGACACCAAAGGCCCGCCGTCTTCGGCGGGCCTTTTTCGTGCATGCCCTACCGGGAGCGTCAGGACATGCTTTGCAGCGCATCGGTCAAAGCGGCGGCGGCAGAGGCATGGGCCATCGGGCCCAGCATTTCCGACGCGGCCGGCGCCTCGAATTCACTGACCACCATGCCAGCTGTCGGCGCCCTTGAGGGGTCTTTGGGAGAGACGACCTCGATCTTGGCCGTGGCGTGCTGGGCCACCGCGTCCAACATTTCGCGTGTCACGAAAAGCGGATCATGGCCCAACTCCCCTACCGGCTGCGCTGCTGTGGCGACCGGCGGGCGGTCGGCCAGCCAAAGCAGCAGCGTGCGCCCCTGTATCTGCCCCAACATCAAATGCATGCGCGCCATCCACGCCTGCTGAAGCTCCGCGCGCACCGCTTCGAACCGTTCGGGCGAGACCTGCATGAGATGGGTCAGCATGTGCCGGTTGAAGTGGAACTGCGAGAAATCGACCTCGCGGTAGATCGTCTGCAACAGCGCGGAGGCCCCGACGAAACGGTCGTTCCGACGCCGGTGCACCGAATAGAAACGGTTGGTCATATTCTGCGCGCCCATGACCTGAACCACCGTCACATCTGCCTGCGAGGCGGCCTGCGCGACGAAAGGATCATGGGCAAAAGCGTCGATCCCCGCGTTGGGAAAGCCGAAGTTCACGCAGGTTTTGCCGATCTCGGCCTCGACCCGCGCGGGGAACGGCTCTTCAATGAATTTGCCATAGGTCTCCGTCCCGCCGAGAAAGGCGATATAGGGCGCCTCCAACCTGCGGCGCGGGCCGCGAAACATCAGCTTTGACGTGCCATAGCGGCATGGCAAATAGTCCAGAGGCGCTGGCCCCACTGCATCATAGGTCATCGAACCCACCTTTTTGTTCACCCAAAGCCAGATTGCACAGCAGGGGCTGCGATTCTGTTAACGGGCGAATTTGTCGTGAGATTTCGTAAACACCTGCCCTTGCGGCACCCCCGCCACGCGCCCTATTGTGCGCCGAACTCAAGCAAAGGACAGGCCATGGACATCCAGACAATCGGTATCGTGGGAGCGGGGCAAATGGGCAATGGGATCGCCCATGTCATGGCGCTGGCAGGCTACGACGTGCTGCTGAACGATGTCAGCGCCGATGCGCTGGCCAAAGCGATGAAAACCGTGACCGGCAATATGGACCGCCAAGTCAGCCGCGAGAAGATCACCGCCGCCGACCGGGACGCCGCCATGGCGCGGATCACCACGACGCAGACGCTAAGCGATCTGGGCCAAAGCGATCTGGTGATCGAAGCCGCGACCGAGCGCGAAACGGTGAAACAGGCGATCTTTGAAGACCTGATCCCGCATCTGAAGCCGACGACGATCCTGACCTCGAACACCTCCTCGATCTCGATCACCCGCCTTGCCAGCCGCACCGACCGGCCCGAGAAATTCATGGGTTTCCACTTCATGAACCCCGTGCCGGTGATGCAACTGGTCGAATTGATCCGCGGCATCGCCACGGACAGCGAGACTTATGACGCTTGCAAAGCTGTGGTGGACCGTTTGGGCAAGACCGCCGCCTCGGCCGAGGATTTTCCCGCCTTCATCGTGAACCGCATCCTGATGCCAATGATCAACGAGGCGGTCTATACGCTTTACGAAGGGGTCGGCAACGTCGAGTCGATCGACAGTTCGATGAAGCTGGGGGCGAACCATCCGATGGGGCCATTGGAGCTTGCGGACTTTATTGGTCTGGACACCTGCCTTGCCATTATGAACGTTCTGCATGACGGGTTGGCGGATACAAAATATCGCCCCTGCCCGCTGCTGACCAAATATGTCGAAGCCGGTTGGTTGGGCCGCAAGACGCAGCGCGGGTTCTATGATTACCGGGGCGAAAAGCCCGTTCCGACGCGCTGAGTTGCGAGGGTGTTGGGGGCTCTGCCCCCATCGCGCCCGAGGCGCGATTCCCCCGAGGGTATTTTTAAAAGGATGAAGTTTAGTTGGTGAGCGCCAGAGTATGGGCGCGCAGCCAGGCCATGAAGCCGCGCGGGTCGTCGGCCCAGCGGTCGATCTCTTCGCGGGCGAGTGGATGGCCGACGATGGGACCTTGGGGTTTGTCGCAGGCGTGAGCGATTTCATGCAGCAAAAGCCCTTGGCGCAGCATCGGGCTGAGCCTGTTGGCGATCTGATAGGCGCGGCTGTTCTGGCCCGGGAAGCGCATCGGCACCACCTGCGCACCGGAGCGGCGGATCATCTTGGCGGTGAAGACGTTCCATTCCGCTTCGACCGCCGGGCCCCACCAGCTTTCCGAGGCCGCGACGACGCCGGAGGGGAAGAGCGCCACGACGCCGCCTTCTTTGAGATGGGCCATGGCCTTGGCGCGCATTTCCACGCCTTTGCGTTGCGCATCCGGGTCATGTGGGAAGGGCACCGGGATCATGTAGCTGCCTGCCACCTCGTCGATGGAGGTGAGCAGCGACCGGGTAAGGATACGGTAATCGGGGCGCACGCGGCCGATGAGATCGGCGAAAATCATACCGTCGACCATGCCGTGGGGGTGGTTTGCCACGACCACAACCGGCCCTTCTTTCGGGATGCGGTCCAACTGCTCTTGCGGCGTGGTGAGGTCGATGCCCATCGTGTCGAGCGCCGCGCGCCAGAAGGCCTGGCCTGAGGGGGTGCCGCGTTGTTCGAACTTACGGATCAGCCGCAGGATTTTGAGCTTGCCGGTAAAAAGCTCCATCGCGGAGATCACCCGCGCCTTCCATGGGTCATCGAAGGTCGAGGCATAGGACAGGCTGCGGCGGTCGTATTTGGTGAAGGTCACCTTGCCGTCGCCTGTGTGTGCTGGCTCGGCCGCGATGTTCTGTACGTCATCCATGGGGTCGGCGGATCCTTTTTCCCGCTTGGCGGGCCTAAAACCCTTCGCCGAACTTATCCGCCACGAGGGCGGTCAAAGCTTCGGCCAAGGCCTCGGCATCGGGGCCGGAGGTTTGGACATCGATGGTGGTGCCGCGCGACGCGCCGAGCATCAAGAGCCCCATAATACTGTCGCCCGAGGCCGACATGCCATCCTTGCTGACTTCGGCGCGGGCATCAAACGCCTCGACCACCTCGACCAATTTGGCGGAGGCGCGCGCGTGCAGGCCTTTTTCGTTAACGATCTTTAAAGAAAATTCGGGCATGACGTCTTGGGGCCTTCTAACCTGCGCTGACATTCTGGCTGTCGATATACTTCTTACCAGCTTCGAGCGCGGCACGCACGGCATCGGGCACATCCATATGCCGCGATTTGGCGAGTTTGATCAGCATGGGCAGGTTCGCGCCGTAGATGATCCGGCGGTTTTCCGGGCGGCAGGCCAAGAGGCTGAGGTTCGAGGGGGAGCCGCCAAAAAGATCGGTGACCACCACCACACCGGCGCCTTGGTCCACCGCATCGGCGGCGCCGCAGATCTCGCGTTCTTTGTCGGCGCGGTCATGGTCGGCTTCGATGGCGATGGCGCGCACGCCGAATTGGGATCCCACGACATGTTCGATGGCGGCAAGATATTCTTGCGCCAGCCCCCCATGTGCGACGATGACGATCCCGATCACGGCTTGCTTCCTTCACGATGCTGACGGTCCAGCTCTCGGTGCCTAATTGACACCTGCCAGCCCTGCTCTGCAAGGCGCAAAGCGTGATCTTCGGCCATGGCGACAGAGCGGTGTTGCCCGCCCGTGCAGCCGAAGGCGATGGAGATATGGGATTTGCCCTCTTCGCGGTAGGCGGGCAGGAGCAGGAGGCTGAGGTCGAGCACCTTGTCGGCGAAATCCGCGTAGCGTTTGTCCCCCGCCACATGGGCCGCGACGGAAGGGTCGCGCCCGTCGCCACTGCGCAATTCAGGAACCCAATAGGGATTGTTCAGAAAGCGGCAGTCGTGCACCACATCAACGCCGCGCGGAAGGCCCCGTTTGTAGGAAAAGCTTTGTACCGAGACCGTCAGTTGGCGTTGCCCGCCGGGGGCGAACCATTGTTCGACCTCGGCGCGCAGCTCGTGAACGTTCAGCGTTGTCGTATCGATCAGCACGTCGGCACGGGCGCGGATCGGGTGGAGCAATTCCTGCTCGCGTGCGATCCCGTCGACGGGGCGGTCGGCCGGGGCCAGCGGGTGGCGGCGGCGGGTTTCGGAAAAGCGTTGCAGCAGCACATCAGGCGCGCAGTCGAGATAGAGCAGTTCCGCGCGCCACCTCGGTTCAGCCGTCAGGCGGCCCATCAGCTCCAGCACGCCTTCGGTGGAAAAGTCCCGGTTGCGGGCGTCGATCCCCAAGGCAACCGATTGCGCATCGCCGGGGCGGTCGAGCAGCGCGGGCAGCAGCCGAAGCGGCAGGTTGTCGATCGCCTCAAACCCCGCATCCTCCAGCACGTTGAGCGCAGAGGACCGCCCGGCGCCCGAAGGGCCGGTGACAAGGACCAACCGCCGGGGGGCGGGGTCTGTTGATGAGGTCTGACTGATCAATTCGGTTCTTCCACACCTGACATATACAGATGAATTGCTGCCGCAAAATGAGCGCTATCGCATTTGTGAAAACAGGGCAACGTGACACCCCGTAGCATATGGCTGTGCCCTTCGGGTAGGCGCCGGTCTTCGGTACGGGCCAGATCGACGACCAGGCCCAGCGGCACGGAGCCGTGATCCTCGGCCCGCAGAATGCCGACATAGCGCGCCTCGATCAGGCCGCGGATCGGCTCGGGGACGCTGGCGATCACCTGATCCCCCTCGCGCATGATATCGGTGCGATCATCGGCCACCAGCTTGGCGCCAAGGGCGATCAGTTGCAGGGCGAGGGCCGATTTGCCCGCGCCGGACGGACCAAGGATCAGCACCCCGCGCCCATTGATCGCCACGCAGCTGGCGTGGAGGTTTTCGCGCTCGACGGTCATATCAGGCCCCGCGCCCGGGAGTTAGGTGGGCAGCCCCACGACAAAACGCGCGCCGAGCGGCTCGGAGGTGATGTCGGCCTCGGTCGGGCGGATGTTCTCGGCCCAGATCACGCCGCCATGGGCTTCGACGATCTGTTTCGAGATCGCGAGGCCGAGGCCGGAGTTATTGCCGAAATGCTCTTCGGGGCGTTGCGAGTAAAAGCGTTTGAAGATTTTGCCGAGCGCCTGTTCAGGAATGCCGGGGCCGGTGTCCTCGACCACGATCAACACGCGATTGGCACGTTTGCGGGCCCAGACCCGGATCGCGTCGCCGTCTTCGCAAAAGGAAATCGCGTTGGTGATCAGGTTCACGAAGACCTGCGCCAAACGGGCTTCCAACCCATGCACGGTGATCGGCGCAGCGGGCAGATCGGTGATGAAATCGATGCCTTTGGATTTCGCATCTTCGCCGAGGTACTGGCCCAGATTGCCCAGCATTTGCAGCAGGTCGAAGGGCTCTTCCTCTTCCTTGACCAGTTCGGAATCGAGCCGCGAGGCATTGGAAATGTCGCTCACCAAACGGTCGAGGCGGCGTACGTCATGTTCGATCACATCCAGCAGTTTCTCGCGCTGGTCGTCGCGCTTGACCATCCGCAGCGTGCCCACGGCAGAGCGGAGCGAAGCGAGCGGGTTCTTGATCTCATGGGCCACATCGGCGGCGAATTGTTCGTTGCCGTCGATCCGATTGTAGAGCGCCGAGACCATGCCGCGCAGCGCGCCTGACAGGCGGCCAATCTCATCAGGCCGCGCGGTCAGATCGGGGATGCGGATGCGGCCGGGGTTCATCTTGCGCGCGTCCTTGTCGCGGCCCAGTTCGGCGGCGGCAGAGAGGTCGGCCAGCGGATTGGCGATGGTCGAGGCCAGAACGAGGCTGAGGCCGATGGAGACGAGGGTCGCGATGACGAAGATCTGCAAGACGCGCTCACGTTCGCTGCGCACAAGGCGGTCGATCTCGCCCGCCGCACTGGCCACGGCGACCACGCCGACCGGGGCCTCGCCCTGCATGATGGGAGTCACCACGCTGAAAAGCGTGCCGCCTTCGATGGCGAGCGTGCCTTCGAGCCGGGTTCCGCTGGTCACGCTGGTGCCGACCATGCCGCGCAATTGCTCTTCGAGCGGCGGGGTGGCGGTAACCTCATCGGTGCTGAAGGGGGCCGAGACCCGGTCCCAAAGCCAATTCAACCCGTCGTTCAGCAAGGTCCGCTCACCCGCCTCGGACGCGGCGAGGGCCTCGGCCACGGTGAGGCTGCCTGCGGTGCGGGCGACCAAGGTTTCCGCCGGATCATAGACAAAGACTTCGATGCCGCCGCGCAGGTCCAGCCCGTCGAGCGTGGCAGCCACATCGACACCATCGCCAGTGGTCAGGTTCACCGGCGCGCCTGCGGGGAGTTGGGCCTCGATCACATCGGCGATCAGCTCAGTCTCAGACACCAGTGCCGCGGCGCGTTGCAGCGCCAGACTGTCGCGCGAGGAATTGAGGTAGAGGATCCCCGCCACCAAAACGCTCAGCGCGATCAGGTTGAAGGTAATGATCTTGCGCGTCAGCGGCGAGGAGCGGAGCGAGAACAGCCCCCGCCGTTCGCGCTTGACCCGAATTTCATCCGGCGCGGCACTGTCGGGGGTGACCCAATCGTCCCCCAATACAACATCACCGTCCCTGCCAGCAGCCATGTCCCGCACAAGCTTCCTTTCGACCCGCGTTAACCGACGGGTTTACTCTTCGTTATATCTATAGCCGATGCCGTAAAGAGTCTCGATCGCCGAGAATTCATCATCCGCGCTGCGCATCTTCTTGCGCAGGCGCTTGATGTGGCTGTCGATGGTGCGGTCATCCACATAGACCTGATCATCATAGGCCACATCCATCAGCTGGTCGCGCGATTTCACGAAACCGGGGCGCTGCGCGAGGGCTTGCAGCAGCAGGAATTCGGTCACGGTCAGCGACACATCCTTACCCTTCCAGCTTACCGCGTGGCGCAGCGGGTCCATCCGCAGATCGCCGCGTTCCATCACCTTGGTCTCTTCGGTATCGCCGACCTCATTGGTCTCGACCGCGTCTTGGCGGCGCAGAAGGGCGCGGATACGCTCGACCAACAGGCGCTGGCTAAAGGGTTTTTTGACGTAATCGTCGGCCCCCATGCGCAGGCCCAGCACCTCGTCGATCTCATCGTCCTTGGAAGTCAGGAAGATCACCGGCATCGCGGTTTTCTGGCGCAGACGTTGGAGCAGATCCATGCCGTCCATACGGGGCATCTTGATGTCCAGCACCGCCATATCGGGCAGTTTCTTGTTGAAGGCGTCCAGCGCCGCTTGGCCATCGTTATAGGTTTCCACTTCGAAACCTTCAGCTTCAAGAGTCATCGAAACGGATGTCAGGATGTTCCTGTCATCGTCTACCAATGCGATCTTTGACATTGCCTGCTTCCTTATGCTGCTCAATTCGTTCTTATTTTTGGAGTCAGTGATCTCCAATATTACAGATCGAATCAATCCTTAAGTGCGAATCGTGCCTCTGAGATGCACCAATTCCGTCATAATTTGGTTAGGAATGGCTAAATTGCCGCACTTTGACCGGCCCGGTCCGGGAGGAAGCCGGGGGCCCGCGCGCCGCATTCGGCCGGGAACTAAGCGCTCGGAAACAAAGTTTTAGATGATGGCGCTAACTGTGACAAAGCTGCCTGTTCAACCTGAAAACGCCCGTGTTAAGAGGCTCTCAAGGCCCCCGACGCCCAGGGCAATTGCGCCCGCTCGGACACGTTCTGCGCTGCTCACGCGCTACCACAGGAGACATCATATGACATTTGGACGGGTAAACCCGCAGTTCAGCCTTGAGGATCAAAAGATCAGCGGGCTTGGCGATGTCTATTACAACCTGACCGAGCCTGCGCTGGTCGAGGCGGCATTGAAACGGGGCGAAGGCAGCCTTGGCAAAGGCGGGGCCTTCCTCGTGACCACCGGCAAGTTCACGGGCCGCTCGCCCAAGGACAAACATGTGGTCAAGACCGACAGCGTGGCCGACAGCATCTGGTGGGAAAACAACGCCGAGATGTCGCCCGAGGGCTTCGACGCGCTTTACGAAGACATGCTCGCACATATGCAGGGAAAGGACTACTTCGTCCAAGACCTCGTCGGCGGGGCGGACCCCAAACATGCGATCAACGTGCGCATGGTGACCGAACTGGCATGGCACGGACTTTTCATCCGCACCATGCTGCGCCGCCCCGATGCCGAAGCGTTGAAGGACTTCACCGCCGATTTCACCGTCATCAACTGCCCCAGCTTCCAAGCCGATCCGGCCAAGCATGACTGCCGCAGCGAAACCGTGATCGCGATGAACTTCGACCGTAAGATGATCCTCATCGGCGGCACCGAATACGCGGGCGAGAACAAGAAATCGGTCTTCACCCTGCTGAACTACCTGCTGCCCGAAAAAGGCATCATGCCGATGCACTGCTCGGCCAACCACGCCAATGGCAACCCGGTCGACACGGCTGTTTTCTTTGGCCTGTCGGGCACTGGCAAGACCACCCTCTCTGCCGACCCTGAACGCACGCTGATCGGTGATGATGAACACGGCTGGTCTGACAACGGCACCTTCAACTTCGAAGGCGGCTGCTATGCCAAGACCATCAACCTCAACCCCGAGGCGGAGCCGGAGATCTACGCAACGACCTCCAAATTCGGCACCGTGATCGAGAATATGGTCTTCGATCCCGACACCTTCGAGCTCGACTTCGACGACGACTCGCTCACCGCCAACATGCGCGCCGCCTACCCGCTGCACTACATCTCGAACGCCAGCGAGAAGGCCGTCGGCGGCCACCCGAAAAACATCATCATGCTGACCTGTGACGCCTTCGGCGTGCTGCCCCCGATCGCACGGCTGAGCCCGGCGCAGGCGATGTATCACTTCCTGTCGGGCTTCACCTCCAAGGTGGCGGGCACCGAGCGTGGCGTGACCGAGCCGGAGCCCACATTCTCCACCTGTTTCGGCGCCCCCTTCATGCCGCGCCGGCCCGAGGTTTACGGCAACCTCTTGCGCGAAAAGATCGCCCAGCACGGCGCCACCTGCTGGCTGGTGAACACCGGCTGGACCGGCGGCGCATACGGCACCGGCTCGCGGATGCCGATCAAGGCGACCCGCGCCCTGCTGAGTGCCGCGCTCGAAGGCCGTCTGGCGGATGCGGAGTTCCGTAAGGACCCGAACTTCGGCTTCGATGTCCCTGTCGAGGTGAACGGCGTCGCCGACATCCTGCTCGACCCGCGCCGCACTTGGGACGACCCGGAGGCCTATGACCGTCAGGCGGCAAAACTGGTCAAGATGTTCTCGGACAACTTCGAGCAGTACCTGCCCCATATCGACGACGACGTGAAAGCCGCGGCGATCAGCTAAGCCTGTCGCCAAGGACAAAAAGAAAGGGCCGCCCCTGTTGGGCGGCCCTTTTCGCATCTCACGCTCCGTAACCCTTAGCCTGCGAAAGTCACCTTCGCATCCAAAGGCATCTCGCGCAGGAAACTATCATCGACGCCGACGATATTGACCGAGGTCGACCGATCAACCGCCGCGATCAGGGCAAAGCTCTTATCCGGATAGCGCCCGGCCATTAGCAGACGTTTATAGGCCAGAGGCACCGGCGCGCCCCCCTCCTCCCGCGGGATTTCGGTGACCACCTCATCCAACCGAACCCCACAGGTCGCCTCAACCTCCCGAAAGGGGTAGTTCAGCATATTCTCGAACTCAGGCCCGCCCGGAAACAGCTTGATCGGCCGTC
This sequence comes from Sulfitobacter sp. 1A15258, assembly GCF_043557045.1. NCBI lineage: Bacteria > Pseudomonadati > Pseudomonadota > Alphaproteobacteria > Rhodobacterales > Roseobacteraceae > Sulfitobacter > Sulfitobacter sp. 1A15258. The sequence continues at coordinate 290,406 of NZ_JBIFFK010000005.1, read as the reverse complement.
CTATGCTGCTGCGCGCGTTGGTCCAGCCCCACCATTGCGTGTAAAAGGATTTCTCCCCCACTTCGGTACAAATCCATCCGTTGGGCGAGTCGCGGTACACCAACACATAGGGGCGCATGGCGCGAAAGGCTTCGCTTTCCAACTCACCCCGGCTCAGGCTCCACGCCTGCAACACGGCCTGAAGCATGGCAGAGCCACCGTCCCAGATCAGCGACAGGGGCTGCTGTTGTTGGTGAAAGGACCAACCGTTCGGCTCTTCATGCGAAAGGCGCAGCATACCGTCGGCATGGCGCGTCTTGCCATCCAGCCACAGCTTGCCCCGATCGAGAATATCGCGTGCCTCGGGCAAGGCTTCCACGCCGACCTTGGTCAGGGAATAGCGGCGGTTCTCAATCGTGAAGAGCGGCGCGCCCATCGCCTCTTCCAACTGCTGGATATGCCGCCGGACCGTCTGTCGCGTGCTGGCCAATTCGGCCACCGCATGGCTGAGGTTCAAAGTATGCGCCAGCGTCACGAAAGAGCGCATCATCTCGAACAAAAGGGCCGGAGCGGGGTCCTTCTGCAAGGCTTGGGGCACGGGTGCGACCCGCTCAATATCCGACATATGCTGGTTCATAGGCAAGGGATGGTACATGAATCACCCGGTAACGCAACATAATCCATACAGCTAGGGTGAATTGGTTAACGCAAAGAGGCCAGAACTAGGCAATTGATCCTCAATACATTGCGGGTAGTGAATATATGGTACTCAACCTGAGGTATTGAACCATGTCCCACCCCGTAGACGTTCACGTCGGTCGTCGGCTCAAGCAGGCACGCACCCTGCGACGGCAATCCCAGACCGATGTGGCTCGCGAACTCAAACTGTCGTTTCAGCAGATTCAGAAATATGAAATCGGCTCCAACCGGATCGCCGCCAGCCGCTTGCATGAGCTGGCCCGGATACTCGATGTCACCCCCGGCTATTTCTTCGAAGGGCTGGATGACGACAACCCCGAGGCCAGCAACGACCCCTCGCTCGACATCGTAAACGCCATCGGCTCCATCAAGGACGATGCGGTAAAGGCCCGAATTCTAACGTTTATTGAGGATGTTGCCGGCGTCACCGTCGCGCGCAAAGGCTGATCACAGCCCGTCGTTCACGCGAAACTCCGCCCGGGCCATACGGCTCACACCACCTGTCCAACGGCCACGAAAGCCCGCGACAAACTGATGCGCACCCGCTTTAAGGGCCGGTCCAAGTCACCGGCGTCTCCCACCTTCACGCGACCAGCGTTTCCGCCTTTTTCAAATCAACAGAGACCAATTGGCTCACCCCCTGCTCCGCCATGGTGACGCCAAAGAGCCGGTCCATCCGGGCCATCGTCACCGCATGGTGCGTGATGATCAGGAAGCGCGTGTCGGTCTGACGGCACATCTCATCCAGCAGATCACAGAACCTGGTCACATTTGCGTCATCAAGCGGCGCGTCGACCTCATCCAGCACACAGATCGGCGCCGGATTGGCGAGGAAGACGGCAAAGATCAGCGCCATCGCGGTCAATGTCTGCTCTCCACCCGACAGCAGGCTAAGGGTGCTCAGCTTCTTGCCCGGCGGCTGGCACATGATCTCCAGCCCGGCTTCCAAGGGATCGTCGCTTTCGACCATCACAAGGTTCGCCTCACCGCCGCCGAAGAGATGGGTGAACAGCATCGAGAAATTCGCGTTCACCTGATCAAAGGCGGTCAACAGCCGCTCCCGCCCCTCGCGGTTGAGGCCCGCAATGCCGCTGCGCAAGGTCTTGATCGCCTCTTCCAGATCGGCCTTCTCGGTCAGCAGCGCTTCGTGCTCTTCGCGTATTTCTTTCGCATCATCCTCGGCGCGCAGGTTCACCGCGCCCAAGGAATCCCGCTGCCGCTTGTACCGGTTTACGTCCTCTTCAAGCGTTTCCACCGGTGGAATCTGATCCGTCTCGACATCGAGCGCATCGCGCAGCGCCTCGGGCGTGCTCTGTCGTTCATCCTGAATGCGTTCCGCCGCATGGGTCACCGTTTCACGGGCGGCATCGCTGCGGGCCTCGGCCCGGGCACGGGCCTCCCGCGCATCCGAGGCCTTCCGCTCCGCGTCGCGCTCGGCATCCGTCGCGGCTTTCAATGCGGCTTCCGCGGCGGCCAGCGTTTCCGTAGCATGGGCGCGGCGGGCTTCGGCAGAGGTGATCGCGCCCGACAGGTCTTCCCGCTTCGCCGCAATCTCCGCCGGAACGGCGCTCGCCTCGGCCAATTCGGCCTCCGATGCGGTCTTGCGCTCGACCAATTCAGCGCTGCGCTTGCCCGCCGTTTCCAAGCGGTTCCGCCAGCCGCTGACCTCTTTCGCGACCTCTTGCAGCCGCCGTCTGCGCGCCTCGCCCTCGCGGCGCAATTCGTCATGGGCCGAACGGCGCGACATCATGGTGATCCGCGACGCCTCGACCGTCATGCGGACATCCTCGACCGTCGCACGGGCGGCGGAGAGGTCATCCAAGCCCGCCAGCGTGCGCTCGGCGTCCATCACCTCGGCCCGCGCGGTGATCGCAGCTTCCTCATGGCGTTTCACGGCTAGGCCGAGGGATTCCAACCGACTTTGGGCGAGGTTGCGATCTGCCTCCGCCCGACTTAACGCGCGGCCCGCCTCGGCGACTTGCCTGTCGGCATCGCGCCGCGCCTCGCGGGCCCGTTTGTCAGCCTCGGCCTGTTCGGCCAATTGCTGCTGGAGGGTCTCATGCGCCGCCCGCGCGGCATCGGCACGGGTGCTGGCCTGTTCCAGCGTCTGTTTCAGCACTTCCAACCGGTTCAACTGCTGCAAGCGCAGCGCGGCCGCCGAGGGCGCATCTTCGGCCATCGCGCGGAAACCGTCCCACCGCCAGAGGTCCCCCTCCTTCGACACCAAGCGCTGCCCCGGCTGCAACTGCGCCTGAACCTTCGCGCCCGCTTCGGCGTCAACGAGTCCGACTTGGGCCATCCGGCGCTCTAGCACCTGCGGCACGGTGACATGCTGCGTGAGCGGGGTCGCCCCGGCGGGTAGCGGCTGCGGCTCCGGGTAGCTCGGCAAATGCGCCCATCCCGAGGGGCGATCGGCCTCCACCTCAGGCGCGCGCAGGTCATCGGCCAAGGCCGCGCCGAGCGCTTTCTCAAAGCCCTGTTCCACCTGCAACCGGTCGAGAACCTGCCCGCCTTCGGCACTGTCACGCTCTACCAATTTCGCCAGCGCGCCAACCTCGGCGCGCAGGGCCTTGGCCTCGCCCTCCGCCTCAGAGCGTTCCGCGCGGGCCTCGGCCTCGCGCGATTGCGTGTCGGCGCGGGTCTCTTCGGCAACCAAAAGGGCGCCATCCGCCGCCGCCGAGGCGGTGACGGCAGCGGCTTCGGCCTTCTCAGCCGCCGCGAAATCTAGCCCGGCCTTGTCGAGGGTCGCTTGGCTTTGCGCCACCGCATCGCGGGCCTTGCGAGCCTCGGCTTCCGACTTTTCCAACGTCTTGCGGCTGTCCTGAAGCAGGCGTTCCGCCGAACTGTGGCGCGCCGCCAAACGGGCCACGTCTTCGGTCTGCTGCGAAAGATCGGCCTCGCGGGTTTGCAAGACTTCGGCTGCCTCCCGCGCGGCCTGTTCCGCCGCCTCAACCGCGCTGTCGTGCCCCTTGTCCGCCTTGGCGAGGTCTTCCGCTTCTTCTTCGAGGCGCGCGATCGTTTCTTCCGCGTCGCGGTTCAGCCCGCCTTCGCGTTCGATGTCGCGGGTCAGCTGGGCAATGCGGCCTGTCAGGGTCTCGATCAGCGAGGCCGCACGCGCCTCTTCCTCGGTCAGCGTGTCGCGCTGCGTGGTGAGACGTTGCAGAATCGCAGTCGCAATTGCCTCTTCCTCGCGCAGGGGTGGCAAGGCGGCTTCGGCTTCCTCCCGCCCTTCGGCAACGCGGCGCACCTGCGCTTCGGCCTCTGCCGTGGCGGCGACGCGAGCACGCAATTCCCCCTCGGCCTTCGCACGCGCCTCATCGGCTTCGCGCCAGCGGCGATACAGCAACAAGCCCTCGGCATGGCGCAATGCTTCGCCAATCTCACGATACCGCGCCGCCTGCCGGGCTTGCCGGGCCAGCGTGGCCAATTGCGCGGCCAGTTGTTCAACCACATCGTCTACGCGGGCGAGGTTTTGTTCCGCCCCGTTGAGTTTCAACTCGGCCTCATGGCGGCGCTGATACAGACCCGAGATGCCAGCGGCCTCTTCCAAAATGCGACGGCGGCTTTTTGGCTTGGCGTTGATCAACTCGGCAATCTGCCCCTGCCGCACCAAAGCGGGGCTATGCGCCCCGGTCGAGGCATCGGCGAAAAGCATTTGCACATCGCGGGCGCGTACATCCTTGCCGTTCACCTTATAGGCGCTGCCCACGTCGCGGGTGATCCGGCGGACGATTTCAAGCGCGTCTTGCTCGTTAAACCCCGCAGGCGCCAACCGGTCGCTGTTGTCGAGGTGCAGCGCCACTTCGGCGAAGTTGCGTGCGGGCCGGGAGGAGGCACCGGCGAAGATCACATCTTCCATGCCGCCGCCGCGCATGGCGGTCGGGCGGTTTTCGCCCATCACCCACCGCAGCGCTTCGAGCAGGTTGGATTTGCCACAGCCGTTCGGCCCCACGACCCCGGTCAACCCGTCGGAAATGACGAGGTCGGTCGGGTCCACAAAGCTTTTGAAGCCGGTTAATCTGAGTTTGGAAAAGCGCAAGTTAGCCCTGCCGTGATTGATTCTCGCCTGAGCGGCGAACTTGCCGTTTGGCATGGGTCCGAGTCAATCAAAAGCCCCAAGGGAGAGGGGGAGGTCGGCGGTTATCCTCAAGATATTGTCTTGATCGGCGCGATTGCCCTGTCGGGCACGCGGTTGGAGCGGGTCGATAGCTCGCTTCGCCCATTCCGCGCCCTCGCCTCATGCGATGCCGCAATACAGAGTCCGGGCTAGTCACAGTCCAGCACCCCAAGCGCCAGCGCCTGATCGCCCAGAACCTCCTTCACCTCACAGTCGCTAACAAGCGCCATCGCGCGCCCGGCCCGCGCGCGGATGGGGCCAAAGCGCGGCGCGTATTGGGTGTTTACCCGCACCGCCTCTGCCCGCTCCCCTCGAACGCGGACATCGAACACCGACCCCTCCACGGTGATCCGCTGCGCCGGCAGCCCCCGGAACTCCCGACTGGGCACCGTACAGGCCGCGAGGCCAATCAACATTGCAATGATAACGAGCAACTGCATGGCTCAACCCTGCCTCCACAGAGTTAACAAAAGCCTAACGCAAAAGAAAAAGCCCCGGCGAGGCCGGGGCTTTCAAAAATCTATAAGGCGCTGGTTCAGTGCAGCTTGGCTTCGACTTGGGCGATGCCTTCGTCGATCAGCTTGTTGCCCTGTGCGGCGGTCATCTGCTTGGCGATCACGTCGCGCGCAGCGGCCACGGTGATGGTCACGGCTTGGTCGCGGACTTCCTTCACAGCGGCGGCCTCGGCCGAGCTGATCTGGTCTTTCGCGGCGGCCATGCGACGCTCAAGCGACTTGGCCATATCCGCCCGCGCCTGTTCGGCGGCGAGACGGGCGTCTTCCTTGGCAGAAGACACGATCCGGTCCGCTTGGTCCTGCACCTCTTTCTGCTTGCGCTCATAAGAGGCCAGCAGGGTTTGCGCTTCTTCACGCAGGGCGCGGGCTTCTTCCAGCTCGGTCTTGATGCCGTCGGCGCGTTTGTCGAGCATGCCGATCAAAAGCGTTGGCACCTTGAAGTAAATCAGGATCCCAAGGAACAGCAGGAAGGCCAGCAACACGATGAAATCGGTGTTGCGCAGCGAAAAGAACGGCCCCGTGGCGGCAAGCGCCGGCGAAGCGGCGAGACCGGCGAGCAGGGTCGAAAGTGTCAGACGCATGGATTTGGTCATGGCTTATCCTTTCATCCGCGCGTCGACGGCAGCGCTGACGGTTGCGGTATCGGCCGTGCCACCCAGAGCGGCGACGAGGGCCTCGGCGGTGTCCTTGGCAACGGCTTGTACGTTGTCCATGGCGCCCGCGCGAATTTCGGCGATGGCTTTTTCCGATTCCGCCACTTGCGCGGCAATCTCGGCATCGGCCTTGGCCATTTCGGCATCCAGATCAGCCTGCATGTCCGCTTTTGCCTGAGCCACGATCTGCTGTGCCTCGGCACGGGCGTCGATCAGGGCCTTGTCATAGGCGGCTTCGGCTTCCTGTGCCTTGACCTTAAGGTCTTCGGCAGCCGCGATGTCATTGGTGATGGTCCCTTGGCGTTCAGCCAAAACCGCACCGATACGAGGCAGAGCCACGCGCGACAGGATCAGGTAGGTGGCGATCAGCGCCAGGATCAGCCAGAAAATCTGGTTACCCCAGTGATCGAAGTTCAGCTGCGGCATGCCCGGCGTTTCGGCAGCATGGGTCGCAATGCCGGTCGCGTCGGCCAGCCCGTCGCTGGTTGTTACAGTTGCCATCGTGGCTTCTCCTTGGAAACTTTGCCGTTACAGCCGGGCAGACACGGCGATGCGCGCCTGCCCGCTCGTAAGGATTACAGTTCCGAGAGCTTAGACAGCGAACATCAGCAGCAGAGCGACGAGGAACGAGAAGATCCCCAGAGCTTCTGCAAACGCGATGCCGATGAACAGGGTCGCTGTCTGGCTTGCGGCTGCCGAGGGGTTGCGCAGTGCGCCGGACAGGAAGTTGGCGGCAACGTTGCCGACACCCAGGGCTGCGATGCCTGTGCCGAGACCTGCGATGCCTGCGCCGATATGTGCGAGTTGACCTTCCATTGGGGTATCTCCTTACGATTGGAAGTTAAAACTTTGACGGGAAGCCCCGCCGTTGTTGGGGTTGTTAGTGTGCCGGGTGCAGCGCGTCCTTGAGGTACACGCATGTCAGGATGGTGAAGACATAGGCCTGAATGAAGGCCACCAGCACTTCGAGACCGTACATCGCGGTGATCGCGACGACCGAAACGGGCGAGATGACAGCGATGGCGGCGAAACCGGCGAAAACCTTGATCACCGCGTGGCCCGCCATGACGTTACCCGCCAGACGAATGGAGTGGCTGACCGGGCGCACGAAGTAGCTGATCAGTTCGATGATCGCCAGCACGGGGCGCAGGGCCAGAGGCGCCGAGGACACCCAGAAGAGGCTTAGGAACGCGGCGCCATTCTTGACGAAGCCGACGACGGTCACGGTGATGAACACCGCCAGCGCCAGCACCACGGTCACCGAGAAATGCGCGGTGGGGGTGAAGGCTGTCGGGATCAGGCCGAGGAAGTTGGCCATGACGATGAACATGAACAGGGTCATGATATAGGGGAAGAACTTCAGCCCCTCTTTGCCGCAGATGTCTTCGACCATCTTGTGGATGAAGCCATAGGCCAGTTCGGCGACCGATTGCATGCGGCCCGGAACGACCGAGCGGCGCGCGCTGCCCAGAACGAGCATCGCGAAAGTGGCCAGAACCGCCAGCGCCATCCAGAAGGTCGCGTTGGTGATGGTGTACCAAGCAACGGAAGCATCGTCGCCAAAGAGCGGCGATACGATGAACTGGTCCATCGGGTGGAATTCCAGACCGCCTGTTTCAGCGCCGTGTGTCTCTGTTGCCATCTCAGGCTCCCTCGTCCTTGCCCGAATGGGGCGTATCCTGTTCGGCCGGTTCGGCCTGTTGTTTACCCTGGATTTCCTCAGCGGTGCGGAGCATCGTTTTCACCCCCGCCGCAAGGCCCAGCATTACAAATAGCACCATGAAGATGGGCAGCGTGCCAAAGAGCACATCAAGCCCGTATCCGATGCCGAAACCGATCCCAAGACCGGCCACAAGTTCGATCACCATCCGCCATGCCATATTGGCCTGAGAATAATGCTCATCCGCTCGGGGCTTGGGTGCGCCGCGCTCTTTCGCAGCTGCCAGTTTGGCCTCAAGCTGCTCCATCTGCTGCCGTTGGTCCGGGCTGGTCACACCAAAATCCCCTTAGGAATATCTGCTGCGGTGCTACTGTCAGGGCGGGTTAGAGTCAACAACCTTGGCCGCCGCGGGTTTTTATTAGTTTACAAGGGCTTACGGTAGGCGGTGCCCGCTGGCACTTGAAATGGGCCCGGCAAATCCCACGGAAATCGCGCCGAAGGGTTATTCAACTCAGCGGTTAAGTTAGCCGCAATGCCCGCTTTCGCCTACGCGCGCCCCGCGCTATTCAAGCGTATGACCCAAGACCTCGATCAGGTGTTTGCCGCCCTCGCCGACCCCACACGTCGCGCCATCCTCGCCATGCTGCTGGAGGATGATATGGCCGTGACCGATGTCGCCGAGCCCTTCGAGATGTCGCTTGCGGCGATCTCGAAACATTTAGGCGTGCTGACAGCGGCGGGGCTGATCAGTCAGGAAAAGCAGGGGCGGGTGAAATGGTGCAAACTGGAACCGGATGCGCTGCGCGATGCGTCGGTCTGGATGCAGGGGTTCGGGCAATTCGAGCCGGTGAACCTTGATGCCTTCGAGCGTTTCTTGGAGATCGAACTGCCTGAGGGCAGCGAAGGCGAGATGCGCTCAGGGTCAGAGTAGGTGAAGATTATATAGATAGAGTGATCCCCCCTTGCCACGAGGTAAATAAGACAAGGGGAGGATCAATCGACGGTCAGATGACGCCGAATGCGAAACGCAAAATAGCCAAAACCACGACGATCAACCCGATCAGGTAAATAATACTGCGCATGGTGGTGTCCTTCACTGTTAATTCACGCCCCAACGCCGGGCGCCGCGCTTAGGTTCCGCCGATTCCGCAACTTTTTGAATTTTTATGACTTTTCTTCGCCATCCGCGCGCAGCAGCAGCGAAAGCGCGAGGATCGTCAGCAGCACCCCGCCCCAGACCAGCGCCCCCGGCAGGGCATTGCCAAAGCCCAACTCCCACAGGATTACCCAGCTGGGCGTGAGATAGGTATAGGCCATGACCTTGGCCGAAGGCAGCCGCAGCGCCGCAAATTGCAGCAGAACCACCGTGGCCGCCGTGGCGAAAACCGCGACATATAGAATGGTGATCCAGACCAAGGGGCGCAGAGCGCTCCAATCGGTCGCGCGGAGGTCTTGCCAGCCGTAAAGCCCCAAAAGCACCGTGCCCGCCAACAGGGTGCCAAAGGTGAACATCACCGCGCTCTCGCCACGGTTCAGCCTGCGTACCATCGGAGTATAGAGCGCGTGGCTGATGCAGCCGACGAAATAGATCGCCTCCCCCCGCCCGATGTCGAAGGCCAGAAGCGCCGAAAGGTCGCCGCGAAAGATCACCCAAAGCGCCCCCGCCCCGCCGATGGCCAGCGCCAGCGCCATGCGCGGCGTCATGACCTGCCGCATCAGCAGCCAGGCGAACCCCGCCGCCATGACCGGCACGAGGGTAAAGACCGCCGCCGCGGCCACCGGGGGCGCGGTCTTCAACCCTTCGAACATCAAAACGAAGTAGAGCGTGAAGAGCCCCGCCAGCACGAAATAGCGCCAAGGTGCCGCAAAGCCCGCCCGGCTGATATCGCCCCGCCCCCATGCCAAAGCCCCGACCAAAACCGTCGCCAAGGCGAAACGCACGGCGTTCAGCACCGTCGGCGTGATCTCATTCGCCACCTGCGCCCCGAGCGAGAATGAACCGGCCACCAGAGCCGAGAAGCAAAGCATCGCCAGATGCCCCTGCGCCGCGGCGCTTATTCGGGACATGCGACCGCATCCTCGGCATGTTCTTTGAGGAACCGCAGCACCGCCTGCACCTTGCTGGTGCGGTGCAGATCGACATGGGTGACCAACCACAGCGCACTGCCCCAATCGGGACGCGGCGCGTGGATCTCGACCAATTGCGGATCATTGCGCCCCATGGCAGCGGGCAAACCGCCGATCCCCGCCCCGGCCCGCAGCGCCGCCTCCAGCGCCGCACCGCTGGTGCTGCGCCATGCCACGCTTTCCTCCGGCACCGTGGCCCAAAGCCACTTGTGATAGGGCGCGCGGCTGTCTCGGTTGTCGGCGGCGATGAAACGGTGCTTGTGGTAATCCTCCGGCCCCTGCGGGATGCCGTACTGCGCCACATAGTCCCGGCTGGCATAGGCCCCCACCGCCAGCTGCGCATAGGGCTGCACCACATTGTCGGGCTGATCCGGCGCGGCCCCGGCACGGATGGCGACATGCGCCTCGCCATATTCCAGCCGAAACAAACGGTCTCCGATCAGATAGCGCACCACAAGTTCGGGGTTCTGTCGTTGGAATTCGGTCAGCAAGGGCGCAAGCTGCGGGGCGAGGAAATCAAGCGAGGTGATCACCAACTCCCCCGAAACATCGCTGCCGCGCCCTTTGATCCGCCCCGCCAATTGGCTGAACTGGTCGTCCGTCGCCCGCGCCACCCGCAGCAGGTCCTCCCCCGCTTCGGTGGCCGTGTAGCCGCGTGCATGGCGCTGAAACAGCTTGACGCCAAGCCGCCCCTCCAGCGCGTCGATATGGCGGATCACGGTGGCATGATGCACGCCCAGCACCTCTGCCGCGCCGCTGACGGTGCCAAGCTGTGCGACCTGATAGGCGGTCCTGATCTCATCCCAATTGTCCATTGTTCACCTCGCCTTCCCGACTTGTGCATTTACGAACATGGTCACGCTCATTCTGGCAGTTGCGTTCGCGAGCACAATGGCCAATTCCATGGCATCAGATTTACCCTTGGAACAAGGATCAACACCATGGCCACATTGCGCATCGAAACCTCGGTGAACCGCGAAAACTCCGTCACCCGCCAACTGACGGACCGGATCATCGCAACCCTGGGCGACAGCGACGTCGTCACCCGCGACATCGCCAGCGAACCCCTGCCGCTGATCGATTCGACATGGGCCAGCGCCCGGGTGAAACCCGAAGAAGAGCGCACCGAACTGGATCAAGAAGCCCTCGCCCTGTCCGACGCACTGGTTGCCGAAGTGCAGGCCGCCGATACGATCGTGATCAGCGCGCCGATCTACAACTTCACCATTCCCGCCTCGCTCAAAGCCTGGATTGACCTGATCGCCCGCGTCGGCGTGACCTTCCGCTACACCGAAGACGGCCCCCAAGGGCTGCTGGAGAACAAACGCGTCATCGTGGCCTTCGCCTCGGGCGGGACAGGCATCGATTCCGCCGCCGATTTCGCCAGCGGCTACCTCCGCTTTGTGCTGGGCTTTTTGGGCATCACTGATGTGACCTTCGTCGCAGCGGACCAGCTGGCCGTGGACGCCGAAGGCACCATCGCCCGCGCCCATGCGCAGATCGACGCGCTGCGCGACGCGGCCTAAGCGCCCCGCCCTCTCCTCCAAATCGGCCGCGTCCCCACACCGGGGGCGCGGCTTTTGCGTGGCGGCCTTTCGCCAGCCACCCCACGCGGCTTGACTCACAGCCCCGCAGCGCGTAAACGCCACCCAATCTCCGGAAGCATTGCCTTCCGGTCCCGGCTTGTCGTCGGGATCGCCCCCAGTCAGCGCGTTGCGCCCACTGGGGCGTTTGTGCATTTTCGCGCGCGTCCTTAGATAGGGGCAAGTGCAACCGACCCGAAAGGCCCTGTGCCCATGTTTGAAAATCTTAGCGAACGGCTCTCTGGTGTCTTTGACCGCCTGACCAAACAAGGCGCGCTCAGCGACGAGGACGTCAAGACCGCCCTGCGCGAAGTGCGCGTCGCCCTGTTGGAAGCGGACGTTTCGCTGCCCGTGGCGCGTGAATTCGTCAAGACGGTGCAGGAAAAGGCCACAGGCCAAGCGGTGACCAAATCGGTGACACCGGGCCAGCAGGTCGTCAAGATTGTCCATGACGCGCTGATCGACGTGCTGAAAGGCGAAGGCGAACCCGGTTCGCTCAAGATCGACAGCCCGCCCGCGCCGATCCTGATGGTCGGCCTGCAGGGCGGCGGTAAGACGACCACCACCGCAAAACTCGCCAAGCGCATGAAAGACCGCGACGGCAAGCGCGTGTTGATGGCCTCGCTCGACGTGAACCGCCCCGCGGCGATGGAGCAATTGGCGATCCTCGGCACGCAGATCGGCGTCGACACGCTGCCGATCGTCAAGGGCGAAAGCCCGGTGCAAATCGCCAAACGCGCCAAAACGCAGGCGGGCTTGGGCGGTTATGACGTCTATATGCTCGACACCGCGGGCCGCCTGTCCATCGACGAAGAGTTGATGAGCCAAGTCGAAGCCGTGCGCGACGTGGCCAATCCACGTGAAACATTGCTGGTCGTCGACGGCCTGACCGGTCAGGATGCCGTGCACACGGCTGAGAACTTTGACGAGCGTATCGGCATCTCCGGCGTCGTGCTGACCCGGATGGACGGCGATGGCCGTGGCGGTGCTGCGCTCTCGATGCGCGCCGTGACCGGCAAGCCGATCAAATTCGTTGGTCTGGGCGAAAAGATGGACGCGCTTGAGACCTTCGAGCCCGAGCGTATCGCGGGCCGCATCCTCGGCATGGGCGACATCGTGGCGCTGGTCGAAAAGGCGCAGGAAACCATCGAGGCCGAACAGGCCGAGAAGATGATGAAGCGCATGGCCAAGGGTCAGTTCAATATGAACGACCTCAAGATGCAGCTTGAACAGATGATCAAAATGGGCGGCATGCAGGGCATGATGGGCATGATGCCCGGCATGGGGAAAATGGCGAAACAGGTCGAAGACGCCGGTTTCGACGACAAGATCCTCAAGCAGCAGATCGCCCTCATTCAGTCCATGACCAAGAAAGAGCGCGCCAACCCTGCCCTGCTGCAGGCCAGCCGCAAGAAGCGTATCGCCAAGGGTGCCGGCATGGAGGTCTCTGACCTCAACAAGCTGATGAAGATGCACCGCCAGATGTCCGACATGATGAAGAAGATGGGCAAGATGGGCAAAGGCGGTATGCTCAAGCAGGCCATGAAGGGCATGATGGGCAAGGGCGGCATGCCCGGCGGCATGGAACCCTCCCAGATGGACCCCAAGGCGCTGGAAGCGGCGGCCAAGCAGATGGGCGGCAAGCTGCCCGGCGGTCTGGGTGGCATGGGCGGTGGCCTCGGCGGCGGCATGGGCCTGCCCGGCGGCCTCAGCGGTTTCGGGAAGAAGAAATGACCGACACCACCACAGATACCGCTGCCCGCGCCGCCGAGCTGTTGAAAGAGCACCGCGCCTCGATCGACCGGCTCGACGCGATCCTCGTCTATACGCTGGGCGAGCGGTTCAAACACACGCAGGCCGTGGGGAAACTCAAGGCCACGCACGACCTTCCCCCCTCCGATCCGGCCCGCGAGGCGGCCCAGATCGAGCGGCTCGAAGATTTGGCGGAAGCGGCGGACCTCGACCCCGTCTTCGCCAAGAAGTTCTTGAACTTCATCATCGCCGAAGTCATTCGGCACCACAAAACCCACCAAGAATAGGACGGCCTCCCGTCCCCCCAACCAACCTAAAGGATTAAACACCATGGCAATGAAAATTCGTCTCGCCCGCGGCGGCTCCAAAAAGCGCCCCTTCTACCGTATCGTGGCCGCCGACAGCCGCATGCCGCGCGATGGCCGCTTCATCGAGAAGCTGGGCACCTACAACCCGCTGCTGCCGAAAGACAGCGAAGACCGCGTGAAAATGGACGTTGAAAAGGTTCAGGAATGGATCGCCAAAGGCGCCCAGCCGACCGAGCGCGTGGTTCGCATGCTGGAAGCCGCTGGCATCCGCGAAAAGACCGAGCGTAACAACCCCAAGAAGGGCGCACCGGGCAAGAAAGCCCAAGAGCGCGCGCAGGAGAAAGCCGACAAGGCTGCTGCCGCTGCCGAAGCTGCCAACGCCCCTGCCGAAGAAGCTTCCGCAGAATAAGCTTCGAGCGCCCGGCATGGATACATTCTCTGATGACTTCCGTGCCGGGCTGCACGACCTGATGCGATGGCGGCGCGACGTGCGCCGCTTTCGCACAGACCCGCTGGACGAGGCGCTGATGCAAAGCTGCCTCGACAGTTTTAACCTCGCCCCCTCTGTGGGCCTGTCGGAACCCTGGCGGATCATCCGCGTTGCCTCCGACACCGCGCGCCAAGCCGCGCTTGAGAATTTCCAATCCGCCAATGCCCGCGCCCTCGCCGGATACGATGGTGAAAAGGCCGCGCTCTATGCCGGGCTCAAACTCTCGGGGATGAGCGACGCGCCCGAGCAATTGGCGATCTACTGTGATGAGAGCACCGAAAAGGGCAGCGGCCTCGGCGCGGGCACCATGCCCGAGATGCGGCGCTATTCGGTGGTGGGGGCGATCACCCACCTATGGCTCACCGCCCGCGCTCATGGCCTCGGGCTGGGCTGGGTCTCGGTGCTTGACCCCGCCCGGCTGAACCGTGACCTTGCGGTGCCAGAGGACTGGTCGCTGGTGGCCTATCTTTGTATGGGCTGGCCCGAGGAAAACAGCCTGACGCCGGAACTGGAAACCAAGGGTTGGGAGACCCGCGCCCCCCGCCTCAAGGTCGAGACCCGCTAATGAGAAAGCTACTGTTCCTTCTGTCCGTGCTCGTGCTCGGCTTTGTCCTTGGCATCCGCTATGATCGGCAGTTAATGCAGGATGAATGCAAGGCCGGGGCCGGTGAATGGACCGGGACGATCTGCGTGAATTCGGAGTTGTTGCAATGAGTGACCAAGACCTGATCTGCGTCGGTGCCATCGCGGGCGCCTATGGCGTGCGCGGCGAAGTGCGCGTGAAAAGCTACTGCGCCGTGCCCGAAGACATCGAAAACTACCGCCCGCTGAGCACCGAGGACGGCAGCCGCCAGTTCACCCTCGCCCTGCTGCACCCGGTCAAAAACGGCTTTGCCGCGCGCATCGCCGAAATCACCACCAAGGAAGAGGCCGACGATCTGCGCGGTGTCTCGCTCTTTGCCGCGCGGGATCAATTGCCGGGCCTGCCGGATGACGAATTCTACCACGCCGATCTCATCGGGCTTGAGGTCTATGACACCGGCGGCGTGCTGCTGGGGCGCGTTAAAACCGTGCAGAACCACGGGGCGGACGATCTGTTGGAACTGCAACTTGCAGGCACCTCGGCCACCACCTTCCTGCCCTTCACCAAAGCCGCCGTGCCGACGGTCGATCTCGCCTCCGGTCGGATCATCGCCGACCCGCCTTTGGGCGTGCTGCCCGAGGGCAAGGATGGCTGAGACCGGAGCCGGATGATGCCCCGCCGGATCATCCTGCATCCCGGCTTTCACAAGACCGGGACCAGTTCCGTTCAAGCCACTTTGCGCGCCAACCGCGCCCTGCTGAAACCCCATGTCGCCCTGCGCCTGCGCTGGCAGATGAAAGACCTGCTGCATGCCGCGCGCGGCTATTCCACATGGCGCGATCCGCTCACGCGGCTCAAGGCCGAATACCGCTTCGACGCCCTTCTCGACGCCCTGCCCCGGATGCCGCGCCGGACGCTGATCCTCTCGGCCGAGGAACTGGCCGGTCACATGCCCGGACGTGGCGATCTGGCCGACTACAGCGCTGCGCCCGTGTTGCTGGAGACCTTTACCCGCAGCCTGCGCCGCCGTTTCCCCCGGGCGGAGATCATGGTTTACCTCTCGACCCGCGATCCGGCGGATTGGATCGCTTCGGCCTATTGGGAGCATGTCAAAGCCTCCTCCATGACGCTCGACCTTGCCACTTTCACAGCCCGTTACGCCCCAGCGGCAGATTTGGATACGGTGGCCGAAACGATTGCCCGGCGTCTGCCCTGCCCGGTGCATCACGCGCGGCTGGAGGCCTGCCGCGACCTGCCGCTCGGCCCCGCTACGCCCCTTCTAGACCTTTGCGCATTGCCGCCTGAGGTCTTGGCGCAGATGACCGTGCCCCCGCCCGAGAACCAGCGCTTGCCTGCGGAACTTTTGCAGGCTCTGCTTGACGCCAACCGTCAACACGCCGATGACCCCGAGGCGCGCCGGCGCGCCAAGACCGCTCTATTGCAACAGGCAGGAACCGCATGAAACCCACCCGCTCTCACGGACGTCAAAGCGCACGCCCCAGCCTCAAACCCCGCGCCCTGATGCAAGACGCGCCCGATTACGCTGATGTCTGGCAGGCCCGGATCGTCACGTTGTTTCCCGATCTCTTCCCCGGTGTGCTGGGCGCCAGCCTGACCGGAAAAGCGCTGCATGAAGGGCGTTGGCAATTGCACACCCATGACCTGCGCGATTTCGGCATCGGCAAGCACCGCAATGTCGATGATACCCCCGCAGGCGGCGGGGCGGGCATGGTCATGCGCGCCGATGTGGTCGGCCCGGCGCTGGCGCGCGCGCAAAGCCACGCCCATGGGCGCTGGCCGATCCTCTACATGTCGCCGCGCGGGCGGCGGTTCGATCAGGCCATGGCGCGCGATCTGGCAAGCTGCGCGGGCGTGACAATGCTCTGCGGGCGATTCGAGGGGGTCGACGAACGGGTGATCGAGCATTTCGGCATCACCGAGGTTAGTCTGGGCGATTTCGTCATGACGGGGGGCGAGTTGGCCGCCCAAGCGATGATCGACGCCACTGTGCGCCTCTTGCCCGGCGTGCTGGGCAACGCCGAGAGCATCGAAGAGGAAAGCCACGCCTCGGGCCTGCTGGAACATCCGCAATATACCCGCCCCGCCGAATGGGAAGGGCGCGAGATTCCGCCCGTTCTAATGTCGGGCAACCATGGCGAGATTGCGAAATGGCGTCAGGCGCAGGCCGAAGAGCTGACCCGCAAACGCCGCCCCGACATGTGGGCCGCCTTCGAGAGCAAGGATTGAGCCCGCGCCCCGATACGGAACCCGCCCCTGCGCGGCGCGTTGATCTCCCATATCGGAGGGAGAATCCAAATGCTTGAACTTATTCTTATTCTGTTGATCGTCGCCGCCGTTGCAGCGCTCTTGGGCTTTGGCCGCGTATCGGGTGCCGCGATGACCGGGGCGAAAGTGCTGATCGGCATCGTGCTGGTGCTGTTCCTGCTCGTTGTCTTGGGCGTGATCGCGCTGGCCTGACGCGACAGCGCGCAGAGGTCTGAAACACAGAGGATCAAGGTGGCCACAGCCCCCTTGATCCTATCGCTTTTGCCCCCTATACCCCGCGCATCCGGAATCGCTTTGGCGGCTCCGGTGCTTTGCGTTTAACGCAGAAAACTAAGTAATGACGACGATACCTCCGGCGGGGGGCCTTGATCGGAAACGATTGCGGCGCTGCCCGATAGAACCCGAAGCTCTGGGTCGCGACATAATTTCGTGGAATACCGCGAACATCATAGGAGAATGGTCAGATGAACCTGATCGCAGAGATCGAGGCGGAACAAGTCGCCGAACTGGGGAACGAGATCCCCGACTTCCGTGCCGGTGATACCGTTCGTGTTGGCTTTAAAGTCACCGAAGGCACCCGCACCCGTGTGCAGAACTACGAAGGCGTCTGCATTTCGCGCAAGAACGGTCACGGCATCGCCGGGTCCTTCACCGTGCGCAAGATTTCCTTTGGCGAAGGCGTGGAGCGTGTGTTCCCGCTGCATTCGACCAACATCGACAGCATCACCGTCGTGCGCCGTGGTCGCGTGCGTCGTGCCAAGCTGTACTACCTGCGCAGCCGTCGCGGCAAATCCGCACGGATCGCCGAAAACGTCCACTATAAGCCGCTTTCCGGCGCGAACGCATAAAGGACTGGTCGATGAAAACCGATACACATCCCGAATACCACATCATCAACGTCAAGATGACCGACGGCACCGTTGTGGAAATGAAATCGACATGGGGCAAAGAAGGCGACCAGCTGTCGCTCGACATCGACCCCTCCGTGCACCCTGCCTGGACCGGCGGCACTGGCCGCATCATGGACACCGGCGGCCGCGTGTCGAAGTTCAAGAACAAATACGCAGGTCTGGGCTTCTAAGCCTTACCAACATTGCGAGATTAAGGCGCGGCCCCTGCGGGTCGCGCCTTTTGCGTTTTGGGGGATGGGTCCGAGACCGGGCGTGTTTGGCAGGCGGTGTGGAGGTATTTTCAAAAGGATGAAGTGGAAGGGGGTGCGCGCCGGAGGATAGCGGCGCGCGTGTCGGGGCCTGCTTAGAGGCGGCGTTCTTGTAGGGCGGCCTGGGCGCCGTAGCCGTGCAGGTGGGACAGTACCGCGCCATAGGCGATTAGCAGATAGGCGAGCAGTTCTGTGCCCTCTTGGACGGTGGTTTTGATTTGCGGGTCATAGGCCGCGCCCATGACGGCCTCCCACAGGGCGCCGGTGCCGAAAATCCGCGAGAAGAAGAGCAGCAGCACCACGCCGATATAGACGAATGTGGCGGAGCGGGTTTGCAGGTGGTGCAGCATGGGCAGCAGCGTGGTGCCGCGATTGCGCCATGCGATGAAGCTGCCCACCGCCAGTGTCACGAGGGCGGGGTAGATCCAAAACCCGTGTTGGATACGGTCCAGCGCGGCGTCATATTCGCGCAGGAACATGCAGGCGAAGAGCGTGGCCGCCAGCGTGAGATACCCCCGCATGCCCACATGTTGATAAGCGCCCATCATGAAAATCCCGGCCGCGATGGCCAACAGGGTGTTGTGCATATGTTCGGTCAGCGAGTCTTCGGTGACGCCCTCGCCCAGAACGGCCGTATCGAGGTAGACCGTCACCGGCACCAGCGCCACCAGCAGGCAAACCAGCGCGAATTCCGCGATCACCATGCCCAGAGACGGCAGCACGCCGCGGACTGTTGTCTGTTTCGATGTGGTGGGGTGGTGATCTGGCATGGGGAGGCCTTGCTTGAGCGGTTCGTTGGGGTGCGCGGCGCGCGGTAAGGCGCGGTGTTACACGGCGCCTGAAGCGGTGAAAATAGCGCAAATGTGCGCGATGTCCAAACGCGGCAGGGCTGCCACGGTCGGGCTGAACAAGCGGCCTCGCCACTTTCCAAAGGCGTGAACCCTACATATAGTGCGGCTCAACAATATCCTGTCTTGAAGGGCAGGCGCGAAGGGACAGCAGTATGGCGCATATTATCGTCGTCGGTAACGAAAAAGGCGGCGCGGGCAAATCAACCGTTTCCATGCATGTGGCGACGGCGCTGGCGCGGCTTGGCCATAAGGTCAGCGGCCTGGACCTCGACCTGCGGCAACGGACCTTTGGGCGCTATATCGAGAACCGCCGGGCCTTCATGCGCGAGTCCGGCCTGACGCTGGCCAGTCCGACGCTTTGCGAATTGCCGGATGTGGAGGCCAGCAGCCTGCGCCCCGGCGAGAACATGTATGACCATCGCCTCAGCGCCGCCGTGGCGGCGCTGGAGCCAGACAATGATTTCATTCTGATCGACTGCCCCGGATCGCACACGCGGCTCAGTCAGGTGGCCCATTCGCTGGCGGACACATTGATCACGCCGCTGAACGACAGTTTCATCGACTTTGATCTTTTGGCCCATATCGATGCCAATGGCGAAAAGATCACCGGCCCCTCCGTCTATTCCGAGATGGTTTGGAACGCGCGGCAGCTCAGGGCGCAGGCCGGGCTGTCGGCGATCGATTGGATCGTGGTGCGCAACCGTTTGGGCGCGCAGCGCATGGTCAACAAGGAGAAGATGGAGCGCGCGATCAACAACCTCAGCAAGCGGATCGGGTTCCGCACCGCGCCGGGGTTCAATGAGCGGGTGATCTTTCGGGAGCTTTTCCCGCGCGGTCTGACCTTGCTGGACCTCAAGGATATTGGCGTGAAACAGCTCAATATCTCGAACATCGCCGCGCGGCAGGAGTTGCGTGAGCTGATCAAGGCGTTGGAGTTGCCGGGCGTCAGCCCCGACTTTTGATCCTAGTGGCGCGGCAGCGGGGGCACGACCCGGCGGCGGCGCGACAGGGCGATGAGGTTCGACAGGAACAGCGCGCCCACGACGATCCCCCCGCCGATCAACGCATAGATCCCTGGGTCTTCGCCCAGCACCGCCCAGACCAGCAGCGGCGCCAGCACGGATTCCAACAAAACGAGCAGGCCCACTTCCGCACTTGAAATATAGCGCGGGCCAAGCGCGATGAGCCCGGCGCTGGCAGCCATGAACGCCGCGTAGAGCAGCATCTGCGGCAGTTCTGCGGTGGGCATGTGCAGCGGCTGCGCCACGGGCAGCAGCACCGCCCCGGCCAGCAGATAGGCCAATGCCACCGCGGGCACCATCGACACTGCGCGCGCATGGCGCGCCGCTGTCAGCGCTCCGGCGAAGATGGCCGAGATCGACAGGGCCAGCAGATCGCCCGCGCGCGAGGCATTCTCGGTCTCGCCCGAGCCGAAGGCGATCACGGCCAAGCCAGCGAGCACCGCCGCGATGGTAAAGAACATGCGGCGGCTGATCGGCTCGCCCAGAAAGACCCGACTATAGATCGCGGCAAAGACTGGCAGCGAGGCGAGGATGAAGACCACATTCGCGACCGAGGTCAGGCGCACGGCCAGCACGAAGCCGACCCCGGCGCAGGCCACGCCGCCGATGTAGATCGCGCTCGCCCATCCGGCGCGGCTGAGGGCGCGGAAGGGGGCGGTGCCTTGGGCCAGCAGCAGGCCCGCGCCGATCGCCATGCCCACGAGGGTCACCTTCCAAAAGGCAAGCGTCAGCATCGGCGCGTCGATGACGCGCACGAAAAGCGCTTCGGGAACGATGCACATCACCCCAAGAAAGGTGAGCAAGAGGCCTTTGGTCTGATCGGTCATGCGCCATCGGTGGCGGTTTCTACGGGCTAAGTAAAGCCCCCCTGCCCCACATCCGACAGCTTGAGCAGCGCCCGCCGCAGCACCGCCGCCTCGGCAGGGTCGAGCGCATCCATCAGCGCGGCATTGTAGCGCTGCGCCACGGCGCGCAGATCGTCATAGGCCGCTTGGCCCTGTCGGGTCAGCGACAGATGCTCCACCCGCCGATCCTCTGGATCGCGGCTGCGGGTGACGAAGCGGCGCTCGGTCAGGCGGTGCACGGCGCGGCTGATCTTGGTCTTATGCATCCGCGCGCGCTGGCCGATCTCGCTTGCCGTGAGTTGCCCATAGAGGCCGAGGTGGAACAAGACCCGCCATTCGGTGCGCAGCATGCCATAGCGGCTTTTGTAGATCTGCTGAAACTCGAGCGATGACGCCTCCGCCGCTTGGTTCAGCAGGTAGGGCAGGAAAAACTGAAGCTGAAAGTCACCGTCCGCCATGCTGCGCCGCTTGTTAGTTACAACTCCAACTATTACGCTTGTAACAGATTCTGCAAGGGGGCACAGATGACCAGCAAGTCCAAGCCATCGACGATGACAACCGCGGCCACCACATCGGGCACGCATCCGGGCTATATGCCGGGTTTCGGCAATGATTTCGAAACCGAAGCCCTGCCCGGCGCCCTGCCGCAGGGCATGAACTCCCCGCAGAAATGCAACTACGGCCTCTATGGCGAACAGCTGTCCGGCACGGCTTTTACCGCCCCCTCTCATCAGAACGAGCGTACGTGGTGCTACCGCATCCGGCCTTCGGTCAAACATTCGTCGCGCTACACGCGGATCGACCTGCCCTATTGGAAGTCTGCACCGCATCAGCCGCAGGATGTAACCAGTCTTGGCCAATACCGCTGGGATCCGGTGCCGCATTCCGACTTGCCGCTGACTTGGCTGACCGGCATGCGCACGATGACCACGGCGGGGGATGTGAATACGCAAGTCGGCATGGCGAGCCATATCTATCTGGTGACCGAGAGCATGGTGGACAGCTATTTCTACTCTGCCGACAGCGAGCTTTTGATCGTCCCGCAGGAGGGCTGCTTGCGCTTTTGCACCGAGCTGGGTGTCATGGACGTCGCCCCGCAGGAGATCGCCATCATCCCGCGCGGGTTGGTCTACCGTGTCGAAGTGCTGGACGGCCCCGCGCGCGGCTTTGTCTGCGAGAACTACGGCCAGAAGTTCCATCTGCCAGCACGCGGCCCGATCGGCGCCAACTGCATGGCGAACCCGCGTGATTTCAAAACCCCCGTGGCGGCTTTCGAGGACCGCGAGGTGCCCTCCACCGTCACCATCAAGTGGTGCGGGCAGTTCCATGAGACCCAGATCGGGCATTCGCCGCTCGACGTGGTTGCATGGCACGGCAATTATGCGCCGGTGAAATACGACCTGAACACCTATTGCCCCGTGGGCGCGGTGCTGTTCGACCACCCAGACCCGTCGATCTTTACCGTGCTGACCGCGCCCTCGGGCGTGGAGGGCACCGCCAATATCGACTTCGTGCTGTTCCGCGACCGCTGGATGGTGGCCGAGGATACATTCCGCCCGCCGTGGTATCACAAGAACATCATGTCCGAGCTGATGGGCAATATCCACGGTCAGTACGACGCCAAGCCCAAGGGCTTCGTTCCCGGGGGCATGAGCCTGCACAATATGATGCTGCCGCATGGGCCGGACCGGAACGCATTCGAGGGCGCGTCGAATGCCGAGTTGGCACCCCATAAACTCGACAACACGATGTCCTTCATGTTCGAGACCCGCTTCCCGCAGCATCTGACCGAATTCGCCGCCCGCGAAGCGCCATTGCAGGACGATTACATCGACTGCTGGGAAAGCCTTGAGAAGAAATTCGACGGCACCCCGGGCAAGAAGTGACCGCTGTCCGCGAAAGGACCAATATGACCCTGATGACCTCTTGGGTGGAGAGCGCCAATTCGGCCACCACCGATTTCCCGCTGAACAACCTGCCCTACGGCGTCTTTTCGACCAATCAGCTTGAGGCGCGCTGCGGCGTGGCCATCGGCGATCAGATCGTGGACATGGCCGCGCTGGAGGAAGAGGGGCTGATCACCCTCGCCGAAGAGCCGGTGTTCGATGTGCCCTATTGGAACGATGTGATGGACCTTGGCCCCACGGCTTGGGCTTCCTTGCGCTCCCGGCTGATCGAACTCCTCAGCGCTGATGCACCGGATCAGGCGGCTGTGGCGCCCCATCTGGTGCCGATGGGCGCAGCACAGTTGCACATGCCGATGATGGTTTCCGAATACACGGATTTCTACGCGGGCAAGCATCACGCCACGAATGTCGGCACCATGTTTCGCGGAGCCGAGAACGCGCTGCCGCCGAATTGGCTGCACATCCCCATCGGCTATAATGGCCGCGCCTCCACCGTCGTCGTCTCGGGGACCGAGATCACGCGGCCCAACGGCCAGCTGAAAGCCCCCAAGGCCGAAGCGCCGCATTTCGGCCCCTGCCAGAAGCTCGATATCGAGTTGGAGATGGGCGCGATCGTCGGCACCTCGACCGAAATGGGCCAGCTGATCCGCATCGACGCGGCGGATGAGATGATCTTTGGCTATGTCCTGCTGAACGACTGGTCGGCGCGGGACATTCAGGCGTGGGAATACCAACCCCTCGGCCCGTTTCAGGCCAAGGCCTTCGCCACGTCAATATCCCCGTGGATCGTGACCCGTGACGCGCTTGAGCCGTTCCGCACTTCGACGCCAGAGCGTGAGAAAGACTTGCTGCCCTACCTGCGCGAAAGCAAACCGGGTCTCTATGATATCGACCTTTCCGTGACGCTCCAGCCCGAGGGCGGCGAGGCCGAGGAGATCGCCCGCACCAACTACCGCGAGATGTATTACTCCGCCGCCCAGCAGTTGACGCATCACGCCTCCTCCGGCTGCGCGATGAACGCGGGCGATCTGCTCGGCTCCGGTACGATCTCCGGCCCCGAGAAATCGCAGCGCGGGTCGCTGCTGGAACTGTCATGGGGCGGCAAGGAGCCGATCACCCTCGCAGACGGCAGCACCCGCAGCTTTGTCGAAGATGGCGACACGCTGACCCTCACCGGCCACGCGCAGGGCGATGGCTTTCGCGTGGGCTTTGGCAGCTGCACCGGCAAGGTCCGCCCGGCAATCGACTTTTCCTGAACAAGCCGCGCATCCGCGCCGGCGAAGCAAGACAGAAGGACAACACATGGCCAAGCAATTCGCATCCCAAGGCGACATGACCGAAAAGGAAATCTCCTTTACCGAGGTGGGCGAGGGCCTCTACGCCTTTACCGCCGAGGGCGACCCGAACTCGGGCGTGATCATCGGCGACGACAGCGTGATGATCATCGAAGCACAGGCGACACCGCGACTGGCGAATAAGGTCATCGAATGCGTCCGCTCGGTCACCGACAAGCCGATCAGCCATCTGGTGCTGACCCATTACCACGCCGTGCGCGTGCTCGGGGCCTCCGCCTTCGGTGCCTCGCAGATCATCATGTCCGAGAAGGCCCGCGCCATGGTCGCCGAACGCGGGCAAGAGGATTGGGACAGCGAATTCGAGCGGTTTCCCCGTCTCTTCGAAGGTCATGAGAGCATCCCCGGGCTGACGTGGCCCACCACCACCTTCAACGGGCGGATGAGCGTCTATCTCGGCAAACGCCGGGTCGACATCATGCAGTTGGGTCGCGCCCATACGGCGGGCGACGCGGTGATCTATGTGCCCGATCAGAACGTCATGTTCACCGGTGACATCGTCGAATATCACTCCGCCTGCTACTGCGGCGATGGGCATTTCCACGACTGGCCCGCCACGCTGGAACGCATCCGCGCCTTTGACCTCGACGCCATTGCGCCGGGCCGCGGGGACGCGCTGGTGGGGCGCGAGATGGTCAATGCCGCGATTGACAGCACCGCCGATTTCGTCCGCTCCACCTACCGCCCGGCGGCCCGCGTGGCCCTGCGTGGCGGCACCTTGAAAGAGGCATGGGACGCCGTGCGCGCCGAATGCGACCCCAAGTTCGGCGACTATGCGATCTATGAGCATTGCCTGCCCTTCAACGTCGCCCGCGCCTATGACGAGGCGCTGGACATTGACACGCCGCGCATCTGGACGGCGGCGCGCGACAAAGAGATGTGGGAGGCGCTGTCGGACTGATGTCCCTGTCCGCGCTTCTTCCTGCCCTGATTGTTTTTGCGCTGGCGCTCTGGTTCTATCTGGTCTTCGCGCTGGTGATGGAGCACCGCCGCCATGCGGCGCGCCGAAGCGGGCAGCCCTACGCCGGGCTGCGCGACACGGCGCAGGTCTGGTCAAAGATGCTGCGCGCGCCCGAGCACCGCGGTGCGCGCCGCCGGGTGACGCTGGTGACGCTGGCCTTGCTGGCTCTGCTGCTCCTGCGCGCCTTTCTCTGAGGATACCGCCATGGCCTATGCCTACACCCCCTTCCCCTACAGCCCCCCACCCGGCCTGACCGCGCCCGAGCCGCGGCACCCGGTGGTGATCGTAGGCGCTGGCCCTATTGGCCTGTCGATGGCCGTGGACTTGGCCCTGCGCGGGGTCAAATCGGTCGTGTTGGATGACAACAATGTCGTCTCCCTCGGCTCGCGCGCGATCTGCTGGGCGAAACGGACGCTGGAGATTTTCGACAGGCTCGGCATCGGTGAGCGGATGTTGAAAAAGGGCGTGACATGGAAAGTGGGCCGTCAGTTTCACGGGGAACAGGAGGTCTATAACTTCGACCTGCTGCCCGAGCGGGGGCATAAATATCCGGCCTTCGTGAACCTTCAGCAATATTATATCGAAGAGTATCTCATTGAGCGCGCGCGGGATTTCCCCGATCTGATCGACCTGCGTTTTCTCAACAAGGTCACCGATCACAAGGGCCACGCCGACCATGTTGAGCTGACGGTCGAGACGCCGGATGGCCCCTACCGGCTTGAGACCGACTGGTACATCGCCTGCGATGGCGCAGGCTCGGCCACGCGCAAACGGATGAACCTGCCATTCGAGGGGCAGACCTTTGACGAACATTTCCTCATCGCCGATGTGGAGATGGAGACTTCCCCCTTCGGCGACCATGACACGCCCGAGCGGTGGTTCTGGTTCGCCCCGCCCTTTCACAACGGCCAATCCGCGCTGCTGCACAAACA
The DNA here is from genome assembly GCF_043557045.1 of Sulfitobacter sp. 1A15258. Taxonomy (NCBI): domain Bacteria; kingdom Pseudomonadati; phylum Pseudomonadota; class Alphaproteobacteria; order Rhodobacterales; family Roseobacteraceae; genus Sulfitobacter; species Sulfitobacter sp. 1A15258. The sequence goes on along the minus strand of NZ_JBIFFK010000005.1, from coordinate 264,625 downwards.
GCCCGACAACATCTACCGCATCGACCTGCAACTGGGGCCAGAGACCGACCCAAAAGCCGAAGCGACGGAGGGAAAGGTCGTCCCCCGCCTGAAACAGATGCTGGGCGATGCGCCGTTCCGGCTGGATTGGATGAGCGTCTATAAGTTCCGCTGCGCGCGGCTGGAGAGGTTCGTGCATGACCGCGTCGTCTTTGTCGGCGACAGCGCCCATGTGGTCAGCCCCTTCGGGGCGCGGGGCGGCAATGGCGGGGTGCAGGATGTCGACAACCTTGGCTGGAAACTGGCGGCTGTGGTGCAGGGCGAAGCGCCGCCAAGCCTGATCGAGAGCTATGACATCGAACGCGGCCATGGCGCGGACGAAAACATGCGCAACTCCGCCCGCGCGACCAATTTCATGACGCCGAAATCCCCCATCGAGACCCTGTTTCGCAACGAGGTGCTGACCCTCGCAGCAAAGCACCCTTTCGCGCGCAAACTGATCAACTCCGGCCGGCTGTCGCAGCCCTGCACGCTGGCCCATAGCCCGCTGCAAACCGCAGGCGACGCCCCCCTGCGCCCCGGCAGCGCATTGATCGACGCGCCGTTGGTCGGGCCTGCGGGCGATTGCTGGCTGTTGGGTGCGGTTCAGGGCCAGTTCACCCTGCTCGCCGTGGGCGAGATCACCGCCCCCGCCCTCCCCGGCCTTGCCCGGATCGGCATCGATCAATCCCATGATGCTTACCCCTGCTTTCAGGGCAAGGACAGCCAGGCGCAGCGGCGCTATGGCAGCGGTTTCCTCTATCTGCTGCGCCCCGATGGCCATGTCTGCGCGGTCTTCGACCAGCCTGACAGCGCCGCGATTGCCCGCGCCTTTGACCGTGCGAAAGGAGCCACCGCATGATCCTTGAAGACAACCTCGGCGCCGAGGGCGACAGCGTCTATGCCGCCCTTATGGCCGCCCATGAAGGGCTGACCGAGGATGAAAGCCACGCCCTCAACGCCCGATTGGTTCTGATGCTGGCCAATGAACTCGGCGACCCGGCGCGGCTTGCGGCGCTTTTCAAAGCCGCGCGCGATCTGGCCTAACCCGCCAGCCTCACAGCACTTTTCCCCCACGCCCGCGCTTGCCGGGCCGCTTTCCTGCGCTAGCTTGCTGCTCAACTTCCCGCGACAGGCTTGACGCAACGCGCCTGATCGGCAGACTAAACACCCCACGCCCACCTCAAGAGGCGACAAAAGCAGGTCAACTGCATCACCTGCCCCACCGTGAAAAGTGGGGGTCCGCGATGGCCCGGCCAACGCACCAACAGAGAGGAAAATCATGGAATTTTTGACACGCACCGGAAAACCGCTGCCGCAATCCGTGCTGACATCAGCCGAGAACGCCAAGAAAGACCCCGTCAGCAGACGCGAGTTTCTGGCGATTGCGAGCGCCTTCGGGGCCACGTCCGCCACAGCGTACGGGATGCTTGGCATGGCCGCGCCTGCGCGTGCGGCGGCCCATGCCAACCTCAAGGAAGGCGGCACCGTGCGGATGCAGATGGAGGTGCGTGCCCTGAAAGACCCGCGCACCTATGACTGGTCGCAGATCGCCAACTTCAGCCGCGGCTGGCTGGAATACCTCGCCATCTGGGAGAATGACGGCACCTTCACCCCCGGCCTGCTGGAAAGCTGGGAGATCAACGACGACGCCACCGAATACACGCTGAACGTCCGAAAGGGCGTGACATGGAACGACGGCACCGCCTTCACCGCGCAGGACGTGGCACGCAACATCGAAGGCTGGTGCGACAAGTCGCTCGAAGGCAACTCCATGGCGGGCCGTTTCGCCACACTGGTGGATGAGGAAACCGGCAAGGCCGTCGAGGGCGCAATCGAGGTGGTGGATGACCACACCGTCAAGCTCACGCTGCCCAAATCCGACATCACGCTGATCCCCGGCATGGCCGACTACCCCGCCGCCATCACGCCCGAAGGGTTCGACCCCGACACGATGCTGGAAAACCCGAAAGGCACCGGCCCCTACCTGCCCGAGTCGCTCGAAGTGGGCGTGAAAAGCGTGCTGGTGAAGAACCCCGATCACACATGGTGGGGCAGTGAGGTCTTCGGCGGGCCCTACATCGACCGACTGGAATATATCGACTACGGCACCGATCCTTCCGCATGGATCGCCGCAGCCGAGGCCGAAGAGGTTGACGCTTTCTACTCCATGGAAGGCGAATATATCGACGTGATGAGCACGCTTGACGGCTGGGTCGAGAATGAGATCGCCACGGCGGCGACCATCGTGATCCGCCCCAACCAATTGGCCGAAGTCGATGGCATGAAACCCTATGAAGACAAGCGCGTGCGCAACGCGCTGCAACTTGCGGTCGACAATGCGGTTCTACTGGAACTGGGCTATGCCGGGCGCGGGATTGTGGCCGAGAACCACCACGTCGGCCCGATGCATCCCGAATACGCTGAAGTCGAGCCGCCCAAGACCGACCCCGAAGCCGCCCGCGCGCTGATGGAAGAGGCGGGCATGGCGGACTACGAGCATGAGCTCTTCTCGATCGACGATGCATGGCGCAAAGACACTACCGATGCCGTGGCAGCCCAGCTGCGTGACGCGGGCATCAAGGTCAAACGCACCATCCTGCCCGGCTCGACCTTCTGGAACGACTGGGTGAAATATCCCTTCTCCTCCACCAACTGGAACGCGCGGCCTCTGGGCGTGCAGATCTGGGCGCTGGCCTATCGCTCGGGCGAGGCGTGGAACGAGTTCGGCTATGCCAGCCCTGAGTTCGACGCCCTGCTGTCAGAGGCGCTGGCAACGGCGGATGTCGAAGCGCGCCGCGAGATCATGGCGAAGGGTGAGAAGATGCTGCAAGACGATGGCGTCACGATCCAGCCCTACTGGCGTTCGCTTTACAACCACACCCGCGAGGGGCTGGTGGGTGCCGCGCATCACATCGGGTTCGAATATCACCCGGCCCGGATGGCTTGGGCGGAGGAGTGATCTGCCGCTAAGTAGACACGCGAAAGGGCCGCAGCGATGCGGCCCTTTTTCTTGGCGCAGAGGCTCAGTTAACCGCCGATCAACTCTTTCGCCATCATCATATGCACGCCCTTCTCGCGGTTCACCGTCTGGGTGATCCGCAGATCACCGGCCAGCGAACAGAGCACATAGGCATCCTCGCGGCTGATCCCCGCGCGTGCTGAGACCAATGTGATCATCTCGCGCAGGGCCATCTCCGCGCAGCGGTCGAGGTCGGTGGCCATGCCCATCGTGATCACATGGCTCGGCGTTTCGGCCTGCGGATAGCTAAGCGCGCGGTCCTTCAACACAGTCAGACGGAAGCGGCCCTGTAGCGCCGTCTCAATCGCCGTGACGCAAACCTCACCATCGCCCTGCGCACCATGCCCGTCCCCGCAGGAAAACAGCGCCCCTTCGTTGAAGACCGGCAAGTAGAGCGTGCTGCCCGCCACCAGCTCTTTGTTGTCCAGATTGCCGCCATGTTTGCGCGGCTCGATGGTGGCGATCCGGCCCCATTCGGGCGGCGGTGCCACGGCCATCACGCCAAAGAACGGGGCCAAGGGCAGTTCCAGCCCCCAAGGCAGCCGAGCGACGCCCCGCTCTGCATCCAGCGGGATGTTGCTGTGATAGGTCTCGGGGAAATCCTGCGGCAGCGTGCCCGCCAAGGGGCGGATGAAGTTATACCCCCAGTCCTGCCGCAGCGCGACATCAAGGATTTCGACCTTCAGCACATCGCCGGGCATCGCGCCTTCGACGGCGACCGGCCCGGTCAGGATATGGCCCGGCATCGGCGGCGGGCCTGCCTTGTGGATGTCGTAGAGTTCGGGCGGGACGTGGAAGCCCTCGGGCGGCAGGCAATTGGGCGCGCCAGAGACGGTGTTGATGATCACCTCTTCGCCGCTTTGGATGGTCAGCGCAGGCGGGCGGCTGGCCTCGAAATAGCCCCAATGGCAGGTCTCGGGCGATGACTGCAACGTGGCGGTCATGACTGCGCTCCTCCATTGGCCAAGATGCCTTCGATAAGCTCCTGCACCCGCAGAGCCTCCTCTGGTGTGGCCAGACGGCTGGTCTTGCCCGCCATCAGCAGCGCCATGTCATCGAGTTGCGCCTTGAGGCTGGTCGCCCGGGTGTCGGCAGGGCTGGTGTTGGTCGGCGCGAATGCCTCTCCGGTCGAGACGGTGTCGATAGAGAATTCCGAGATGCGGCGGCTGGCTTTCGCGCCCTTCACCGTCACCTCCTGCCGGTCCGGCTGCGCGCCGCCGACAGAGCCTAGGATCGAAACCGGCAGGCCATCGGCATTTACCAATCGCGCCGCCACATGGGTCTCGCATAGCTTTGCGTCGGGGTATTCCGCATGGGCCCATTGCAGGGTCAGGGGCCCCAACACCCGCTCGCTCAGGAACAGGAAATGCGAGATCACCTCGCGCGTCATGCCCCCCTCAGCGGCAAAGCGCAGCCAATCGGCATCCACCTGCCACGCGCGGGGCCATGCCGGGTAGGTCACGATAATGTCGATGCCGCAAAGATCGCCGAGCGCGCCCTCTTGGATCGACCGCGTCAGATCGGTCAGCGCCGCCCCCGCCGCTTGGGTAAAGTTGACCGCCGCCGGAACGCCCGCGGCCTGCAACTCGGCCACCAAGGCGCGGCTCTCTGCAATGTCCACACCAAGGGGTTTTTCGAGGAAAATCGCCTTGCCCGCCGCCGCGACCTCAAGCGCATAGGCTTTGCGCGGCACCGGAGGGCAGGCAAGGTAAACGAGATCGACATCGGCCATCGCCTCGGACGCCGTGGCGGAGACAACCGCCTCCGGCGCGACCTCTTGCGCGGCGGCACAGGCCGCGGGGTCGGGATCCCACATGGTGGTGACCGTGAAGTCAGGGTGCAGCACCATGTTCTCGGCCATGCGCCGCCCCATGATCCCCAATCCGATTACCGCAGTCCTGATCGTCATCTTCGTCTCCCTCAATTTGCAGCGCGATAAGACGCTGCAATCGGGGGAACTTCAACTGCTCGCGGCGCAATTGCCTCAGGCGAGGTCGGCGCGGACCAAAGGTTTGATCACACGAGCCAATTCTTCGGGCGCGGATTGGCTTTTGAACACATCCGCGATGGTAAAGACGCAGGTGAAAGACCCTTCGAAACACAGCACCCCATTCTGCCGCGCCTTCATGCCGAAGGTGATGGACTTATTACCAAGCCGCGTCGGATAGGTTTCGCACATCAGCTTGTGCCGCGGGGTGACCGGGCTGCGAAAATCCATCGACAGGTTGACGAAAGGCGTGCCGATATTGCGGTCGATCTGAAGCTGAAACCAGCCGTCACCGTCAAAATGCGCCTCCCACCACGCGTTGATCGCATCCAATGCGAAATAGGGCAGCCGCGCGGTATAGGCGATCTGCGCCGGGTCACAATCGCCCCAAGTGACATTGATCTCGTGAACGAAGTTTTCCGTGGTCATAAGGCTGCTTTCATCTGCTCAAACCCGCGCGGGGCATGGGCTATCTTCTATCCCTTCCAGCCCCATGCGCAACCCAAGCGCGGCGCGCACGCAGCAGCGCTGACGCCGGATGTTCATCTGAAACAAAGGGGGGGGATGGTGGCGTTACCTGGATTTGAACCAGGGACCTAACGATTATGAGTCGTTCGCTCTAACCAACTGAGCTATAACGCCGTGGCGCGTCGGATAAGGCAGCTTGGCTTTGGGGTCAAGGGCGAAAACCGGATGATTTCACTTTTGCCGCAGAAAACTGCTGCCCGCCCTCAATGCGCGGGGGCCGAGACCACATCGAGCAGCGTGCGCCCGCCGTCGATGGTCATGATCTCGCCCGTCATGAAGCCCGAACTTTCAGCGGCGAGGAATTGCACCGCCTCGCAAAGCTCGTTCGGCCCGGCGATCCGGCCAAGCGGCGTATGCGCGCGGATGTCATCGCGCCAGTCGCGGTTTTCGGCCACGGCAGCGCGGAGGGACGCGCTCATCACCGAACCGAAAGAGATCGCATTCACGCGTATCCGATGCGGCGCCAGCACCAGCGCCAGAGAGCGGGTCATCTGCTGCACCGCCGCCGAGGCGATGGCATAGCCCATCATATCCGGCTGGTGGCGCTGTGCCGAGATGGAGCTAAGATTGATGATCGACCCCACCTGCCCCTCGGTCTGGCCCTCGGCTTGTTTGATCATCCGCCGCGCCACCTGCTGCGACAGTTGCAGCGCCGTCATCAGGTTTTGCTGCAACAGCGTCTCGACCGAGCCATCCTCCACATCCAGCGGATCGGTCGGCATCACCTGCCGCGAGGCATTCACAAGGATATCGACCTGATCATAGGCGTCGATCGTGGCCGAGACGAGGTTGGCGATGGTCAGCCGCTGGCGCAGATCACCGGCAAAGACGCGGATATTCCCGTCGTCCGGCGTGTCGCCCAGCTCTTCCATCAGCTTTTTCTCGTTGGAATCGGCGCACATGACATTGGCGCCCCGGTCGGCCAGATGCCGCGCGATGGCAAGGCCGATCCCGTCCGCCGCGCCGGTGATGATGGCTGTTTTACCAGAGATCGAGAATGACATCGGGATACCCCCTTAAGGCTCAGCGGCGCCGGGTCAGCGGGCGTGTAGCGTGGAACAGTTTGAACCGCGCGTCGCCTCCAAGCTCGGCCACCTGAGCAAAGCGTTTCTTCAGTTCCGCCTCATAGGGCAGATGCCGGTTGGCCACCATCCACAGATCGCCCTGCCCCGAGAGGATCCGCGCGGCAGCGGCGACAAAGGCCTGACCGATCTGCGGCTCAGCGGCGCGGCCTGTGTGGAAAGGCGGGTTCATCACCACGGTATCCATCCGGTGCGGCGGCTGCCATTCGGTGGCATCCTCCCAATGGAACACGGCGCGGTCATCGGTCACGTTATGGCGCGCGCATTCCAGCGCCATATGCCCGGCCTCGACCAAATGCACCGTCTTCACCTTGGGCCGCGTCAGAATATGCGCCGAGAGGAAGCCCCAGCCCGCCCCCAGATCGGCCACTTCAGCCCCGAGGTTATCGGGCAGCACGTCCACCAAAAGCGCCGAGGCCAGATCGACCCCATCGGCAGAGAACACCCCCGGCGCGGTCCAAAAACCGCCTTCGGTCTGGGCTGGGCCAGCCTCCCAATCGGTGAAAAAATCGCTCGCGCCCGCGTCGATCCAGTAAAGCTTACCATGCGCCTTGGAGATCGGCCCCTGCACCGTCACCCGCGCCCGCATCTCGCGCAGGATGGAATCCGCGCCATCGGTCTTTTGCCCGTCAACCACCACCGGCCCATCGCTCACAGCACAAGCTTGGGCGACCAAGGCGCGGGCCTCATGTTTGGCACGCGGCAGGCAGACGATGGCCGCAGCATAGCGCCCCTCGATCGAATGCGCCGCCTCATAGCCCCGCGCCGTCCATGCGTCATAGGCAGGTTTGAAATCGTGAATGATCTTGCAACGCTCGGGCGGAAGACCGGCCAGATCCGCATCCACGGGGGGCTGAAAGACAGCGATCACGCCAGTTTCAGGCAGGTCTAGCCCACCGCCGTTCAGGGCCAGTTCCAGTCGCGGATCAATCACGTGTTATTCTTCTTTTTCCATGGTGCATTGCAGCGGATGCTGGTGACGCCGGGCGAAATCCATCACCTGCGCGACTTTCGTCTCCGCGATCTCGTGGCTAAAGACGCCAACCACGGCCAGCCCCTTCTTGTGAACCGTCAACATGATCTCAAACGCCTGCGCGTGGTTCAGGCCAAAGAAACGTTCCAAGACATGCACCACGAATTCCATCGGGGTGAAATCGTCGTTCAGCAACATCACCTTGTAGAGCGGCGGGCGTTTGGTCTTGGGGCGGGTCTTGGTCAGCAACTCGCTGTCGTCGTCATCCTTGGGGCCGTCGGCCATCATCCACGCGCTCGGCGCGGACCGGCCTGCGGGCTGGATCGTCCAATCTGCTTTCACGTCGTCACGGTGCATTGCTGCTCCTGCGGCTGGGGGTAGAGCTTGTTCGTCGTGCAGCCGTCTATATAACCCCTGAACCAATTTAGGAAAGAGGCAGCACATATGGGCGGGGCACTCACCACCATCGGTTTCGATGCGGATGACACATTGTGGCATAATGAACGCTACTTTGCACTCTCTCACGACTGTTTTGCAGCCCTTCTGGCCGAACATAGTGAACGCGACCACCTGATGGCCCGGCTGCTGGAGGCCGAACGGCGCAATCTGCCGCATTACGGCTATGGGATCAAAGGCTTCACCCTGTCGATGATCGAGACCGCAATCGAGGTGACCGAGGGCAAAGTCCCCGCCGAGGTGATCAACGATCTGCTCGCCGCCGGGCGTGAAATGCTGGACCATCCCATCGAACTGCTGCCCCATGTCGAAGACGTGCTGGAAACCCTGCGCGGCGACTACCGGCTCATCGTGGTGACCAAAGGCGACCTGTTGGACCAAGAACGCAAACTGGCCCAATCGGGCCTGCGCGACAGGTTCGACGCGGTCGAAATCGTCTCTCACAAGACCGAAGCCGCCTATCGCCACATTTTTGAGCAGCACGGCCAAGGTGCCGAACGGGGGCTGATGGTTGGCAACTCGATGGCCTCCGACGTGCGCCCGATGATCGCGGCAGGCGGCTGGGGCGTCTATGTGCCTCACGACCTCACATGGGCAATGGAACATGCCGAAGCGCCAACCAATTCCCCCCGTTTCGCCGAGATCAGCGACCTCTCAGGCCTCCCAGAAACGATCGAAAAGATCGTGTCGGGGTGACTCGCCCCCGCGCCTGAGTCGTTCTGACACATCGCCGAAAATGCCGCACTGCGGGCCAATTTACGCCCAATTCTCGCCTTATTCGCGCTTATAGTGGGTTGATGTGTGCAAGCCTCTACATATTGGAGGAGAGATCCGCCCCTTTTTCCCCTGTTCACTGGATTCGACGGCTTCCGCGATGCGGCGTCCTATGCTAGCCTTGAACCAATTAATAAATGGTCAGCCAGAAATCGGCGGCCTGAGGCAGTAAAAGGCAGGCAAATATGAAGGCTCGGCGCATTCAGCCGGCCCGTTACGGGCTATTTCTATTCGCAGCACTCTGGGTTCTGGTTCTCCTGCCGCTCAGCGCGATCGCTGCCCCCTACGCCGCCTATGTCATCGACGCCCGCACCGGCAAAGAAATCCACGCCGAGAATGCCGATACCCGCCTGCACCCGGCTTCCCTGACCAAGATGATGACCCTCTATATCGCCTTCCAAGCGGTCGAACGGGGGGAAATCTCTCTCGACACCCAAGTGACGATCTCGAAAAATGCAGCCTCCGAGCCGCCCAGCAAATTGGGCATGCGCCCGGGCCAAAAGATCGCCCTACGCTATCTCATCCGCGCCGCCGCCGTGAAATCCGCCAATGATGCCGCCACCGCGATCGGCGAGGCCATCGGCGGCTCCGAGGCCGCCTTTGCCCGCCGGATGAACCGCACTGCCAAACAGCTTGGCATGACGCGCACCACGTTCAAAAACATGCACGGGCTGACCGAGAGCGGCCACCTCTCCACCGCCCGCGACATGACCCGGATGGGCCGCCACCTGCTCTATGATTACCCGCAATACTACAACCTCTTCTCACGCATCACCGCCGATGCAGGCGTGCGCAAGGTCTCCCATACGAATCGCCGGTTTCTAGGGTCTTACAAAGGGGCTGACGGCATCAAGACCGGCTACACCCGCGCCGCTGGCTTCAACCTCACCGCCTCGGCCGAACGGGGCAATGAGCGCATCATCGTGACCGTCTTCGGCGGCAAATCCACCGCCTCGCGCAACGCCAAAGTGGCCGAGCTTATGGACCTCGGCTTCCGCCGCGCGCCCTCCTCCGCGCCGCTGCGCAAACCGGTCCCGCCCGTCTATGCCGATGTGGAAACCGCCCCCGGCGCCGCAGGCAAAACGATCCGCCTCGTCGGCGCCGTCACCACCTCCAAACGCCCGCAACTGCGCCCCCGCAGCGACGTCGTGGTCGTGGCCACCGCCGCCGCGCCCGAGGCAACCAGCGTGGTCTCCAACAGCGATATCACAGCAGCCCTGCGCGAAGCGGTTGAAACGGCACCAACCCCGCCCGCCGCCGCGCCCACGCCAGAGGCCAATGAGGCCGAGGTCGTCATCGCCGCCGCCAAAGCCTCCCCCCGCCCCGAACCGCGCCCCAAGGACGTGACGCTGGCGGTACAACAGGCGGTAGAGCAAGAGATCGTGACCCGCGTCTCCACCTCCGGCGGGCGCCACTGGGGCGTGAACGTGGGCCGTTTCCCCAGCCGCTACGCCGCCGAGAAGGTCCTGCTGAAAACCGCACTGGCCGAAATGTCGACCCTCGATGGCACGCTGCGCAAAGTGGTGCGCCGCCCACAAGGCTTTGACGCGAACTTCCTCGGCATGTCCCGCGAAAGCGCCGACCTCGCCTGCCGCCGTCTGGCCGCGCGCAACGTCAGCTGCTTCATGATCGGCCCCAGCGAAAGCTAAACCACCATCGGGCGGCCAAAGCCCCGCCCAAACCAACTTCATCCTTTAAAAAATACCGCGGGGGAATCGCGCCCCCGGCGCGATGGGGGCAGCGCCCCCCCTACCCTCTCCGCAAATGCGACGCCCGCTTACCCTGCCGCCTGCAACAGGTTCCGTGTGTATTCCGTCTGCGGATTGTCATAAAGCGCGTCGACGTCCCCATATTCCACCACGTCACCACGTTTCATCACCATCACCTTGTGCGACATCGCCCGCACCACCTTCAGGTCGTGGCTGATGAAGAGATAGGCCAGCCCATATTTCGCCTGCAAATCCCGCAAAAGATTAACAATCTGCACCTGCACGGTCATGTCTAGGGCCGAGGTCGGCTCGTCCAGAACCAGCAGTTTCGGGCGCAGCACCATGGCGCGGGCGATGGCGATGCGCTGGCGTTGTCCGCCGGAGAACTCATGCGGGTAGCGGTCCATCGTCGCGGGGTCGAGCCCGACCTCGGTCATCACCTCGGCCACCAGTCCGCGCTTATCGCGCCCCTTGTCGATCTTGTGGATCGCCAGCCCCTCACTGATGATCTGGAAACAGGTCATCCGCGGGCTGAGCGAGCCGAAGGGGTCCTGAAAGACGATCTGCATGTCGGCGCGCAGCCGGCGCAGCTTCTTGGTCGACCATTTGTGCAGGTCCTCGCCGCGGAAAGTCACCTCCCCTTCCGAGCCGATGAGCCGCATGATCGCCAGCGCCGCCGTGGTCTTGCCCGAGCCGCTTTCGCCGACGATGCCCAGGGTCTCGCCGGCGCGGATCGACAGGCTGGTGTCGTTGACGGCTTTCACATGGCCCACGGTGCGGCGCAGCAGGCCCTTCTGGATCGGGAACCAGACCTTGAGGTTGTCGGTGCGCAGCACTTCGGGCGCATCTTCGGCCACGGGGGCGGGCGCACCGGTGGGCTCGGCGCCGAGCAGTTTGCGGGTGTAGGGGTGCTGCGGGTTGTCGAAAATCTCCGCCGTCGGGCCTTCCTCGACCACCAGCCCCTTTTGCATGACGAAAACCCGGTCAGCGATGCGCCGCACGATGCCAAGGTCATGGGTGATAAACAAAAGCCCCATGCCCATCTCGTCTTTCAGATCCTTCAACAGGTCGAGGATCTGCGCCTGAATGGTCACGTCGAGCGCCGTCGTCGGCTCGTCCGCGATCAGGATGTCGGGCTTGTTGGCCAGTGCCATGGCGATCATCACGCGCTGCCGCTGCCCGCCTGACAACTGGTGCGGATAGGCGCCCATGCGGCTTTCCGCGTCGTTGATGCCGACCTGCTGGAGCAGTTCCAGCACCCGCGCCCGCGCCTCGGCCCCTTGCAGCCCCTGGTGCAACGCCAGCGATTCCGCCAACTGCTTCTCGATCGTGTGCAGCGGGTTGAGCGAGGTCATCGGCTCCTGAAAGATGAAGGAGATGTCGTTGCCGCGCACGCCGCGCAGCAGCTTGTCGTCGGCACCGATCATTTGCTGGCCGTTGTAAGTCACCGACCCGCTCACCTCAGCGCTTTCGCCCAGAAGCGACACGGTCGACAGTGCCGAGACCGACTTGCCCGAGCCGCTTTCGCCCACCAGCGCCACCGTCTCGCCCCGGTTCACGGCAAAGCTCACCCCGCGCACCGCCGGGATCAGCTGCCCGTCCTGCCGGAAGGAGACTTGCAGGTCTTTGACGTCCAACAATGCAGTCACGAGAAGGTCTTTCTGGGGTCGAATGCGTCGCGGATGCCCTCGAAGATGAAGACCAGAAGCGACAGCATGATGGCAAAGGTGAAGAAGGCCGAGAAGGCGAGCCAGGGCGCCTGCAGGTTTTGCTTGGCCTGCAGCGTCAACTCACCCAGCGAGGGCGCCGAAGACGGCAGGCCGAAGCCGAGGAAGTCGAGCGTCGCCAGCGTGGAGATCGTGCCGGTGATAATGAAGGGCAGCATGGTCAGCGTCGCCACCATGGCATTGGGCAGCATGTGGCGCAGCATGATCGTGCCGTTGCCGACGCCAAGCGCCCGGGCCGCGCGGACGTATTCGAGGTTGCGCGCACGCAGGAACTCGGCCCGCACCACGCCCACCAATGCGGTCCATGAGAACAGCACCAGCAGCACGACCAGAAGCCAGAAACTTCGGCCCAGAATGGCGAACATGATGATGATGACGTAGAGCGACGGGGTCGAAGACCAGATCTCGATAATGCGCTGGAAAATGAGGTCGAGCCAGCCGCCAAAGAAGCCCTGCACCGCGCCTGCGAGGATACCGATGAGCGAGGCCGCCCCGGTCACGATCAGGGTGAAGACCACCGACAGGCGGAAACCATGGATCACGCGGGCCATGACGTCGCGTTTGGTGCCGTCGGTCCCGAGCCAGTTCTGCCCGTTGGGCGGCAGGGGTGCGGCCCCGGGGCGGTCGACGGCCGTGTTGTAGGAATAGGGAATGACGGGCCAGAGCGCCCAACCCTTCTCGATTGCTTCGCCGTCGACCTCACCATCCTCGGCGTCGAGAATATAGCCCTCGGGATCGTCGAAACAGGCCTCCAGCCCGCCGGTGGCGATGAGGCATTGCACCTCCGGGTCGCGGTAGGCGGCTTCGGTCTGGAAATCCCCGCCAAAGGCGGTCTCGGGGTAGAAGTTGAAGATGGGCGTGTAATACTCGCCGCGGTAGTTCACCAAGATCGGCTTGTCGTTTGCGACGAACTCGGCAAACAGCGAGATGCCAAAGAGGATCGCGAAGATCCACAGCGACCAATAGGCGCGGCGGTTCGCGGTGAAATTGCGCCAGCGGCGCTGGTTCAGCGGAGAGAGCGCCATCAGCCTTCCCTCTTCTCGAAGTCGATGCGCGGGTCGACGAGCACATACATCAGGTCCGACAGGATGCCGACGACAAGGCCAATGAGGCCAAAGATGAAGAGCGTGCCGAAGACGATCGGATAGTCTCGCGCCACCGCCGCCTCGAACCCCAAGCGCCCAAGGCCGTCGAGGCTAAAGATCGTTTCGATGATGATCGACCCGCCGAAAAAGACCGAAATGAAGACCGCCGGGAAACTCGCGATCACAATCAGCATCGCATTGCGGAAGACATGGCCATAGAGCACCTTGCGCTCGGACAGCCCCTTGGCACGGGCGGTAATGACATATTGCTTCTTGATCTCATCCAAAAAGCTGTTCTTCGTCAGCAGCGTCAGCGTGGCGAAGGCCGAGATGGTCGAGGCCAGCACCGGCAGGGTGATGTGCCAGAAGTAGTCGGCGACCTTACCCAAGGGACTGAGGCTGTCGAAATTGTCCGAGGTCAGACCGCGCAGCGGGAAGATTTGCCAATAGGAGCCGCCTGCAAAGAGCACCAGCAGAAGGATCGCGAAGAGGAACCCGGGGATCGCATAGGCGGCGATAATCGCGCCCGAAGTCCACGTGTCGAAGCGGCTGCCATCGCGCACCGCTTTGCGGATGCCCAGCGGGATCGACACCAGATGCGCGATCAACGTCGACCAGAGCCCAAGCGTAATGGATACGGGCAGCTTTTCCTTGATTAAGTCGATCACGCTGATGGCGCGGAAGTAGCTCTCGCCGAAATCCAACCTCATGTAATTCCACAGCATGTGAAAGAACCGCTCCACGGGCGGCTTGTCGAAGCCGAATTCCTTCTCCAACTCCTCAATCAACTCGGGCGGTAACCCACGCGCGCCGACATAGGTGCTGTCCGACCCACGTGCCATGGTATCGACCCCGGCATCGTTGTTGCCCCCGGCAAAACCGCCGAAGACGTCACCGCCGCCCTGAATGCGGGCGATGGCCTGTTCCACCGGGCCGCCGGGCACGAATTGCACCAGCGCGAAGTTGACCAACATGATGCCGAACAATGTCGGGATCACCAGCAAAAGCCGTCTGAGAATATAGGCACCCATGGGGAGGCCTTACCGCAAGGCGCCCGAGGCGCGCAACTCTTGGGCGGCCTCTTCGTCGTACCACCAGAAATCGAGGTAGCCCAAGGCGTAGGGCGGGATCTCGGGGTGGTCGTATTGGTCGTAATAGGCCACCCAATAGCTGTCGTTGTACCACGTCGGGATCATGAAGAACTCGTGCCGCAGCGCCCGGTCGAGGGCCATGAGGGCGGCATCTTCCTCCTCGGCCGTTTCGGCATCAAGCGATGCCTCGATGATCGCGTCCACCAAGGGGCTGGCGAGGCCAGCCGGGTTGAAGAGCGAGAACTCCGCCGCCTCCGAGCCATAGCGCTGTGCCAGACCTGTGCCGGTGCCGAGGAAGGCGGCATAGGCGTCATAGATCATGTCGTAGTCGCGGTCGCGCTCGCGGGCGGTGTATTGCGAACTGTCCACCTTCTCGAGCCGGGCGTCGATGCCGATGGAGGTGAGGTTGCCGACGAAGTTCTCGATGACCGCCGAGATCGTTGGCGAGCCGGCGGAGTTCATCAGGAAATTCAGCCGCAGGGGCTCGCCAGCCTCGTTCACGCGCATGCCGTTCTGCACGGTCCAGCCGGCCTCTTCCAGCAGTCGCGAGGCCTGCCGCGCGTTACGGCGGTCCAGCAGGCGCGAGGGATCGGAGCTATGCGGCACCACGGCAGGCTGGGTCAGCAACGCGTCCGGCACCAGATCGCCGAGGCTTTCCAGAAGCGCCCGTTCAGCCCCCTCGGGCGCGCCCTGCGCCATCAGCGGCGTGTCCTGCGTGAAGGAAGCGCGGTGACTAAACAGCCCGTATTGCAGCGACTCGTTAGTCCACTCGAAATTAAACATCAGCGCCACGGCCTCTCGCACGCGGCGGTCCTGCAGCGTCTCGCGGCCCAAGTTGAAGATGATGCCCGAGGGCGTGGGCGGCGAGCCGTCGGGCAGTTCGGCTTTGACGATGGCACCGTCGCTCACCTTGGAGAAGTCATAGCCCGTGGCCCATTTCTTGGAATCCCCCTCGGCGCGGAAGGTGTATTCGCCAGCCTTGAAGGCCTCGAAAGCCGAGGTGTCGTCGCTGAAGATTTCCAACCGGATGCGGTCGAAGTTCATGCGGCCGCGGTTGATCGGCAAGTCCTTCCCCCAGTAGTCCGGGTTGCGTTTCAGCACGATACGCTTGGTCAGATCGACGCTTTCGACCATATAGGCGCCCGATCCGGGGGGCGGGTCCATCCAGCTGTCCTTGAGGGTATTACCGGTCTCCTCGAACCAATGTTTCGGCCATGCGGGCACGCCGCCCACCGTCTCGATCAGGCTGCGGCGCGAGATGCCGTCGGCGAAGTAGAACTTCACCGTGTAGTCATCCAACGCCTCGACCTTGGGAATGCGCTTGCGCACCGCATCGGCGTAAGATTTCAACCCCTCGTCCAGCAGCAGGTTGTGCGAAAATACGATGTCATGCGCCGTCACCGGCGTGCCGTCCGAGAAACGCGCCTCGGGGCGCATGTGGAAGGTGACCCAGGATTTATCCTCGGGGTATTCGAGGCTCTCGCAGAGCAGGCAGTAGCTCTCGCCGTAGACATCCGCCGGCAGCGGCTCGCCCGAGGGCGCCTCCCCCAACAGGCTCTCAAAGCCGAAGATCGAGAACAGATGCGCACGGCCCTTGCCGGAATAGGGGTTCATCGAATCCAGCGTGCCGACGAAGGGGATCGAGATTTCCCCGCCCTTGGGGGCATCCGGGTTCACATAGGCGAAATGCTCGAAATCCGCCGGATAGGTCAGATCGCCGTAAAAGGAATAGCCGTGGCTTTTGATGATCTTCTGCTCCTGCGCCGCGGCGGCACCGGCCAGCAGGGCCGCCACCATCAGCGTCAGCGTCGCGAGCCAGAGCGGCAGGTCATCAATGACCGAAGGACGGGTCGCGGCGCGGGTCTGGGCACGGGGCATAGGTCACTCCTTAGCGTGGCGTAGTCCGGATAGGCGTCATCTAGGCTAACGCTGTGCGACGCCAAGATACAAGTTGCGAATATGTAAGGTTGCCCCGCACGGGCAGTCCACCGCAAAGCATGCCCCGTGGATTGGCGGTTTCCCCCGCCCCCACTCGCGACAAAGTGTAGCCCGCTGCCCCTGTATCTTCGCGGCCCAGCCCGTTTCTCGCCCTAAAGTTAACAGATTCTTCACTCAGGTTAACGATGCGTAAACTGGAGCTGAGCATGAGAACCTACCCGATTCCCTTTAACGAAGAAGCCCGTCTGCGCGCCGTTTTCAATGTGCCCGGCCTCACTGCCGAGAACGAAGCACTGTTCGACACCATTTGCGAGGCTACGCGCCGCCTGCTTGACTGTCCGATCGCACATATCAGCGTCGTGGAGGCAGATACCCAGTGGTACAAATCCGTGGTCGGCTACCCGTTGGGGCCGATGCCGAAAGATACCGGGTTTTGCAGCCATACAATCATGTCGGACGCGCCGCTGGTGGTGCCCGACCTCCGCAAAGACCCCCGGTTCGCGCGTCACCCCATGGTCGCCGAGGGCGGCCCCGAGGCACGCTATTACTGCGGTGTGCCGCTGATCCTGTCGTCGGGCCACCGCTTCGGCAGCCTGTGCGCGCTGGACCTGCAACCGCATGAGGCTCCTTCTGAGAAGCAGATTGCCCTGTTGGAAGATATGGGCCGCATGGTGGTCGCGGCCCTTGAACGCTCCCAGCCGGACGCGGCCGAGAAAGAGGCCGACAACAGCGCAGAAGCCACTTTCCTGACGCTGGTGGGCCACGAACTCCGCACCCCGCTGACGGTTCTTTTCGGCAGTCTGCGCATGTTGGAGGCCAAGGCCGAACAGGGGGGCAATCCGCTGCTGATCCGCTCGGCCCGCCGGTCTGTCGACCATCTGAGCGCCCTGATCGAGACGATCATTTCCTACAGTAATGTCAGCACCGGCGAGCTGCGCCTGAACGAGCGGAAATGCAACCTGAGCGACCTTCTGCAATCGGTTTCTGCCTTGCATTTCGCCACCACGGATGCGACGGCCAAGACCATCACGCTGCGCGACAGTCTCCCGCTTGAGGAGATGCATATCGACGGCGACCAGATCGAATTGGCGGTGACGGCACTTGTGTTGAACTCCGTCCTGCATGGCGGCAGTGAGATCGCCTTGGAGACGTTCAAAGACGCCGAGGGCAATATCGAGATTTCGATCATCGACAACGGCTCATTCGATGAGCACGTCGATCTGGCCGAGCTTTACAAACCCTTCGTCGTCGGCGGCATGATGGAGCACCGCAGCACGAAGGGCGGGCTCGGCCTTGGCCTGCCGCTGACCCGCAAACTAATCGAAATGCACGGTGGGGATTTCGAGGTGCATGTGGAAGCGGGCCAAAGCCGCGCCGTGATCCGCCTGCCCGCTTGGCGCTGCGACATCGGCGGGATTGCCGCCGCGAATGCCACCGCCCCGGTGATCGCCGCTCAGTAAAGTCGAAACGGGGCGCGCCCGATGTCGCGCCCCGCGTCCAATCACTGCCCGTCGACCGTGCGGATCAGCGCGTTGATCTCATCCGCCAGCACGCCGGGGTGATCCTCCGGCGTAAAGTGTTTGCCCCCTTCGATCCGACGCAGGGGTGCATTCAGGTCTTTCGCCAACCGCTCGCCATATTCGATCTTTTGGAAGTCATCCGCAGCACCCCAGACGATCCGCGCGGGGATATTGAGGGTGGGCAGCTTGTCCGCGATGGCTTTCGTGTCTTCCACGTCCAGCGACTGCGCCTGCCGGACAAAGGCTTCGGCCTCTCCGTGCTGCGCGTAATGCGGGGCGTGGGCGTCAAAGGCCGCTTCGGCGGCGGCGTCGGTCTCATGCCCTTTCGAGAACATCATCTTCAGCAACTGGTGGAATGAGCCATCGGGCGCATGTTTCGCCACGCCGCCGGTCTCGGCCACCGCGCTGACCAGCGGAACGGGCCACGAATCATAGCTGATCGCATTGGTCAAAAGCAGCCCGCTGACCATCTCAGGGTGACGCACCGCCGCGATCTGCGCGACCCCGCCACCGAGGTCATGCGCCGCGAGGATCGCGCGCGTGATGCCCTGATCGCGCATCCAAGCGACCAGATAGTCCGCCTGTTTGGCGACCGAGATATCGCGCCCCTCGCCCTGCGGGATCGAGGCCCCATAGCCCGGCATCTCCCAAGCGAGCACCCGACGGCCCGTGAGCTTGGGCGCGACATCCCGCCAAAGCGCGGGGCATGTGGGAATACCGTGAAGCAGGATGACAGGATCACCCGCCCCCGTCTCTTCCCAACGCATTTCGATGCCGTTGACCGTAGCTGTATGACTTTGCATGACGCGTCTCCTTTCGGTGTGGACGTTTCATGGCCCAACACATCCTCAAGGAAGACGTTCCACCCCACCCAAACGCAAAAACCGCCCCTAGGGGCGGCTTTCACGCGCGCAATGCAGCGTGGAATTAGTTGGAGACGCTTTGCAGGTAAGCGATCACGTCAGCGCGGTCTTCGACCTTACGCAGACCGGCGAAGCCCATGGTGGTGCCGGGCGCGTAGCCTTTGGGGCTTTGCAGGAAGGCGCTCAGCTCTTCCGGGGTCCAATCGCCTTCGAGTGAGGTCAGAGCGCCGGAATAGCCGAAATCGCCAACCGAGGCGATATCGCGACCGACGACACCGTCGAGGTGCGGACCAACAGCGTTGGACCCGTCGACCTTGTGGCAGGCGGCGCATTTGCGGAACACTTTCGACCCGCTGTCGGCATCGGCTTCGGCCATCATGGCAGCAAAATCGATCTCTTCGCCGCCTTCGTCACCACCGGCGTCGGCCACTTCGATGACATAGGACGCTTCCCCATGTGCGTCGGCGTGGTAAATCTCTTCACCCGCCCATTTGCCCAGCAGAAGTACCAACCAGGCGCCGAATACGCCGGCTGCGATTTTGGTCAGGGTCATTGTATCGAACATGCGTCAGGGTCCATCACTTGGTATTGGCACCATGGGCGGGCCATGGTTCTTGGCATCGTTGCCCGCGTATCTATTGCTTTCCCTTGGCGCAGGCAAGGTGTAGTTACCGCGACCAATTGCCCTTCTCCGCGCCTTTTGCAGCAGGATACGATCCATGACCGCCCAGACCACGCCGCGCATCGCCTTCCAAGGGGCCCTTGGCGCCTATAGTCACGAGGCCTGCCTTCAGGCCTGCCCCGACATGGAACCGGTGCCCTGCCAATCGTTCGAAGGCGTGATCCGGGCCGTAAACGAGGGCCGCGCCGAACTGGCCATGCTGCCGGTCGAGAATACGACCTATGGCCGGGTGGCCGACATTCACCGCCTGCTGCCGGAAAGCGGGCTGCATATCATCGGCGAAGCCTTCGTGCGGGTGCGCATCGCCCTGATGGCCCGCCCCGGCGTGGCATTGGAAGACATCAAACATGTCCGCGCGCATCTGGTGCTTTTGCCGCAGGCACGCAGCTTTTTGCAACAACATGGCATCACCTCTGAACCCGCCGCCGATTCCGCCGGGGCCGCCGCCGAACTGGCCGCGACCGAGGGCAGCACCGATGGCGTGCTGGCAGGCGAGGTCGCGGCAGAGATCAACGGCCTCACCGTGCTGGCCCGCGATATTGAGGATATGGACCATAACACCACCCGCTTTCTGCTGATGGCGCCCAAGATCGACCTTTCGCGCCGGGCAGAGCGGATGCTGACCACCTTCGTCTTTGAGGTGCGCAACATTCCCGCCGCGCTTTACAAAGCGATGGGGGGCTTTGCGACCAATGGCGTCAACATGACCAAGCTGGAAAGCTATATGGTCGGCGGCTCCTTCACCGCGACGCAGTTCTACGCCGATATCGAAGGCCATCCCGAAGACCCGGCGGTGAAACGCGCGCTGGATGAACTGGGGTATTTCACCAACAAGCTGGAAATTCTCGGCGCCTACCCCGCCCATCCCGGCCGGGGCGCGCCGACCGGGATGTGAGGCGGGGCGCGCAGGCTCAGACCTTGACGCCGCTGGCGTAGCGTTCTTCCATCCCGCGGGCATATTCCGCCACGCGGTCCTTGTATTTCTGGGTCAGGGTGGTCTTGGCCAGTTTGAGCGATTGCACCCAAAGCCGCGCCGACAGGGTCAGCGGTTTGACCTCGAGCGCCACCAAGACACGCGTGCTGTTGCGCGACAGGGGCATCAATTCAAAGGACATCTGCCCCGCCAACCCCTGCGACATGCTGTCGATCACCATCTCGTTGGGCCGGTCAAAGGTCACCATCTCAAGCGTCAACTCGCGCCGCTTGCCGCGCAGGGGGAAGACCGCCTTCCATGTCATCCCGACGCCGGGCTGATGCAGGGCATCGGCGCGCTGCACCTCGGCCCCGCGCCGCATCGCCGCCCGCTCAAAGCTTTCAAAATCGCACAACATGTCAAAGACCGCCTCAATCGGCGCTTCGACGTCTTCTTTGGTGGAGAATTTCATTCAGTCCGTTCCAATTCTTCTGCTCGCATTTGCCATCCGCGCCGCTTTGTCCGGGCCCGTCAGCGCGGTGTCTCAGGTCAGTCTATCCGCAAGCCAGTTTTCCAGCAAGAAATGCGCGATGGCCCCGCGGCGAGCAGGCAGAAGCCGCGGATGGCTTCCGGCAAAGGCCTCCATCATCTCTTCGCGGGTGACCCAAAGCGCGTCTTCGATCTCAACCGGGTCGATGGTCAACTCCCGGCTCAGCGCCTGCCCCGCACAGCCCAGCATGAGGGACGCCGGAAAGGGCCATGGCTGGCTGGAGAGGTAGCGCACCGCGCCGACCTGCACGCCCGCCTCCTCAAAAACCTCGCGCCGCACGGCGGCCTCTACCGTCTCTCCCGGCTCGACAAAGCCCGCCAGCAGGGAATACATCCCCTCGGGCCAACCGGGGGAGCGGCCCATGAGGACCGAGTTTCCGTGTGTAATCAGCATGATGACCACCGGATCGGTGCGCGGGAAATGGGCGCCGCCACAGTCGGGGCAGACCCGTTGCCAGCCGCCCTGCGCCAGATCGGTGGCGCTGCCGCAGCGCGCGCAATGGCGGTGGGTGTCGTGCCAGCCAAGGATCGCCTTGCCGCTAGCCGCCAGTTCGGCATCGCGCGGATCAAGCCATGTCATCACCCGACGCAATTCGGCAAAGGCCATGTCATCGCCCAAAAGCGGATGGCGCTGTTCGCTGGGGTCAAGGAACGCGCCCAGTTGCGATTGATCCAGATCGGCGGGTTCCCAGCCCGAGATATCCACCGCAAAGCGCGGCGCCCCGTCCTCGCGCCCCAGCAAGATCGCCGTGCCTTCGGCCTCTTGCAAGACGGGGTGATCCATCGCCAATCGCGCCAAAGCGGCGGGGCGTTCGGGCGCGATCAGCGGCTTGCCGCGCCAAAAGACCACCGCCCGCGCCGCCGGGTCGGCACGCAACTGCGCCAAGGCTTCCGGATTGCCACGTATCTCCCCCGCCCGATCAAGGGCCGAGCCTCCAAAGGTTACCGTCTCCGCGTGACGCATGGCGCTCTCCCGATACAGGCCCGATACAGGCTTTTGGCGTTTTGCCCAGCCATGCCACGGCACATGAGAGATTGGCAATCCCAAGCCCCCTTGCCAGATCGGTTGAAATCTAGTCATATCAAAACACCTTTAAGTTGTAAAATTTAACGAGTACTTACCTTTTCGGTGAACAGGCGCAGCACATATGCCTCGACCGGTGTCGTTCCCCCTGAGGGTGGCATCCCGGCCGAGGCACGTCTGCGCATACTGGCCACGACGGACCTGCATATGCAGATCGTGGGGCATGACTATGTGGGCGACCGTTCGGTGGGCCATCACGGGCTGGCCGGGATCGCCACCTTGATCCGCACCGCCCGGGCGGAGGCGGCGGAACAGGGGGCCGCCTGTATCTTGCTCGACAATGGCGATCTGTTGCAGGGCAATGCCTTGGGCGATCAACTGGCGCAGATGCCGGTCACCCAAACGCATCCGCTCGTCGCCTGTGTGAACCATCTGCATTATGACGGTCTGGGCTTGGGCAATCACGACCTTGACCATGGGCTGCCCTATCTGCGCGCTGTGGCCGGGGCGCTGGACATGCCGTTGATCTCGACCAATCTGCATCTGACCGACCCCGGCCCGCTGCGCCGTTGGGCCGTCGTCTCGTGTCTGCTGCCTGCCGTTGCGGGGCATCCCTCTTCTCGGCTGCGGGTGGGCCTGCTTTCGGTCCTGCCGGGCCGAACCGCGATCTGGAACCGCGAGGTTTTGGAGAATGAGGCCGAGATCATCTGCCCCCTCGAAAGCCTGCGCAGCGCCGCACTAACGCTGCGGGCAGAGGGGGCCGATCTGACCGTGCTGCTGGCCCATATGGGTATCGCCCATGAAGGTGAAACCACCACCGAAGAGGACATCTGCACTTTGGCCAAGATCGATGGGATCGACGCGGTGATCACCGGCCACACCCATCTTCGTTTTCCCGGAGAGGACCACGGCCCGCGCGAGGGGGTTGATACGCAGGCCGGCACGCTGTCCGACCGTCCGGCGGCGATGCCGGGCTTTGGGGGGTCCGATTTGGCGGTGCTGGATCTGGCGCTTGATCGGGATGCGCAGGGGCGCTGGACGGTGTCGGGCCATCAAAGCCACCTGCGCGACAACAGCACAAAAACGCTGGCCGATCCCACGGTGCTGAGCGCGGCACGGGTCAGCCACATCGGCGTGCGCAGGCATCTGGAGGAGGTGGTCGGCCATACCGACACCGCGCTGCACAACTACTTTGCCCTCGCCATGCCCACCCCCATCGACGCGCTGAGCGCCCGCGCGCAGGCCGAGGTGATCCGCCAAGGGGTCACGGGCACGGCGGATAGCGCACTCCCGATCCTCGCCGCCACGGCGGCGCATACGGCAGGCGGGCGCGGCGGGCCGGGGCATTTCCTGCATATCCCGCCCGGCGCGGTGCAACGCCGCCATATCGCCGGGCTGCTTCCCTATCAAAACGCGGTCTGGGCGCTGCGCCTCACCGGTGCCGACCTGCGCCGGCGTTTGGAAAAAGCGGCAGAGGTGTTTGCCCCGCTCGGCAGCACCCCGGGTCCGCTACTCGACCCCTGCCGCCCGCCATTTCACTGCGACACGATTTTTGGCGTTACCTATACCATTGACCCCTGCCGCCCCCGCGGCAGACGGATCACTGCGCTGTCATGGCAAGGGGCACCGGTGAGGCCGGACCAGAATTTTCTACTCGCGACCAATCAGTTCCGCGCGGCGGGCGGGGGCGGGTTTGACCGCGCGGCGGGGGATGACGTCGCCCTGCGCAGCCCGCTTCCGCTGACCGACGCGCTAATTGCCGCGCTCGCTACGCCGCAGGAGTGCCCATGGTCCGACGCGCCGCCATGGCGCTTCGATGCGGCGGGGGCGCAGGCGGTTCTCTATACCTCGCCCGAGGCCCTGCCCTTCTTACAAGACATCGCCCATCTGTCGCCCACCCCGCGGGGCAGGACCGCCTCGGGCTTCGCCCAAATCGCGATCCGCTTGTGAGGCTTGCACTTCGCTCCATGCCCTCCTATATGGGCCTTGAGAGGTTGGTGCGGGCAAGCGCCTCGCCAACCCGGTCAGATCCGGAAGGAAGCAGCCGTAACGAGCCCCGCTTGGGTCGTTATCAGCCTCTCACCACCGTTGCATTGCGCAGCAATGCAACGCCCCGGCAGTCGCTTTGCAGAAGCGATGAGAGGGGTAGCTTCTCTTAATAAATGATGCATTCGAGAGGCGAGACGCCCCGCCCGTGGGGACCACGGGCACCGCCTCACAACCGATCCGCCTCAAACGTATCGCAGGCCGCAATCTGGCCACTCTCAAACCCGCGTTCGAACCAACGCGCGCGCTGCTCGGACGTACCATGGGTGAAAGTATGCGGCTGCGGCACCTGACCAGCCTGTCGCTGCAAATGATCGTCCCCGATCATCCGCGCAGCATTCAGCGCCTCTTCGAGGTCGCCCTTCTCCATCAAGCCTTCGACGTTCGAGGCCCAGATGCCAGAAAAACAATCGGCCATCAGTTCAAGCCGCACGGTCAGGGCATTCGCCTCAACCTCGGAAGCCTGCTGCCGCATCCGGGCGACCTGCGGCAGAACGCCGATTTCGTTCTGGACATGGTGCGCGACCTCATGGGCAATCACATAGGCCGCCGCGAAATCGCCCCCGGCACCAAGACGCTGGTCCAACGTGCGGAAAAACGCGGTGTCGAGATAGGCCATATTGTCCGCCGGGCAGTAAAACGGCCCCGTTGCGCCAGAGGCCCCGCCGCAGGCGCTTTGGGTCACATTCTCAAAGACCACAAGCTTGGGCGGTGTATAGGTTTCACCCAATTGCTCTTGGAAAATCCGGCTCCAGACCTGCTCGGTCGTGGTGAGCACACGGGCGGCGAAATCGACCTGCGGGTCTTCGCTGTCGCTCAACGGGCGGGACTGTTGGACCTGACCGCCGCCTTGGCCGGTCAACAGCGGCGTCACGTCGATGCCGGTGAAATAGCCGATGGCCATTACTGCCAAGACGCCGACCAATCCAAGCCCCCCCGCCTTGCCGGCCTTTCCACTGCGTCGGATGACATTCTTGCTCCGCCCAATTCCACCCAACCGCATGAACCGTCCCTCGTTTTGTCAAAGCCTATTGCCACATGAACGCGCAAGGCGCAGTTTGGTTCAATGAGTGATAAGAATGACCTAGCCGAAGACCGCACCGACTGGGCCGAGGATCGCACGATTCTCGCCAATGAACGCACCTTTGCGGGCTGGATGCGCACCGGCATGGCCGCCGTCGCCGTGGCCATCGGTCTGCGCGCCGTTTTCGGTGAGTTCGAGCCGACTTGGGTGGCGAAAGCCGTGGCCTCGGTCTTCATCTTAGCCGCGCTCTACGTCTATTGGGCCGCGCAGGCGTCGGCGGCGAAAACCCAAAGGCGGCTGAGCGACCATCACGCCAATGCCCAGCCCAACAGCCGCATGAAGGTTCTGGCGGCGATCCTCGCCTTTGCCTCAGCCGGGGTCGGCGCGATCCTCTGGATGCTCTGAGCTTTCCGCAAGCACGGTAGACGCCACGGCGCGGAGCGCATAGTTTACGGCCTTGACCGAATCCGATCTGGGGCACCATGACAGATACATCCGCCTACCGCGTTCTGGCCCGCAAATACCGGCCCGAAACCTTTGCCGATCTCGTTGGCCAAGACGCCATGGTGCGCACGCTGAAAAACGCCTTCGCCGCCGACCGGATCGCGCAGGCCTTTGTGATGACCGGCATTCGCGGCACCGGCAAGACGACGACGGCGCGGATCATCGCCAAGGGGATGAACTGCATCGGGCCGGACGGCAACGGCGGGCCGACGACTGACCCCTGCGGCGTTTGCGAACATTGCACCGCCATCATGGAAGGCCGCCACGTCGACGTGATGGAGATGGACGCGGCATCGAACACCGGCGTCGCCAACATCCGCGAAATCATCGATTCGGTGCATTATCGCGCCGCCTCGGCCCGGTACAAAGTCTATATCATCGACGAAGTACACATGCTCTCGACCGGGGCGTTCAACGCGCTTCTCAAGACGCTGGAAGAGCCGCCGGAACACGTCAAATTCATCTTCGCGACCACCGAGATCCGCAAGGTGCCGGTGACGGTGCTGTCGCGCTGTCAGCGGTTCGACCTGCGCCGGATCGAGCCCGAGGTGATGATCGCGCTCCTGCGCAAGATCGCCACCGCCGAGAGTGCCGAGATCACCGACGACGCGCTGGCGCTGATCACCCGCGCCGCCGAAGGCTCGGCCCGCGACGCCACCTCGCTGCTGGACCAAGCGATCAGCCACGGCGCGGGCGAAACCGGGGCCGAACAGGTGCGCGCCATGCTGGGGCTGGCCGACCGTGGCCGGGTGCTGGACCTCTTTGACATGGTGCTGCGCGGCGATGCAGGTGCCGCGCTGACCGAGCTTTCGGCGCAATATGCCGATGGGGCCGACCCGATGGCGGTGCTGCGCGATCTGGCCGAGATCACCCATTGGGTCTCGGTCGTGAAGATCACGCCCGATGCCGCCGAAGATCCCACCATCGCGCCTGAGGAACGTGCCCGCGGCCAGCAGATGGCCGAGACCCTGCCGATGCGGGTGCTGACGCGGCTCTGGCAGATGCTGCTGAAGGCGCTGGACGAGGTCGCAGCCGCGCCCAACGCCATGATGGCCGCCGAAATGGCCGTGATCCGTCTGACCCATGTGGCCGACCTGCCCTCGCCCGAGGAACTGGTGCGCAAGCTGCAAAACAGCAGCCCGCCCCCGGCCCCCGGCCCCGTGGGCGGCGGGGGCGGTGGCAATGGCGCGACGCAGGGCAGCACCGGCGCGCAGGCCGTACAACAGGCGCAGCAGCGGATGGCCTCCAACCCCGGCCCGCAGGGGCAGACCACCGCACTGGCGCAAGACCTCAACGCTGCGCTGGCCCGTTTCCCGACATTCGAACATGTCGTCGAGTTGATCCGCGTGAACCGCGACGTGAAACTGCTGGTCGAAGTGGAAACCTGCGTGCAACTTGCCGCCTACCAGCCCGGCCGCATCGAGTTTGTCCCCACCGACGACGCGCCGCGCGATCTCGCGCAGCGGCTGGGGCAGAAATTGCAACTCTGGACCGGTAACCGCTGGGCGGTGTCGCTGGTGAACGAGGGCGGGGCCGAGACCATCGCGCAGGTCCGCGATGCGCATGAACTGGCGCTGAAGAAACAGGCCGAGGACCACCCGATGATGCAGGCGGTACTGGCACAGTTCCCCAAGGCCCGCATCACCGCCATCCGCACGCCCGAAGACATCGCCGCCGCCGCGACGGCAGAGGCGCTGCCCGAGGTCGAAGACGAATGGGATCCGTTCGAGGACGGTTGATCCCCCGGCCCCCGCGCCACATATAAACGACAACGCAACAAGGAGACCCAGATGCTCAAGGGATTAGGCGGCCTCGGCGATATGGCCGGGATGATGAAAAAAGCGCAGGAAATGCAGGGCAAGATGGCCGAACTGCAAGAGGAGATGCACAACATCACCGTCGAAGGTGAATCCGGTGCGGGCCTCGTCAAAGCGACCTGTAGCGCCAAGGGTGAGTTGAAGGGCCTCGATATCGACCCGTCGATCTTCAACAAGGACGAAAAGGAAGTGGTCGAAGACCTGATCCTCGCCGCCATCAAAGATGCGCAGAGCAAAGCCTCGGAACGTGCACAGGCCGAGATGAGCAAGCTGACCGAAGGCATGGGCCTTCCCGCGGGCATGAAACTGCCCTTCTGATACCGGCGGGGCGGGCCGGTCCCGCCCCTCTTTCAACGCCCATAGGTGCCATTCTTGAGCTCTACCCGCGATATTGACGCCCTGATCGAGCTGATGGCGAAACTGCCCGGCCTTGGCCCCCGCTCGGCCCGGCGGGCAGTGCTGCACCTGATCCGCAAACGCGCGCTTTTGCTGACGCCCCTGTCCGACCTGATGCAGACCGTCGCCGCCACGGCACGCGAATGTCTGAACTGCGGCAACGTCGGCACCGCCGACATCTGCGATATCTGCACCTCCGAAAAACGCGCGAACGGAGAGCTTTGCGTGGTCGAAGACGTGGCCGACCTCTGGGCGATGGAACGCTCTGGCGTGTTCAAAGGGCGCTATCATGTGCTGGGCGGCACGCTCTCGGCGCTCGACGCCATTGGCCCGCAGGAATTGCGCATCCCGCGCCTCGTGGACCGGATCGATACCGAAGGGGTGACAGAGGTGATCCTCGCGCTCAACGCCACGATCGACGGGCAGACCACGGCGCATTACATCGCGGATCAATTGGAAGACCGCGTGCGGCTGACGTCGCTCGCCCAAGGTGTGCCGATCGGCGGGGAGTTGGATTACCTCGACGACGGGACGATCACCGCTGCGATGCAGGCGCGCAAGTCGCTTTAACCCCCAGAATCAAAGCGGGCCGCCCGCTCCTCCCAAAGCAGACGGCCCTTTTCCGGGGCGACGCAGATCGTGCTGTCAGAGCACGATCACATCAAGCGGCGGAAATCCATTGAACCCAACCGAACTGTACGAGCTTGTGTAGGCTCCGCAAGCACGAATCATCACTTTATCGCCATCGCGCAGGGCCAAAGGCAGGTGAATGGGGCGCTTTTCGTAAAGAATATCCGCCGAATCGCAGGACGGGCCGGCCAAAACGCAGGGTCCGGTCTCTTCGCCGTCATGTGGCGTGACGATTTGATAGCGAATCGCTTCGCCCTCGGTCTCGGCCAGTCCCGAGAAGCGACCGATATCCAGATAGACCCAGCGGTGCAGATCATCCGCAGACTTGCGGCTGACCAGCATGACTTCGGCAGCGATGTGACCCGCCTCGGCCACCAGCCCCCGCCCCGGCTCTGCCATCACATGCGGCACATCGCCAAAGCGGGCTTTGACGGCGCGCATCACAGCGGCGGCATAGGCGCGGGGGCCCTCGATATCCTCACCATAGAAGGCCGGGAAACCGCCGCCGAGGTTCAGCAGTTGCAGGTCATGGCCATCGGCACGCGCGGCGTGCCACAGCGGCGCGACTTGATCCAACACCGGGTTCCAGAACTCCGCCTTGCGGGTCTGCGAGCCGACGTGGAACGACAGGCCGAAGGGCACGAGGCCCACGGCAACCGCGTGGTTCAGCAACGCGGGCAGCGCCGAACCGGCACAGCCGAATTTCCGGCTGAGCGGCCAGTCGGCCATGGAGTTTTCGACGATCAAGCGCAGGTAGACCCGCGCGCCCGGCGCATGGGCGGCGATCTTGTCCAATTCGGCTTCGCTATCCGCCGCAAACAGCGTCACCCCCGCCGAATGGGCAAAAGCGATGTCCGAGGCACGTTTGATGGTGTTACCGAAAGAGATATTCTCGGGCTTGGCCCCTTGGCTCAGGCACAGTTCGATCTCGGCCCGCGAGGCCGCATCAAAGCCAGAGCCTTTGTTGACCAGCAGACGAATGATTTCCGGCGCCGGGTTCGCCTTCACCGCGTAATGGATATGCGCCTCGCCCAGACCTTTGTGCAGCGCGTCATATTGCGCGGCCACGCGGTCACGGCTGATCACAAGCGTCGGCTTGTCAAAGCTGTTGGCGGCGATATAGGCCGCAGCCGGGTCGGCGTGAAAGGACGGTGCGGCGCGCAGGGCGCCGGGGACTGTAGCATTCATGGTCATCTCCAAAGAGCAGGTGGGGCTGGTTCCCCGCGTGTCGTTTCAAGAGACGTTACCGTCGCTACATAAACGCGGGTCAGTCAGAGTGGGAACTGACCGGCCAGAGGCGCGTGCGTTGGCGTCTGTAACGCGCCACATACGCCGTTTTTGGATTCGTACAAGGGGTAAAATTGCCCCTACGGCAAATTGTTAGTTTTCCTCGTCTTCCCAATCGCTGCCGATGGGGTCGCGGTCTCTTTTCCGTTCTTCTTTGATCATATTCTTGGCTTCCCGCTCTTCTTCGGGGTCGGTTTCTTCGGGGTCGCTCTCGGCGGCTTCGGTCTCGGCCATGGCGAGGACGAACCACATCGGGAAGTGGTCCGACCCGATCTTGTCCAAGCGGTCCATCTCTAGCAGACGAAACTGCGGATCGTGGAAGAGGTGATCCAAAGGCCAGCGCATCCAAGGCATCGTCGCGCTGAATGTGTTGTACATGCCGCGCCCCACCCGCGGGTCCAAAAGACCAGAAAGCCGCTGAAAGCGCCGGGTCGTGGTCGACCAAGCCACATCGTTCAGATCCCCCGAGACCACGGCGGGCAGCGGGTCCTTCTCAGCCTCGATACCGACCAAGGCGATCTCGCTGTCGCGCCCTTTGGTGTCATGTTCGATCACGGGCGGTTCGGGGTGGACGACGTATAGGCGGAAATCCTCCCCCACCGGCAGGTGCACCCGAGCGCGGATGGAGGGCACCTCTTCGGTGACCAACTCGCGCACCTCGACCTCCGACAGCGGCAGTTTCGACATGAGGCAAAGCCCATAGCCATTGTCGAGCGGCACGTCGACGCGATGCTCGTAGTTCTTGCCCAGACCGTCATCCAGCGCGTCGATCCAGGCCTGATCCACCTCGATCGCCATGAAGATATCTGGCACCCGCGCCTCGGCCAATGCGATCAGCTTGCCATAGTCGCGGTTGGACATTTTGACATTGGCGGCCAGCAGGCTGAAATGCCGGTCCGTCGCGCGGCGCAACTCGGGCGAGGCCGCCAAAGATTGCTTGCGCCACAGCGGGGTGAACTTGGTGATGTAAAGTGCGTGAAGCGCGGCGACCCCCAGCATCAACGCGATCCCGGCCATGCCCGAGGGTGTCGTCACCCCCTGCGACAGGGCGAACCCGATTGCCAGCAACAGTGCCAAGCCGAGGAATTGTTCCCGAGGAAAGGCCAGCCCGCGGATCGCCCCGAAGGGCAATTTGCTCAGCGGCAGCAGGCTGCCCAGTATTAGCACCCCCGCCAGTCCCCAGATCACCCAGTCCAATGCCGTTTCCAAATCCATCCCCCGGCGCGCCGCGCCTTTTGTACAAAGCAAAACAGGGCGCCGGAATACCCGACGCCCTGTCATTCTAACACATCTTTACGGCGAAAGTTCCTTTCGCCACACCGCCTTGAAGGTGCTTAGCCCTTGGCTTTGTCTTCGTCCTCATCGTCTTCATCGGTGCTGTCGGGCAGCGAGAAGAAGCTGTCGGCGTCAGAGTAATCGCCCTTGGTGTGGCTCTCTTCTTCCTCGTCATCCGTGCTGTTGCCGGAGAGGGTGAAGGTTTCCAGCCCTTCGATGGCCGTGGGGATTTTCGGCTCGCTCTCCATGCCGAGGCTCTGCTCGGTCGAGACGAGTTTGCGGCGCTCGTCGTCGTTCATCACCTCGCCCGCGGCGGCCTTTTTCGCGGCAGCCTTTTGCACGGCGGCGTCAAGCTCGGACTGTTTGCACAGGCCCAGCGCGACCGGGTCGATCGGTTGGATGTTGGCGATGTTCCAATGCGTGCGCTCGCGAATCGCTTGGATCGTCGGCTTGGTGGTGCCCACCAGTTTGCTGACCTGACCGTCGGACAGTTCGGGGTGGAATTTGACCAGCCACAGGATCGACGCCGGACGGTCCTGACGTTTGCTGAGCGGGGTGTAGCGCGGGCCGCGGCGTTTCTCTTCGCCCTCGGCGGCGGCGTTGAACTTGAGCTTCAGCTTGTGCAGCGGATTGTCCTGCGCCGCGTCGATCTCTTCCTGCGTCAGCTGGTTGTTGGCAACCGGATCAAACCCCTTCACCCCCTGCGCCACGTCGCCATCGGCGATGCCCTGCACTTCGAGTTCGTGCATGCCGACGAAATCGGCGATCTGCTTGAAGCTGATGGTGGTGTTGTCCACGAGCCAGACGGCGGTGGCTTTGGCCATAATCGGTTTTGCCATTTCACTCTCCTAAAAACGCAATTTTCCCGTCGCCTGAAAGGCTGTCCTGCTTGGCAGAACGGTCTCCATTGTCGGGGAAGTTGGCGGCTGTATACTGGCTCAAACGTCATAAGGGAAGACCCAATGCGGCCACTGCGCGCCTGTCTGCTGATCCTCGGGCTGATCGCCCCCACCGCCACGCTGGCCGAAGGGGAGCGTTCGGGCGAGTTCGACTACTACGTCATGTCCCTGTCATGGTCGCCCAATTGGTGCGAATTGACCGGCGACGCGCGGCAATCTCCGCAATGCGACGCCGCGAAAGACCACGGTTGGACCCTACATGGCCTCTGGCCTCAGTTCACTCGGGGATACCCGTCCTATTGCCAAAGTGGCCGCCGCCCGCCCAGCCGCGCCCAGACCGGGGCGATGGCCGATATCATGGGCACCGGTGGCTTAGCATGGCACCAGTGGAAGAAACACGGTTCTTGCAGCGGGTTGGACCCAGCGGATTACTTCGCCCTCTCGCGGGAGGCCTATGCCCGCATCAAGCGCCCCGAGGTCTTTCGCAAGCTCGACCGTACCGTGTCCCTCCCCGCAGCGGTGGTGGAAGAGGCCTTCCTCAAAGCGAACCCGGACCTGACCGCGCGGGGGATCACCATCACCTGCAAGCAAGGGCACATCCAAGAGGCGCGTATCTGCCTGTCCCGCGAGCTTGAGTTCATCCCCTGCGGGCCGGACGTTCGGCGGGACTGCACGCTTGATAACGCGCTGTTCACCCCTCTGCGCTAGACCCATCCGGGCCTATAGTCTGCCGAAAGCGGGAGAGGCGTAATTTCCTCCCCCGCATTCAATGCCTTTCGGCTCTCTCTCCAACACGGGTGGTCAGCGTCCCGGCCACCCGTGCCTTCAGTAAACGAATTACTGGTTAACAATTCGTTACTGTCTCAAGTTTTACTGATCTTCTTCACCCTGCAGTTCACCGCCCACCTTCAGGACGATCTTGCCGATATGGCCGCTGGCTTCCATCCGGCGGTGGGCATCATTCGCCTCGGACAGGTCATAGGTGCTGTCCATCACCGGGGCGACGCGGCCCTGCTCCAACAGGGGCCAGACGTTCTGCAAAAGCTCCTCCGCAATCCGCGCCTTGGCCAGATCGCTCTGCGGCCGCAGGGTCGATCCGGTCATAGTCAGGCGGCGGGTCATCAGCGTGACGAAGTTCACCTCTTGCTTGGCCCCTTGCAGAAACGCGATTTGCACCAGCCTGCCGTCCTCGGCCAAGGCCTTGAGGTTGCGGTTGATATAGCTGCCGCCCACCATGTCGAGGATCACATCCGCACCGCCCTCGGCCTGCATCACGTCGACGAAATCCGTGTCGCGATAGTTGATCGCCACCTCGGCCCCCAGCTTCATACAGGCCGCGCATTTGCTGTCGGTGCCGGCGGTCACGAAGACCCGCGCGCCCAAGACGCGGGCCAGTTGGATCGCCGTGGTGCCGATCCCGGAAGAGCCGCCGTGGATCAGCACTTTCTCCCCGGCCTTAAGCCCGCCTCGCATGAAAAGGTTGGACCAGACGGTAAAGAATGTCTCGGGCAGACAGGCCGCTTCTTTCAGCCCCATGCCCTCAGGAATCGGCAGGCAATGTGCCGCGGGGGTGGCGACATATTCGGCATAGCCGCCGCCGGGCAGCAGGGCGCAGACCAGATCGCCCGGGGCCAGTGTCGTTACCCCCGGCCCGACTTCGACCACCTCGCCCGAGGCCTCCAACCCCGGCAGATCGCTGGCGGTGGCGGGCGGCGCGTAGCGGCCCGCGCGTTGCAGCGCATCGGGGCGGTTCACCCCGGCATAGGCGACCTTGATGATGACCTGACCGTGTTTCGGCTGGGGCCGCGGGCGGGTGGTGCCTTGCAGAACGTCCGGACCGCCGGGTTCGGTGATTTCGATTGCACGCATGGTCTCTGTCATGTCTGAAGTATCCTCGGGTCTGGTTTCGCCGCAGCCTAACGGGCGGCCCCGGGGCGTGCACCCGGAATTTGAGACCCCACGGAAGAGGGAGAGGCGGATGCGCGGGCAAGACAGGTTCAAATGGCATGAGGCCGCGCGGCTTTATGCAGGGGAGCGGGAATTGCCCCGCGCGCCCGAAGGCCAGCACGACAGCTACCGCGCCCTGCCCGCCACTCCGGCCTTCGACGCACTGGCGGCCCTAACCACAGCGATCACCCAGCCGGCCCCCTTTTGCCTCAGCGACTGGCCCCTGCCCGATGACATCTCCTGCTCGCCCGCGGCCTTTCTCACCCTGACCGGCGGCGCGTCGGGGCGGCCCAAGGCGGTCCGACGCAGCCAAGCCTCTTGGATCGCCAGTTTTGAGGTCAATGCTGACCGTTTCGCCCTTACCCTCCGCGACAGCGTCGCCGTGTTGGGGCAGCTCAGCCATTCCCTATCGCTCTATGCGGTGCTGGAAGCGCTGCATCTTGGCCTCGACGCGCATGTGCTGGCGGATCACGCTCCCCGGCGACAGGCAGAGCGGATCGCTGAGGCTGAAGCGGCGATCCTCTACGCCACGCCGACCCAGCTGCGCCTGCTTGCCCGCGCTGCCGTAGCCCCGCTGCCATCGCTGCGCTTGGTCCTTTGCGGCGGTGGCGCGCTCGATCCGGCGACCCGGGCGGCGGTGGGGCGGCTCTGCCCCCAAGCGGCGGTGCACGTTTTCTACGGCGCGGCGGAGACGAGTTTTATCACGCTGGCCGATGCTGACACGCCCGAAGGCTCGGTGGGCCGCCCCTACCCCGGTGTCGAGCTGCGTCTGATGAATGAGGAAGGCCAGCCCGCAACTGGCGTGGGCGAGATCTGGGTGCGCAGCCCCTACCTCTTCGATGGCTACGCACTGGGCCACAGCGATGAGACCCGCTGGCGGGAGGGCTTCGTGACCGTGGGTGAGATGGGCGCGCTGGATGCCAAGGGCAACCTCTGGATCAAGGGGCGGCGGCAGCGCATGGTGCAGATCGCCGACCAGATGGTTTTCCCCGAAACGGTAGAGGCCGTGATCAGCGCCCAAACTGGCCTGCCCTGCGCGGTTCTGCCCCGAGACGATGCGCTGCGAGGGCAGCATCTGGTCGCGGTAGTCGAAGCCCCGGCAGGAGAGCCGCCCGCCGAAGAGATCATTGCCCATTGCCGCGCGACGCTCGGGCCCCTGACGTCCCCGCGGCGCATCTATTTCCGCCCCGACCTGCCCCTGCTGCCCTCGGGCAAGCCCGACCTGCGCGCCCTCTCGGATTGGGTGGAGGGCCAAAGGTGACCCGCGCCTATATCGTCTCGGCCTGCCGCAGCCCGGTCGCCCCGCGCGGCGGTGCGCTGGCGCATCTTTCCCTGCCCGACCTTGCCGCGCCGGTCCTTTCTGCTGCCCTTAGCCGCGCGGGGCTGGACCCTGCGCAGGTCGACGAGGTGATTTGCAGCACCGCCCTCGGCCCCGGCGGCAACCCCGCGCGCAGCATCGCTTTGGCCGCGGGGCTGCCCGAACAGGTGGCGGGCTTGAGCATCGACCGGCAATGCGCAGGGGGATTGGACGCGCTGGCACTGGCGCGGCAGATGGTCCTTTCCGGTGCCGCCGATATCGTCGTGGCGGGCGGGGCCGAGAGCTACTCTCGCCAGCCGCTGCGCTACCGCACCTTCGCCGATGGCCGCCCGGCAGAGGCCTATACCCAAGCGCCCTTTACCCCATGGCCCGAACGCGACCCGGACATGGCGGAGGCCGCCGCGGCGCTTGGCCGGTCCCAAGGCATTTCCCGCGCAGAACAGGATGACTGGGCCGTGGAAAGCCATGCGAAGGCCCGCGCACAGCCCCCAACCGAAGCGGAACTGGTGCCGCTCGCAGGCGTCTCAACCGATGCCTTCACCCGCCGCCTCACCCCCGCGCTATGCAGCCGGGCCAAGGTGCTTTCCGGCGACATCACCGCTGCCAATGCCGCCGTCGCCGCCGATGCCGCGGCCTTTTGCGTCGTCGTGTCAGAGCGGGTGGCAGCGGACCTCACCCTGCCGAAAGTCGAACTCATCGCAGCGGGGACGAAGGGCAGCCGCCCCGAAGAGCCGGGACTGGCCCCATTGGTGGCCATCGGAGAAGTCTTTCGTCAAAGCGGATTGGAAGCCAACCACCTGCACCGCGCCGAGATCATGGAGGCCTATGCCGTGCAGGCCATCGCCTGCGTCACCGGTGCGGGGATCGCGCCGCGGATCGTCAACAGGGGTGGCGGCGCTTTGGCGCGCGGGCATCCGATTGGCGCATCAGGCGCGATCAATGCGGTGCGGCTGTGGCATGAGTTGGTGGCGCGGGGATCGGGCATCGGCTTGGCGGCGATTGCCGCCGCCGGGGGGATCGGCTCTGCCGCGCTGATGCGGCTGTAGCGGCCCGCCCCCTCGGGGAGCGGGCCAATCGTTTAGCTGCGCGACAGCAGGCTTGCCGGGCGCGCCTTGGCCAGACCGGAGGTGATGAACCCCGCCAGCACGGCTTTGATCAGGTCACCGGGGATGAAGGCTTGGACCAGCAGGGTCGCCTCGACCAGCGTTTTGTTCAGCGTCATCATCATGCCGAAGATGCCGAAGGCATAGACCACGAGGATGCCGCCCAAGACCGCCGAAACCCCAGCCGCGAGACCCACCGGCGCGCTGCGCCACTGGTCCATGATAAAGCCGGTCACGAAAGCCCCGATCGGGAAGCCGACAAGGAAACCCACGGTCGGCGAGGCAAAGACGCCCAGACCGCCACGGCCCCCGGCCAGAAGCGGCAGACCAAGGGCCACAAGCGCCACGAACAAAAGCGCCGCAAGGCCACCGCGCCAAGCGCCCAGCACCGTGCCACAGAGCATGACCCCCAGCGACTGCGCCGTGATCGGCACGCCGAAGCCAAGCGTGAATTTCGGAATCAGGCCCAGTGCCGCGATCAACGCGGCAAAGAGGGCGATCATGGTCAGATTGCGTTCCATTGGAAGGATCCTTGGGTTGAATTTTCCATTGCCTAGGCCACCCCCCTGCCCCGGTCAAGCATTACAGACCGCCCCGCGCGCGCAGCGCCTCGGCCACATGTTCGGCATCGTCGATGGCCAGAACCGTGAAGGGCATCACCACGCGCCAGCCCGCCCGCCTGCGCGACCGTGCGCGCCACGCCAGCGACAGCATCTGCCCCTTGGCCGCCAGTACGGGGGTGAAACGCACCACCAGCGCCACGGCCAACTCAAGGCTCCGCGTGCGCAGCCCGAAACGGCGCAGCGGAGCGGCGAGCCAGTGCACCACCCCCATCATATCGGTAAGTTTCGTGGTCATGGTGACGAGGTTTGCAAGCCCCACGGCAGTGATCATCCGCAGCGCGATCACGAGGCCCGCCTCCGCATCGTCGGTCAAGACATGCCACAGCAGGATCAGCCCGACGAAAGGCCAAAGCATCCACAGACGCCCCAACCCGGCGCGCAGAAAGGGCCGCCCCGGCAGGGCATAGAGCAGCAGCATCCCGGCACAGAAGAGAATTTGCCAAACCGGCTCCTCCACCCCGAAGAGCAGAAGCGTGGCCAGGCAGAGCGCCCCCAGCTTGGCCCCGGCAGGCCAGCCATGGGCGCGGGTCTCAACCGGCGAGGTCAGAGAGATCATCACTCGCCCCCAATTCCTTCATCCGCGTCTCAAAGGCGCGCAGCACCGGGCGGGCGCTGCCTTGCTGGACGACCTCGCCGCGCTCCAGCCAGAGAACGTGATCGTATGCCGCCACCGCCGCCGGATCGTGGGTGATATGGACCAGCGTCAGGTCCAGCCCCGCCAAAACCCGTTCGAGGTGCAACCGCGTGGGGATGTCGAGCCCGGCAAAGGGTTCGTCCAACACCACCACCCGTGGCTGCATCGCCAAGACCGCCATCAGGCAAACCAACTGCCGCTGCCCTTGGGAGAGTTGGTGAATCGACGCCTGCGCCCAATGGCGCTTGTCAAATTGCCCGAGGATCGCCGCCACGCCCCGCGCGGCCTCCGCTTTGGATTGGCCCATTTGCCGTAGGCCAAAGGCGATTTCCTCTTCTACCGTGGGGAAGATGATCTGGTGGTCGGGGTTCTGAAACAGGATACCGACCGCGCCAATCGCGCGGCGGCGATCGCGGGCCACATCGACCCCGGCAATCCGCACCTGCCCCTCATCAGCGGCCACCAGCCCCGACAGAACCCGCGCGAAAGAGGTCTTGCCCGAGCCGTTGCGGCCCACGATGCCGATCCGCGCGGCATCGGAGCTCAGGCTCACGCCCTGCAGCACCGGCGTGCCGCCGGGGGTGTAGCTGATGCTGTCGATATCGATGAGCGGAAGGGTCGCGTTGGTCATCGGGTGCCTGTGGTAAAACCGGGTGCCCCGCCCTACCACCTGCCGCGCGGGCGGGGAAGCCCGCAGCGCGCCTCAGCTTGGCGGCGTCCAACGGCCCGGCAGATCGGGGTCACGTTGCCCGCGCGGGGCCTTGACATGGCTCAACAGCCAGTTCGGCCCGGCCATCAGACGGCTCAGCGTCGGGCTTTCGCGCACATGGGATTTGAGCTTTTCGATCTGCATCACATCGTCGATGCGCCGGTCGAGGAACGACCATGTCGCCTGATGCCCCTCACTGGCATCCCCCAGCCAATAGAGCAGCGTGGCCGAATAGACCCCCGACAGCGTGGCCCGCTTGCTGTACCAATTCACATCCTCCGAGGTATCGCCAAGCGCGGTCCAAATCTTATCGCTGGTCTCCCAGATCAGCCCGGCCCCTTCGGGGGCGTGATGCGGCAGGGCGAAAAGCGTGCTGCCCCGGCGGATCGCCTCACGATCCCCGGCTTCGAGCCGCAGGCGCACGGCCTTGGCGATACGGTCCCTGAAGCGCAGCGCTGACAGATCGGCCTGCGCCAAGCCTTCGACCATCTTGGCATCGCCGCGCCGGTGATAGGCCAC
Organism: Sulfitobacter sp. 1A15258; assembly: GCF_043557045.1. NCBI lineage: Bacteria > Pseudomonadati > Pseudomonadota > Alphaproteobacteria > Rhodobacterales > Roseobacteraceae > Sulfitobacter > Sulfitobacter sp. 1A15258. The sequence goes on along the minus strand of NZ_JBIFFK010000005.1, from coordinate 225,953 downwards.
CGCGAGATCGACCGCACCGCGCGGGCAGACCGCACGGGCCAGCGCCGGGTCCAGACCGCTGTCCTTGATCGCGGCGTTGAAGGTCGCGGGCGACCAGCCGTCAAACGGCACATGCATCAATGCGGCATCCAGCAATTGGTCCTTTGGGTCGGCCTTGGGCGGTGTCATGGCGGGCTCCTATCGGGGCGTGATGGGGTGGACAAACGTGATATAGGCTGTTATAGGCCCATTTCCTGCAATTCCTTGCAACTTTATCCTAGAAAGGTGGTGACAACCACATGCAGGTTAGTGTTCGCGACAACAACGTCGATCAGGCCCTCCGGGCTCTGAAGAAAAAGCTCCAGCGCGAAGGCGTTTTCCGTGAAATGAAGCTCAAGCAACATTTCGAGAAACCGTCCGAGAAAAAAGCGCGCGAGAAAGCTGAAGCGATCCGCCGTGCCCGTAAGCTGGCACGCAAAAAAGCGCAACGCGAAGGTATGATGTAAATCATCCCCGCGACACGCGACAGATATAGAACCCCCGGTGCCCATGGCAGCGGGGGTTTTGTTTTGTGGGGGAGCGCAGCGGAGCCGGGCAGCGCCAGACCGCGGAATGGCGCTCGAAATCCCTTCGATTGGGCAGTTTATGGCGGCAACCCATGTGCAAGGCTCCGGGCCAGCACTCCGATTGCAAAAGCGCCAGCCCGTCCGGGCGGTCTGGCGCTGCCCGGCGGCCTTACGGCCTTGATTCCGGGCTTTCCAACTACACCGGCAGCGCCGTGGTCTTGCACACCGTCCTGAGCGCAAAACTCGACTGCATCTGCGCCACCCCCGGCAGCCGCGCCAAATGCTGGCGGTGAATACGAGCGAAATCTTCGGTATTCTCGGCCACGATCTTCAACAGGTAATCCGCCGTCCCGGCCATCAGGTGACACTCCAACACGTCGGGAATGCGCGAGACCGACTTCTCGAAGGCCTCCAACACCTCTTCGGCCTGCGCCTGTAGAGTGATCTCCACAAAGACCGTCGTCGGCATATCCAGCTTGCGCGGGTCCAAGAGGGCCACATAGTCGCGGATATACCCTTCCTTCTCCAACCGCTGTACACGGCGATGACAGGCCGAAGGCGACAGATGCACCACCTCCGACAGTTCAGCATTGGACATCCGCCCATTGCGCTGCAAAGCCCGCAGAACACGCCGATCAATCTCATCCAAGGCCATATGCGCAATACTTTCGCGTGAGGAAGCAACCCAGCGCGATTATATTCGAAGGATGCGCCCCTTGGCGACCCCAATTTCGCAGCGATATGCACGGCGGATATGATAATCCTGTCCCACTACGGAGGAGGAGGACCCCCCATGAAAATCGGATGCCCGACAGAAATCAAACCGCAGGAATTCCGCGTCGGCCTGACGCCCAATGCCGCACAAGAAGCCATCGCCCATGGGCATGAGGTTATCGTGCAGGCGGGGGCCGGGGTCGGCGCGGGTTTCGAAGACGCTGACTACACCGCCGCAGGCGCCACCATCATCGACACGGCCGAGGAGATCTTTGCCACAGCCGACATGATCGTCAAGGTCAAGGAGCCGCAGGCGGGCGAACGCAAGATGCTGCGCGAAGGCCAGCTGCTCTTCACCTATCTGCACCTCGCGCCCGACCCGGATCAAACCCACGATCTGCTAGCCTCGGGCTGCACGGCGATTGCCTATGAAACCGTGACCGACCGCAATGGCGGCCTGCCCCTTCTGGCCCCAATGTCCGAGGTCGCGGGCCGTTTGGCACCGCAGGTCGGCGCATGGACGCTGCAAAAGGCCAATGGCGGGCGCGGCGTGCTGATGGGCGGCGTGCCCGGTGTCGGCCCGGCTAAGGTTATGGTCATCGGCGGCGGCGTCGTCGGCACCCATGCGGCCCGCATCGCCGCGGGCATGGGCGCGGATGTGACCGTGCTCGACCGCTCCCTGCCCCGGATGCGCTATCTCGATGACATCTATGGCGGCACCTTCAAGACCGCCTATGCCAGCGCGGGCAACACCATCGAACTGGCGCGTGAGGCCGATATGATCATCGGCGCGGTGCTGATCCCCGGGGCCGCGGCCCCCAAGCTGATCAGCCGCGCGCAACTGTCGGAACTCAAACCCGGAGCGGCGCTGGTCGACGTGGCCATCGACCAAGGCGGCTGCTTCGAGACTTCCAAGGCGACGACGCACCAAGACCCGGTTTATGAGGTCGACGGCATCATGCATTACTGTGTGGCCAATATGCCCGGCGCGGTGGCGCGCACCTCGACCATCGCGCTTGGCAACGCCACCATGCCCTTCATGCTGGCACTGGCCGACAAGGGCTGGAAACAGGCCTGCGCGGATGACCCGCACCTCAAGGCCGGGCTGAACGTCCACGCGGGCAAGCTGACCTATGCCGCCGTGGGCGAAGCGCTTGGGCTCGACAGCATCACCGCGGATCAGGCCATCGCGGGCTGAACGTCAGCGGCCAAACAAAAGGCCCGCCAGATTGGCGGGCCTTTCCATTTCGAAAGCAGCGCTCAGCGCGTCTTCAAAGCGTCTCGAATTTCCAACAATACATCGAGCTGCGATGGGCCGGTCTTGACCTCTGGTGCCACCTCATCCGGCTTTTCCGCAGCCGCCTTCACCCGGTTCACCATCTTCACCAGGATGAAGACCACGAAGGCGATGATGAAAAAGTTGATCACGGCCATCAGGAACGAGCCATAGGCGAAGACCGAAGCCCCCGCCTCCCGCGCCTGCTCTAGCGAAGCCGTCGCGGGCACATCGCCCGACAGCACGGCATAGTTATTGGTGAAATCCACCCCGCCGGTGAAAAGCCCGATGATCGGGTTGATCAGGTCCGCCACCAGTGACGACACGATCGCCGTGAAGGCCGCGCCGATGATGATACCAACGGCCATGTCCATGACATTGCCCTTGGCGATGAAATCCTTGAATTCTTGAATCACAGTTCTGTCCCTATTCTAAGGCGCGCCGATAACCCCGCCATCACGGTCGATAGTGCGGACTAGCATATAGAACGGTCAATAAAGTTTTACGGTAAATCGCGCGTTTTACGGCCCGCGCCTGTTCAATCCCGAAAACAGACCCGCAAAAGCGCGCCCTCGGGGCTGAAATCGGTCGTCAGACGCCCGTTCAACTGCTCGGCTGCCGTGGCCATTAACATCCGCCCCAGCCCCGTGCTATCGGCCCCCGAGACGGCACCGGCATGGCCGCAGCCATTGTCACGGCATTCCAAAAGCCAGCCCTCGGCCCCCTTCTGCCGCCGTAGGGAGATTTTGATTTCCCCTGCCCGGTCCCCGGCGAAGGCGTGTTTGATCGAATTGGCCACGAATTCGCTCACGATCATGCCGAGGGCTGAGGCCTGCACGGCCTGCAACTCGCCCGGCTCAGCCGCGCAAAAGATGGTAACGTGGTCCGGCGCGCTGGCGGCGAGAAGCTTGTTCAGTTGTTCGAGATAGGAGGTGGTTTGCACCTTGCTTCGGCCACCCTGCCCCATCAACTCGCTGTGCAGCGATGCCACCGCGCCGAAACGGCGCTCGACAAGGGCAAGCACGTCCTTGGCGTCGGGGTCTTGCACCTTGCGCGTCGCCATGCGCAGCAATGAGGCGATGGTCTGGAACGAGTTCTTCACCCGGTGGTCCATCTCGGCGCGCAGCGCCGCTTCGATGCGGATTTTCTTGCGCAGTTCCAACTGCATCATCACATGGCGCGACAGGGTTTGCAGCGCTTGGCGTTGAAAATCATTCAGGGTCCGCGGCTTGGTATCCAGCACGCAAAGCGTGCCAATCGGCTGGCCGTTCGGCGCGACAAGATTGGCACCGGCATAGAATTTCACCCGAGGGTCGCCAACATAAAGCGGATTGTCGGAGGTGCGCGGATCCGCCCCCATATCCGCAATCTCGGTATAGCCCTCATCGAGAATAGCATGAGAGCAGACCGATTGATCAAGGGCCGTCTCATGCGGCTCGAACCCGACGCGCGCCTTGAACCATTGGCGCTTTTCATCAACCAGACTGATCAGAGAGACGGGCGTTTCGCAGATATTGGACGAAAGCTCGACGATATCGTCGAAATCCGCTTCGGCTTCGGTATCAAGAATATCATAGGAATAGAGCGTCTCTAGACGCTCGTCCTGCTCTGCGGGCGTGTCGGCTAAAATGGACCTTCTCCTTCCAAAGTTAACCCGCCGCGCGATTATGGCACGACAGCGGGGGTCGGATATGGCCTGCCTTTCGGGGGGCAGATCACGGCTGATGAACCTCCAGCTAGTGAAGGTTTAGTCCGCAAAGCAGCGGCGTCCAGCACGCTGCCGAATCGATTCGCGCTTAAACCCTTGATAGATGTTCAATTTTAACGCGGCTAGCCCCGCTGCCGCGTCACCCCGGCAGCGTACCGGTCAGGACATAGCGCAGAATCTCCACCACCTGCGCAGGCTCGGAGGCCACGGCGAGCGCCGCCGCGTCGACCTCTTTCAGCGCATGGGCGTGGTCGGGGCCGTGCAGGATGATCAGCGATTTGCCAAGTGCTGCGGCATAGCCCGCATCGAAGGCCGCGTTCCACTGCTTGTACTGGTCACCGAAACGCACCACGACGACATCCGCCTCGGCAATCGCCTTGCGGGTGCGGATCGCGTTGATCTGTGCGCCCTTACGGTCATGCCAGAACTTGTCGTCCTCCGCGCCGAGGATCGCCACGCCGCAGTCATCAGAGGCGGCGTGGTCGGTGACGGGCGCCGTGAAGGTCACGTCGAGGCTGCGCGCCCCTTCGGTGATCTGTTCGCGCCAATCGGTGTGGATTTCACCGGAGAGGTAGACTTTCATCGTTTCCGTCCTTCCTTGGTTCAGCCGCGCAGCACGCCGCCGGTGGCCTTGGTCACCTTTTCGACCACCTTAGCACCCACGGCTTCGATGTCTGCATCCTTCAGCGTCTTGTCGCTGGGCTGCAGGCGCACGGTGATGGCGAGGGATTTCTTACCTTCGCCGAGGCTGCCGCCGATGAACTCGTCGAAAACGCGCACGTCTTCGATCAGATTCTTGTCGGCACCCTTGGCGGCATTGACCAGCGCCAGCGCCTCGACATCGGCATCGACGACAAAGGCGAAGTCACGCTCGACCGCCTGCAGGTCGCTGATCTGCAATGCTGGGCGCGTGGCGCCGGATTTGCGCGGCAGCGGGACTTCAGCGGGGTAGAGGGTGAAGGCCATCGCCGGGCCCTTCACGTCCATCGCCGCCAGAACGCGCGGATGCACCTCGCCGAAGACGCCGAGCACCTTCTTGGGGCCGAGGCAGATCTTGCCGTGACGGCCCGGGTGCCACCATTCATCAGCCCCGCGCAGGATCTGCACCTTGGCGGGCGCGCCGATGGCGGCCAGCACTGCTTCGGCATCGGCTTTCACGTCATAGACATCCACCGCGCGCGCCGCGCCATGCACATCCCGCGGGCCGGTGCGACCCACCAGAAGACCGGAGACCATGACCTGCTCCTCGCCCGGCTCCCCGCCGGAGAAGGCGGGGCCGACCTCGAACAACGCCATGTCGGCAAAGCCGCGGGCCTGATTGCGGGCGGCAGCTTGCAGCAGGCCGGGCAGCAGGTCGGGCCGCATGTGGCTCATGTCCGACGAAATCGGGTTCTCCAGCCGCGTCACATCGGTGCCGCCCCCGAAGAGCGCCGCCGAGGCTTGGTCGATGAAGCTGTAGCTCACGCATTCGTTGTAGCCGAGCGCCGCCGCCGTGCGCCGTGCCGTCACCACGCGGCGCTGCATGGGAGAGAGCACCGGGCGCGGCACGCCCGTGGTCAGGCGCGGTAGGGGCTTGCCTTCGAGCTGCGTCAGCGAGGCGATGCGCGCGACTTCCTCGACCAGATCGGCCTCGCCCTGCACATCAGGCCGCCAGCTTGGCACCTGCGCCATGTCGCCGTCGAGATGGAAGCCGAGCGCGTTCAGCGTCTCACGCTGGTCACTCTCAGGGATCGTCATGCCCACGAGCGACTGCACCCGCGCGGTATCAAGCTTGTAGGCGCGCGAGGTGTCGGGCACCTGCCCCGCGACCACAACCTCGGAGGCCTCACCGCCCGCGTGATCGAGGATCATCCGCGTGGCATGCTCAAGCCCCTCGGGCGTGAAGGCCGGGTCGACGCCGCGCTCGAACCGGTAGCGCGCGTCCGAGTTGATCTTCAACGCGCGGCCCGCATAGGCGATCTGGACCGGGTCCCAATAGGCGCTCTCGACAAAGACGTTCACCGTCTCCTCGGTCACACCGGTCGCCTCGCCGCCCATGATGCCCGCGATGCTTTCCACGCCGCTATCGTCGGAGATAGCCATCTGGCCCTCTTGCAGGGTGTAGCTCTTCTCATCGAGCGCCGCGATCTCCTCGCCGCCCTTGGCGCGGTGCACGCGGAGATTGCCCGCGACCTTGTCGGCGTCGAAGACATGCAGCGGGCGGTTGCGGTCGAAGGTGAAGAAGTTGGTCACGTCCACGAGGAACGAGATCGGCCGCAGCCCGATGGCGCGGAGCCGGTCCTGCAGCCACTGCGGGCTGTGGCCGTTCTTCACGCCTTTAATCAAGCGGCCATAGAACACCGGGCAGCCGTCCAGCGTGTCGTCATCAATGCTGACGCTGATCGGCGAGGCAAAGCTACCCGCCACCGCGTCGCAATCGCGCGGCTTCAGCTTGCCCAGACCCCGCGCCGCGAGGTCGCGCGCAATGCCGCGCACGCCGAGCGCATCGGGGCGGTTAGGCGTAATCGCGATCTCGATCACCGGGTCGACCTTCGCGGGATCATTCTCGGCCAGCCAGTCGATGAACCGGTCGCCGGGCTTGCCCGAGGGCAGTTCGATAATGCCGTCGTGCTCTTCGCTCAGCTCCATCTCGCGTTCGGAGGCCATCATACCGAAGCTTTCGACGCCGCGAATTTTGCCCACGCCGATGGTTGTGTCGATCCCCGGCACATAGACGCCCGGCTTGGCCACGACGACGGTGATGCCCGCGCGGGCATTGGGCGCGCCGCAGATGATCTGCATGACGCCTTCGTCGGTTTCCACCTGACAGACGTTCAGCCGGTCCGCATCGGGGTGTTTCTCGGCCGATTGCACATAGCCGAGGGTGAACTCGGCAAGCTTCGCCGCCGGGTTTTCGACGCCTTCGACTTCGAGGCCGAGGTCGGTCAGGGCATAGGTGATCTCATCAATCGACGCCGTGGTGTCGAGATGGTCCTTGAGCCAGGAGAGGGTGAATTTCATGATCGTTCCCTAATTCTCGTAACGTTTGGCCAGATCGGCCATGTCGCCCATCCGATAAAGTTTGATTTCGCGGACCACCCGCAGACAAGGCTTGGCCGCAAAGAAGATCGACCCGATCAAAAAGAGCCATGTCGCGCTGGTCTGCGTGCTTTCGAAGAAAAACAGCACGGAGCCGACAACGAAACAGACAGCCGCGCAGAAATCGATAAGCGTGTAGGCGATCTCGAACTTCGCATAAAGCGCGCGAGATCGGGCGTTGTTCTCGCGGTTCTCGTGTCGAAAGAGTTTCATATCAGACATGCCTCACGCGGTGCATTTTGATGTTTCTGCGGCGGTCGTCGCAGGCTCCATGCGCAGTTTAGCGCGACAACCCACCATGCAAATTCGGCTGATCCAAGCTCGCGAACCCATAATGCCGCAGCCAGCGCAGGTCTGAATCAAAGAACGCCCGCAGATCCGGAATACCGTATTTCAGCATCGCGATCCGGTCGATCCCCATGCCAAAGGCAAAGCCCTGCCACTCGTTCGGATCGATCCCGCCCGCCTGCAACACCTTGGGGTGCACCATGCCGGAGCCGAGCACCTCCAACCAGCCATCACCCTCGCCGATGCGCAGCTGGCCGTCGACCCAAGAACACTGGATGTCGACCTCGGCCGAAGGCTCGGTGAACGGAAAGTGCGAGGCGCGGAAGCGGGTCTTGATGCCGTCGATCTCGAAGAACGCGGCAAAGAATTCCTCAAGCGTCCACTTGAGGTTCGCCATCGAGATATCCTTGTCGATCGCGAGACCTTCGACCTGATGGAACATCGGCGTGTGGGTCTGGTCGTAATCGGCACGATACACACCGCCGGGGCAGATGATGCGCAGGGGCGCGCCTTCGGCCTCCATCGTGCGGATCTGCACAGGCGAGGTATGGGTGCGCAGCACATGGGGGGCGCGCTCGTCACCCTCGGCACGCGCCATATAGAAGGTGTCCATCTCGGCCCGCGCGGGGTGGTGGCCGGGGATGTTCAGCGCGTCGAAGTTGTACCAATCGGTGTCGATGCGCGGGCCTTCGGCGACGGAAAAGCCCATTTCGGCAAAGATCGCGGTCAGTTCTTCGGTCACTTGGCTGACCGGATGGATACTGCCCTGACGCTGGTGCCGCGTGGGCAGGGTCACGTCGAGCCATTCGCTGCGCAGGCGCTCGTCCAGCGCGGCATCGGCAAGGCCGGCCTTCTTGGCGGCGAGGGCCGAGTTGATCTCATCCTTCAGCGCGTTCAGCGCGGGGCCAGCGACCTGCCGCTCTTCGGGGGTCATCTTGCCAAGCTCGCGCATTTTCAGCGCCACTTCGCCCTTTTTGCCCACGGCGGCCAGCCGGATGTCTTCCAGCGCGGATTCGTCGCCAGCATCGGCGATTTGGCTCAGGTACTTTTGCTTCAGATCGTCCATGACAGGCCCTTGGAATAATACCCCGTCCTGCTAGCCCTCTCGCCCCTCGAATGCAAGCCGTAGGGGTTGTGGCGCCATGGGGGAACCACCACCTCCGCAAAGCGTTAGGCCGCATCCCCTCGGCGCGCCCTGCTTCAGCGGCGCGCCCAACCTCCCCCGAAAGGAGAGACCTATGAAAATCCTGATGGTTCTGACATCGCATGACGAATTGGGCGACACCGGCAATAAGACCGGTTTCTGGCTCGAAGAATTCGCAGCCCCCTATTACGTTTTCAAAGACGCGGGCGCGGATGTGACGCTGGCCTCACCCAAGGGCGGGCAGCCGCCGCTCGACCCCAATAGCGACAGCGAAGACGCGCAGACCGATGCCACCCGCCGGTTCAAAGACGATGACGCCGCGCAGCAGGCGCTGGCCTCGACCAAAGTGCTGGGCGATGTGGACGCCGACGGTTTCGATGCGATCTTCTACCCCGGCGGCCACGGCCCCCTGTGGGATCTGGCCAATGATGCCGACAGCAAGCGCCTGATCGAAACCTTCTGGGCCTCCGACCGCCCCGTGGGGGCCGTGTGCCACGCGCCTGCCGTGTTCAAAGATACCCAAGCCGACGGCAAGCCGCTGGTCTCGGGCAAGCGCGTGACCGGTTTTACCAACACCGAGGAAGAAGGCGTTGGTCTGACCGAGGTGGTGCCCTTCTTGGTCGAAGACATGCTGAAGGAAAACGGCGGCGACTACAGCAAAGGCGACGATTGGGCGTCTTATGTGCTGGTCGACGGCAAGCTGGTCACCGGCCAGAACCCCGCCTCGTCCGAGGAAGCGGCGAAAGAGATGCTGGCGCTTTTGAAGTGACGGCAGGAGGGGGCGCAAGACCGCGCCCCCTCTCCCCATGGGAGGAACCGCCACAGGCCGCGCCGTGTTTTGCCCGTGAAAGGAGCCTCCGACATGGCAGATTATGACCGCAGCACCGGCGCCCCATGGAGCGCCGAAGACCTCGAACAGCTTCGCATTCTTGCGGCAGAGGGCACGGCGACCAGCTTCATCGCGGTGCAACTGAACCGCAGCGAAGAGGCGATTGCGCACCGCGCGTCACAGGACGGGATCAACCTGTCCGCCGCCAGCCACAATCCCTATGACCCCGACACCCTAAACCGATAACAGGGCGCGCCCGTTTTTCTTGTGCTTTGCGACCAATCGCTTTTGCACGGGCCCCGCTGGGATCTGATGCGCGGGGGTGCCGAAGCCGTCACCCTCAACCAAAGCGGGGAAGAGCGTCGCGAACTCCTCGCGCTGCGCCTGACCGAGGGTCTTCACGGTGTCGGCATTCAGCAAAAAGCTCTCGCTCGGCGCGCCCTCGGCATAAACGATCTGGTGTTTTTCAAAGACCAAGTGGAAATACTCTACCTGTGAGATGCCCTCATCCACATGCACCCCCGGCAGTTCGGTCAACCGGATCGCGGCGACGAGCACGGCCATCGCGCCGCAGATCCGCTTGACGATGCCTGAACGCGCGACCATGCGATGCTGCCTTGAGACCATGAGGTCACGCTTCGGCAGCCCTGCGCCCAAGGCTCCGGCACGGATACGGATGGGGTAAAGCTTGGGGTTCTTCGCCAACTCCCCCGCCCCGACCGAACGGCGCAGCGCCGCGACAAGCTCCTGATAGCCGTGGCCTTGGGTCAGCACGCGCACGCCGGGGGCCAAAGCCTCGACCGGGAGATCGCCCGCCTCGGTGGTGATCAGCGTGCCGCGCGCGAAACAGGCCACACCGGTCGAGACCAGATCGCCCTCCTCGCGCATCGTGTCGATGTCGGACTTCCATGCCAAATTTCCCAATAACCCGCCCTCGGGCAGGTCTGAGAAATCGACTGTCATGGTGGTGAAAAGATCCCCCGCAGCCGGGCTGCCCGCCAGATTGACGATGCCGGAATAGGTCACCTCAAGATCACCGGCCAAATCCCGCGAGCCGGACTCCACGCGGAAGGGATACCCCTCAAGCGAGGTGGGGGTCGAGCCACCGTTTGGATCGTCATCCGACGTGGTGGTGGTGTCGAAGACGGAACTGGCGGGCTGGAGGTCAATCTCCATCGTGGCGAGCGGTTTGGTCGTCTCCAGATGGTGCCAGTCATAGCCGAAGGACATATGGGTATCCTCCCCCACCGCCGCGCCATTCGTATAGGGATCTGTTGCGTGCCACGTCAGCGTCTCGACCGAGCCGTCGGCATAGGTCAGCGTGATCCGCGCGCCCTCCAGATCGACGCCGCGCGAACTGGTATCATCGCGAATACCATAGACCGTCTCATGGGGGTCTTCGTCCAACCTATTGATCACAATTCCGGGCATAAACGTCCCCACCATTTATAAATAACTTGCCGACGAACAGCGCCAATTGCTGCGGCACCGGTGCAGATAGGCTGCACAGTGACCTGTCGTTGGGGCACATTGTCCATGGGGGTGAGGAGCAGGCAAGGCCGTGGCAAGGGATTATCGGGGCAAGATTGTGGCAAGGCCCGCACGCCGGCCCGAAACGCAGATCCCCCAAACGCAAAAAGCCCCACCATCCGGCAGGGCTTTCGCAAATTCAAAGCAATCTTGGCTTAGGCCGCCAGCGCGTCCTGCGCTTGCTTGACGATCGCACCGAAGGCTTCGGGCTCGTGCACGGCCAGATCGGCCAGAACCTTCCGATCCACTTCGATGCCGGCCAGCGTCAGGCCGTTGATGAAGCGGCTGTATGTCAGCGCCTCGTCGTGGCTGCGCACGGCGGCGTTGATCCGCTGGATCCACAGGGCGCGGAAGTTGCGCTTGCGATTCTTGCGGTCACGCGTTGCATATTGGTTGGCCTTGTCGACCGCCTGCGTGGCGACCTTGAAGACGTTCTTGCGCCGACCATAGTAGCCTTTCGCGGCTTTGATGATCTTCTTGTGACGCGCGTGGGTGACTGTACCACCTTTAACTCGGGACATCTCGGCTCTCCTTAATCAGCGGGCGTAGGGCATGAAGCCCTTGACGATCTTTGCATCGGCTTCCGACAGGGTTGTCGTGCCGCGTGCGTTACGGATGAACTTGTTGGTCCGCTTGATCATACCGTGCTGTTTGCCGGCTTGGCTGGCGATGACCTTGCCGGTCGCCGAGACCTTGAAGCGCTTCTTGGCGCTCGATTTCGTCTTCATCTTGGGCATTTCCGTCTCCGTCTTTTGAGTTCGGTATAAACACGACTCGGCATGCCACTTGAGGCCGGTCGTGCAGGCTAAGATGCGCCGTATAGGCGCGGTCGGTCAGGGATGCAAGAGGTTTCGCACGGCCCCTCAGGGCAAGAAGTCCGCCGCGACCGAGACGAAGACCTCCGGCAGGTTCTCAAAGGAATAGCGCCCCGGGTTTTCGCGCAGCGCAAAGACGATCAGTCCGCCCGCGATCAAGATCGTGATGGCCGAGGCGCGCGGCGACCGACGGTCGGTCACCGCGGACAGGATCGAGGGGATCGACAGCACCGCCAGAACGATGCCCATCACCATTGCCAAGTCAGAGTTCACGCAACATCCCCCTATCTGGGGAAAGGCTACTCTGGATCGGAGGCGTAAATCAAACGTTCGTCACAGGGCGCGACGCGCAGAATATTGGTGCTGCCCGGCACGTTGAACGGCACGCCTGCGGTCACCACGATATGATCCTCCGGTCCGGCGTAACCCTCTGACAAGGCGGCCCGCGCGGCGCTCAAGACGGCGAGCTTAAACCGGTCATGTCCATCTGTGATGATGCAATTCGTGCCCCAGCTCAGCGCCAGACGCCGCGCGGTGTTGACCAGCGGCGACAGGGCGATAATCGGCACGCGGGGCCGTTCGCGGGCGGTCAGCAGGGCGGTGGTGCCCGATTGGGTAAAGCAGCAGATCGCCTTGATGTCCGTCGTCTCGGCAATCTCACGCGCGGCGGCGACGATGCCATCGGCCACGGTGGTGCGATCCGCCGTGCGCGAGGATTCGATGATCTGCGTATAGGTCGCATCGGCTTCGACCTCTTGAGCCACGTTATCCATCGTCGCCACGGCCTGCAGCGGGTAATCCCCGGCGGCAGATTCGGCGCTTAGCATCACGGCGTCGGCACCTTCGTAAATCGCGGTCGCCACGTCCGAGACTTCGGCGCGGGTCGGCATCGGGCTTTCGATCATCGATTCGAGCATCTGTGTCGCCACGATCACCGGCTTGGCCGCCGCGCGGCATTTGCGCACCAGACGTTTCTGAATCGGCGGCACATTCTGCACCGGCAGCTCCACGCCCAGATCGCCCCGCGCCACCATGATGCCATCGCTGACATCCAAGATCGCTTCGAACCGCTCCACCGCCGCGGGCTTCTCGATCTTCGACAGCACCGCCGCCCGGCCTCTGACCAGATCGCGCGCCTCGGTCACATCCTCGGGCCGCTGGACAAAGCTGAGGGCGAGCCAGTCGACCCCCAATTCGCAGACGAACTCCAGATCGGCGCGGTCTTTCTCGGAAAGCGCGGCCAGCGGCAGCAGCACATCGGGCACGTTCACGCCCTTGCGGTTTGAGATGACACCGCCTGTGACCACTTCGCAATCGGCGAAATCCGGGCCGCAGTCGCGCACCTTGAGGCGGATCTTGCCGTCATTGACCAACAGGCTCGCGCCCGGCTCAAGCGCCGCGAAAATCTCAGGATGGGGCAGGCAGACGCGGGTCGCATCGCCCGGCGTCTCGTCAAGATCAAGCCGGAAAGACGCCCCCTCTTCCAAGGTTGGCCCATCGCCCTCGAACACACCAACGCGCAGCTTCGGCCCCTGAAGGTCCGCCAGAATGCCGATCGCGCCGCCGGTCTCTTTCTCGATATCGCGGATGATCCGGTGTTTTTCCCGGATCTCTTCGTGGCTTCCGTGGCTCATGTTCAGGCGGAAAACATCCGCCCCGGCGTTGTGCAATGCCGCGATCACCTCTCGGGTTTCAGAGGCTGGCCCAAGCGTGGCCACGATCTTTACATTGCGCAAACGTCTCATATCTGTTCCTTCGTGTCCTATGTCCCCAGAGCGAATGTTAACGATAACATCGCCTGTCCGGTGGCCTAGCGCCCCCATGAGTGCCTGTCAAAGGTTTCATCAGAATGACGGTCCATCGCGGTCCCGTCCAGTGATATGAGAAGGAAGCTGTCATGCCCAGCCAACAAGAGATCGAACTGCAAGCTGCCGCCTTTCGCCGGTTGCAGAAACACCTGATGGAAGATCGGACGGATGTGCAGAACATCGACATGATGAACCTCGCCGGTTTTTGCCGCAACTGCCTGTCGCGCTGGTATCAAGAGGCCGCCAACGAACGCGGGATCGAGATGGGCAAGGACGAGGCGCGCGAGTTGTTCTACGGGATGACGATGGACGAATGGAAAGCCAACTATCAGACCGATGCGAACGACAGCCAGAAAGAGGCGTTTAAAACCGCTTTTGAAGAGAATGTCGGAAAGGGTTGAGCAACCCGCTTGAATGAACCCACAAAGCGGGCGTGCATCCCTGTGCGCCCGCCTTTGCCTTGGCCAAGCGTGCTCAAAGGCTTCGCCTAGAACTGATAGAGCACAAGCCAATCCGCCTTGAGCGCAGGCCGCGCGGCGCCTTCGATCTCTACCGTTGCGGCAAAGCGGGTCATCAGGTCACCCCGCCCGCGCCTCTGTGCCTCGGCCAGCGTGAACCGCCCCCGAATCCGCTTGCCGGAATGCACAGGTGCGATGAAGCGCACGCTGTCGAACCCGTAGTTGATCGACGCCTTCGTGCCCGCCACCACCGGCAGCGCGCCGTAAGCCATGCCCGACATCATCGATAGGGTGAGCATCCCATGGGCCACGGTGCCGCCGAAATCCGTCTTGGCCGCGCGGAGCGGGTCGACATGGATGAACTGGTGGTCCTCGGTCACATCGGCAAAGGCGTCGATCCGCGCCTGATCCATCATGAACCACGGCGAGACGCCCAATTCACGGCCCACGGCGGCTTCCATCTCTGCCCGGTCAATCTCTCTGCGCATCGCGGCCTCCTCTTTGCGCCAGTCTAGCCGCGCGGGCGCTCGCTGCGAAAGCCCTTGCACCCGGCGGGACATCTCTCATGCTGGGGCCAAACAGAGCGGAGCCGCCATGAACACCCCCATCCTCGCCCTTATCACCGTCGCCATCGCCGGGGCCGCCGTGGCCCTGCAAACCCCGATCAACGCTGCCTTAGGCCGCAACATCGGCAGCGGAGTCGCTGCGGCGGCGGTGTCCTTTGGCGTCGGCTTTGCGATCCTGTTGGGGGTCTTGCTGCTGCGGGGCGAGTTGAGCGCCCTGCCCCGCGCGGCCTCGGCCTCGCCCGTTTTGCTGCTGGGCGGGGTGTTGGGGGCCTTCTACGTCTGGTCGGTGCTTTGGGCGATCCCAACGCTGGGGGCGCTGACAGTGATCTCGGCGCTGATCCTTGGCCAGTTGAGCGCGGCGCTGGTGATCGATGCCACGGGGCTCTTGGGGCTGTCGGTGCAGGCCATCACCCCCACCCGCATTGCCGCCGCCGCGCTGGTGGCGGCGGGGCTGGTTCTATCGCGGTTCTGAAACTCAGATCGCGGTTTTGCGCATCTCTTCGAGATAGATTTCACGCAAACGGGGCGCAAGCTTGCCCGGCGTGCCGCTGCCGATCTTGGCGCCGTCGATCTCAACCACCGGCGTCACGAAAGCGCTGGCCGAGGTGACGAAAGCCTCATCCGCCTGCTGCGCCTCTTCGATGGTGAAGTTGCGCTCCTCCACCTGCATCTGCGCCTCGCGGGCCAGTTCCAGCACCGCCTTACGGGTGATCCCGTGCAGAATGTCACTGGAGGTTTCGCGGGTGACGATCTTGCCGTCCTTGACGATATAGGCGTTGTTCGACGTGCCTTCGGTCACGAAACCCTCTTCGACCATCCAGGCGTCTTCGACACCGGCTTTCTTGGCCATCATCTTGCCCATCGACGGGTAGAGCAGCTGCACCGTTTTGATATCGCGGCGGCCCCAACGGATGTCTTCGATGCTGATCACGCGGATGCCGTCACGGGCGGCGGGGTTGTCGACCAACCCCGGCTTGGATTGCGTGAACAGCACCAGCGAGGGCGCGGTGGTCTCGGGGTCGGGGAAGGCGAAATCGCGGTCGCCATCCGACCCGCGCGTGACCTGAAGATAGATCAACCCGTCTTTGATGTCGTTCAGCCGCACCAACTCGCGGTGGATTTCCAGCAGTTCTTCGGTGGTCGCAGGCGCGCGCATGTCAAGCTCGTTCATCGAGCGGGTCAGACGCTCGGCATGGCCGTCAAAGGCGATGAGCTTGCCATCCAGCACGCTCGTCACCTCATAGACCCCATCGGCCATCAGGAAACCCCGGTCAAAGATCGAGACCTTGGCCTGATCCTCGGGCAGATATTCACCGTTTACATAGACAGTTCGCATGGTCACCCCCAGAGCGCTGCGGCGGGGGGATGCACGCCCGCGCCGTCGAATTTCAAAGCATTGTCGCGGTCTTCTGCCAGAAGCAGCGGGCCGTCAAGGTCCACCACCTTTGCCCCTTGCGCGACCAGTGTCGCCGGGGCCATGGCCAGCGACGAGCCGACCATACAGCCGACCATGACCTCGAAGCCTTCCGCCCGCGCCGCATCGCGCAAGGAAAGCGCTTCGGTCAGCCCGCCGGTCTTGTCGAGTTTGATGTTCACCACATCGTATTTGCCCTTGAGGCCGGGCAGGCTGGCGCGGTCATGGCAGCTTTCATCCGCGCAGACCGGCACCGGGCGCTCCATTCCCAAAAGCGCGTCGTCTTCGCCAGCGGGCAGAGGTTGCTCGACCAGCGCCACACCCAGACGGACCAGATGCGGGGCGAGGTCGGCATAGACCTCAGCCGACCAGCCCTCATTGGCGTCGATGATGATGGTGGCATCGGGCGCCCCGGCGCGCACCGCTTCGAGCCGCGGCATGTCGTCAGGCGTGCCGAGCTTGATCTTCAGCAGTGGCCGGTAGCTGTGTTTCGCCGCCTGCGCGCGCATTGCCTCGGGTTCGTCCAGCGAAAGGGTATAGGCCGTGATCTCTGGCCCCGGCGCGGTCAGCCCGGCCAGTTCCCACACCCGCTTGCCTGCGCGTTTGGCCTCTAGATCCCATAGCGCGCAGTCGACCGCGTTGCGTGCGGCCCCGGCAGGCAGCAGATCATAGAGCGCTTGGCGGGTGATATCGCCCGGCAGGCCGTTGATCTCAGCCGTGACCGATTCGAGGGTCTCGTCATAGCGCGCGTAGGGCACGCATTCGCCCCAGCCGGTCACGCCGCCTTCGGTCACGCGGACGGTCAGCACTTTGGCCTCGGTCCGCGAGCCGCGGCTGATGGTAAAGACCTGCGCCAGTTTGAACGTATCTGCGGTAACGTCGATCTGCATGGTCACAGCGCCGCCAGCGCATCGGCCAGTCGCGCCGCCCCTTGGCGGAAGGGATCGACCGCAGGCAGGCCAAGACGCTCTTCAACCTCGGCCAGATAGGCATCCGCCTCGGCCTCGGACATGTGGTAGGTGTTGACTGAGATACCGACGACTTTGCAGTTGGGGTTCGGCACCTGCGCCAGCGTCAGCGCCATGTCGCGCACCGCTTCGAGACTGGGCAGGCTGTATTCCGGCAGGCCGCGCATATGGGTCCGGGTCGGCTCATGGCACAGGATCAGCGCATCGGGCTGGCCGCCGTGGATCAGCGCCATAGTCACCCCGGAATAAGAGACGTGGAACAGGCTGCCCTGCCCTTCGATGATGTCCCAATGGTCATCGTCATTGGCGGGGGTGAGATATTCCACCGATCCGGCCATGAAATCGGCGATCACCGCATCCAGCGGCACGCCTTCGCCGGTGATCAGGATGCCGGTCTGGCCGGTGGCGCGGAAGGTGCTTTTCATGCCCTTCTCGCGCATTGCCTCGTCCAGCGCGAGGGCGGTGTACATTTTCCCGACCGAGCAATCGGTGCCCACGGCCAGAACCCGCTTGCCGCTGCGTTTCTTGCCGTCGGCAATGGGGTATTCGACGCTGGGCACGCGCACGTCATGCAATGTGGTGCCGTTGGCCTCGGCAGCCGTCACCAGATCGGCTTCGTTGCGCAACAGATTGTGCAGGCCCGAGGCGATGTCAAAGCCCATGTTCAGCGCCTCAATCAGCACCTCTTTCCATGCCGCGCTGATTTTACCGCCACGGTTGGCGACACCGATGACCAATGTCTCGGCCCCCGCCTCACGCGCTTCGGCCAGCGTCATGTCTTGCAGACCGAGATCGGCCTTGCAGCCCGCCATGCGGAACTGGCCGACCGCATTGTCGGGCCGCCAATCCTTGATGCCTTGTGCGACCTTGGCGGACAGAGAGTCAGGCGCGTCGCCCAGAAAGAGCAGATAGGGGGTTTTGATCATGGCAAGCCTCCGGCATTGAATTTGTCCGCATATTGCGCGCGAGAATACGCAAGTGCGTGGCGTTGTCGACGCATCTGCATGCAAATGCGCTGTATTTCCCGCAAATTACCCTTGGCTGCGCAAAATTCGTGCGCGGCATTCGCCGAGGGGCGAACCTCTCGTAATGCTGCAACTGCGAAAACCTCCTTGCGATTGGCGACGTAATTTCATACCAGAATGAAGACACGCGATGAAACAATATTACCCATAGGTGCCCCATGAGCTTCCGCATTCAGCCTGCCGCCCCTGCCCGCCCGAACCGCTGCCAATTGTTCGGCCCCGGCTCCCGCCCGGCGATCTTTGAAAAGATGGCAGCGTCGGATGCCGATGTGATCAACCTCGACCTTGAAGACAGCGTGGCGCCGTCGGACAAGGACAGTGCGCGCGCGAATGTGATTGCCGCGATCTCTGACGTCGACTGGGGCAACAAGACGCTGTCGGTGCGGATCAACGGGCTCGACACGCCCTATTGGTACCGGGACATGGTGGAATTGCTGGAACAGGCCGGCGAACGGCTTGACCAGATCATGATCCCGAAAGTCGGCTGCGCGGCGGACGTCTATGCCGTCGACGCGCTGGTAACGGCGATCGAGACAGCCAAGGGGCGCAGCAAGAAGATCAGTTTCGAGGTCATCATCGAAAGCGCGGCAGGCATCGCCCATGTCGAAGAAATTGCCGCCTCTTCGCCGCGATTGCAGGCGATGTCGCTCGGGGCCGCGGATTTCGCTGCGTCGATGGGCATGCAGACCACCGGCATCGGGGGCACGCAGGAGAACTATTATATGCAGCGCGGCGACCAGAAGCATTGGTCGGACCCGTGGCATTGGGCACAGGCGGCGATCGTCGCGGCATGTCGGACCCATGGTGTGCTGCCAGTTGATGGGCCTTTCGGCGATTTCTCGGACGACGAGGGTTTCCGCGCACAGGCGCGCCGCTCGGCCACCTTGGGCATGGTCGGCAAATGGGCGATCCACCCCAAGCAGGTGGCGCTGAGCAACGAGGTGTTCACCCCATCGCAAGAGGCCGTGGCCGAGGCGCGCGAAATCCTCGCGGCGATGGAAGAGGCCAAGGCCAAGGGCGAAGGGGCCACCGTTTATAAGGGGCGTTTGGTGGATATCGCCAGCATCAAACAGGCGGAGGTGATCGTACGCCAGTCCGAGATGATCGCCGGGAGCTAAGCGCTTTTGGCGAGCCGCCGGGGGCCCTGCCCCCGGACCCCCGAGGGTATTTGAAAAAGGATGAAGAGGGAGGGGCGTGGGCTTGCCTGCCTTGCAAACCCGCGTTGCAAACCGGCGCGCGGCGCTCCATATACACAGGCAACAAGCCGGAGCATGCAATGACCCAATATCTGGATTTCGAAAAACCCCTGGCCGAGATCGAAGGCAAGGCGGAAGAGCTGCGGGCGTTGGCCCGGTCCAATGAAGAGATGGACATCACCGATGAGGCCCGCGCGCTGGATAAGAAAGCCGCCGGGATGCTCGAAGACCTTTATGGCTCTTTGACGCCTTGGCGGAAATGTCAGGTGGCGCGTCATCCGGAGCGGCCCCATTGCAAGGATTATATCGAGGCGCTGTTCACCGAGTTTACGCCTTTGGCGGGGGATCGGAACTTTGCCGATGATCTGGCCGTCATGGGCGGGTTGGCGCGGTTCAATGATACGCCTGTCGTGGTGATTGGCCATGAGAAGGGCAATGACACCAAGAGCCGGATTGAGCGTAATTTCGGCATGGCGCGGCCTGAGGGCTATCGCAAGGCGGTGCGCTTGATGGAACTGGCCGACAAGTTCAACCTGCCGGTGGTTACCATCGTCGACACGCCCGGCGCCTATCCCGGCAAGGGTGCCGAAGAGCGCGGCCAGTCCGAGGCGATTGCCCGTTCGACCGAGAAATGTCTGCAGATCGGCGTGCCTTTGGTCAGCGTGATTGTAGGCGAAGGCGGCTCTGGCGGGGCGGTGGCATTCGCCACGGCGAACCGTGTCGCGATGTTGGAGCATTCGGTTTATTCGGTGATTACGCCCGAAGGCTGTGCCTCGATCCTGTGGAAAGACAGCGAGAAGATGCGCGAGGCCGCCGAGCAGATGCGTCTAACAGCGGATGAGCTCAAGACGCTTGGCGTGATCGACCAGATCATCCCTGAGCCGATGGGGGGTGCGCATCGCCATGCCGAGGAATCGATCAAGGCCGTGGGCAAGTCGATCGAAGCGATGCTCAAGGAGCTTGACGGCAAGGACGGCAAGACGCTGGTTCAGGAACGCCGGACCAAGTTCCTTGAGATGGGGCGCAAGGGGCTGGCAGCCTAAGCCAGCCGCCGCCGAAAACGCGGATCGGGCGTGATTTGATCGAAACCGGCGGCGCGGTAGAAACCCTGCGCGCGCCGGCTTTTTGTATCCGTGCCCACGGTTACATAGCTGCATCCTTGGCTCTGGGCGTGGTCCAGCGCCGCTTCGACCAGCGCGCGGCCAATGCCGCGACCGCGGGCCGTGTCGCAGACGAAGAGGTGGTGCAGGTCCATCCCTCTTGCGCCGAATTGCAACTGCATCTGCGGGCAGAGCGCGGCATAGCCATGCAGGCCGGTGGCGCCTTCGGCCACCAGAAGGGTCACCCAGGGTGTGGGGCCGAAGCAGTCACGTTCCAACGCGGCGCGCGTCACGGTGGCGGTGTCACCGTGGTAGGCGGCCAGCGCGTGGGCCAGATCGAGCACCATCGGCAGGTCGGATTTTGCGGCGGGTCGAATGGGGGGCATGTCGTCTCTTTCTGTGAGGCCACAGGGAGACAGGATAAGCCGCGCTGTGGCGGCTTGTGGATATGGAAAGGGTGCCGCGCCGGTCAGGAGCGGGGGTAATAGACAGATGTGAAGCTGGTCTTTTCCATATGCCTTTGATGCGCCGCTGCTGCCCGGCTGTCAAGCCATGGGCGGGATCAGCTGGCCAGCATGCGCAGCCCTTGGGTCACATCCGAACGCACCGCCAGCCGCAGCCCCGGCTCATCGCCCGCGCGCAGGGCGGCGATGATCAGACGGTGGAAATGCGGCGGCTCGGTCCGGCGCAGGCGGCCATAGAGCGCGCGCATGGTGGGGCCGAGTTGCAGCCAGACCGTTTCTGCCATGGCGAGCATAGCGGGCGCTTGGGCACGCAGGTAGAGCGTGCGGTGAAATTCGAGATTGGTGCGGATGTAGCTGACGGCATCGCGATGGGCCACGGCCTCGGCGATATTGGTGTTGATCGTCTGCATCCGCTCGATCAGCGCCATATGGGCGCGTGGCAGGGCGCGTGAGGCAAGCTCGACCTCCAAGAGCGCGCGGAGGGCGGCCAATTCCTCGATCCGCTCGTTACTGAGCTCGGGGGTGGAGATGCGCCCGGAGGTCGACATGGTCAGCGCCCCCTCTGCCGCCAGCCGCCGCACCGCTTCGCGGGCCGGGGTCATCGAGACCTCATATTCCTTACCGATGCCGCGCAGGGTCAGCGCGTGGCCGGGCGGCAGATCGCCATGCATGATCCGCGCGCGCAGGCGGCGGTAGACACGATCATGGGCCAGCGGCGTGGCCTCGACAGGGCGTGGGGTCAGGTTCATGATGCGGTTGTGATCACAAACCAGCCACCCGTCAAGCGCGGCATTTTGCAGCCAAGACGCGATCACCCGTTGTCGCGGGCCTTGCGGCGATTTATCGGAGGTCAAACTGCCTTAAGGAGACGCGCCGTGACCAAACGAAACTTCATCCGTCATGTGGTCTTTTTCTCGGCCAAAGACCCCAAGGACATTCCGACGATCGTGGCGGGGCTTTGGAAATTGGCCGACATTCCGCATTCGACGACTTTCGAGATCTGCGAAAACACCCGTGTTGATGCGCTGTCGGGGGATGTGGATGTGGTCGTCTATGCCGAATTCCCGGATGCCGAGGCGCTGGCCGCCTATAAGGCGCATCCGATTTACCAAGAATCCATCGATATCGTGCGGCCCCTGCGCGATATGCGCGTGCCTGCGGACTTTTAAGGCGCGCCATGGCTGGCCCTTGCGTTCTTTTCGACACTGGCCCGCTGGGGCACGGCACGGCCTTCACCGCGCCGCGGCGGATCATCAGTGCCGATACCCCGGCTGAGGTGCCTGCGGCCTTTGCAGCACTTGAAGCGGCGCAGGAAAGCGGCGCGTGGTTGGCGGGCTATGCGAGTTATGAATTGGGCTATCTCGGCTCGCACAAGCTACGTGAGTTGATGACCGCGGCGCGCGGGCTGCCCCTGCTGCGCTTCGGCGTTTTTGATGCGCCTGAGGCTTATGGTTTTGCCGAAGATGCGGGTGATGCCAGCCTATCGGCGCTCACGCCGGATTGGGATTTTGCGCAGTATCAGGCCGCCTTTGCCGAGGTGCAGGACTTCATCAGCGCGGGGGACATCTATCAGGCCAATCTGACCTTCGGGATGGAGGGGCGCTATACCGGGACGCCAGCGGCGCTTTATGCCCGGCTGCGCCAGCGGCAAAGCGTGGCACATGGGGCTTTCGTCGATCTTGGCGGCCCTGTGCTTTTGTCACGCTCGCCGGAGTTGTTCTTTGCGCTCACCGCCGAGGGACAGCTCACCGCCCGTCCGATGAAGGGCACGGCGCGGCGCGGGCGGGATGCTGCGGAGGACGCGAAGCTGTGCGCCGACCTTGCGGCTTCGGAAAAGAACATGGCCGAGAACCTGATGATCGTGGACCTTTTGCGCAACGACATCAGCCGGATCGCCGAGGCGGGCAGTGTCGAGGTGCCGAAACTGTTCGAGATCGAGACCTATGAGACCCTGCATCAGATGACCTCGCGCATCACGGCGCAGGTCTTGCCGGGAAAGCGGTTGACCGACCTTTTTCACGCGCTTTTTCCCTGCGGCTCGATCACCGGCGCCCCCAAGATCCGGGCGATGCAGATCCTGCGCGCCTTGGAGCCGGCCCCGCGCGATGCCTATTGCGGGGCAGTGGGCTGGGTCGCCCCCACGGGTGCGATGCAGTTCAACGTGGCGATCCGCACGGCGACCTGTCACCCAGAGGGGCGGCTGCGGCTGAACGTGGGCGGCGGCGTGGTGCACGACAGCACGGCCGAGGATGAATATGCCGAAGCGCTGCTGAAGGCGCGTTTCGCCACGCTGGCCTAGAAGCGATAGCGGTGCAGCCCGCCGCCGTGGTCGCGCAGCCATTGGCGCGGCGCCTGATAATCGCCGTAGATCCGCGTGACCGCGGCCCAGAAGGCGGGGGAGTGGTTCATCTGTGCCAGATGCGCGACCTCATGCGCGGCGACATAGTCCAGCACCTCGGGCGGGGTCATGATCAGCCGCCAAGAGAACATCAGCGCCCCGTCGCTGGAACAAGACCCCCAGCGGGAGCGCGTATCGCGCAGGGTGATGCGGGCATAGGGCTTGCCCAGTAGCGCGGCGTAATCATCGCAGGCCCCAGCGAGGCGGTCCCGCGCCACCTCGCGCAGGTGTGCGGCCAGACGTTTGCCCAGGCTTTCCTCCGGGCCGGGCACGAGGATCTCTTCGGGGCCAATCCGCACACCCCTCCCCTGCCCGCCGCGGACGCGCAGCAGCTTGCCGCCCACCGGAAGCTCTGCCCCGGGGGCCACGATCACATCCTCACCCCGCGCGGCGAGGTGTTGGCGAATCCAGTCTTGCTTGCTTTCGGCAAAGGCCAGCGCCTCACGCTCCGCCAGCCGTTTCGGCATCGTCAGGGTCACCCGCCCGTCCAGTTGCGAGATGCGCAGTGAGATGCGCCGCGCGCGCGCCGAACGGCGCAGGATCAGCGGAATCGGCGGGTTGCCGGGCAGCACAGGGTCTTTCATTACCGGAGCAACGTCCCTAGATAGAGGCCAAAGCCTTTGACAGTGCCCCCCTCATATGGCACTTGGCCGGAATCATCTACACGCAACAGCAATATTATAAAGGGGTGTTTCATGCCCAACGAAGAATGGGGAACCAAGCGCCTGTGCCCCACTACGGGCAAGCGCTTCTATGACCTCAACAAGAATCCGATCATCAGCCCCTACACGGGCGAAGAGGTCGAGGTCGACAATTCCAAGTCGCGCATGATCGCGGCGGACGCCGAGGATGCAGTCACAGCCAAAGCCAAGAAGGGCGACAAGGCTGATGAAGAATCCCTGGTGGATGACGATGACGCGGTCGATGTGGATCTGGACGACGACATCCTCGACGATGACGACGATGATGACGATACAGTACCGCTCGACGACCTCGCCGATGTGGCGTCGGACGACGAAGATTAATTAATCGGCGGCGGGGTCAATTTTCCGCTTGATCCCGCCTCCGCCAGCGCCTAGACAGCGCCACAGAACGACCCGGATCACACGATCACGATCCACGATGGGGCCTTAGCTCAGCTGGGAGAGCGCCTGCATGGCATGCAGGAGGTCAGCGGTTCGATCCCGCTAGGCTCCACCATCACCCTCCGCTTCGATTTTGCTATGCGTCGCCCGATAGATGGGCTGACTGACGCGCATCCGCTGCGCGGCTACTCTGAGTCAGCGGTTCGATCCCGCTAGGCTCCACCAAACACCTTACGAAGTAAGGTGTGACGCGCGGCAGTCGCTTCGAAGAAGCGATGAGAGCGCAAACCCACCCTACTCAAAATCGGACAATGCTAGCGCCTAGCTGCATACGATGCGTCGCGATCGTTTCCTGAGGGTCATCGCCTTCCCGCGTGCAAGCGATGGCCCGGTGCCTGCGGCCGGCTTCCGGGCCCGGGGGGCAACTTCAACCGATTAAAAAATCGCCCGCCGGATCAGGTTCAACCCCGCCACCATCAAGACCACCAAAGTCATCTTGCGAAACAGCACCGGATCAACACGGTCCATCACCTTGCTGCCGAGCCAAACCCCCAGCATCACCGGCAGAATCAACAGCGCCGAGAAGGGCCAGGTCTGCGCGTTCAGAACGCCCGAGCCGATATGCGCGACGAGAAGCGCCACCGCGCCCAGCCCGTAGATCACCCCTTGGATCCGCATCTGATCATGTTTCGCGGTCCCGAGCGCGGTGAGATAGGCCACCGTAGGCGGCCCCCAGATGCCGGAAATCCCCCCGACGGCCCCGGCAAACCCGCCCACCAGCGCCTCGACCTTCGTCGACCGCTGGGCCAGATGAAACTGATGTTTCGACAGTTGCAGCAGCGCAAAGAGCACCACCGGCACGCCGATCATCAGCAGCATCACGGTCGCCGGCACCAGCCGCACCATCTGGGCGGAGAGCACCAGCATCACGCCACCGCAGAGCAGAAACACCCAAAACAGCTTGATCGACCGCAGCGCGGCCTGCGGCCCCTGCCGCAGCGCTTGGAAAGCGTTGGCCAGCACCGTGGGCAGAATCAACCCCGCCAAGGCCAGATCGGGCGCCATGAAGGTCGTGAGACCGGAAATCAGCACCAGCGGCAGGGCAAAGCCCACCACGCCTTTGACGAAGCCACCGCAAAGACCGATTGCAAGTGCAGCATAAAATTCGAACGGGGTGAGAAAGGGGAAAATACTGTTCATACCGTTACATAGCACCCTCCTCCGGGGCCGCACGTCAAAAATGACTGCGCAAGATTAGAACAAAATGCCGCAGCAAAACGTATCTTTGTTGTGCTGCGACTGCGAAGGGTCTATGCCTGTCCCAAGCAAGAAAGGACAGCCCATGGCACATGACGGTCAGGACATGACGATGCATCGCGTAATTCTCGACGATCTGATCGGGCAGACCGGCGCGGCCCTGCCGCCGCTCGACCAGTTGCTCGAAACCGCCACCGCCGCGGTCCGCGCGCAGGTGAGCGATGGCGACCGGGTTTCGGCCAAGCTGATCGAGGCCAATCAGACCGCCGCCCACGGGCTTGCTTGGCTCGCCACCTATGTCCAAGCCCTGCGGCAAATGCAGCTTTGGGCCGAACGTCTGCAAGGCGAAGGCCGCTTTGGCGAGGTGGAGCAGCTGCTGCACCAGATCGCCTTTGGCGAATACCTTTGCCAGATCAGCGGCGGCATCCAGATGAACCAAGGCGAAATGCTGCGCCTGCAAGATCTGGGGTTGAGCGCCGAGGATGAGGCCGCGCTCAACGACCCCGCGATCACCAGTCTTACCCGCGCGGGCAACACCCAAGCCGCGCGCAGCCGGCTGGTCGAACTGATGCAAGAACGTAGCGCCGATGTGACCTTTGGCGTCAGCGGTCTGGACGAAGAGCTTGAGATGATCCGCGACCAATTCCGCCGCTACGCGGTGGAAAAGGTCGAGCCGCACGCCCATGACTGGCACCTCAAGGATGAGCTGATCCCGATGGAGGTGATCGAGGAACTGGCCGAGATGGGCGTTTTCGGCCTGACCATCCCCGAAGAATACGGCGGGCTGGGCCTGACCAAAGCGTCGATGTGCGTGGTCAGCGAAGAGCTGTCGCGCGGCTACATCGGGGTCGGCTCGCTGGGCACCCGCTCGGAAATCGCCGCCGAACTGATCCTCTGCGGCGGCACCGAGGCGCAGAAAGAGAAATGGCTGCCCCGCATCGCCAGCGCCGAGACCCTGCCGACGGCGGTCTTTACCGAGCCGAACACCGGCTCCGACCTCGGCAGTCTGCGCACCCGCGCTGTTAAGGACGGGGATGACTACAAGGTGACCGGCAACAAGACATGGATCACCCATGCCGCGCGCACCCATGTGATGACCCTGCTGGCGCGCACTGATCCCGAAACCAGCGATCACCGCGGGTTGTCGATGTTCCTCGCCGAGAAAACGCCCGGTGATGATGCCAATCCCTTCCCCACCCCCGGCATGACTGGCGGTGAGATCGAGGTACTGGGCTACCGCGGGATGAAGGAATACGAGCTTGGCTTCGACGGTTTTGAGGTGAAGGGCGAGAACCTCCTCGGCGGCGAAGAGGGGCGCGGCTTTAAACAGCTGATGGAGACCTTCGAGAGCGCCCGCATCCAGACCGCCGCCCGCGCCATCGGCGTGGCGCAATCGGCGCTCGATATCTCGATGCAATACGCCCAAGACCGCAAGCAGTTCGGCAAATCACTGATCAACTTCCCCCGCGTCTCGGGCAAGCTGGCGATGATGGCGGTGGAGCTGATGGTAGCGCGGCAACTGACCTACTACAGCGCTTTCGAGAAGGACGCGGGACGCCGCTGTGACGTGGAGGCGGGGATGGCAAAACTGCTCGGCGCCCGTGTCGCTTGGGCGGCAGCCGACAATGGCTTGCAAATCCACGGCGGCAACGGTTTCGCGCTGGAGTACAAGATCAGCCGGGTGCTTTGCGATGCGCGAATCCTCAACATTTTTGAGGGCGCTGCCGAGATTCAGGCGCAGGTTATCGCCCGCCGCCTTCTGGGGTGATCCACCGGGGTTGCAAGCGCTGCCGATGTCAGAGACATAGGCGGCGCTTCAACCCAAAGGACAGCCCATGCGCAGCTTTCTGATCCTCGCCGCCCTCAGCGCCCTGCCGCAATGCCAAGGCGATGAAACCGTCCGAGCCTATGGCGCGGGCGACAAGACCTGGCATCTGGTGGAGTTGGACGGCGAGCCCTTCGATGCTCGCGCGACCCTAACCTTCCCAGAGACCGGCAAGATCGCCGGGCAGGCCCCCTGCAACGCCTATAGCGCCGCGATGACGGTGCCCTACCCGTGGTTCGACACCGGCCATATCGCCGTCACCCGCCGCGCTTGCCCCGACCTTGCGGGCGAGACGGCGTTCCTGGATGCGCTGACAGAGGTGACCATCTCAGACGTGCTGGGCGACACGCTGATCCTATCGGACGACAGCGGCGAACGTTTGGTTTTCAAAGCCGCCGACTAAAGGCATCGACAAAGCGCGCGCGGGCTTCCGGCAGGGGTTTGCCGCCCAAGTCCCGCGCCAGATGCACGGTCAGGAAATGCCCCGTCGTCCGCAGCCCCTGCGCCACCTCAGCATCATTGCCCGCGCCGCCGCGCAGCACGGGCGGCAGGGGCAGGAGCCGATCCGCCCACTCCCCCGCCCCCTTGGCCGAGACTGCGCGCCCAGTCTTGGGGGAGACATAGATCAGCCCTTCGGTCGCGCCGGTCACCGCGCAGGCGTCGAGGTCGAGCGCATAGCCCATTTCCTCCAAAAGGCGCAGTTCCCATTTGAGGTAAGCCAGCGGCCAGACATCGCCCTGCCCCAGCATATCCAGTAGCGCCTCAGTCCGCTGGTAAAGCGCCGGATGCGGCTCGCGTTCGGGCAGGCAGAAGGCCAAGAGCCCGGTGACCGCGTTCAGCCCCGCCAGCGCCAGACGGTCCTGCATGGCCACGGCGGCGCGGCTGCGCAGCGGCTCGACGGTGAAAGCGCCGATATGGTCTTCAAGCCGCGCGCGCCATGCCACGTCAAGCTGCGCACCGGGCTGCAGGCTGGGCGCGATCTTGCGGCTGGTGCCGCCGCGAACGATGCCGGCGTGGCGGCCTTGGGCGGGGGTGAAGACCTCAATGATGGCGGAGGTCTCGCCATGTCGCCGCGCGCTCAGCAGGATGCCCTGATCGCGCCATTCCATCAGGCCAACCCCGGCTCGTCCAAAAGGTGCCGCCCGGCGCGGTCCTCGACCTCGATCACCCAGAGGTCGGGATCGAAGCTACGCTGGCGCGAGACGGTGGCATCGACCTCCCCCTCGTCGCCCGCGGCCAGTTCGACCCACTTACGTTCGCCGCTCATCAGATCGAAGGAACGCTGGAACAGCACCGCGCGGCCATCGAGCGTTGCCAGCTTCACCAGCACCGCGCCGCCGGTGTCATCGCCATGGGCCACAACGAAAGCCGGAATGTCCTGCAGGCGCAACCGCGCGAGATAGGCATCGACCCAGAAGCGCGCGGTCAGGCGGGCCATGGCAGACCTCTGGCGTCAGTCATTGCCATCTTTGAAATCCAGGCCCATCTCGGAATAGCGCTCGGCCTCTTCCAGCCAGTTGGCGCGGACTTTTACCTGCAAGAACAAATGCACCTTGCGGCCAAGGAACTCTTCGAGTTCCTCGCGCGCGGCCTTGCCCACGGCCTTGATCGTCTCGCCCTTGTTGCCCAGCACGATGCCCTTGTGGCCGTCACGCACGACATAGACCAACTGGTCGATCCGGGCGGAACCGTCCTTGCGCTCTTCCCAGTTCTCGGTCTCGACCGTCAGCTGGTAGGGCAGTTCCTGATGCAGGCGCAGGGTCAATTTCTCGCGGGTGATCTCGGCCGCGATGTTGCGCATCGGCAGGTCGGCGATCTGGTCTTCGGGATAGAGCCACGGGCCTTCCGGCACCTCGCCCGCCAGCCATTCGCGCAGGGTGTCGGTGCCGTGGCCGCGTTCGGCGGAGATCATGAAAGTCTCGGCAAACGCGAACCGCTCGTTCATCTTCTCGGCCAGCCCCAGCAGCACCGGCGCCTCGACGCGGTCGATCTTGTTGATCGCCAGCGCCACGCGGCGGCCCTTGGCGATGTTGCCGAGCTCTTCGAGGATGCGTTCCACGCCCTCGGTCACGCCGCGGTGCGCCTCGATCAGCAGCACGATCACATCAGCATCCGCGGCCCCGCCCCAAGCGGCGGCGACCATGGCGCGGTCCAGCCTACGGCGCGGCTGGAAGAGCCCCGGCGTGTCGACGAAGACCAGTTGCGCATCGCCCTCCATCGCCACGCCGCGAATGCGGGCACGGGTGGTCTGAACCTTGTGCGTCACGATCGAGACCTTGGCCCCGACCATGCGGTTTAGCAGGGTGGATTTGCCCGCATTGGGCTCTCCGATCAGGGCGACGAATCCGGCGCGGGTGGTCATGAGTTACTCTCCAATTGCCGCAGCAACGTGGTGGCGGCGGCCTGTTCGGCGGCGCGTTTCGAGGGTGCGGTGGCAGCGGCTTCGGCACCGTTGTCGAGCCGCGCTGTAATGGTAAAGACGGGCGCGTGATCCGGGCCGCTGCGGCCTGTCTGCACATAGCGCGGCGGGTTCAACCCGCGCGCCTGCGCCCATTCCTGCAAAGCGGTCTTGGCGTCGCGGGCGTCTTCCTTGACGGTTTTGAGGCGGTCGCCCCAAAGCCGCAGCACGAGGTCTTTGGCGGCGTCAAAACCACCGTCCAGATAGACCGCGGCGATCACCGCCTCGATCGCATCGCCCAAAAGCGCCTGCTTGCGCCGCCCGCCCGAGATCATCTCGGACCGACCGAGCTTGAGCACCTTGCCCAGATCAATCTCACGCGCCACATCGGCGCAGGTTTCCTTGCGCACCAATGCGTTGAAGCGCGGGGCCAACTGGCCTTCGCTGGCGCCGGGATCAAGCGCCAGCAGCGCTTCGGCCATGACAAGGCCCAGCACCCGGTCGCCCAGAAACTCCAACCGCTGGTTGTCATCGCGGTTGGCCGAGGACATGGAGGCATGGGTCACCGCGCGCACCAGCAGCTCCGGCTTGGCAAAGTGATGGCCAATCCGGGTCTCGAAGGCTTTGAGGTCTCCGCTTAGTTTCATCTGACAGCTTCGAAGAAGCGGTCGCCGCGCCATGTCCAGAAGAACAGCATCGAACGCCCGGCAGAGCTGAACATGATGCGATCCGCGCGGCCAATGAGGTTTTCAAAGGGCACGAACCCCACGCCCCCGGCGCGCTGCGCCAGACGGCTGTCGGCAGAGTTGTCGCGGTTGTCGCCCATGAAGAAGTAATGCCCCTCGGGCACGGTATAGACGCCCGTGTTGTCCGACTGCTGATTGGTGATGTTCAGAGTCGGGTAGGACACGCCATTGGGCAGGGTTTCGATCTGGCGGCTCTTTTCGCAGGTCGCCCCTTGGCCCACGGGGCCGTTTTCGCAGCGCGGGCGCAGTTGTTGCGGGCCTTGGGGGGCCATGACCTCTTCAAAAGTGCCCGCATCTTCGACCTCGACCGGGGTGCCGTTCAGGCTGATGACACCGTTTTTGATCTGCACCTTGTCCCCCGGCAGGCCAATCAGGCGCTTGATATAGTCGCGGCCCGAGACAGGATGACGGAAGACGACCACATCGCCGCGCTCAGGCTCGGAGCCGAAAAGACGCTCGTTATCGCCGTCAAAGACGCCGCAGACATCCTTGGCGTCAATCTCGATCCCGACACCGGGCAGCATCAAGCTGGGGCAGGACGCATAGGAATAGCCGTAGGCCATCTTGTTCACGAAGAGGAAATCACCAATCAGCAGCGTCTCTTTCATGGAGCCGGAGGGGATCCAGAAGGGCTGGAAGAAGAGAGTCCGAAAGACACCGGCGATCAGCAGCGCCCAAAAGATTGTCTTGATGGTTTCGACAAAGGCGTTGCCGGTTTTTTCCTTAGCGGCCATGCGGCGCTCCTGACATATCGGTTTGGGGTTACATGCGGGGCCGTGCGGGCCAAGTCAAGTAAAGCGAAGCCGGATCGGCCTGCCCCGCGTGCATATGACGCGAAACGGCGGGGCGCGCCAGCCTATGCAGCCTAATCGGCAAGAGGGCGCGCTTCGATCACCACGAAAGCCTGCGCCCAAGGGTGATCGTCGGTCAGGGTCACATGGATGATCGCCTCATGCCCCGGCGGGGTCATCGCGGCCAACCGGTCGGCGGCCCAGCCCGTCACCTCCATCACCGGCTGACCGCTGCGCAGATTGCTCACCGCCATGTCGCGCCAAGCGATGCCCATGCGCAGCCCGGTGCCAAGCGCCTTTGAACAAGCCTCTTTCGCGGCCCAACGTTTGGCATAGGTGCCCGCCACGTCATGGCGCCGCTCGGCCTTGCGTTGCTCGACCTCGGTGAACACCCGGTTGCGAAACCGGTCGCCGAAACGGTCGAGCGTGCCTTGGATACGCTCGATATTTGCCAGATCAGTGCCGATGCCGAGGATCATTGAGTGCCATTCTTGCCGCGTGACGGGGCCGGTGGCCCTTTGCCCTCAATAGATCACGCGGCGAAAGCGAGGAAAAGCGGCAATCCGACCCGAAAACGCCGCCCCGCGGGAACGGGACGGCGTTGAATTTACCACAGGGCGCGGCGCTTAGGCTGCGACGTGGCGGGCCTTCTCGGCTTTCGCCTCGTCGATGGCGCGCTGAACGGCGGCGCGTTGTTCGGTCAGGAATTCATAGCCGGGGTGGCCAGCAGTGGCTTTGATCGCATCGTCGTAGTTTTCGACCAATGCGGATTCGCCGTTGATGATCTCGTCATAGACAGCTTCGTTGTCGCCGGTCACCGCGTCGCGCAGCTTCAGCCAACCGCGGTGAGCCGATGCGGCGGCAGAGCCTTCTTCGGATACATCCACGCCGTCGACGCCAAGCTGGCGGTGCAGTTCTGTGTGGAACTTCTCACGTTCCGCGATGCGCTGGTCGAAGAAGCCGACAAATGCCGCTTCATCCGAGACCTGCTTGCGGGATTCACGATAGCCGTCGCGGCTGTCGATCAGGCGGGTGTGCAGTTTCTTCAGCGTGTCGATATGGTCGCTCATTGGTGCCTCCTTAGGTTTGTTAACCAGTCTGGCGACCCAACGCGGCCAAGGCCGCTTTAGGTCCGGAGGGAGGCACGCTTTGAGAGATTTTCCGCCACCGGCGGGCGGCAGGTTCAGCCCTCGCGGGCCTCATCCATCAGGCGGCGCATCTCGGCAATCGCGGGTTCCAACCCGAGGAAGATCGCCTCTCCAATCAGGAAGTGCCCGATGTTAAGTTCCCGCACCTCGGGGAAAGCGGCGATCGGGGTGACGGTGTCATAGGTCAGCCCGTGGCCCGCGTGCACCTCAAGCCCGAGAGTGTCGGCGAAACGCGACATCTCGCGCAGCTTGTTGAGTTCGACATCCGCCTCATCCCAACGGCCCTCGGCGAAGGCATCGCAATAGGCACCGGTGTGCAATTCGATCACCTCTGCGCCGATGCGGTTGGCGGCTTCGATCTGTGCGCGTTCTGCCGCGATGAAGATCGACACCCGGCTGCCCGCCTCGCGCAGGGGCGCGATGAAATGGGCCAATTTGTTCTCTTCCCTCGCGACTTCCAGCCCGCCTTCGGTGGTCCGCTCTTCACGCTTTTCGGGCACAATGCAGACCGCGTGGGGCTTGTGGCGCAGTGCGATCTTTTGCATCTCATCCGTCGCGGCCATCTCGAAGTTGAGCGGGACCGACAGCACCTCCATCAACCCTTCGATATCGGCATCCGAGATATGCCGCCGGTCTTCGCGCAGATGCGCGGTGATGCCATCGGCCCCGGCCTTTTCCGCGATCTTGGCCGCGCGCAGCGGGTCGGGATAGGCGCCGCCCCGTGCGTTGCGCACCGTCGCCACATGGTCAATGTTCACGCCCAATCTCAGCTTTGGTTGATCCGCCATCTCGATTCCCCTTGCATCACTTGCCCCGACCATAGGTCGGAACTTTCGCCAACCCCATAGGGAGAAGCGATTTTTCCCGAAAATTGATGGCGCGACAGGATCAGTCTGCGTGGCGCTTGGCGTCGGCCTTTTGCGCCGCCTTATGTTTGAGCGCCTCGAACTTGGCTTTGATCATGCCGCGCCGCCGCTTTTGATAGGCGCGCAGCACCGGGACCGAGATGTAATAGGCGATAGAGGCGCAGATCATCCCAGGCAGGATGCCCCCGATCAGATAGGGGTAGAAGACCTGATGGAAAAACACCGTCAGCCCGGTCCAATCCATCTGGGTATCGGTAAAGATCGCGACGAAATTCTCTTTCAGATCGCGCCCAGCGTCGAGAAACTTACCCCCGAAAGAGCGGTGCGCCGTCGGCGCCACGGGCGCGCCGAGGATCCAATGCCCGGTTTGCAGGGCCGCGATGCCGATGGGCACATAGGTCAGCGGATTGCCAAAGAAGGTCGCCATCAGCGCAGCAAGGATATTCGCCCGCATCACCCGCCCGATCAGCGCGGCCACGATGAAATGCAGACCATAGAAGGGCGTAAAGGTGGTAAAGACCCCGGCCCAAATGCCGCGCGCGATGCGCTCGGGGCTGTCGGGCAGCCGCCGCATCCGGTGTTTGACATAGTGAAACGCACGCGTCCAACCACCGCGCGGCCACAGAAACTCGGCCAGCGCGCGCAGGGTCGGTTTCGGATCGCGGCGTTTGAAAATCAAGTCTCAGGTCCAGTATCGGCGTTTCGTCTGCGCGGGGTCAGGTGGTCTTTTCGACGGTCTTTCCCATGCTCATATTGCGGTGCCTGCTGACATCGGCGACCTCACTTTCGGCTTCGAGCGTGGACATCAGCGAATGCAGGTGACTCACGTCTCGGAGATCCACATAGACCACCAGCCGGTAAAAGTCAGGCTTGCGCTCCACAAACTCCAGATCCGAAATATTGGCCGAGGCTTCGCCGATCAAGGTGCAGACCCGCCCCAGAACGCCCGCGCCATTGCCGATGGTGATGTCCAGCGCGCAGGTATAGACCGCTGGATGGCTGCCGTCATGCCAACGCAGATCGAGCCAGCGTTCGGGCTGATCCTCATATTCCGAGAGGCGGTCACAGTCGATGGCATGGACAGTCACGCCCTTGCCCCGGAAGGTGATGCCGACGATCCGCTCACCGGGCAGCGGGGTGCAGCAGGGCGCGCGGTCAAAGCTCTGCCCCGGCTCTAGCCCCACGACCGCGCGGCGCACGTCGATCTGTTCGCCCTTTTGCGGGGCAAGGTCGGGATAGACGCATTCCACCACTTCGCGGCCCGTGAGCTCCGAACTGCCAAGCCGGGCGAGCACCTCATCGGGGCCATTCAGCCGCATGTTCTTGGCCACGGTATGCAGCACCTTGTCGGTGGCCTTTTTGCCCACCTGCGCAAAGGCCGAGCGGGCCAATTCGCGGCCCAGTTTGATAAAGCGCTCGCGGTCGACCTCCCGCAGGGACCGCCGGATTGCCGACTTGGCCTTGCCAGTGGTGGCGATATCGAGCCATGTGACCTGCGGTGTTTGCCCCTGCGCGGTGGTGATCTCAATCGACTGACCGTTTTTGATCCGCGTCCAGAGCGGCACACGCATCCCGTCGACCTTGGCGCCAACGCAGGCATTGCCGATCCGGGTGTGGATCGCATAGGCAAAATCAATCGGCGTCGCCCCGCGCGGCAGCTTCACCACATCGCCTTTGGGCGTGAAGCAAAAGACCTGATCGGCGTACATCTCGAGCTTCACCGCTTCGAGGAAATCTTCGTGGTCAGTCTCAGCGTCGAACTGTTCGGTCAACTGGCTGATCCATTTGGCGGGATCAACGGCAAAGGGGTTCCGGCTGCGCACGCCGTCGCGGTAGGACCAATGGGCGGCAACGCCGGTCTCGGCCACGTCATGCATCTGACGGGTGCGGATCTGCACCTCCACCCGTTTGCCATCGCGGCCCGAGACG
Organism: Sulfitobacter sp. 1A15258; assembly: GCF_043557045.1. NCBI lineage: Bacteria > Pseudomonadati > Pseudomonadota > Alphaproteobacteria > Rhodobacterales > Roseobacteraceae > Sulfitobacter > Sulfitobacter sp. 1A15258. The sequence goes on along the minus strand of NZ_JBIFFK010000005.1, from coordinate 190,584 downwards.
GTTGTGTGGATTGACCGGTAACCGTTGGTCTTGGGCTGGCTGATGTAATCCTTGAACCGCCCCGGCACCGCGCGCCAGCGGCGATGGATCGCCCCGAGGGTGCGGTAGCAGTCTTCCTCAGAGGCGGTGATGACGCGAAAGCCGTAGATGTCGGACAGGCGGGAGAAGCTTTGCTCCTTCTCCTCCATCTTGCGCCAGATCGAATAGGGTTTCTTGGCCCGGCCAAAGACTTCGGCTTCGATATCCGCCTTTTCCAACTCTACCCGCATATCGCCGGTGATGCGCTGGATCACATCGCCAGTGTCGCGTTGCAGGGTGATGAAGCGGCGAATGATCGAGGCGCGCGCCTCGGGGTTGAGGACCCGAAAGGCGAGGTCTTCAAGCTCTTCGCGCATCCACTGCATGCCCATGCGGCCCGCCAGAGGCGCGTAGATATCCATCGTCTCTCGCGCTTTTTTGATCTGCTTGTCCGGGCGCATGGATTTAATCGTGCGCATGTTGTGCAGACGGTCGGCGAGCTTGACGAGGATGACGCGCAAGTCCTTGGACATCGCCATGAAAAGCTTGCGGAAATTCTCGGCCTGTTTGGTCTCGGTCGAGTTCAGCTGAAGGTTGGTCAGCTTGGTAACACCATCGACCAATTCCGCGACTTCTCCGCCAAAGAGGCTTTGCACCTCGGCATAAGACGCTTTGGTGTCTTCGATCGTGTCGTGCAGAAGGGCGGTGATGATCGTCGCGTCGTCAAGCTGCTGCTCCGTGAGGATCGCAGCGACGGCGACGGGGTGGGTGAAATATGGCTCACCGGAATGGCGAAACTGCCCCTCATGCATCCGCGCCCCATAGTCGAAAGCGGTGCGGATCAGGGGTTCGTTGGTACGCGGATTGTAGCCTTGAACGAGAGCGATCAGGTCGTCGGCAGTGATGTCGGCGCTGTTCATGCCATCTGCCTCATAGCCCCGGCCGGGGCGCGGGGGTTAGCCCTGCCCCTGTGCGGCCATCAACTGGCGCAGCAACATTTCTTCGGACATGCTGTCTTCTTCGGGCTTGTCCTCTTCGGCACCCATCAAAAGCGCCATGGCGTCTTCTTCGGGCTCGTCGACTTCGATCTGGCTCTGGTTGCTTTCGATCAGACGCTCGCGCAGATCATCGGCCGACTGTGTCTCTTCGGCGATTTCACGCAAGGACACGACGGGGTTCTTGTCGTTGTCACGGTCAACGGTCAACTGCGATCCGGCAGAGATCTCGCGGGCACGATGTGCGGCCAGCATGACGAGTTCGAAACGGTTCGGAACCTTATCCACACAATCTTCGACGGTGACGCGGGCCATGAAGCCTCCAATATCTCATTTGCTGCCAGAAGTGCCGTATTTAAGCCGCCTCGGGCAGATTTACAAGCCGTTATTGCAGCCGCCGCACCTCGGCACGATCCCGCTCAGGCAGGGCTTCGAGCAGGGCGCGCACGGGCTTTCCAATCAGCGGATGCACCCAATTGGGGGCCACATCGGCCAGCGGCACCAAGACGAAGGCGCGATCCTGTAGCCGGGGATGCGGCAGGATCAATTGCTCCGGCGTGCGCCCAATCTGTGCTTCCAAAGGCAACTCGCGCCATATCTTGTGGGTCTGGCGGTCTGGCAACACGATATCATCACAGGCCAAAAGATCCAAATCTAAGGTCCGCTGCCCCCAGCGTTGCACCCGCTCGCGGCCCATCTGCGCCTCGATCCGGTGCAAGACGCCAAGAGCGGTCTGCGGATCCCACGGCGCTTCGAGCCAGGCGGCGGCATTTACATAGTCTGGCCCTGCCCCTGCGGGAAAGGCCGGAGTGTGATAGAATGCACTTGTGGCGCGAATCACCGCGCCGGACGTCTGCAATAGCTTTAAAGCCGATTTTAGCGTTTCCTGAGGCTTACCCACAGAAGATGCAAGGTTACCGCCGAGCGCAACCAGAAGACTATACTTTCGTATAGGGCCTCTACTGCTTAATTCCATACCCTCGGGGTCTTGCGACATCGTTAAAAAGCCTTAGTTATGCACCCTGATGTGGGGGCATCGCCAGAGGTCACGGATTTATTAATCCGCGGCGATTACAGTTCAAACCGGGAATACGGCGAAGCCTGCCGAAAGGATAGTTTAATGTTCTACAAAGATGAGCGGTTGGCGCTTTTTATAGATGGCTCCAACCTCTACGCCGCGGCAAAGACGCTGGGCTTCGACATCGACTACAAGCTGCTGCGGCAAGAGTTCATGCGCCGCGGCAAGCTGCTGCGCGCCTTCTACTATACCGCGCTTTTGGAAAACGATGAATATTCGCCGATCCGCCCGCTTGTCGACTGGTTGAACTACAACGGCTTTTCCATGGTCACCAAACCGGCCAAGGAATACACCGACAGCATGGGCCGCCGCAAAGTCAAAGGCGACATGGACATCGAGCTGGCCGTCGATGCGATGGAACTGGCCCCGCGTGTCGATCATATCGTGATCTTCTCTGGCGATGGTGATTTCCGCCCGCTGGTGGAAAGCCTGCAGCGCCAAGGCGTGCGCGTCTCCGTCGTCTCCACGATCCGCAGCCAGCCGCCGATGATCTCGGACGATCTGCGCCGCCAAGCCGACAACTTTATCGAGCTTGATGACCTGCGTGACGTTATCGGCCGCCCGCCGCGCGACCCCGCACCGCACGAATAAAAGACGCATCTCCGTTTCGCGCAGAACCATGCCGCCCCGTGCGGCAGCGGCCTTACTGCGCGTGGCGCCTGGATGATGGGCAAACGAATACCAGGCCAGCGACTGTGGCGTCACTGGCCTGTGAAATTTCTAAAATACCCCAGGGAAGATACAATACAGCACATGAACCCATGCGTTCCCCTTGATCCCACACTACCTGCTCCCGTAGAAGTAGACGACCCCCCGAAAAAGGGGGGTAAAAGTGAGGGAAGATGCTGTTCGATGCCGCTGTACGTTTGGAAAAGCTGCAAGATGTTAGCGCGCTTTGGGATGGGATTGTAAAGACATTTCGAAAGACCGGCTTTACCCACGCCATCCACATCAGCGTGGGTGCGGATTTCAAAGACGCTCAGTTTCTGTCGACCATACCCGACCTTTACGATGACCTCCCGCCCGAGGATGACCCATTCCTGCACCACTCGTGCAACAGTTATGATGTGCTGACGATCGGCCAAGCCTTCGTACACCTCTACCCCGATGTCACCCCGTCCGAGCATTCGCTGATCGCCCGCGCGGGGCGCGAAGGTCTGCATGCTGCCTTTGCCGTGCCGATGCGGCTGAAGGGCTCCGAACGTTTTGGCGGTTTCATCGTCGGCAACGGGATGGAGGCCGAAGAGTTCGAGCGCGCCTTCAGTGACATCGCCGAGGATCTGCGCCTCTTCTGCCTGCTGATGCACCGCCGGATCGAAGACCTGACCGGCACCGCGCCGCTGCCCCTGCCCGAAAACCCTTCGGCTTTCGACAAACTCAGCCCGCGCGAAGCCGAAGTGGTGAACCTGCTGGCCCACGGCTATACCCGCCAGCAGACCGCGCACCGCTGCAACCTCTCTATCCATACCGTGTCGGACTATGCGAAATCCGGCTACCGCAAGCTCGGCATCCGGAACCGGGCGCAGGCGGCTGCGCTGGTGCACGCCACGGCGGGCGAGCCTGCGCCCAAGTCGGACTGACGGGCTGGACGAAGCGGGCCCAAGCCCTTACCTCTGCGCCAACCGTCCGGAGATTTCGCCATGACCAAACCGCCTCTTACCCTCTACCTCGCCGCGCCGCGCGGATTCTGTGCGGGCGTGGACCGGGCGATCAAGATCGTCGAAATGGCGATCGAGAAATGGGGCGCGCCGGTCTATGTGCGCCATGAGATCGTGCACAATAAATTCGTCGTCGACGGGCTGCGCGACAAGGGCGCGGTCTTTGTCGAGGAACTCTCCGAATGCCCCGACGACCGCCCGGTGATCTTTTCCGCCCATGGCGTGCCGAAATCCGTGCCCTCGGCGGCGCAGGCGCGCAACATGATCTATGTCGATGCCACCTGCCCGCTGGTCTCCAAGGTGCATATCGAGGCGCAGCGCCATGCGGATGCGGGCCTTCAGATCATTATGATCGGCCATGCGGGCCACCCTGAAACGATCGGCACCATGGGTCAATTGCCCGAAGGCGGTGTGCTGCTCGTTGAAACGCCCGAAGATGTGGCCGAGGTCGCCGTGCGCGATGACGCGCATTTGGCCTATGTCACCCAGACCACGCTCAGCGTCGATGACACCGCCGATATCGTGGCCGCCCTACAGGCGCGCTTCCCCGCCATCATCGGCCCGCATAAAGAAGACATTTGCTATGCCACGACCAACCGTCAGGAAGCGGTCAAAGCCATGGCGCCGAAATGCGACGCGATGCTGGTGGTGGGCGCGCCGAATTCCTCGAACTCCAAACGGCTGGTCGAAGTCGGCGCCCGCGCGGGCTGCGCCTATGCGCAACTGGTGCAGCGCGCCGATGACATCGACTGGCGCGCGCTAGAGGGCATCGGCAGCATCGGCATCACGGCGGGCGCATCGGCCCCCGAAGTGCTGATCAATGAGGTGATCGACGCCTTCAAAGCGCGCTATGACGTGACCACCGATCTGGTCGAAACCGCGCAGGAGAACGTGGAATTCAAAGTGCCGCGCGTTCTGCGCCAACCCGCCTGATTGACCGCCGCGCGCCAGCCGCCTAAACCGCGCTGGAAACTGCCGGAGATACCCATGCCTGACCTCTACGCCTATACTGACGGTGCCTGTTCGGGCAATCCCGGCCCCGGCGGCTGGGGCGTGCTGATGCGCGCGATGGACGGCGACAAAATCGTCAAGGAACGCGAGTTGAAAGGCGGCGAGGCGCAGACCACCAACAACCGCATGGAGTTGATGGCCGCGATCTCGGCCTTGGAATCACTCAGCCGCCCGACCGAGATCACGCTGGTGACTGATAGCAACTACGTCAAGAACGGCATCACCGGTTGGATCTTCGGCTGGAAAAAGAACGGTTGGAAGAACGCGGCCAAAAAGCCGGTCAAGAATGCCGAGCTTTGGCAACGGCTGGACGCCGCGAATGCGCGGCACAATGTAACGTGGAAATGGGTCAAGGGCCACGCCGGCCACCCCGAGAACGAGCGCGCCGATGAACTGGCCCGCGCGGGCATGGCCCCCTTCAAAACGGGCGGCAAGAAGTGACCCTGCTGGCCCTGCTAGACTATGCCGCCGTGCTGGTCTTTGCCATCACCGGCGCGCTTGTCGCCAGCCGGGCGCAGCTTGATATCGTGGGCTTTGCATTTATCGCCTGCCTGACCGCCGTGGGCGGCGGCACGATCCGTGACCTTCTGCTCGACCGCAACCCGATCTTCTGGATCGAGACCCCCAGCATGTTGGGCGTGGCCATCCTGGCCGCTTTGGTGGTGTTTTTCACAGCCCACCTGCTGGAAAGCCGCTTTCGCACTCTGATCTGGCTCGACAGTCTGGCGCTTGCCGTCGCGGTCGCGGCAGGGGTTGGTGTGGCGATGGCGCAAGAGCAATCCGCGCCAATCATCATCGTCATGGGCATGATCACCGGCTGTATGGGCGGGCTGATGCGTGATGTGGTGGTCGGGCAGCTGCCGCTGGTGCTGACCCAAGGCGAGCTTTACGCCACCGCAGCGCTCTCAGGTGCCGCCGTTGCCGTGCTGCTGGCGCCCTATTTCGATGGCACGCTCTACCCGCTGCTGGCCTGCGCCGTGACGACTTGGGTGCTGCGTGCCGGGTCGCTTTATTTCGGCTGGCACCTGCCGGTCTACAAAAGCACCCCGCCCAAAAGCTGAACGCTCAGCCTCAGCTAAGACGCGCACCCATTGCGATCTGCGCACCGCGTTGAAACACATCCGCCTCCTGCACACCTTTGCCCGCGCGCTGTAGCCGCGTCAGCCGCACCGCTCCGTCGCCACAGGCGATGCGCAGCACGTCCGACAGCACCTCACCCGGCGCGCCGGTACCCTCGTCCAGCACCGAGCCGAGGACTTTCACCCGCTGGCCGTCAATCTCGAACCACGCGCCGGGGAAAGGCGACAAGCCCCGGATCAGCCGGTCCACCTCAACCGCGGGGCGGGTCCAGTCGATGCGCGCTTCGGCCTTGTCGATCTTGGCGGCATAGGTGGCGCCCTCTTCGGGCTGGGGCTGCGGCGTCAGATCGGTGAGTTGCGACAGCGCCTTGTTGATCGCCACCGCGCCCATGGCGCTCAGCCGGTCATGCAATTGTGCCGTCGTCTCATCGCTGCCGATCTCGGTCTCTTCGCACAGCAGCACCGGCCCGGTATCCAGCCCCGCTTCCATCTGCATGATGCACACGCCGGTCTTCTCGTCGCCCGCCATGATCGCACGGTGAATGGGCGCCGCGCCGCGCCAGCGCGGCAGCAGGCTGGCGTGGATGTTGAGGCAGCCATGTTTCGGCGCGTCGAGAATGGGCTGCGGCAGGATCAGACCGTAGGCCACGACCACCGCCGCATCGGCCTCAAGCGCCGCGAATTCTTCCTGCGGCTCGGGATGTTTGAGCGAGACCGGATGCCGCACCAGCAGACCAAGCGCTTCGGCGCGTTGCTGTACCGGGCTGGGGCGGGGTTTCTTGCCGCGCCCGGCGGGGCGGGGCGGCTGGCAATAGACCGCAGAGATCTCATGCCCGGCCTGCACCAGCGCATCGAGGATCGGCACCGAGAAATCGGGCGTGCCCATGAAGATCAGTCGCATCTGTTCACTCCTGCCGGACAGCGCCTTGGAGAGCGCCGTCAGCCGTTCAGTTTGCGTGCCTTGCGCAACAGCATGTCGCGCTTGGTTTTGCTGAGGTTGTCGAAATACATCTTGCCCGCCAGATGGTCGATCTGGTGCTGCACGCTCACCGCTTCCAGCCCGACGAAATCACGCTCCACCTCGGCTCCCGTCTCGTCAAGGAACCGTACCTTCACCCCACGCGGGCGGCGGATCACGGCGCTGAGACCGGGCAGGTTCGGGCTGGCCTCCTCGTAAGGATGCAACACGGCAGAGGCATCGACGATCACCGGGTTCGCCAGCCGGATGCGTTTGTTGCGCGCTTCCGAGGCATCGACCACCGCCACCTGCAACATCACCCCGATCTGCGGCGCGGCAAGGCCGACGCCGGGCATGGCGTCCATCGTCTCGATCATGTCGTCCCAGAGGGTCCGGATTTCATCCGTCACCGCCTCAATCGGTTCGGCGGGGCTGCGCAGGCGTTTGTCAGGCCATGGAACATAGCGGCGTAGGGTCATTGTACGTTGAACTCCGCAATCTTGGCCGCACGGGTCTCCGCGTCGAGGTGATCGAAGGTCACCACGCCATCAAGGTGATCCATCTCATGCTGCGCGATCAGCGCGGCGGCGCCTTCCATGCTCTGCACATAGCGGCCCCCGTTCAGACCGGTCCAGACCATCTGCACCTGCGCAGGGCGCGAGATGTCGGTGCTGATGCCGGGGATGCTAAGACAGCCTTCGGTATTGGTCACCCGCTCTTCGCCGATCTCTTGAAACATCGGGTTGATGCAGACCAGCGGGTCGGACTTATCCTCTTTCCAGCCCGCATCCATCACGAAGATCCGCAGCATCGCGCCCACCTGCGGCCCGGCAAGGCCACGCCCCGGGGCGGCATACATCGTTTCCAACATATCGGCGGCGAGGCGTTCGATCTCCGGCGTGATCTCTTCGACCGGGGCGCAGATCTCGGCCAGACGCGGGTCGGGCCAGCAGAGAACCTCCAGCACGCTCATCCGCGCGCCAGCTCGCGTTTGAGCTTGACCATCTTGCGGGTGATCATCTGGCGTTTCAGCGGCTTGAGGTAGTCGATGAAAAGCTTGCCGTCGAGGTGGTCGATCTCATGCTGGACGCAGGTCGCCCAAAGCCCGTCAAAGGCCTCCTGCTGCTCGTTTCCGTCGCGGTCGAGCCAGCGCACCTCAACCTCCGCCGGGCGGGTCACCTCGGAATATTGGTCGGGGATGCTGAGACAGCCTTCTTCATAGGTGTTGAGCGCGTCCGAAGAGGCCACGATTTCGGGGTTGAACATCAGCAAGGGCCGGGGCGCTTCGCCCTCTTCCTTGACGCAATCCAGCACGATCACCCGGCTCGACACGCCGATCTGCGGCGCGGCAAGGCCGATGCCGGGCGCATCATACATGGTGGTCAACATATCATCGCCCAGCACGCGCAGCTCGTCGCTGAGATCGGCGACGGGGGCTGCGGCTTTCTTGAGCCGTGGATCGGGGTGCAAAAGGATCGGGCGTTTCATCCCGCTCATTTAGGCCATGCCCGTGCATCGCGCAACCGGGGGCTTGCAGCGCCTGCGGCAGCCGTTAGCTTGGCCGCAATATCAGGAGAGACCAGCATGAGCTTTGACGACATCATCGACCGGCGCGGCACCCATTGTGCGAAATGGGACAAGATGGAAGCGATCTATGGCGTGCCCGCGGATACCGGCATCGCCATGTGGGTGGCCGACATGGATTTCCGCCCCCCGCAAGTGGTGCAGGACGCGCTTCAGGCCCAGATTGATCACGGGGTGCACGGGTATTTCGGCGATGACAGCAAATACCTTGCCGCGATCCAATGGTGGATGGAAAACCGCCACGGCTGGAAGGTCGACGCCGAGGCGATCTTTACCACGCATGGTTTGGTGAACGGCACCGCCATGTGCGTCGACGCCTTTACCCAGCCCGGCGATGGCGTTGTGCTGTTCACGCCGGTCTATCACGCCTTCGCCCGCGTGATTAACGCCGCCGAGCGTCGGGTAGTGGAATGCCCGCTGACCAATGCCTCAGGCCGTTACGAGATGGATTTCGATGCCTATGACGCCCTGATGACCGGGGATGAGAAGATGGTGATCCTCTGCTCGCCGCATAACCCCGGCGGGCGGGTCTGGAGCCGTGAAGAACTGCAAGGCGTGGCCGACTTCGCCAAGCGGCACGATCTGGTGCTGGTCTCGGATGAGATCCACCACGATCTGGTGATGCCGGGGCACAAGCATATCCCCATGGCCCAGATCGACGGGATCGAAGACCGACTGGTGATGATGACCGCCACGACCAAGACCTTCAACATCGCGGGCGGCCATACCGGAAACGTCATCATCCACGATCCTAAGCTGCGCGAGCGCTTTGCCCGGCGCATGGCGGCCTTGGGCGTTTCGGCAAACTCCTTCGGGCTGATCATGGCGACCGCCGCCTATTCGCCCGAAGGGGCCGCTTGGGTGGATGAGTTGACCGCCTATCTCGACGGCAACCGGCAGCTCTTCGACGAGGCGGTGAACGCGATCCCGGGGCTAAGCTCGATGCCGCTGGAATCGACCTATCTGGCTTGGGTGGACTTTTCGGGCACCGGCATGGCGCCTGCAGAGTTTCAGGACCGTGTCGAGAAAAGCGCCGCCATTGCCGCCAACCACGGCGCCACCTTTGGCACGGGGGGCGAAAGCTTCATGCGCTTCAACCTCGCCACCCCGCGCGCACGGGTCGAGGAAGCCTGCGAGCGGCTCACCAAAGCATTCAGTGATTTGCAGTAACGAAACGGCGCGGCGGGGCAGCCCCGCCGTGCCGCCCTTTCAGGCGCGGCCGTCTTCGATCAGACCCAGCGGCGCATCGGCGGGGCGTTCGAAATCAAGCGGCGGACGGTCTGCCACGGCAGTCGCGCGTTTGAACTCATAGCGCATCTCGCCCGCTTCTTCCTCACTCGCCACGATCAGACATTGGAACAGATGCAGGCTGCCGTCATAGAGATCGACCAGCCCGCGCAGCTTCGGCGCATCCTGTGCATCGACGGAGAAACCGGTCTTCCACATGCGCAGTACGCGGTAGACATCACCGCCCGCCTCAAGCCGTAGGCGCGCGCCCTTGCGCAGGCTTGCCATACGCGCGGCATCCAGCCCCGCCTGTATTTCTTTCGACAGAAATTCTTCCATGCGCAATCCCCCCGCTGATGCCTCTAAGCTGGCGGAAAGCGTAGAAAATTCAAGTTAAGAATTGGTGACGTTTGGGCAGTCTGCATCAGCGCAGAGCGGCTGCGCGCCTATGAAGATGGGCGGCCCCCGCGCCCTGCCCTAGATATACCCTCAAACGCGGAAAGGAGAACAAGATGGGCCTATTGGTCGACGGTAAATGGCAAGACAAATGGTATGACACCAAATCCTCGGGCGGCAAGTTTGAGCGCAGCGAGGCCAAGTTTCGCAACTGGGTGACCGCCGATGGCAGCGCCGGACCAAGCGGCGAAGGCGGGTTCAAGGCAGAATCGGGCCGCTACCACCTCTACGTCAGCTATGCCTGCCCATGGGCGCATCGCGCGCTGATCTTCCGCCAGTTGAAGGGGCTTGAGGATCACATCGGCGTCTCTGTCGTACATCCCGATATGCTGGGCGAGGGCTGGACCTTTGACACGGATTTCCCCGGTGCCACGGGCGACACGCTTTTCGGCCTGCCCTATGCCCGCGACATCTACACCCGTGCCAATCCCAATTTCACAGGCCGCGTCACCGTGCCGATCCTCTGGGACAAAGAGCGCGAGACCATCGTCAGCAATGAGAGCGCCGAGATCATCCGCATGTTCAACAGCGCCTTCAACGCGATCACCGGCATCAACGATGACTATTACCCCGCGCAGCTGCACGACCGCATCGAAAAGGTGAACGCCCGCGTTTATGACACGCTGAACAATGGCGTCTACAAAGCTGGCTTCGCCACCACGCAAGAGGCCTATGACGCCGCTGTGCATCCGCTCTTCGACACGCTGGATTGGATCGAAGACATCCTGTCGCAGAACCGCTACCTCGCGGGCGACCGGATGACCGAGGCGGACTGGCGGCTTTTCACCACGTTGGTGCGCTTCGACAAGGTTTATCACCTGCACTTCAAATGTAACCGCCACCGGATCGTCGATTACCCGAACATCTGGGCCTATACGCGCGAGCTCTATCAGGTGCCGGGCGTGGCCGAGACGGTGAACTTCGACCATATCGTGCGGCACTATCACTACAGCCATGATACGATTAACCCGCACCGCATCATCCCGATCAATCCGGTGCTGGACTTCGACGCGCCGCACGGGCGCGGCTGACCTCTCCTCCCCCTGCCCCGTGGAAGACGCTTGATCGTGCAGCGCTTTTGCGCTTTCACCGCAGCGACGACGGCAGGGGGACGATCATGCAAAAGCCAGACCAGCGCGACCACGGCGGCGGTGTCGATGCGGCAGCGGCGCGTTTCGGCGGAGAGCGGTCGGATTGGATCGACCTTTCCACTGGGATCAACCCCGCGCCCTACCCAATACCTGCCCTGCCTGCGGGCGCATGGTCTGCCCTCCCCGACGCCGCGGCGCAAGACGCGCTGCTGGCCGCCGCCCGCGGCTTTTGGAAGGTGCCCGAAGGGGCCGCGATCCTCGCCGTGCCGGGGGCCTCCTCGGCCATCGCGCGAATCCCGGCGCTGGCCCCGAAAGGCCGCGTGCGCATCCCCGGGCCGACCTACAACGAACATGCCGCCAGCTTCGCCGAGAACGGCTGGCAAGTGGTCGAGACGGGCGAGGCCGAAGCCGCCGTTCACGTCCATCCCAACAACCCCGACGGGCGCCTGTGGCCCTTGGCAGAGACCACAGCCCCGCTTAGCATCATTGATGAGAGCTTTTGCGACATCACGCCCGACGCCACCCTGATGGCGCAGGCCACGGTGCCCGGCACGCTGATCCTCAAGAGCTTTGGCAAATTCTGGGGGCTGGCCGGGCTGCGGCTGGGGTTCGTGATCGGCGATCCGGACTTACTGGCGCGGCTTGACCAGATGCTTGGGCCGTGGCCGGTCAGCGGCCCCGCGCTGCATATCGGCGCAGCGGCGCTGCGGGATCAACCATGGGCCGAGGCCACGCGGGCGCGGCTGGGGGCCGAGGCCACGCGCCTCGACGGGCTAATGACCACAGCAGGCGCAGAGATCGTCGGCGGCACCCCGCTTTTCCGGCTCTATGAGGTCGAAGACGCGCAGGCTTGGCAAACCCGCCTCGCCCAGCACCAGATCTGGAGCCGCGTCTTCCCCTACAACCCGCGCTGGCTGCGCCTTGGCCTGCCGCCCTCGATAGGTTGGGCGCGGTTGGAGCAGGCCCTGGCATGAGCATGGCGGCGATCCTCGCGCTGGCCATGCTGCTGGACGCCGCGCTTGGAGAGCCGGATTGGCTCTGGCGTCGCCTGCCGCATCCGGCGGTGCTGATGGGGCGGGTGATCGGCTGGGGGGACCGTCGGTTGAACCGCGGCCAAGCCCGCCGCGCCAAGGGCGTGGCGTTGCTGCTGGCCCTGATGATCGGGGCCGCGCTGCTCGGCTGGGCGCTCAACCTGTTTGGCCCCCTCATCGAGATCATCCTCGCCGCCATCCTGCTGGCGCAACGTTCCCTCGTTGAGCACCTGCGCGCCGTGGCAGATGGCCTGCGCCAGTCCCTGCCCGCAGGGCGCCGCGCCGTGGCGATGATCGTCAGCCGCGACACTGCCGCGATGCCCGCAGACGCCGTCGCCCGCTCCGCCATCGAAAGCGGGGCGGAGAACCTCAGCGACGGGATCATCGCCCCCGCCTTTTGGTTCCTGCTGGGCGGTCTGCCGGGGCTGCTGGTCTATAAAATCGTCAATACCGCCGACAGTATGATCGGCTACCGCACCCCGCGCTATGCCGATTTCGGCTGGGCCGCGGCGCGGATGGATGACCTTCTGAACCTCGCCCCCGCACGGCTCACCGCCCTGCTGATCGCCCTGCCCGGTGGGGTGCTGCACCGCTGGCGCGACATCAAAGCCGACGCGGCGCTGCACCGCTCGCCCAATGCCGGTTGGCCGGAAGCCGCCATGGCGCGGGCCATAGGTGTGGCCCTCGCCGGTCCGCGCAGTTATAATGGGCAGGTGCAGCAGTTTCCTTGGGTGCATGGCGCGGGGGCGCGCGTCATCGGACCTTTGGAGATCGATGCGGCCATCACCCGCCTCTGGCAGGCATGGTTGGTGATGTGGGCAATCGCCCTAGTTCTGGCCTGTCTGTGACAAAGAGGTATCCATGCGCCCCACGTTTCTCGCCGCCGCACTCGCGGCGCTCACCCTTCCCGCCAGCGCCTTTGCGCAAGCCACCTGCGGCGGGGATTTCTCCAGTTTCGTCGCCGATGCCAAGGCCGAGGCCGTGGCGAACGGCGCCGATCCCGCCAAGGCCGAGCGTTTCTTTGCCGGCCTGCGCCAAGACCCCGCCGTGCTGCGCGCCGATCAGGCGCAAGGGGTGTTTCAAAAGCCCTTCATCGAATTCTCGCGCCGCCTGATCTCGGAAAACCGGATCAACCGGGGCCGCGCCATGGCCGAGAAATACGACACCATCTTCGACCGGATCGAGGCGGAATACGGCGTCAGCCGTGGGGTGCTCTTGGCTTTCTGGGCGTTCGAGACGGATTACGGCGCAATCCAAGGCGACTTCAACACCGCCAACGCGCTGGCGACCCTTTCCCATGACTGCCGCCGCCCCGAACTGTTCCGCCCGCAGCTTTTCGCGGCGCTGGAGCTTTTCGAGCGCGGTGAGTTCGACCCGGCCACCACCACTGGCGCTTGGGCTGGTGAGATCGGCATGGTGCAAATGCTGCCGCGCGACATCCTTGAGAACGGGGTGGATGGCGACGGCGACGGCGCGGTCTCGCTCAAGACCTCCGCCCCCGATGCGCTGCTGTCGGGTGCCAAGATGCTGCAAAGCCTCGGCTGGCGCGCGGGCGAGCCTTGGTTGGCCGAGGTCACCCTGCCGCAGGATTTCGACTGGTCGCAAACCGGGCTGGAGACCACAAAACCCGTCAGCGAATGGCAGGCGATGGGTGTCTCCCCCCGCAACGGCCCGTTGGCCGAGGGGCTGACCGCCTCCGTCCTGCTGCCGCAGGGGCGCGGCGGGCCTGCTTTCATCGCCTATCCGAACTTCCGCGTTTATTTCGAGTGGAACCAGAGCTTTACCTACGTCATGACCGCCGCCTATTTCGCCACACGGCTGGAAGGCGCGCAGGTCTATGACGCGGGCAACCCGGCCCCCGGTCTGGGCGGCGAGGCGATGAAAACGCTGCAACGCAAACTCCAAGCCAAGGGCTATGACGTGGGCGATGTGGATGGCATCCTCGGCTCTGGCACCCGCGGTGCGGTGCGGGCCGAACAAGAACGTCTCGGCATGCCCGTCGATGGCTGGCCCACGCCTGAGTTGCTGAACAAACTGTAAGGAGAAGACCGATGGCCCTCAAGAAAACCGCTGCGCAAATGGTCGCCGAAGCCCGCGCCCGGATCGAAGAGATCGACAGCACTGAGGCCATCGCCATGCTGGAGGACGAAAACGTGCAATTCGTCGACCTGCGTGACCCCCGCGAACGCGAACGCACCGGGTTCATCCCCGGTGCCTTCCACTGCCCACGCGGTATGTTGGAGTTCTGGGTCGACCCCGAGAGCCCCTATTTCAAAGAGGTCTTTGCCCAAGACAAGAAGTTCGTCTTTCACTGCGCCTCTGGCTGGCGCTCGGCCATCTCGGTCGCGACGCTGCAAGACATGGGGTTTGACGCGGCCCATCTGAAGGACGGTTTCGGCGGCTGGGAAAAAGCGGGCGGCCCGATCGAGAGGTCCTGAAGCGCAGGCTTTGATCTGGCCTCCCCCACGTAAAGCTGCCACAAGTTTTGCAACGTCAAAGGAGAGACAGAATGACCGAGATCAAACGCCACCACACCAACACCCGTATGAGCCAGATCGTCGAGCATGGCGATGTGATCTACCTTGCCGGTCAGGTCGGTACGGCGGGGGCGGATGTGGCCCAACAGACCCAAGATTGCCTTGATAAGGTCGACGCCCTGCTGGCCGAGGTCGGCAGCGACAAGACCCGCATCCTGCAATCGACAATCTGGCTGGCCGACATGGCCGATTTCGCCGCGATGAACGCCGTCTGGGACGCATGGGTGCCCGAGGGCCACGCCCCCGCCCGCGCCTGCGGCGAATCCAAACTGGCCACGCCGGAGTATCTGGTCGAAGTGCTGGTGATTGCCGCCAAAGCCTGAGCCATTGCCCTCGCGCCCTGTCACGGGGCGCGGGGCTTTGCCGGAACCCCAGATGACCCCCTGCACCCTCACCGCCCTGTCGGACCTCGCCCAGCTCCGCGTCGATACGATCATCGACGTGCGCGCGCCAATGGAGTTTGCCGAGGATCATCTGCCCGGTGCCATTAACCTGCCCGTGCTGTCGGACGCGGAGCGCGCCGAAGTGGGCACGATCTACAAGCAGGTCAGCCCCTTCGACGCGCGCAAGATCGGCGGGGCGCTGGTGGCGCAGAACACGGGCCACCATTTGCAAACGGCACTGGCGGATAAAGACGGCAGCTGGCAACCGCTGGTCTATTGCTGGCGCGGCGGGCAGCGGTCGGGGGCGTTCTCGACGATCCTCGATCAGGTCGGTTGGCGCGTGCAACTGCTGCGCGGCGGCTATCGCAGCTACCGGCGCTTGGTGGTCGCGGCGCTCTACGACACGCCCCTGCCGCATCGGCTGATGCTGATCGAAGGCGGCACCGGCACGGCCAAGACACGGCTGTTGCACCATCTGGCCAAGGCAGGCGCGCAGGTGCTTGACCTCGAAGGGCTGGCGCAGCACCGCGGCTCGCTTTTCGGTGCGGTGGACGGCGGGCAGCCGCATCAAAAGATGTTCGAATCCCGGCTTGCCCGAGCGCTATTGCCGTTCGACCCCGCGCAGGTGACATGGGTCGAAGCCGAGAGCAGCAAGATCGGCGACATCACCCTTCCGCCTGCGCTTTGGGCCGCGATGCGCGACGCCGCGCGGGTTGAGATCGCCGCCCCCTTGGCCGCGCGGGCGGATTTTCTGTGCCGGGCCTATGATGACCTGACCACCGACCCCGCCATGCTCGAAAACCGCATCGACAAGCTGCGGCCCTATCATAGCGGAGAGACGATCACCCAGTGGCAGACCCAAGCCCGCGCGGGTGATTGGGCCAGCCTCGCCGAAGGGCTGATCGGCCAACACTACGATCCGCGCTATGCCAAGGCCGCCAGCCGCAACCCCGCCCCGCGCGCCCGGCTGACGCTCGACCGGCTTGATGACAGCACATTGGCCGAGACCGCCGCCACGCTGCACAGCCGTTTCACCGCAGGCGGATAGAGGGCACCCCCGCCTCAAGCCGCCCGATGATATGGCCCGCCAAGCCTTCGGCCTTTAACCGCGCCTGCGCCGCTTTCGCCGCATCCTCGGGCAGGGCTGCCAGCAGCCCCCCGGCGGTTTGCGGATCGTGGAAGAGCGGGTTCACCGGGCCTGCCGCCGCAATCGGAGCATCCGCCTGATTGACCGCCAGCAGAGAAGAGGCCACCCCCTGATCCGACAGCGTCTGCGCGCCGGGGTAAATCGGCACCGCCTCCCCCCAAAGCTCCGCCGCCAATCCCGAGGCGCGGCAAATCGCTTGCACATGTCCGGCAAGGCCAAAGCCCGTTACATCCGTCATCGCATGGGCCTTGCTCAAAATCTCAGCCTCCCGCGCCTGCGGGGTGGCCATGACGTCGAGCGCTTCGGCCACCACCCGCCCCGGCGCGGTCCCTGCCATATGTCCTGCAAGGATCACCCCCGATCCGATGGGCCGGGTCAACATCAAAACATCCCCCGGCTGCGCGCCGCCGACGCCAATCGGCATGTCGTCGCGCGTGCCGGTCACCGTAAAGCCGATTGTCAGTTCCGCACCCATGGTCGTATGGCCGCCCACGATCTGCGCCCCTGCTGCCCCCATCACGTCTTGTGCGGCCGCCGCGATCTCTCGCAGCGTCCGGGCCTGCAATTCGGGCGACATGCGCGGCAGGATGATCGAACTCAGTGCCGCCTGCGGTTTGGCCCCCATCGCCCAGATGTCGCCCAAAGCATGCACCGCCGCGACCCGCGTCATCAGGGACGGGTCTTCGATGAAGCCGCGCAAATGATCCGTGCTCATCACCTGAAAGCCGCCACCGGGTTGGCGCAGCACCGCCGCATCATCGCCCGCCCCGGTGAGCACATCGCCCGAGACGGGCGGCTGCACCTCGGCCAAGAGATCGGCCAGCACCGCGCCGCCCACCTTGGCCCCGCATCCACCACAAAGCGGTTTGCCCGCCAGCGCCTCCTGCACGCCCGAGGCCACCGGGCCCGTCGGCGCGTCGGTCTTCATCGCGGGCAGGTCATCGAGCCCGTCCATGAACTTCCGGTCGATCCGATCCTTCCACCGCCACAGCAGCGCACCGCCAAGGGCCAGCCCATTCCGCTCCGCCACGGCAGATTTCCCACCGAGTGAGATCAGCTTGAGATAATGCCGCTGCGGTTTGAACGCCCGCCGTGCCCCGCCGCTGAGCGCCGCGCGCAGGTTGTCGTGCAGCACCGGCGCCGCCCGCACGGCAAAGACACCGGCCTTGGGGCGCGGGCTGGCCTCCATATGCGCGCAATCACCAACGGCGAAGAGCCTGTCATCATCTACCACCCCCAGATCGGCCCCGACGCGGATGAACCCCGCGTGCAGCGGCAGATCGGTCTGGGCAAGCCAGCCCTGCGGCACCGCCCCCACCGCCCCCACGCAAAGCGCCGCAGAGATCGGCGCACCATCCGCCAAGAGCACCTGCCGGTCGGTGATCTGCGTGACCTTAGCATCAAGCGCCACGGTCACCCCAAGCTCCGCCATCTGCCGCCGCACCACCGTCTCGGTCCGGGGGGACATGCCGGAAAGCTGCGGCCCATGTTCCACCACCGTCACCGCTGGCTGCCCCCCCGCGTCGCGCAGGGCAAAGGCCATCGCCATGGCAAGCTCGCAGCCCGCCACACCGCCACCGATCACCGCCACCTCGGGCGGCTGCGCCCCCGCCTTGACCGCCGCGAGAAACTCCCGCCAACGCGCGGCATAGAGATCGAGCGGCTTGGCCCCGACCGCGTGCTCGGCAAACCCCGGGAGATCCATCTTGGCCGTGATGCCTATGTCGATTGACGCCACATCATAGGCCACGGCCCCGCGCCCTGCGACCGTGATTTCCCGCGCCGCGCGGTCGATCCCCGTCGCCGCCCCAAGGATCAACCGCGCCCCGGTGTGGCGGCAAAGGCGCATCAGGTCGATCTCCAATGCATCGCGGTCGTAATGCCCGGCGATATGACCGGGCAGCATGCCGGTATAGGGCGCGGTGGGGCCGGGGTTGATCACTGTCAGCCGTGCGCCGGGCAGTGGGCCCATCCCCCATTTGCGCAGCACCAGCGCATGGGCGTGCCCGCCCCCCACCAGCACCAGATCCCGCGTCAGGGGCAGATCGCTTTGCACCAGATTGCCTCACTCTCTCTTTCCGCTTTGGGTCATAGCTACCCCAAGCCGCCCGCCCGCGCCATCGGCCTGACCGAGATGTGAGCGGGCCGGATCAGAGCGGAAATGGCGCTTCCCCGCCCATTCAGGCCCGGAAAGCCGCCAAACCGGTAAAAAGGGTGACAATTCGCCACAAAACCCCCATGTACATTCCATCCCCGACCCTCTACCGACGGTCGGATTCCTTTGCCGTGGCTGGTAGCACCCCACGTGCCCGCCCCCCGCACAACGTTCAAGACAGGACAGCCTTCGTGATCCAGACTATTGCCGATGCCCTTGCCCAACAGGGTTATGAAACACTTACCGCCGTACAGGAGGCCGTCACAGACCCTGCGCTGAACGATCAAGACCTTCTGGTTTCGGCCCAAACCGGGTCGGGCAAGACGGTGGGCTTCGGCCTTGCCATCGCGCCGACGCTTCTGGGCGAGGACACGCATTTCGGCCAAGCGGGCGCTCCGCTGGCGCTGATCATCGCGCCGACGCGCGAATTGGCCATGCAGGTCAGCCGCGAGTTGACCTGGCTTTACGGCAAAGCGGGCGCGGTGGTCACCACCTGCGTCGGCGGCATGGACACCCGGACCGAGCGCCGGGCGCTGGACCGGGGCGCGCATATCGTCGTCGCCACGCCGGGGCGTCTGTGTGACCACATCAAGCGCAACAACATCGACCTAGATTCCCTGCGCGCCGTGGTGCTGGACGAGGCTGACGAGATGCTCGACCTCGGCTTTCGCGAAGATCTTGAGTTCATCCTGTCGGAATCCCCCGAGGAACGCCGCACGCTCTTGTTCTCGGCCACCGTACCCGCGGCCATCGCCAAGCTCGCGCAATCCTACCAGCGCGATGCGCAGCGCATCACCACTGTGGGCGAGGCCAAGCAGCACAGCGACATCGAATACCGCGCGCTGAACGTGCATCCGCGCGACACCGAGAACGCGATCATCAACGTGCTGCGTTTCTATGAGGCCAAGAACGCCATCGTCTTCTGCAACACCCGCGCCGCCGTGGCGCGGCTAACCACGCGGTTCACCAACCGCGGCTTTTCGGTCGTGGCGCTTTCGGGTGAGCTGACGCAATCCGAGCGCACCAACGCGCTGCAGGCGCTGCGCGACGGGCGCGCGCGGGTCTGTATCGCGACGGATGTGGCCGCACGCGGCATCGACCTGCCGAACCTCGAACTGGTGATCCACGCCGACCTGCCCAGCAACTCCGACACGCTGCTGCACCGTTCGGGCCGCACGGGCCGCGCCGGGCGCAAGGGGGTCTCGGCGCTGATCGTGCCGCCCAAGATGCGCAGCAAGGCAAACCGGCTTCTGGGCTGGGCCAAGCTGAAAGTGGAATGGGCCGCACCGCCCTCCGCCGCCGAGGTCAACGCCGCCGATGAGGCCCGCCTGCTGGCCGATTCCGCATGGGTGGAGCCTGCGCCCGAGGATGCGGCGGAATTCGTCACCTCGCTGGTCGAGAAATTCAGCGCCGAGCAATTGGCCACCGCTTTCGTCAACCTCTACCGCAAGCGCCAGTCCGCCCCGGAAGAGCTGAGCGACCCCGGCGCGCCGGGCGAGGACAAGCCGCGCCGCGACTTTGGCCCATCGGTCTGGTTCTCGGTCTCCACCGGGCGCAAAGACGGGGCCGAGCCGCGCATGCTATTGCCGATGCTCTGCCGCCGCGGCGACCTGACCAAGGACGACATCGGCGCGATCCGCGTGCAAGATAGCCATAGTTTCGTGGAGGTGGCCGAAGCCTCGGTGCCCGGCCTGCTCGACACGCTCGGCGGCGAAATGACGCTGGAAGACGGCGTGGTGCTGACCAAGTTGGACAAGGCCCCGGACCTGCCGCGCGGCCCCAAGCCCGGCGGCAAACGTGGCCCGAAACCCGGCGGTTTCAAAGGCGACCGCGGCCCGCGCAAACCGCGCGGCGATTACGACCCGGATGCCGCCCCTGCCCCGCGCAAACCCCGCGCGAAATCCAGCGACGGCCCCGGTGCTGCGTCTTTCGACAAGCCGAAATTCGACAAACCCCGCGCGCCCAAGGGCGAGCGCCCGCCGAAGTCGCATAAGACCGAGCGTAGCCCAATGAAACCCGGCGCGACGCCCAAGCCCAAATCGGGCGGCGACACGAGCGGCAAGCCCAAGGCAAAGGCCGTTTGGAAAAAGGAAAAGCCCGCGGGCGACGCCCCGCGCAAGGGCAAGGGCAAACCAACCACCTCGGCCACCACGCCGGGCGGAGAGAAGTCCTACAAACGGGCCTCCGACCCGTCCAAACGCTTCACCCCGCCGAATAAGATCGGCAAACAGGGCGGCAAGGGTGGCCCGAAATCGAAGTAAGACCAAACGCCGGGGCCTCACCCCGGCGTTTTTGCATCCGGCGCCATTTCTTTAATGAAATCGCCCCCTCTGGCCTCACCGAAGGGGATAAACTGGCACTACTGGATCTTGCCTATTCGCGGTGTTCTTGGAACAGTTTATCCCGCCTTTGCGCGGGCTTCATTCGTGGGCTCGCCCACCCGTAAAGAAAGGTTTGCCCCATGGACGGCAATTTCAACGAGAACGACATCTCCCGCGTTGTCGAAGCCGACCGCGCGCATATCTGGCACCACCTGAGCCAGCACAAACCCTATGAAACCACCGACCCGCGCATCATCGTCGAAGGCAAGGGAATCCGGGTCTGGGACCAAAAGGGCAAAGAGCACCTCGACGCCGTCTCGGGCGGTGTCTGGACTGTCAACGTTGGCTATGGCCGCGAAAGCATCGCCAATGCGGTGCGCGACCAATTGATCAAGCTGAACTATTTCGCAGGCTCCGCAGGCTCGATCCCCGGCTCCCATTTCGCCGAGAAACTGCTCGACAAGATGCCCGGGCTCGACCGCGTCTACTATTGCAACTCCGGCTCCGAGGCGAATGAGAAAGCCTTCAAAATGGTCCGCCAGATCGCGCACAAGCGCTACGGCGGCAAAAAGCACAAGATCCTCTACCGCGACCGCGACTACCATGGCACCACGCTTGGCTGCCTCTCGGCGGGCGGTCAGGACGAGCGCAACGCGCAATACGGCCCCTTCGCACCGGGCTTCGTGCGGGTACCGCATTGCCTTGAATACCGCAGCTTCGAACAGGACGGCGCGCCGCAGGAGAACTACGGTGTCTGGGCCGCCGACCAGATCGAAAAGGTGATCCTCGCCGAAGGCCCCGAAACCGTGGGCGCGCTCTGCCTCGAACCGGTCACAGCGGGCGGCGGCGTGATCTGCCCGCCCGAGGGCTATTGGGAGCGCGTGCAAGAGATTTGCCGCAAATACGACATCCTGCTGCACATCGATGAGGTCGTCTGCGGCGTGGGCCGCACCGGCACATGGTTCGGCTATCAGCACTACGGCATCCAGCCCGACATGGTGACCATGGCCAAGGGCGTCGCCTCGGGCTATGCCGCAATCGCCTGTCTGGTCACGACCGATGCAGTCTTTGACATGTTCAAGGACGATGCCAGCGATCCGCTGAACTATTTCCGCGACATCTCGACTTTTGGCGGCTGCACCGCGGGGCCGACCGCGGGCATCGAAAACATGAACATCATCGAGCGTGAGAACCTGTTGGAGAACACCACCAACATGGGCCACTACATGCTAGAGCAGCTTCACGCGCTGGCCGACAAGCACAAGGTGATCGGTGATGTGCGCGGCAAGGGGCTGTTTCTGGGGGCCGAACTGGTGACCGACCGCGACAGCCGCGCCCCTGTTGAGGAAAAGCGCATTCAGGCCGTGGTGGGCGATTGCATGGCCCAAGGGGTGATCATCGGCGCCACCAACCGCTCCCTGCCCGGCAAGAACAACACGCTGTGTTTCTCGCCCGCACTGATCGCCACCCGCGATGATATTGATGAGATCATCACGACGGTCGATGGTGCCTTGGGCCGGGTCTTCACGTCGGCGTAAAACCGCGTCTTGCGGCATGCGACAGGCGGCATCGGTTGACCCGGTGCCGCCTTCGTCTATCTAAACCCCTGTCTTGCCCGAACATGACATCGCACCGAAAGATCGCCGCAGATCGAAACCCGCGGGATTTTTCTGAAAATGTAGCGCCTTCGCGGGAACCTCTTCCAATCCCCCCGCGTTGGCAAATGAGTAAACTGGGAGAAAGACATGAAGAAGTTTCTTATCGCAATTCCGATGATCGCCGGCCTCGCCGCTTGTGACGGCACCACCTCCAACCAAGGTGCTCTGACTGGCGCGGCTCTCGGAGCTGCCACCGGTGCTGCCGTTTCAGGCGGTGACGACAAGGTTCAAGGCGCAATCATTGGCGGTCTCGCAGGTGCGGCGGCTGGCAACTACATCGGCCAGACCCAGTCCGGCAAATGCGTGTACCAGAACGCCAACGGCCAGCGCTACGTCGCGGCTTGCCCGTAAACGGCTGACATCGCGCGATTTCGCGTTATCGGAGCTTCGACCATCGGTCGGAGCCCTTTTTCGTTTCCGCTTCTCCCCTCACCTTGGCACCGACATGATTTGATCCTAACAGGGATCAAGCGCCCCAAGGGCGCGGGGAGGAACCATGACCACAATAAGCGATATCGCGATCTTGCTGATCGCGGCCTTCGGCGCGGGGGTGTTGAACACCATCGCCGGGGGCGGCACCTTTCTGACCTTTCCCGCGTTGGTCTTTACCGGCATGCCCCCCGTGGCCGCCAATGCGACCAGCGCCGTGGCGGTGTTTCCGGGCTACCTTGCAGGCGTTCTTGGCTTTCACAACGAGCTTGGCCGCTTCGACCGCCGCGCCTTGCTGCGGCTGTGCCTTATCACGCTGGCGGGCGGTGTGGTCGGTTCGGGTTTGCTTCTGATCTCTTCCAACGCGGCGTTTTCCATCGTGGTGCCCTTCCTGCTGCTCGCGGCGACGCTGGCGTTTTTACTCGGCGACCGTATCCGTGCCTTCGCCGCCTCCCATGCCCGCGCCGTGACGCCCCAAGGCGCGCTCGGCCTCTTTGCGGTCAGCGTTTATGGTGGCTATTTCAATGGGGGCTTGGGCATCGTTCTGCTGGCCCTATTCGCGCTTTGGGGGATGACCGACCTGCACGGGATGAACGGCCTCAAGAACGGGCTGAGCTTCGTGCTTTCCTCAATCTCCGTAGCGGTCTTTGCCTTGGCCGGTCTGGTCGCATGGCCGCAGGCGCTGTTGATGATGCTGGCGGCCACGGCGGGCGGCTATGCCGGGGCGCCCTTGGCGCGAGCCTTGCCGAAAGAGACCGTACGCTGGCTGATCGCCGCCATCGGTTTCGGCATGAGCGCGGTGTTTTTCTGGCGGCTCGTGGCGGGCTAGTCCACCACCCGCGCCGCGCCGGTTTCAGGATCGAAATGCACCAAGGGGTGGTCCGCGCTTTCGATCCGGCCCAGCCCCATGTCCTCGCGCAACAGCGCAACCGGCCCCGAGATCGCCCGCGCGAGGGCCACCTCCAGCCGCTCCCCCACCGCATGGGTCAGCGTATGCACCGCGCGGCCCATTTCCAGATCCGCCCCCGCCAGCGTGCCATCCGCCAAGGTCAACCGCCCCTCGGCGCGGTAAACCTTCCGCCCGTTGAGGGTGAAGCCCGTGATATCCGACCCCGCCGTCGCCATGGCATCGCTCACGAGGAAGATACCCTCGGGCTTGGCCGCCAGCGCGTTGCGCATAGAGGCGGGATGCACATGGATGCCATCGGCGATCAGCCCGGCATGCACCCCCTCTCGCGCCAACGTCGCTCCGACCAGCCCCGGCGCGCGGTTGCCCATCTGGCTCATCGCGTTGAACAAATGGGTGACGCAGGTCGCGCCCGCGTCGAAGGCCGCCATACAGGTCTCGTAATCCGCATCGCTATGGCCGAGCGAGACCACGACCCCCGCCTCGGCCATCGCGGCGATCTGGGCGGTGCTGGTGTTCTCTGGCGCGACGGTGACCATGAGATTCGGCAGACGCCCGGCGGCGCGTAGGATCAGGGCGAGGTCCGCCTCACGCATCGGGCGGATCAGCGCCCCGTCATGCGCGCCCTTGCGCGAAAGCGCCAGATGCGGGCCTTCCAGATGCAGCCCGATGATGCCCGGCACCCCTTCGGCGATGGCGTCGACAGCGGCCTCGATGGCGGCTTCGGTCTTCTCGGGCGTGTCGGTGATCAATGTGGGCAGCAGCGCCGCGACACCGGTGCTGCGATGCGCCTCAGCCATGCGCCGCAGGGTCGCCACATCGGGGCTGTCGTTGAACATCACCCCGCCGCCACCGTTGACCTGAAGATCGACGAAACCGGGGCAAAGCACGCCGCCCGCCATAGGCTCCGCCACGATGCCCTGCGGCACCTCTTCGGCGGTGAGGATGCAGCGGCTGCCGTCCTGCATCTGCGCCAGCACCATGCCGCGGTGCAACCGCGTGCCGTCGTGGATCTGCGCCCCGACGAAAACCTTCGCGATCTCGCTCATCACAGAACCTCTTCCGCCGCGGCCTTGCAGGCCAGATGAAACGCCCCGTCCAGCGCCGTGCCCCGCGCCACGATCCGGCCTGCCAGATGGTCTTCTGGCAGGTACGGCGCATAATGCGGGCCGATCCCGCCGAGCAGACAGAGCGGATCGCCGGGCGCGAAATCCAGCGCCTTCAACGCGCGGGTGTAATAGGCCGCGCCCTCCCGCATCAACGCCTGCCCGTGATGGTCCCCGGCCTCAGCCGCTGCGATGACCTTGGGCGCGAATGCCGCGTAATCCCCCGGCTGCGCCGTCAGGCTGAAGGCCACGAAAGCCTCAGGATCGGCTCCGAAATCCGCCAACAAAGCGCGGGTCAGGTCACTGTGGGGCAACACCCCATCATGACATTGCAACGCCAGATCCAGTGCCCCGCGCCCCAGCCAAGCGCCCGATCCCTGATCCGCCAGATGGAACCCCCAACTGCCGACATAGCGGAACGCCGCGCCATCCGTGGCGGCCACGATCGTGCCGGTGCCGATGGCCAAGACCCAGCCCGTCGCGCCTTCGCCAAGCGCGCCGACCACGCAGGCGGGGCGGTCATCCTCCGCGATGATCCGGCCATAGGGCAGCGCCGCGCGCAGCCGCGCTGCGTCGCGGACGACGTTCATACCGGCGAGGCCGAGAAAGGCAGTGGCACCGGCAAGCGCGGCGGCCGGCAGCCCAGCCGAGGCCGCCGCCGCTTCGACCGCGGCGCGGATATTCACAAGCGCCCGGTCGGGATCACTGCCGATATTCGCCCGCCCGCCGGAAGCCTGACCAAGGATACCATCACGCTGCGTGCCAATGGCCGCGCGGCAGCCGGTGCCACCGCCGTCCACGGCGATCAAAAGGGGGGCGGTAATGCTCATGCGATCGTTCTAGGCGAGGGGCCGGGCGAACGGAAGTGCGGGCGCGGCCCCGAGGATAAATTCGGCCAGCCGTAATGCCAGATTGAACTCCCCCTAGGGCCAGCCTAACCTTCGCCCCATGGCCCTGCCCGTCGAAACCTTTTTCCTGCGCCCCGATGCGCAAGGCACCCTGCAACAGCAGATCCAGCAGATGATCGCCCAAGGCATCCTCTCAGGCCGGTTCCAGCGGGGGGAGAAGCTGCCCTCGACCCGCAGACTCGCCGCGCATCTCGGCGTCAGCCGGATCACCGTGACCATCGCCTATACCGAGCTTTTGGCGAATGACTATCTCACCTCGCGCGGGCGGTCGGGGTATTTCGTCTCGGACAACGCGCCCGCCCCGCCCGCTTTCGCCCCCCGGGCCGAGGCGGATGACGCCATCGACTGGACCCGTGCCATCGGGCAGCGGTTCAGCGCCAATGGGCTGGCCGCCAAACCGCAGGATTGGGCCAGCTACCGCTACCCGTTCATCTATGGCCAAGCCGACCCGACGCTCTTTGATCATGCCAACTGGCGGCTTTGCGCCCTGCAAGCCCTTGGCCAGCGCGATTTCACCTCGATGACGACCGATTACTACGATCAGGACGACCCGCAACTGATCGAGTTCATTGCCCGCCATATCCTGCCCCGGCGCGGCGTCTCGGCCCGGCCCGAGCAGATCCTCATCACCCTTGGCGCGCAGAACGCGCTTTGGCTGACCGCGCAGGTGCTGCTGACCCAACGTCGCCGCGCCGTGCTCGAAGACCCGTGCTATCCGGCGCTGAGCGGCATTCTCAGCCAATCCCGCTGCCACATCACGCCCGTGCGGGTGGATCAAGACGGCCTCCCGCCCGAGGCGATCCCCCCCGATACGGATGTGATTTTCGCAACCCCCAGCCACCAATGCCCGACCAACGCCACCATGCCGATGGACCGCCGCCGCGCGCTGCTGTCCCGCGCCCGCGCGCTGGAGGCGCTGATCGTCGAGGACGACTATGAGTTCGAGATGTCCTTTCTCAAACCCGCCTCGCCCGCGCTCAAATCGCTCGATGACGAGGGGCGGGTGATCTATGTCGGCAGCTTTTCCAAATCGCTCTTTCCAGGGCTGCGGCTGGGGTATCTGGTGGGGTCCGAACCCTTCATCCGTGAGGCCCGCGCGCTGCGCGCCTCGGTCCTGCGGCACCCGCCGGGGCATATCCAGCGCACCGCCGCCTATTTCCTGTCGCTTGGCCATTACGACGCCCAGATCCGCCGGATGGGGCTGGCGCTGCACGAACGCCGCCGCGTCATGGACGAGGCGCTAGAGACCCATGGCCTGCGCGTGTCGGGCCGGGGGGCCTATGGCGGGTCGTCCTTTTGGATGCGCGCGCCGGAGGGCGTGGAGACGGCGGAACTGGCCGAAAACCTGCGCGCGAAGGATGTGCTGCTGGAGCCGGGACATGCCTTTTTCGCCGGGGCTGAGAAGGCCACGAATTACTACCGGCTGGCCTATTCTTCGATCCCCGCCGCGCGGATCGAAGAGGGCGTCGGGCTGATCGCGCAAGAGATTGACCACCTGCGCTGATCTGGCCTTAGGGCTGGCGCATTTCTGGCCCTAACCCCGACCTGCACCTGCCCGTAATTTGCCGATAGCTTTGCCCCATGCCCAAAGGATCGCGCGATGAAAATGACCACCGAAGAAGCCTTCGTCAAAACCCTTCAGATGCATGGGATCGACACGGCCTTTGGCATTATCGGCTCGGCCATGATGCCGATTTCCGACCTCTTCCCCGCTGCCGGGATCACCTTTTATGACGGCGCGCATGAGTGCAATTCGGGCATGATGGCCGATGGCTACACCCGCGCCTCGGGGCGGATGTCGATGATGGTGGCCCAGAACGGGCCGGGCATCACCAATTTCGTGACGCCGGTAAAGACCGCCTACTGGAACCACACGCCGCTTTTGCTGGTAACCCCGCAGGCGGCGAACAAGACCATCGGCCAGGGCGGTTTTCAGGAAGTCGAGCAGATGGCGCTCTTTCGCGATATGGTCGCCTATCAAGAAGAGGTCCGCGATCCCACGCGCATCGCCGAGACGCTGAACCGCGTGATCCTTCAGGCCAAGCGCCACTCCGCCCCGGCGCAGATCAACATCCCCCGCGATTTCTGGACACAGGAAATCGACATCGACCTGCCCGCCATCGTCGAGTTCGAGCGCCCCTCGGGCGGCGAGACGGCCATCGCCGAAGCGGCTGAGTTGCTTTCAAACGCGAAATTCCCGGTGATCCTGAACGGCGCAGGCGTGGTGATCGGTGGCGCCATCGACGACGCGCGCCAACTGGCCGAGCGACTCGATGCGCCGGTCTGCTGCGGTTATCAGCACAATGACGCCTTCCCCGGCTCACACCCGCTTTCGGTCGGGCCGCTGGGTTACAACGGCTCCAAGGCGGCGATGGAGCTGATCGCCAAGGCCGATGTGGTGCTGGCGCTCGGCACGCGGCTCAACCCCTTCTCGACCCTGCCGGGCTACGGCATCGACTATTGGCCGCGAGAGGCCAAGATCATTCAGGTCGACATCAACCCCGACCGCATCGGCCTGACCAAACCGGTGAGCGTCGGCATCGTGGGCGATGCGGGCAAGGTGGCGCGCAGCCTCCTCGACCGGCTGAGCGAGAGCGCCGGTGACGCGGGCCGCGAGGAACGCCGCAACCTGATCGCCCAGACCAAATCGGCATGGGCGCAGGAACTGACCTCGATGGACCACGAAGACGACGACCCCGGCACCACGTGGAACGAGCGCGCCCGCAGCCGCGAGCCGGAAAAAATGTCGCCGCGCATGGCATGGCGCGCGATCCAGAAGGCGCTGCCCACTGAGGCGATCATCAGTTCCGACATTGGCAATAACTGCGCCATCGGCAATGCCTACCCGACGTTCGAGGCGGGGCGCAAATACCTCGCCCCCGGCCTTTTCGGCCCCTGCGGTTACGGCTTCCCGGCGATCTGCGGCGCTAAGATCGCCTGCTCGGACACGCCCGTCGTGGGTTTCGCCGGCGACGGCGCCTTCGGCATTTCCATGAATGAGATGGTGAGCGTGAACCGCGACGACTGGCCCGCCGTGACCATGGTAATCTTCCGCAACTACCAATGGGGCGCGGAAAAGCGCAACACGACGCTTTGGTTCGACGACAACTTCGTCGGGACCGAACTGGCGCAGGAAGTAAGCTACGCCGGGATCGCAAAAGCCTGCGGCGTCGAGGGGGTGCAGGTCTCGACCATGGAGGAACTGACCGAGGCGTTGGACCGCGCGATCAAGGCGCAGATGAATGACGGTAAGACCACCTTCATCGAGGTGCTGCTCAATCAGGAACTGGGCGAGCCCTTCCGCCGCGACGCGATGAAGAAACCGGTCTCCGTTGCCGGGATCAGCCGGGATGACATGCGCCCGCAACGGGCCTGAGCCATGCCGCTGGTGCTCGTCGTCAACGCAGGCTCGTCGTCGATCAAGGCGGCGGTCTTTGACGGCGGGCTGTCTGAAACCCTGCGGATTGAGGCGCAGGGCATCGGCCAGACTGGCGCCCTGCGTGTAGGAAAGGCTCCGGCACGGCCCCTAGCCCTGCCAGACCACCGCACCGCCTTCACCGCCATTCTGGCGGGGCTGCATGACGCGGGGATCGCGACCGCTGACCTCAGCGCCGCGGCGCATCGCGTGGTGCACGGCGGCCCGGATTTAGCCGAGACAACGGAAGTCACCCCCGCCGTGCGCGCCGCCATCGCCGCGGCGCAACCGTTGGCCCCGCTGCACAATCCGCATCACCTCAGCGCCATCGAAGCCCTTGTCGCACTGATGCCGGAGCTGCCGCAATTCGCCGCTTTCGACACCGGCTTTCACCGCACCAACCCGGACGTAGCGCGCCGCTACGCGCTGCCCGAAAAGCCCCAGACCGCCGCCCTCCGCCGCTACGGTTTCCACGGGATCAGCTACGAGAGCCTCGTGCGGAATTTCACCGCCCAAACCGGCGCGGACCTGCCCCCGCGCCTCTTGGCGCTGCATCTGGGCAACGGCGCCTCCCTCTGCGCGATCCGCGAGGGCCGCTCGGTCGCCACCACCATGGGATTCTCACCCTTGGGCGGGCTGACGATGGGCACCCGCGCGGGAGAGATCGACGCAGGCGCGGTGCTGCATCTTGTGGGCGATCTTGGACTGGAAGCCGCGCAGAGATTGCTGCACCACGAAAGCGGGTTGCTCGGCCTGTCGGGTCAGACCGCCGATATGCGGCAATTGGCGGAAAGCGATAGCGAGAGCGCCCGCTTTGCCCGCGTCCACTTTTGCTACTGGATCACCCGTCAGGCCGGGTCGATGATCGCCGCGATGGGCGGGATCGACGGCATCGCCTTCACCGGCGGGATTGGCGAGAACGATTCCGAGGTGAGGGAAAAGGTTCTTGCAAACCTCCGCTGGGCGGGAAATATTCCCTCGTGGGTCATCCCCGCCGCCGAAGAGAAACATATCGCGCGCCAAGCGCTTGCCCTGCTGAAAGCCCCCGCCCCCTCATGACGCATTCCCAGCCGCCGCTTGATCTGTCGCCCAAGGTCTCGGACGAGGTCCGCCGCACGACCTGCTACATGTGCGCCTGCCGCTGCGGCATCAACGTGCACATGAAGAAAGGCAAGGTCGCCTATATCGAGGGCAACCGCGACCACCCGGTGAATCGCGGCGTGCTCTGCGCCAAGGGCTCGGCGGGGATCATGCAGCACAATTCCCCCGCGCGTCTGCGCAACCCGATGAAACGCGTGGGCCCCCGCGGCTCGGGCGAGTTCGAGGACATCAGCTGGGCCGAGGCGCTCCAGATCGCCACCGGCTGGCTGGAGCCGCTACGCAATGAGGCGCCAGAGAAACTCGCCTTTTTCACCGGGCGCGACCAGTCGCAGAGCTTCACCTCGCTCTGGGCGCAGGCCTTTGGCACGCCGAATTATGCGGCGCATGGCGGCTTCTGCTCGGTCAACATGGCGACGGCGGGGATCTATACCATGGGCGGCGCGTTCTGGGAGTTCGGCCAGCCCGACTGGGACCACACCAAGCTCTTCATGCTTTTCGGCGTGGCCGAGGATCATGACAGCAACCCGATCAAGATGGGGCTGGGCAAGCTTAAGAAACGCGGCGCGCGGGTGATCGGGGTGAACCCCATTCGCACCGGCTACAATGCCATCGCCGACGATTGGGTCGGCATCACGCCGGGCACCGACGGGCTGTTCATCCTGTCGCTGATTCACTGCCTGATGAAGGCCGGACGCATCGATCTCGACTACCTCGCGCGCTATACCGACGCGCCGGTGCTGCTGAACGGCGACCCGAAGTCGCCCGAATTCGGCCTGCAACTGCGCGACGCGGACGGCAAGGCGCTGGTGATCGACCGCAAGACCCGCAAGCTCACCCCCTTCGACCAACCCGGCGTCCGCCCCGACCTCTCCGCGACCTACCGCGCGGGCGGGATCACACACCGCCCGGTGTTCCACAAGATGGCCGAAGAGTACCTTGGCGAGGACTACACCCCCGAGGCCGTGGCGGAACGCTGCGGCATCTCGGCGCCGCGCATCCGCGCCATCGCCGCCGAACTGGCGCGCGTGGCCTTCGACGAGGCATTTGAGATCGACCAGCCTTGGACCGATTTCCGCGGCGAGCGTCACGAGAAGATGACCGGCCGCCCGGTGTCCTTCCACGCCATGCGCGGCATCTCGGCCCATGCCAACGGCTTCCAGACCTGCCGCGCGCTGCATGTGTTGCAGATCATCCTCGGCACCGTGGAGGTGCCGGGGGGCTTCCGCTTCAAACCACCCTACCCCAAGCCCGCCACGGCGCATCCCAAACCGCATTGCAAGGCCACGCCCGGCGGGCCGCTCGACGGGCCGCATCTGGGTTTCGTGCAAGGCCCCGACGATCTGGCGCTGTGCCCCGATGGCAGCCCCGCGCGGATCGACAAGGCGTTTACTTGGGAAAACCCGATGTCGGCCCATGGGCTGATGCATATGGTGATCTCAAACGCCCATGCGGGCGATCCCTACAAGATCGACACGCTGTTTCTTTATATGGCCAACATGTCGTGGAACTCCTCCATGAACCCCAGCGGGGTGATGGAGATGCTGACCGACACCGACGAGAACGGCGACTATGTCATCCCGCGTATCATCTACTCCGACGCCTATTCCTCGGAGATGGTGGCCTATGCCGATCTGATCCTGCCCGATACGACCTATCTGGAGCGTCACGATTGCATCTCGCTCCTCGACCGTCCGATCAGCGAGGCCGACGCCGCCGCCGACGCGATCCGCTGGCCTGTGGTGGAGCCCAACCGCGACGTGCGCGGCTTCCAATCGGTGCTCTGCGATCTCGGCGCGCGGCTGGACCTGCCCGGGTTCGTGAACGAGGATGGCAGTCAAAAGTACCGCGACTACGCCGATTACATCATCAACCACGAACGCCGCCCCGGCATCGGCCCGCTGGCCGGTTTTCGCGGTGAAGACGGCACCCAAAGCGGCCGCGGCGCCCCGAACCCTGACCAGATCGACCGCTACATTGAAAACGGCGGCTTCTCGGCCCATCACATTCCCGCCGAGGCGCAATACTACAAGCCGTGGAACGCCGCCTATCAGGACTGGGCCGTGGGCATGGGGATTTACGACGCGCCCCAACCCTATCTCTTCTCGCTCTACGTGGAGCCGCTGCGCCGCTTCCAACTGGCCGCCGAGGGCCACGGCGACCGCCAGCCCCCGGACCATCTGCGCGAGCGCATCAAGCAGTTCATGACGCCGCTGCCGCATTGGTACGAAAGCGACCCCGAGGGCGGGCAGGGCTACGATGTTCACGCCCTCACCCAACGTCCGATGGCGATGTACCATTCTTGGGGAAGCCAGAACGCTTGGCTGCGGCAGTTGCACGGGCACAACCCGCTCTACCTGCCCACCGCGATCATGCGGGCAAAGGGTCTGAAGGACGGCGATTGGGCGCGCGTGACCTCGCCCCATGGCGGGATTACCGTGCCGGTGATGGAGATGGCCGCGCTAAACCCCCATACCGTCTGGACGTGGAACGCCATCGGCAAACGCAAAGGCGCATGGGCGCTGGACAAGGATGCCCCGGAGGCGACGAAGGGTTTTCTGCTGAACCACCTGATCCACGAGCTTCTGCCGCCCAAGGGCGACGGCCTGCGCTGGTCCAACTCCGACCCGATCACCGGACAGGCTGCCTGGTTCGACCTCAAGGTCCATATCGAAAAGACCGCGGCCCCTGCCGAGGCACAACCGGAGATCCCGCCGCAACGCTCGCCTATCCCGCCCGCGCCGCGCGACATCGCGTGGAAGGTGGGCAAATGACCCCCTTCGCCCCCCGCGCCGCGAGAACGACCCTTCAGGACCGCCAGACATGACCACCCTTCCCGACCAAACCGAGCGCAAACTCGGCCTCGTGATCGACCTCGACACCTGCGTCGGCTGCCATGCCTGCGTGATCTCCTGCAAGGGCTGGAACACCGAGAACTACGGCGCGCCGCTGTCGGACCAAGACGCCTATGGCGGCGACCCGTCGGGCACCTTCCTCAACCGGGTGCACAGCTACGAGGTCCAGCCCGAGGCGGGCGCGGCGCAACTGGTCCATTTCCCCAAATCCTGCCTGCATTGCGAAGACGCGCCCTGCGTCACCGTCTGTCCGACGGGGGCGAGCTACAAGCGGGTCGAGGACGGCATCGTGCTGGTCAACGAAAGCGACTGCATCGGCTGCGGCCTCTGCGCTTGGGCCTGTCCCTACGGCGCGCGCGAGATGGATCAGGCGGCCGGCGTGATGAAGAAATGCACCCTCTGCGTCGACCGGATCTACAACGAGAACCTGCCCGAAGAGGACCGCCAGCCCGCCTGCGTGCGCACCTGCCCCGCGGGCGCGCGTCATTTCGGCGATCTGGGCGATCCCGACAGCGCGGTCAGCCAACTTGTGGCCGAGCGTGGCGGCGTGGACCTGATGCCCGAACAGGGCACCAAACCGGTCAACAAATACCTGCCGCCGCGCCCGCGCGACACGCTTGGTCCTCCCGAGGGCGAGATCGACGTGCTGGCCCCCTTCCTCGCTCCGGTGGACGAGGGCCCGAAGGGCTTTCTCGGCTGGCTCGACCGCACTTTGGAGAAGCTCTGATGCATCCGGCGCCTTCCGTTATTCTGTTCAGCAGCCTGTCGGGCATGGGATTTGGCCTGCTTGCATGGCTCGGGATCGGCCTGCCTGCGGTGACCGGCTGGGTCGCTTTCGTCTTCTTCGCGCTGGCCTATCTCTTGGCCGTGGGCGGGCTCATCGCCTCGACCTTCCACCTCGGCCACCCGGAGCGTGCGCTCAAAGCCTTCACCCAATGGCGCAGCTCTTGGCTCAGCCGGGAGGCTTGGGCCTCGGTTGCGGCGCTGCTGGTCATGGCCGCCTATGGCGCGGGGTTGGTGTTTTACGACACGCGGCTTTGGCCCTTGGGGGTGATCGGTGCGGCGCTGTCGCTGCTCACGGTGCTGACCACGGCGATGATCTATACCCAGATGAAAACCGTGCCGCGCTGGCACAGCGTGATGACGCCGCTGAATTTCCTGTCGCTCAGCATCGCTGGCGGTGCCCTACTGGCGGGGCAGGTGACGGCGGCGATGATCCTGCTGGCGCTGGCCGGGGCGGTGCAGATCGCCACATGGTGGCGCGGGGATCGGGCGCTTGCCGCCTCAAGCAGCGATATCGCGAGCGCGACGCGGTTGGGGCCGCAGGGCAGCGTCCGCGCCTTTGAGCCGCCCCATACTGGCAGCAACTATCTGCTACGGGAATTCGTCTATCAGATCGGGCGCAAACATGCGCTGAAACTGCGGGTGATCGCGATTGCGCTGATAGTGCTGCTGCCGCTGCTGTTGCTCTTGTCGCCCGTGTTCCACCACCTTGCCGCCGGTCTCGCGGTGCTCAGCCATGCGGCAGGGGTGCTGACCGCGCGCTGGCTGTTCTTTGCCCAAGCCGAACATGTGGTCGGCCTCTATTACGGCAAACGCTGAACGCAAAAGAGGGGGTGTCTCCACCCCCTCTTCGTATCGGCCAACCTGTTTACAGTAGGCTTAGTTCATCAGGCCCGCATGGCGCAGGGCCGCATCGACCAGTTCTTTGGTCGGGTCGGTCAGTTCCGTGAGCGGCAGACGCACCTCGTCCGAGCAGAGGTCGAGCCGCGACATGGCGTATTTCACACCCACAAGCCCCGGTTCGGTAAAGATCGCCTTGTGCAGAGGCATCAAACGGTCCTGCAACTCCAGCGCCTTGGCATAATCGCCCTCAAGACAGGCGGCCTGCATCTGCGCCACAAGGCGCGGCGCGACATTGGCGGTGACCGAGATACAGCCGACGCCGCCTTGAGCGTTGAACCCATGCGCCGTGGCGTCTTCGCCGGAGAGCTGGCAGAAATCCGGTCCGCAGGTAATGCGCTGATCGCAGACGCGCGCCAGATCGCCGGTGGCGTCCTTGACGCCGACGATGCGCGGCAGCTCGGCCAGTTCGCCCATCGTTTCGGGCATCATATCCACCACCGAACGGCCGGGGATGTTGTAGATGATGATCGGCAACTCACAGCAGTCATGCACGGCGGTGAAATGCGCCACCAGCCCGCGCTGCGTGGGCTTGTTGTAATAGGGTGTCACCACCAGCAGCGCATCCGCGCCGACCTTTTCGGCGTGACGGGCGAGGCGGATGCTTTCGACCGTGTTGTTCGACCCGGCGCCCGCGATGACCGGGATGCGGCCCGCGACGGCTTTGACCACCTCTTCGACGACGGTCTCATGCTCGGCATGGCTCAGCGTGGGGGATTCGCCAGTGGTGCCGACGGGGACGAGCCCGCTCGACCCTTCGCCGATGTGCCATTCGATAAGTTTCTTAAGCGTATCCAGATCCAGCGCGCCGTTGCGAAACGGCGTGACGAGGGCAGGCAGAGAGCCTTTGAACATGTGCACGCTCCTTAAGTGCTGGCCGGCGGAAAACCGGACTGGATGAGGGCTTTTGCGGGCGCTACGGTTTGATAAACGGTGCCCGAGCCATATGTTGCAAGGCTCTAGCCTCGGAGACGTGGGAAATGCAAGCGATGACGCGCCTGATGGCGATCCTCATGAGTGTTTTTGTCCTGACCGTGCCTGCGGAGGCGCAGCGGCCACGGCCTTTGGGCTGGGCGATGGATGCGATGCGCAGCGGCAATTGGGACGCCGCCGCGGCGCTGGCTGCCCGCGACGGGCAGGTCGCCGCCGATGTGATCGAATGGCACCGGCTGCGCGCCGGGCGCGGCTCCTATGCCGACACGCGCGATTTCCTGAACCGCAGACCCGACTGGCCCGGTGAGGCGTATCTGCGCAGGCAGAGCGAAGCGGCGGTCATCAAACAGGGTGAGAGCGAGATACTGGATTTCTTCTCGGCCATGGCCCCGCAGACCCCACGCGGCGTGCTGGCCCATGCCGAGGCGCTGATCAACAGCGGCCAGCGCGGTGAGGCTGAGGCAAACCTCGTTCTGGCGTGGCGCACCATGCCGATGAACGCCAGCAGTCAGGCCCTTTTCACCGAAGCCCATGGGAACCTTCTGGCCCCGCATCACGCGGCCCGGCTGGAAGAGATGCTCTGGCAGCGCGAACATTCCGAAGCGCGGCAGATGTTCGATCTGGTCTCAAGCGCCGATAGGGCGCTGGCGGAAACCCGCATCGCCCTGCAAAAGCTGGAAAGCGACGTGAACGCCAAGATCGACGCACTCCCCGCCTCCAAATCCGATGCGCCGGGGCTGGCGCATGACCGCTTTGAATGGCGTATCCGCAAGGGGCTGCGCGAGGATGCCAAGGATTTGATGCTGGCGCGCTCAACCTCGGCTGTGGCTCTCGGCCAGGCCCCCAGATGGGCCAACCGCCGTCGCGCCTTGGCGCGGGATGAAATGCGCAATGGTGACGCGCAAAGGGCCTACCGGCTGGCGTCGCAGCATTTTCTGACCGATGGCTCGAACTATGCCGATCTCGAATGGCTTTCGGGCTATATCGCGCTGCGGTTCTTGGACGATCCCACCACCGCTTTGGGCCATTTCCAGAACCATGACAACGCCGTGGAATCCCCCATCAGCCAAGGCCGCGCGGGCTATTGGCAAGGCCGCGCGTTAGAGGCGATGGGCGATGCCGAAAGCGCGGCGAAAGCCTATGCCATGGGGGCGGAATACCAAACCTCCTTCTACGGGCTGCTGGCCGCCGAACGGGGCGGCCTCCCCTTTGACGAAAAGCTCGCAGGCGCGGCACCTGAGCAAGACTGGCGCAGCTCTCCACTGGCCCGTGCGCCGCTGTTCGAGGCCGGGTTGCTGCTGCAAGCCTCGGGCGAGCTTTCCACCGCCGAGCGGTTCTGGACCCATTTGGCCGAACAGCTCGTCCCCGAAGACATCGCCCTGCTGGGGCAAGCCGCCATCGACGTGGGCCAGCCGCATATCGCGGTGATGATCGGCAAACGCGCGGCGCAGCGGGGGCTGGAGGTGCCCGCCCCCTATTACGCGCTGCACAGTCTGGTGGAAAAAGACCTGCCGATGGCGACCGAGATGACCCTCGCCATCGCGCGGCGTGAAAGCGAGTTTGACCCCAATGTGCAAAGCGGCGTCGGCGCGCGGGGCTTGATGCAGATCATGCCCGCCACGGCGCGGGACGTGGCGCGCGATCTGGGCATCTCAGGCCAACACACGACGGACCGCCTGACCGCCGACCCCGATTACAACGCGCGGCTTGGCGCGACCTATCTGTCACAAATGGCGGGGCTTTTCGACGGCAATGTCTCCATGATGTCGGCGGCCTATAACGCGGGCCCCAGCCGACCGCGGCGCTGGATGGCGACCTATGGCGACCCGCGCAAGGGCGAGATCGACATCGTCGATTGGATCGAGATGATCCCCTTTCGTGAGACGCAGAACTACGTCATGCGGGTGACCGAAAGCCTGCCCGTCTATCGCGCCCGTCTGGGAAAAGACCCGCTGCCAATCCCCTTTAGCGAAGAGTTAACCGGGTCGACGTTGAAGGCGTTCGCGCCATAGGGTGAACAGCCCCGCCGCCACGATCATGCCCGCGCCCAGCACCACGCTGGGGCGCAGCACCTCGTTAAAGACCGACAGGCCGATGATCACGGTAAAGATCAACTGGGTATAGGCAAAGGGCTGCACCGCGCTCGCCTCGGCGACCTCGTAACAGCGGATCAACAGCCAGTGGCCCGTAACCCCGGTGATGCAGAGCGTGCCCATCAGCAGCCAGTTGCCCGGCGTCATAGGCTCCCAAAACCAGACGCCGACCGCCGTCATGACAACCGCACCGGTCACGCCCGTCCAAAAGAAACTCGTCGCCGTCGTGTCGCGCCGCGCGACATAGCGGGTCAGCAGGCCATAGACCGCAAACATCGCCGCCCCTGCCAGCGGGATCGCGGCGGCAGGGTCCACCACGCGAAGCCCGGGTTGCA
The DNA here is from genome assembly GCF_043557045.1 of Sulfitobacter sp. 1A15258. Lineage (NCBI taxonomy): Bacteria > Pseudomonadati > Pseudomonadota > Alphaproteobacteria > Rhodobacterales > Roseobacteraceae > Sulfitobacter > Sulfitobacter sp. 1A15258. The sequence goes on along the minus strand of NZ_JBIFFK010000005.1, from coordinate 152,435 downwards.
AGATCACCAGCACCCCGACAAAGCCCACACCAATCGCGGCCCACCGCCGCCAGCCGACTTTCTCACCCAAGATCGGACCGGAGAGCGCTGCCACCAAAAGCGGGTAGCAGGTAAAGACCGCATGGCTCTCCACCAACCCCAGAATGGTGAAGCCCAGCACCATCGTGCAAATCTGCGCCGAGAGCAGCACGCCCCGCAGGATTTGCACCGCGGGCTGTGTCGTGGCGGCGGCGCGGCGGATGCCGCCCGCCTTGCGCAATGCCAGCGCAATCACGAAGGCCGCGAAAAACCAATAGCGGATCATCACCACCATCAGCACATTGTAGTTCTCGGCCAGATGGCGCGACAGCCCGTCTTGGGCGGCAAAGACCATCGTCGTGGCGATCATCAGCATGATGCCGAGCGGGATGTTGTTGGACTGGCTCATGCGGGCATCCGCGCGCGGGTCATATGGCGTTTGCGGCCATAGCCGGGGATGCGGGCAACCTCGAAACCGCCCGCGGCAAGCGCACGGCGCACGAAGCCCGCGGCGGTATAGGTCGCAGCACTGCCGCCCGGTGCGGTATGGCGTGCCACCTCGGCCATCAGATCATCGCCCCAAAGCTCGGGGTTCTTGGCCGGTGAAAACCCATCGAGAAACCAAGCATCGGCCTGCCCCTGCCATGCGGGCAGGGTTTCGCGCGCGTCCCCAATGATGATCTCCGCCCGCAGGCCGGGCAGTTCCAACACGCCACCCGCGCCATCCCACGCCGCTGTCAGCGCATCGCGCCGCCCGTCGAGCGCGGGAAAGGCCGCATGGGCCTGCGCCATATCCTCGGGGTGCATCGGGTAGGCTTCGAAACTGGTGAAATGCAGCGGCCCGTCATGGCCCACCCGCATCCAAGCATCCCATGCCAGCAACAGGTTCAGCCCGGTGCCAAAGCCAAGCTCGGCGATGTGAAAGCCGGGGCGGAACCTCTCGGGCAGGTCATTGCCCGCCAGAAAGACATAGGCCGTCTCAGCCGCGCCATCCTCCAAGCTGAAGTAGGGGTCATCGAACTGGGTCGAGACGGGCACTTGGCCCGCGCGCCAAGTGATCTGGGCATTCTGGTCTGGCACGGCACGTCCTGCTAGAGGGGGAAAGAAGTCGCGCAGACACTGCGCAAGCTGGCGGGGAATGGCAATGGTGGATGTAACCGTAAGAGGGGCCGGGATTTTTGGCCTGTCGGTGGCTTGGGCCTGCGTCCGGCGCGGGGCGGTGGTCCGTGTGGTCGATCCGGCAGGACCGGCGGCGGGGGCTTCGGGCGGGATCGTGGGCGCGCTGGCGCCGCATGTGCCAGAGAATTGGAACGCCAAGAAAGCCTTTCAGCTTGAGAGCCTGCTCAGCGCCGAAGCCTTCTGGGCCGAGGTCGAGGCTGCGGGCGGTCGCGCGCCCGGTTATATCCGCAGCGGGCGGTTGCAGCCGGTCGCGGATGACGCGGCCCTCGCGCTGGCGCGGCAACGGCAGGACACGGCAGCCGCGCTTTGGCAAGGCCGCGCCCGGTGGGAGTTGATCCGCGCCGAGAGCCGCGATTGGGCCCCGCAGAGCCCCACCGGCTGGCTGATCCGCGACACGCTAAGCGCCCTCGTCCACCCGCGCCACGCCTGCGCGGCACTGGTCGCAGCGCTGGCGGCCAAAGGCGTTGAGATCGTGGCCGAGGCCCCCGATATGGGTCTGACCCTCTGGGCCACTGGGGTTGCGGGGCTGGAGGCGCTGAATGCGGGCCATCCGCGTTTGGTTGGCGCGGGCATCAAAGGGCAGGCCGCGCTCTTGCGGTTGGACCGGGGCGGCGCAGCGCAGCTTTTTGCCGATGGGGTCCATGTGATCCCGCATCTGGATGGCACGGTGGCTGTGGGCGGCACCACTGAGCGAGAATATGACAGCCCCGACAGCACCGATGCACAGCTCGACGCGGTGATCGCCAAGGCCCGCGCGGCGGTGGCCGCATTGCAATACGCGCCGGTCGTCGAACGCTGGGCCGGGCTGCGTCCGCGCAGCCGTAGCCGCGCGCCGATGCTGGGCCCGTGGCCGGGCAGACCGGGGCATTACATCGCCAACGGCGGCTTCAAAATCGGCTTCGGCATGGCCCCCAAAGTGGCAGAGGTCATGACCGATCTTCTGCTCGAAGGCCGCGATGCCATCCCCAAGGGTTTCAGGGTCGAGGACAACCTCTAGACCAACAAAAAACCCCGGCCACTGGCCGGGGTTCTCTGTCACTTTCAACCTGCCGTTTAGCGCGCGTTGGGCAGGATCACGATCTCGACCCGGCGGTTCTGCGCTTTGCCAGCGGCGCTCAGGTTGCTTGCCACAGGCTGGCTTTCGCCACGGCCGAATGTCTGCAAACGCTGCTGCGGCACACCGTTGGACAGAAGGATGTTGCCCACGGCCTGCGCGCGACGCTCGGAAAGCTGCTGGTTATAGGCCGCTTCGCCATCGCTGTCGGTGTGGCCCACGACTTGCAGGGTGGAGTTCTGATAGATGTTCACGTTCTGCGCCAGCGCGGCCAGATCGTCACGCAGGGCGGGCGATACGCTGGTGCTGTCGGTCGCAAAGAGGATGTCTTGCGGCAGTGTCACGATCAGACGGTCGCCGGTGTTGGTGATCACCACACGGCTGTCCATCGCGGCGCGCAGCTCGGCCTCTTGCTTATCGAGCGAATAGCCGACGCCCGCGCCAATCGTGCCGCCGATCAAAGCGCCTTTCAGCGCGCCTTTGCCGTCACCTTCGGAAATCGCACCGGCAAGGGCCCCGACGCCCGCACCGATCAAAGCGCCATTCTTGGTCCGTTGGTTGGGATCGCCATTGCCCGGCTGCATCGGCTGCGTACAGGCACCCAGTGTCATCGCGCCGGCCAGAGCGGCGGCCAAAGTCATCTTCGAAGAAATCATGTCTACTGCCTTCATGTTTGCGGCCCCGTTCGGGCGGGGCATCTTGACGTGAACGCAATATAGGCACGCAAAGTTCCCAAAAACATTACATATAACCGCTATTCGGCAGAAACCCGCCCAGAGGGGGCTGTTTGCGCCTCTGCCCGTGCCGCCTCGAAGGCGAGCATTGCGCGTTTCACCGGCAGCCCCCAGTGGTAGCCGCCCAAGCCCCCGCTTTTGCGCAGCGCCCGGTGACAGGGGATCAGCCAACTCACCGGATTGCGCCCTACTGCTGTGCCCACGGCACGCACGGCACGGGGGCTGCCGATGCTCTGTGCGATTTCGGAATAGGTGGTCACCTGCCCCGAAGGGATGCTCAGCAGCGCCTCCCAGACCTTGATCTGAAAGGGCGCACCGATGAGGTAGAGCGGCGCCTTCGCCTCGGGCTCCTTCCGTCTCCCAAAGGCCGCGTCGACCCATGCCTGCAACCGCGCGGGGGCCTCCACGAAATCGGCGAGCGGCCAGCGGCCACAAAGATCCGCCATCGCCGCATCCTCCCCCACTTCCGACGACAGGGCGAGCCCGCAGATGCCCTTGTCGGTGCCCATCACCAGTGTCGGGCCGAAGGGGCTGTCAAACCAACCCCAGTAGATCGTCAGCCCCGCGCCCTTGCGGGCAAACTCACCGGGGCTCATCGCCTCCCAGCGCAGGAAAAGGTCATGCAACCGTCCGCTGCCCGACAGCCCCAATTCATGCGCCGCCGCCAGCGTGGTGAAACGATCGCGCAGCATGACCTTGGCCTGATCCAGCATCAGATACTGCTGGTATCGCTTCGGCGAGACCCCCACCCAGCGTGAGAACAGCCGCTGGAAATGCGCGGCGGACATGCCCATCTCGCCCGCGATCCAATCCAATTGCTTGGGGTCTTCGGCCTCGTCAATCAGGGCGATGGCGCGGCGCATCACCTGATAGTGGTACCCCTGATCTTCGGGCGCGGGAGAGAGCTGTGCGATCTGTGTCATGCCACCAGATTAGCCGCGCCCTTGCCCCCGTGCGACCCGTTTCTTGCGCCATCGCACCCCACGCCCCGCCCCCGCTTGCCCTGCCGCGCCATTCATCGCATACCCTGAGCCATGGCCCGCCAACTTGATTATCATACCATCCGCGAGATCTTCGCCCGCTTCCAACAGGCAGAGCCTGAGCCCGAGGGCGAGTTGGAGCATGTGAATGTCTATACGCTTGTCGTCGCCGTGGCGCTGAGCGCGCAATCGACCGACGCGGGCGTCAATAAGGCAACGCGCGAGCTGTTCAAGATCGCCGACACGCCGCAAAAGATGCTCGATCTGGGGCTTGAAGGGCTGATCGACCATATCAAGACCATCGGCCTCTACCGTCAGAAGGCCAAGAACGTCATCAAGCTGAGCCAAATCCTTGTCGACGATTACGACGGCGAGGTGCCCAATTCCCGCGCCGCGCTGCAATCGCTGCCGGGGGTGGGGCGCAAGACCGCGAATGTGGTGCTCAATATGTGGTGGGGCCAGCCTGCGCAGGCGGTGGACACGCATATCTTCCGCGTCGGCAACCGCACTGGCATCGCACCGGGCAAGACGGTCGACGCGGTAGAGCGCGCCATCGAAGACAACATTCCCGCCGATTTCCAGCGCCATGCCCATCACTGGCTTATCCTGCATGGCCGCTATCACTGCAAAGCCCGCAAACCCCTGTGCCGCACCTGCATCATCCGTGACCTGTGCCAATACGAGGACAAGACAGAATGACCCAATACGAAGTGGTTGGCATCGGCAACGCCGTCGTCGACGTGATCTCCCATGCCGATGACAGTTTCCTTGCCGACAACGGTATCGAGAAAGGCATCATGCAGTTGATCGAGCGTGACCGCGCCGAAGACCTCTATGCCGCAATGCAAGACCGGGTGCAGACGCCGGGTGGCTCGGTCGCCAATACCGTCGCGGGCGCGGGCGCGCTGGGCCTCAAGACCGCCTTTATCGGGCGGGTGCGCGATGATGAACTGGGCCAGTTCTATGCCAAAGCGATGACCGATATCGGCATCGATTTTGTCAACGCCCCCGTGGCGGAGGGAGAGAACCCGACCTCGCGTTGCATGATCTTCGTCACCCCGGATGGGGAACGGTCGCTGAACACATACCTCGGCATTTCGACCGGGCTGACCTCGGCTGACGTGCCGCAGGCGGTGACGGAGAAGGCCAAGCTGATGTTCCTTGAGGGCTACCTCTTTGACCATGACGCCGGCAAAACCGCCTTTCGCGAGGCGGCGCGGGCGGCGACGGCGGGCGGCGGCATGGCAGGCATCGCCATTTCCGACCCCTTCTGCGTGGAGCGCCACCGCGATGACTTCCTTGCGCTGATCGAAAACGATCTGGGCTATGTCATCGGCAATGAGGCCGAGATTCGCGCCCTTTGGGAAACCGACGACACCGAAGCCGCACTGGCCAAAACCGCTGAGATTTGCCCGCTGGTGGTCTGCACCCGCTCGGGCGACGGGGTCACGCTGGTCCGGGGTGCGGAACGGGTCGACGTGCCGGTCGAAAAGGTCGTGCCGGTGGATGCCACGGGCGCGGGCGATCAATTCGCGGCGGGCTTCCTTTATGGTCTTGCCACGGGCCGCGATCTGGAGACCTGTGGCCGCATGGGCAACATCTGCGCGGGCGAAGTGATCCGTCACATCGGCCCCCGCCCCCAGACCGACATCATGGCACTGTTCAAGGCCGAAGGGCTGGTCTGAGCATGATCGAAAACGGTTTTCACGATGTTCCGCCCGGCAAACTGGCTGTGGTGGTAACCCACCTTGAGATGGACGCCAAACCCAGCTTGCGGGAGGTGCCCCTGCCCGAGGGTGTCACCTTTCGGAAGGTCACACCGACGCCCGACTGGTTTCGGGACATTTTCCGGCGTGTCGGGATGGATTGGCTCTGGTACGGGCGGCTCAAACTGGAGGGCGCGGCCCTCTCTGCGCTGCTGCAAGACCCGGCGCGGGACTTTTATACGCTGACCCGCGATGGCAAGGACGAGGCGCTGCTTGAGTTGAACTTCCCCGAAGATGGCAGCTGCGAGCTGGCCTATTTCGGGCTGACCTCTGCGCTGATCGGCAGCGGTTCGGGGCGGTATCTGATCAACCAAGCGATCACGCTGGCATGGGAAAAGCCAATCACCCGGCTGCATCTGCATACCTGCACCAACGACAGCCCACAGGCGCTTGGCTTTTATGTGCGGTCAGGCTTCATCCCGGTGCGCCGTCAGGTCGAGATCGACGACGATCCGCGTCTCACAGGGCTGCTGCCGCGCGATGCGGCACCGCAAGTGCCGCTTATCGAGGCATAGGACCGCCGCCGGATCATCGAACCGGCGTGCACTCCGCCCCTTGGAAACAGGCGATTACTTTATCGACCATGGCAGGCTTCGGAGAGCCGAAGAGGTCGCCCCCGCAGGGGTTGCTTTCCAGCGCATAGGCCCCATCCGGTTTGCGTTCGAGGAAGGCCAGAACATCCCCCTCTTCGGCGGAGCCGCACCAAGGGCCGAAACACTGAACGTTGAGCGTCAAGGGCTGGTCAAAGGGCACGTCAAAGCCCCCTTCGGATAGCGCCTTGCCGCTGATCTGCGCCCGGATCGGCGTCTCTTCGGGTGGGTTGATCCCGATGGTGCCACCCTTCGGCAGGGCGCTGGCGTCAAAGGTCAGACGCCCCTGCACCACGACATAACTTTCCTCGGCCTTGGCCGCGCGTTGATAAGTCGCCTCAACCGAATGGGGCAGGCAACTGAGCGCAAGCGCGGGCAGCGGGGCCAAAGTGGCGAGAGCGCAGGCGATGATCCGTGTCATAACTTCTCCTCAAACTCTTCAAGAACCGCCGCATAGACCGCGCGTTTGAACGGCACGATATGCGCGACCAGTTGATCTGCGGGCATCCAGCGCCATTCCGAGAATTCAGGCTCAGCCGTCTGGATGTTGACCTGATCGTCCTGCCCCAGAAAACGCATGAGGAACCACTTCTGTTCCTGCCCCCGGTAGCGGCCCTTCCAGATGTTGGGCACCAGTTCATGGGGCAGATCATAGGGCAGCCAGCTTGTCGTCTCGGCTTCAATCCGCACCAGATTGCTGGGGATGCCGGTTTCCTCCTCCAACTCGCGCAGGGCCGCATCGCGGGCGGCCTCGCCCTTGTCAACCCCGCCTTGGGGCATCTGCCAAGCGTCCTGATCCCGGTCGCGCCGCTGGCCGACAAAGACCTCGCCCTCGGCATTCACCAGCATCACGCCGACGCAAGGGCGGTAGGGCAGTTTGGCAATCTCTTCGGGGGTCATGTCAGTATCTTCTCCATTTCAAAGCGGTCCAGATATTCACCCGACCGTGCGATGCGCTCTGTCGCGATAACACGAAAGCCCATAGCCTCAAAGGCGGCCCGCGCCATCACGCTGGCATCGGTGTGCAACCGGCTCTCGCCTGCGGCGACCGCTGCCTGTTCGACCCGCTCATAAAGCGCGCGAAAGACACCCTGCCCCTGCGCCGCCGCGGCGATGAAGGCCAGATCGATATAGCCCCGCTCCCGCGTCATGAAACCGATCACCTGCCCCGCCCGTTCGGCCAGCACCACCTGCTGCCTGCCCAACTTGGCCGTCCACTGCGGCCCCCGTAGTGGAGCAGGGAGCCACGCGGCACGCTCCGCCGCGCTATAGGCGCTTGTCCCATGGTGGATCGCGTCGAACATCACCCGCCCCAAAGCATCATGATCCGCCATCACCGCATCACGCAACGCCACCTCTGCCCGCGCCATCCCGCACCCCGTCTTGACCTGCCGTGAGCCGGGCAGATGACGCGGCGTTTCGCGTGACTTGCCCTGCCGTTTCCGATGGTGTCACAGTGACCCAGCCCACCCAGAAAGGTAAAGCCATGTCCGACTATCCCCACCTGCTTGCCCCGCTCGACCTTGGTTTCACTACGCTGAAGAACCGGCTGCTGATGGGCTCGATGCACACCGGGTTGGAGGAGACAGGCGACTGGAACCGCGTGGCGGAGTTCTATGCGGCACGGGCGCGGGGCGACGTGGGGCTGATGGTCACGGGCGGCATCGGGCCGAACCGCGAGGGCGCCGTGGCCCATGGCGCGGCGATGATGGTCAGCCAGAAGGACGTGGACAACCACAGCATCATCACCCAGCGGGTGCATGAGGCGGGCGGCAAGATCGCCATGCAGATCCTGCACGCGGGCCGCTATGCTTTCACCCCGGAATGCGTGGCCCCGAGCGCGGTGAAATCCCCGATCTCGATGTTCGCGCCCAAGGAGTTGGACGAGGAAGGCATCGAGAAACAGATCAGTGACATCGCCGCCTGCGCCCTGCGCGCCCGCGAGGCGGGCTATGACGGGGTCGAGATCATGGGGTCGGAGGGGTATTTCCTGAATCAGTTCCTCGTCACCCACACCAACAAGCGCGAAGACCGCTGGGGCGGGTCTTACGAAAACCGCATGCGCCTGCCGCTAGAGGTCGTGCGCCGCGTGCGCGAAACGGTGGGCGAGGATTTCATCCTGATCTACCGCCTGTCGATGATCGACCTCGTGCCCAACGGCTCGACCTTCGAAGAGGTCGTGCAACTGGCGCAAGAGGTCGAGAAGGCGGGTGCAAATATCATTAACACCGGCATCGGCTGGCACGAGGCGCGCATCCCCACGATCGCCACCTCGGTGCCGCGCGCGGCCTTTGCATGGGTCACGAAAAAGCTGATGGGCAAGGTGGGTATCCCTCTGATCACCTCGAACCGGATCAACACGCCGCAAGTGGCCGAAGAGGTGCTGGCGGAGGGCTGCGCCGACATGGTCAGCCTCGCGCGTCCAATGCTGGCAGATGCCGATTTCCTCGCCAAGGCCAAGGCCGGTCAGACCGAGCGCATCGCCCCCTGTATCGCCTGCAACCAAGCCTGCCTCGACCATACCTTCGGCGGCAAGATCTCCACCTGCCTCGTGAACCCGCGCGCCTGCTACGAGACGGAATTGCGGATCGAACCCGCCGCAAGCCCGAAAACAATTGCCGTTGTCGGCGCGGGGCCCGCCGGTCTCTCGGCGGCCATCACGGCGGCGGAGCGCGGCCACAAGGTGACGCTCATGGACCGCGCAAGCGAGATCGGCGGGCAACTCAACCTCGCCAAACAGGTAGCCGGCAAGGAGGAGTTCTGGGGCCTCGTCGACTGGTACCGCACCATGCTGGACGTGCACGGCGTGACCGTGCAGCTTGAGACCGAAGCCACGAGCGAGGCGCTTTCAGGCTTCGACGAGGTCATCATCGCCACCGGCGTCGTGCCGCGCGACCCGGAGATTCCCGGCCAGAAACGCGACAACGTGGTGAGCTACATCGACGTGCTGAACGGCAGCGCGAAGGTCGGCCATCGGGTCGCCGTGATCGGCGCGGGCGGCATCGGCTTCGACGTGTCGGAGCATCTGGTCCACGATGGCGAGAGCAGCACGATGAACCTGCCCGAATGGATGCGCGAATGGGGCGTCACGGATCCGGGCGAACACCGCAGCGGCCTCGCCCCAGAAGGCCCGCAGCCCCCGGCGCCCGCGCGCCAGATCACCATGCTGCAACGCAAGACGAGCAAGCCCGGTAAGGGTTTGGGCAAGACCACGGGCTGGATTCACCGCGCCTCGCTCACCATGCGCGACGTGAAGATGATTGCGGGGGTGAACTACGAGCAGATCGACGACGCGGGCCTGCATATCTCCTTTGGCGAAGCGCGCGAGAACCCCACGGTGATCGAGGCCGACACCATCGTGCTCTGCGCCGGGCAATTGTCCGAGCGCAGCCTCGCCGATGCACTGGAGGCGCGGGGGCAGACCTGCCACGTGATCGGCGGCGCGGATGTGGCGGCGGAACTGGACGCGAAACGTGCCATCAACCAAGGCACACGTCTGGCCGCCGGGCTGTAAGTGACGGGCGGGCGCTTGGCCCCCTTGCGCCCCGCCCTAGATCGCCGCAGGATTGCCAAAACGGTCCAAGGTCTCCATGCCCCTCTGCGTCTTCGACATCTATGAGGACGGCACCGCGCAGGTGCCCTCCGACGACAACCTCACCGGGCCGGGGCGCTACCGCTGGTGGCACTACGACATGGCCGATCCGGCGCTGGCGCCGTGGCTGGCCAAACACCTGCCCGAGATCCCGGCGGGCGCATTGCTACAGCCCGAAACCCGCCCGCGCTGTGACGAATATGACGACGGGCTGATCCTGAACCTGCGCGGCATCAACCTCAACGAAGGTCAACAGGCCGACCAAATGGTTTCGGTCCGGATGTGGGTGACGGATGCGGTGGTGATCACCGTGCGGATGCGCCGGGTCTTTGCCATAGATGAGCTGCGCGCGCTGGCTGCCGAGAACAACGCGCCACCCCGGCCTTCGGCCTTTGTCGAGGCGCTGGTGTCTCGGCTGACCGCGCGGGTGCAGGTCGAAGTGGCGCGGCTGGCGGATCGGACGGCCTTCTACGAGGCCGATCTAGAAGACCACAGCACACCGCCGCCGAAGGAACTGCCGGTGACCCGCCGCAGCGCGATCCGGCTGGAGCGCTACCTCGCCCCGCAGCGCCACGCGCTGGAGCGGCTGGCCACGCTGGACCTGCCGCTGGTGCCGGACGTGGACGCGATGAAGCTGCGCGAACTGGCCAACCGGACCGCCATCGTGGTCGAGGAATTGGACGCCCTACAGGAACGCATCGTCACGGTGCAGGACGAACACGACAACCAGGTCGCGCAGCGACAGGCGCGGCACAGCTACATGCTGTCCATCGCCGCCGCGGTCTTCTTGCCGCTAGGGTTCCTGACGGGGCTTTTCGGCGTGAACGTGGGCGGGATGCCGGGCGTGGATGATCCGCGCGCCTTCGCGATCCTTTGCCTTGCCATGGTCGGCCTCGCCGCCATCATGCTGGCCGTGCTGAAATGGCTGCGCTGGCTGTGACAGGCGGGGAAACGGATTGTTCTGCCGTTTCCATGCCATGAACGATCCCCGCAAAGACCACGGGACTGTCTTGCCTCCGCCCCGATCCTGCCCGAATTGCCGCCCATACCTGACCCCAACAAGATCAATGCGAAGGGACAGGCAATGGACCGCCTTACGGAAATGGAAGCGTTTGCCACTGTGGTGGATCAAGGCGGCTTTACAGATGCTGCCAAGAAGATGGGGATCTCGAAATCCGCCGTTTCAAAGCATGTCTCCTCGCTTGAGGCGCGCTTGGGCGCACGATTGCTGAACCGCACCACCCGCCGCGTCTCGCCCACCGAGATTGGCCTTGCTTACTACGACCGCGCCCGTCGCGTGCTGAACGACGCGGGCGAGGCCGATGCCTTGGTCACCTCGATGCAATCGGCGCCTTCGGGGCTGCTGCGGATCTCGGTCGCGACGGACTTTGGGGTGAACCATCTCTCGCCCGCCCTGTCGGAATTCCTGCAGGATTTTCCCGATATCACCGTGAACATGGTGCTAAACAACCGCTACGTCGAGCTGATCTCGGAAGGCTTCGACATGGCCGTGCGGATCGGGGAGCTGGAAGACAGCACCCTGCGCGCGCGCAAATTGACCGAGACCACCAAACGCATGATCGCCAGCCCGAAGTATTTCGAGCAATACGGGCGGCCGGAAAAGATCGACGACCTGAACAATCACAAGCTGCTGCATTACTCGAACCAGTCGTCAGGCAACGTGTGGAAACTGACCGCCCCCTCGGGCGAGAAACGGCAGGTGCGCACCGCCGGTTGGCTTTCGGTCAATGACGGGCAGAGCCTTTTGAACGCCGCGATCTCGGGGCTGGGCATCGCCTATCTGCCAAGCTTCCTCTACGCCGAGGCGATGGAGAAAGGTCTGGTCGAGGACGCGATCCCCGACCTGCCGCTGGAGACGCAGGGCATCTATGCCGTCTATCCGCCGGGCCGGTTCACCCAGCCCAAAGTGCGGGCGTTCATCGACTTTCTGGTGCATGAGTTTGCCGAGAAGGGGCCGGCGGACTGGTAACAGTCGCGACTGCCACCTGGCCCGGAATCAAGCCGTAGGCGCCGGGCCATCGCCTGCCCGCCCTCGGGTAGGCGATTGGGCGAGGCTGGGTACGAACTTGCGAACAAACATCATGGTTGAGCCATAAAGCGGCAACGCCATACCGTCTGATCGCCGACCCGCGGGCAGGCGCTGGCACTCTCACAAGACCACCTTTCCTCTCCCCCACCAGCACGCTATCTCTCCCGCCATGAGCAACATGCGCGAAACCTACGCCCGGCTTGTCGCCGAGGGCAAACTACAGGCCGACCCGGCCCAAGAAACCGTCATGGCCGAGTTCGACCGCATCCGCGATGCGCTGACCAACCCGCCGAAGAAAAGCTTTTTCCGCAAAGCCCCCGAGCCGCCTAAGGGTCTGTACCTCTGGGGTGGTGTCGGGCGCGGCAAGTCCATGCTGATGGACATGTTCGTGGCGCATCTGCCAGACGTGCCTGCGCGGCGCGTGCATTTCCACGCCTTCATGCAGGAAATCCACAACGCCATGCATGAGGTCCGCAAGACCGGCGTGGATGACGCCATTGCGCCCGTGGCCCGCGACGTGGCGGAAAGCGTCCGCCTGCTCGCCTTCGACGAAATGCAGATCACCGACATCACCGACGCGATGATCGTAGGCCGCCTGTTCGAAGCACTCTTCGCCGCGGGCGTCGTGGTGGTCACCACCTCGAACCGCCTGCCCGATGACCTCTACAAAAACGGCATCAACCGCGAGGTTTTCGTGCCCTTCATCGACCTCATCAAAGAGCGGATGGTGGTCCATGAACTGGCCAGCCCGACCGATTACCGCCAAGACCGGCTGGCAGGGTCGCAGGTCTATTTCACCCCCGTCAACGCCGAAAGCCGCGCCGCGATGGACGCGGTCTGGGACGATCTTGCAGGGGCCGAGGGCGAACCGCTGACCCTACACGTCAAGGGCCGCGAAGTGACCATTCCGCGATATCACAACGGCATGGCCCGCGCCGGTTTTCACGCGCTTTGCGGCCAGCCCTTGGGCGCGGCGGATTACCTCGCGCTGGCGCAGGCTGTGCGCGTGCTGCTGCTGGACAACATCCCCACCCTTGGCCGGTCGAATTTTAACGAGGCGAAGCGTTTCGTCACCCTGATCGACGCGCTTTATGAGGCGAAGGTGCGGCTGATCTGTTCCGCCGCCGCCGCCCCGGAAATGCTCTATCTCGAAGGTGAAGGCACTTTCGAATTTGAGCGTACAGCCTCCCGCCTGCGGGAGATGCAGGGGGAAGACTGGGGGCGCTGAACGCCCCCGGCCAACCGATCAGGAATCACTGACCGGCTGCATATGCAGGTCATTGCCCTGCAGGAAAGGGTGGTAGGGCCGTTCGACCTCATAAAGCCACCACAGGCCGCCCGCGATAATGGCGAGACCTACGGCCATGAAGATAAATTGATATTTCCGTGCATCGTCCTGATCGTGACGCGCGGACCGGCTGAAATTGCGCATGGGGACACCTCGGTCAAATTCGAAAGGGGAGACTTCCATGGACCAAGATATACCACATCTGCACCTCGCAGCAGCGGTACACCCAAATATGGTTAATCAGACGTTTTCACGCAACACGCTACCGGCAAGGTAGAGCGAGCCGCAGATCAGCACACGCGCATGGGGTTCGCGGGCGATGATCGTCTTGAGCGCCGCGGTGACGGTCTCGGCCTCGGCGGTCTCGAACCCTACATCGCGCGCCACCTTCGCTGTCGCCTCGGCAGGCAGGGTCGCCGCCTCGCCGGGGATCGACACGGCGGTGAGGCTAGCCGCCTCTGCCGCCAACGGGCGCAGGTATCCGGCGATGTCCTTGGTGTTCAACATGCCGCATATCAGATGCGTGGGGCGCTTCGGCAGGGTGGCCAGTGTGGCCGCCAATGCCGACCCCGCCGCCGGGTTATGACCGCCATCAAGCCACAACTCGCCTTCGGGCGCCATCCGGGCAAGCGGCCCATCTGACAGCCGCTGCATCCGCGCGGGCCATTGCGCCTGCGTTACAGCAGCCTCACAGGCCTCTGCATCGACGCCAAGTTGGCGCAGCGCGGCCAACGCGGCCCCGGCGTTCATGATCTGGTGGTCGCCGGGCAGATTGGGACGCGGCAGATCAAGCAGGCCGCGCTCATCCTGATAGACCATGCGCCCGGCTTCGGGTGCGACATGCCACTGCTGACCATAGGCCAAGAGCGGTGCGCCAAGTTTCGCAGCGCGGTCTTCGATCACCTCAAGCGCAGGCTCTTCCTGCGGGCCGACCACGCAAGAGACAAGCCGCTTGATGATACCCGCCTTTTCCCCTGCGATCTCGGCCAGTGTTTCGCCCAGATATTGCTGATGATCGACCGACACCGGGGTGATCACGGTCAGGGCGGGATCGACCACATTCGTCGCATCAAGCCGTCCGCCAAGCCCCACCTCAAGAAGCGTGTAATCGGCAGGCACCCGGGAAAAGGCGAGGATCGCGGCGCAGGTCGTGATCTCAAAATAGGTGATCTCTTCGCCGCCATTAGCGGCATAGCATTCGTCCAGCACGGCAGCGAGGTCGGGCTCCGAGATCAACGCCCCCGCGACCCGGATGCGCTCATGAAACCGCGCCAAATGCGGCGAGGTATAAGCGTGCACCGTTTTGCCCGCAGCCTCCAGGCCTGCGCGGATCATCGCTTGGGTCGAGCCTTTGCCATTGGTGCCCGCAATATGGATCACCGGCGGCAGGTCGTTTTGCGGATTGCCCAAAGCCGCCAGCAGCCGCCACATCCGGTCGAGCGTAAGATCGATGATCTTGGGATGCAGCGCCATCATCCGTTCAAGGATGACGTCGGATGACGGCGTGCTCATTTTTTCTCTGGCGTGTCGGCGGGCAGGTCCGCCGCTGCCTGAACGGCGGCAGCGGCCTCGGCCACCTCGGCCTCTTCCGGGGCGGGCAGATCACCGCGCACGGCAGGCGGCAGGCCCATCAGCATACGGATGATGGTGATCAGCTCATCGCGCATCTCGGTCCGCTTGGTCACCCGGTCAAGCATCCCGTGGTCGAGCAGATATTCCGCCCGCTGGAACCCTTCGGGCAGTTTCTCACGGATGGTCTGTTCGATCACGCGCGGCCCGGCAAAACAGATCAGCGCGTTCGGCTCGGCGATCTGCACATCGCCCAGCATTGCGTAGGACGCGGTGACGCCCCCGGTGGTGGGATGGGTCAGCACGACGATGTAAGGAAGCCCCGCCTCTTTCAGCATTTGCACGGCGACGGTGGTGCGCGGCATCTGCATCAGGCTCAGGATGCCCTCCTGCATGCGCGCGCCACCGGCGGCGGAGAACAGCACCAGCGGGCGCTTCAGCTTCACGGCTTCCTCCGCGGCGGCAATGATCGCATTGCCAACATACATGCCCATGGAGCCGCCCATGAAAGAGAAGTCCTGCGCGCAGGCGACGATCGGCGTGCGACCAATATCGCCGGTCACGACCAGCATCGCCTCATGCTCACCGGTCTGCTTTTGCGCGGCCTTCATCCGGTCGGGATAGCGCTTCTGGTCTTTGAAATGCAGCGGGTCGGGCGTGGGCGCCGGGACCTTCACCTCGGTAAAGATGCCACCGTCGAACAGCGCTTTGAAGCGCGCGCGGGGGCTGATGTGCATGTGATGGCCGCAGTTGGTACAGACGTTCAGATTGTCCGCCAATTCGCGGTGAAACAGCATGGTGCCGCATTCGTTGCACTTGGTCCACAGATTGTCCGGCGTCTCGCGGCGCGAGAAGATCGAGTTGATTCGCGGGCGGACGTAGTTCGTGATCCAGTTCATTGGCAGGCCTCTGCTGTGGTTCCGTCCCAGATAATCCCCGCATGGGGAAATTGCAATCAGCGGCGTATCGCCAGCCGCGCCGCCAGCCATGAGACCAGCATCAAGGCGAAATCAACCGGCAACCATGAGCGCAACGCCGCCGCGTCATCCATCGAAAAGGGCGTAAGATAGAGCGCCAGCCCCGAAAGATCATCCGGCAGAGAGACAATGAGAATGGCCGAGACGTTGTTCCACAGATGCACCGCGATGGCAGGCCCAAGCGAGCCGGAGCGCGCGGTGAGGTCCGCCATCAGGATACCGAAAACCCCAGCCCAAAGCGCCACCATCAGCGCGTTTTCCCCCGCCTCGGCAGGCAGGTAGTGCCCCGCTGCGAACAGCGCCGACGGCAGCACCATCCAGATCAGCGGCGCGTTGAACCGCGCCGCGAGTTGCTGCTGCACATAGCCGCGAAAGACGATCTCTTCGGCGCTGACCTGCACCAGCACGGCCAGCAGCGACAGCGGCAGAAGCAGCAACCAACGGCTTAGGGGCAGGTTCGGCGTCAACTCACCGCCCATGCTCCACGGCGGCAGGACCGCAAGCGCAACGCCCAGCAGCAACATCGCCCCGGAAACCGCGCGAAAACTGGGCCAGAGCCGCCCCGGCAGGCCAAAAAGGCTCCCCGCGCTGCGCCGGTGCACGATCCGCACGGTCACGGCGACGGCCATCGCCATGGTGCCAAAGCTGAACAGCAGCAGATACATCGCCTGCGGCGTGGCCCCTTTCAGAAGATCGCCATGCAGCGACGGGGCCGCCGATCCCGCCAACCCATAGACCGTTTGAAAGTAAAGCTCGTTCAGCGCGACATAGGCCACCACCGCCACGAACAGCCCCAGAAAAAACCGCCACAGTGCCGAGGTGCTGCGCGCGGGCGCGACAAAGGCCGCGTGGGCGCTGTAATCGGGCCGCCAGTTCATCAGCGGCGCCGTTCAAATCGGAGGTGGTGCTTGCAGAGCATATGCCGGGCCTTCACGCTTACCGGGCCGGTCCAACCGACCGCGCCAGAAGGTCAGAACCTATGCCCTAACACGCTGCAATACAACAGTTCCCCCGCCTCATACGCGCCAAAGCCTTGCAGCATAGCCGCCGCCCGACTATTCCATTCACGACGTTTCAAGGAGCCCACCGATGTCCACCACGCCCCGCTTCGACAAATCCCGGCTGCCCAGCCGCCATGTGACCGAAGGCCCGGCCCGCGCGCCGCACCGGTCCTACTACTATGCCATGGGCATGACCGAAGAAGAGATTCACCAGCCGCTGGTGGGCGTCGCCACCTGCTGGAACGAAGCTGCCCCCTGCAACATCGCGCTGAACCGTCAGGCGCAGGCGGTGAAGGTCGGCGTGCATTCCGAACAGGGCACCCCGCGCGAGTTCACCACCATCACCGTCACAGACGGCATCGCCATGGGGCATGAGGGCATGCGCTCCTCGCTGGCCTCGCGTGAGGCGATTGCCGACACGGTGGAACTGACCATGCGCGGCCATTGCTATGACGCCATTGTCGGGCTGGCGGGCTGCGACAAGTCGCTGCCGGGGATGATGATGGCGATGTTGCGGCTGAACGTGCCGTCGGTCTTCCTCTACGGCGGGTCGATCCTGCCGGGCAAGGCGCCTGCGGGCGCCGATGTGCCGGAAGATTTCGCCACCCGCGACCTGACCGTGCAGGACATGTTCGAGGCCGTGGGCCGCTTCCAGAACGGCTCCATGTCGCAGGCAGCACTCGACGTGCTCGAGCGCGTCGCTTGCCCCTCTGCCGGGGCCTGCGGCGGCCAGTTCACCGCCAACACCATGGCCTGCGTCTCCGAAGCCATCGGCCTCGCGCTGCCGAACTCCTCGGGCATGCCCGCGCCCTACGAAAGCCGCGACGCCTATGCCGAGGCCTCGGGCGCTGCGGTGATGAACCTGATCGAGAAGAACATCCGCGCGCGCGACATCTGCACCCGCGAAGCCTTCGAGAACGCCGCGCGCATCGTGGCCTGCACCGGCGGGTCGACCAACGCGGGCCTGCACCTTCCGGCGATGGCCCATGAGGCCGGGATCGACTTCTTCCTCGAAGACGTTTGCGAAATCTTCCGCGACACGCCGTACTTCGTCGACATGAAACCGGGCGGCGCCTATGTGGCCAAAGACCTCTATGACGCGGGCGGCGTGCCGGTGGTGATGAAGGAGCTGCGCAAGGCGGGCCTGCTGCACACCGACTGTCTGACCGCCACCGGTCGCTCCATCGGCGAAGAACTGGACCGCATCGACCGCGAGGCCGACGGCAAGGTGATCCACTCGGTCGCCACCCCGATCAGCAAGACCGGCGGCGTCGTGGGCCTGAAAGGCAACCTCGCCCCTGAAGGCGCCATCGTGAAAATCGCGGGCATGGCCGAGGAAGACATCGTCTTCACCGGGCCGGCGCTGGTGTTCGAATGCGAACAGGACGCCTTCGAGGCGGTGCAGAACCGCGCCTATAAGGAAGGCGATGTCTTCGTGATCCGCAACGAAGGCCCCGCGGGCGGCCCCGGCATGCGCGAGATGCTGGCGACAACGGCGGCGCTCTCGGGTCAGGGCATGGGCAAGAAGGTGGCGCTGATCACCGACGGGCGCTTCTCCGGCGCGACCCGCGGTTTCTGCGTTGGCCACGTCGGCCCCGAAGCGGCGCATGGCGGCCCGATCGCGCTGCTGAAGAACGGCGACATGATCACCCTCGACGCGGTCAAGGGCAGCATCACCGTGGATCTGTCGGACGAGGAGCTGGCCGAGCGCCGCAAGGCTTGGGCTGGCCCGCGTGCCACCAACTACGAAAGCGGCGCGCTGTGGAAATACGCGAAACTCGTCGGCCCCACCTACCTTGGCGCGGTAACACATCCCGGCGCCAAGGCGGAGACCCATGATTACATGGACCTCTAAAAGCCCGATTGCGGCGCTTGCGATGCTCACCCTGTCCGCCTGCGAAGGCGGTCAGGGTTTTTCCTTTGGCGGCAGGCCCGCCACGCCCGAGAAACCGCTCCTGCAAACCGCTTTGGCCGGGGGCGCGGTGCAGGTTGTGCCGCCGCAAGGCTATTGCATCGACCCCAAAAGCCTCAAACGTCGCTTTGCGCTGATGGCGCGTTGCGATGCGCTTGGCTTGCCTGGTGTGGTCAGCGCCGCGCCGCGCGGCATTCTCACCCTCGCGCTGATCGAAGCCGAGGCCGACGCGCCCCTGCCCACGCCGCAACAGGTGGCCGAAGCGGCAGGGCTGAGCCAGTTGCAAGAGGCCGGTAGCGTCGAGGGCGCGTCGATCTTTGTCGCCCAAGGGCCGGCGCCCGCCGAAGGCATGTCGCCCCGCCACTGGCGCGGCATGGCGCGGATCGGCGGCCATGTGGCCAGCGTCACCCTCTACGGCGCGCCGCAAAGCCGCGCCATTTCCGAAGAGGGCCGCGCGCTGGTGGCAGAGCTGATCCAGCAAAGCCGCAGCAAAAGCGCAACGCCCGCCGCCCCCGGCAGCTGACCGGCCTTTGTTTCCAAATCGGCAACACTGCCCGGGGCCGGAAACAATCACGGGGGCTATTCATTTGAACGAAATCCCCGCCTTGCATAGACTGCGAGCAAACGAGAGGCGCAGGTCCATGGTCAACTTCCGCAGCGGTTATCTTGAGGGCAAGCTCTTTGCCCGCGCGCTGCAACGCTGGGCGGTTGCGGCCCGCAAAGCGGCCACGGCTGACCTTGCCACCCTGCGCCGCCAACGCAGCCGCGCCCGGCTGCTGCGTGCCGAACTAAACCGGCTGATCCACCGCGCCGAAGACCGCCTTGCCCTGCCTGCCATCGGGGCCAGCGGCTTCCCGAAACCACATAACGCCGATTGGGCATGGCGGCCCGAGTTGTGGCGCGGCCCGCTTGCCACGCCGGGGCTGTCCTCGGTCGCGACCAAATCCAAACTGGGCGAAGAGGTGACCCTGTTCCACGATTGCGCGCAGTCGGAACTGACCCTGCGCCAATCGCGCAACCTGCGCGAGGCCGACCTAGCCCCCTTTGGCCTGCAACTCGACGTGTTCAAATTCGACGGGTCATTCCTGTCGCTGGTGGTCGATCTGCCGACCCAGTCCATCACCGGATTGAAACGCCGCCACCTGTTCCGCATGGACACGATTGTGGAATTGGAGCACCCGCTAGAGATCTTTGCCCGGCTCAACATCCGCCACGGGCCGAACACCGAACAGATCGTCCGCGAACTGCCTATCGGTCAGGAAAGCATTAGCGTCGAATTCGATCTGGCCTATAGCAAGCTCAACGAGAAGCGGATCGAGGCGGCATGGGTCGACCTGATCTTTGAAGGGCCGGAGATGAACCAAGTCGTGCTGCGCGACCTCACTTTTTCCCGCTCCCCCCGCGCCCAGATCTAGGACCCCGTGATGAGCCGATATGACCTCACAAAAACCGTGCTGCGCCAAGGCGTCTGGCACGGCGTGCTGACCGCCGAAGAGGGCGCAGACACGCCGCAGATCAACGTGACCCATGAAGGCAAGGACATAGCGGAAGTTACGCTGGAGACCGAAGGGTCCGGGGGGCGCTGGCATATCTCCTTCCCGGTCCCGGCAGAGGCGATTGCCGATGGGGTCCAGACCCTCGTCATCACCGAAATGGCCGGCGGGGCGCTCTTGGGTCATGTGACCCTGATCGCGGATGAAGCGCTCGGCGATGACATACGGGCTGAGATGGACCTGCTGCGCGCCGAACTCGACATGCTGAAACGCGCCTTTCGGCGGCATTGCCGCGAGACGGAATAAGCGAAACGCCGTCCCGCAGGGCTGCGCCCAACAAAAAGCCCCGCTGTCTCCAGCGGGGCTTTGTGCATCTATGTGAAAGAGATCACTCGTTCGGACCCAGAGCCGACAGACCTTTGAGGATGTCGATGGCATAGGCCAGTTGGTAATCCTCTTCGCGCAGCTCTGCCGCTTTGCGGGCCTTTTCGCGGTCGTCTTCGATCTGTTTGATCTGATCGTCGGTCAGGCTGTCATTGTTCAACCGGCCCCGCAGATCGGCTTCGGAGCGGAGGGGGCGTGCCGACAATGCGTCGTCGTCTTCCTCGGTCTCTGGCGTGACCGGAGGCTGGGCCACGACGATATCGGGCGATACGCCAAGCGCTTGGATCGACCGGCCCGAGGGCGTGTAATAGCGCGCCGTGGTCAGGCGCATGGCCCCGTCCCCGCGCAACGGCATCACGGTCTGGACCGAGCCTTTGCCAAAGCTCTTGGTGCCGATGACGATGGCGCGGCGGTGGTCCTGCAAAGCGCCGGCGACAATCTCGGAAGCCGAGGCCGAACCGCCGTTGATTAGCACGACGATCGGCTTGCCCATTGCCAGATCACCCGGCGTGGCGTTCACCCGGTCACCGTCTTCGATATCCCGGCCCCGGGTACTGACGATCTCGCCTTCCTCAAGAAAGGCATCCGACACGGCAATCGCCTGATTGAGCAGACCACCGGGATTGTTGCGCATGTCGATGACGATGCCGTTAAGGTTCTCGATGCCGCCCGCCTCTTCGATCTGCTGCTCGAGCCCTTCCTTCATCTTCGGATAGGTCTGCTCATTGAAGGTGGTCAGGCGCAGCACGGCGGTATCGCCCACAGTGCGGGCCCGCACAGCGGTCAATTGGATCGTGTCGCGCACGATGGAGACATCAAAGGGCTCAGGCTCCCCTTCCCGCACTACGGTGATCAGGATCTCGGACCCCACCGGCCCGCGCATCATCTCGACCGCGTCATCGAGGCCAAGCCCCAGCAGGCTTTCACCATCGACATGGGTGATGAAATCCCCCGCTTCGATCCCCGCTTCGGCGGCAGGCGTGCCGTCGATGGGCGAGACGACTTTGACAAAACCCTCCTCTTGGGTGACTTCGATGCCAAGTCCGCCAAACTCACCGCGCGTCTGTTCGCGCATCTTCTCGGCGTCTTTCGGCGAGAGGTAGGACGAATGCGGATCAAGCGAGGTGAGCATGCCGTTGATCGCGGCTTCGATCAGGTCGCCGGGATCGACATCTTCGACATATTGGGCGCGGATGCGTTCGAAAATATCACCGAAAAGATCAAGCTGTTCGTAAACATTGGTCGTCTTCTCGGCCTCTTGCGCCAGCAGCGGCCCGGCGATCTGAGTGGTGGCGACCACCCCCGCCACCGTGCCTGCAACGGCTGCCATCACGAATTTCTTCATCTGCTATCCATCCTTGTCGGTGCGGAACCAGTCTGCTGGATCCTGAGGTGTGTTGTCTTGCCTGACTTCTATATAGAGCGTTTCCGTCCGGTCAGTGCCAGTGGCTTCACCATTTGGTGACATCTGTGAAGTTGTGCCGCTTTCCGGCCCGCCCATCAACCCGATGGGGGTGCCACCGGCAATCACCTGCCCGGCTTGGCCGTAAACCACATCGAGCCCCGCCAGCACGAAAAGCGTGTCGACCTGCGGCTCAAGGATCACGACATTGCCCAGATCAAGCAGCGGCCCAACATAGCGGATCGTCGCCGCCGAGGGGCTGGTCACGATGGCACGCGGGCGGGTGGCAAGGATCATGCCCGGTCGCGTTACGCCCGCCGAATCCGTCTCGCCAGCCTTGCGGATCACCAGCCCCTGCGCGGGCAAGGGCAGATCGCCCACCTGCCCGTCAAGGTTCACCGGCGCAGGCTCAACCGCGCCGGTGGTGATCTCGGACAGGCCGCTGGCAAAGCCGTCCAGCGTCTCGGTCGAGGCGATGAGGATCGCGGTGCGCACCGGGTCCTCGGTAAAGCGCATGGGCAGATCGGTACGGTTGGCCATGGCCTGATTGAGCGCGGTGCGCGCGGCCTGAAGCTCGGTCAGCCCGTCTTGCAGACGCTGCGCCGCATCGGTTTGCAATGCGCGTAAGGTCTTGATGTCTTCGTAATCCTGCCGCAGCGCATCGGCGCGGGCGTTGAGCGCAGGCGTCAATTCAGCCAGCAACATGCCTGCGCGGGCGGTGCCCATCGGGCCGTCGGGGTGCAGCAGCACCACGGGCGAGGGATCGCCGCCGATGCTTTGCAAGACGCCTAAGAACTGCGCCACCTCACCCTCGCGCGCCTGTAGCTTGCGGCTGAGCTGCGCCTCGTTGATCGCGGCCTGGCGCAGCCCAGCCCGCATCGCCGCGAGACCTGCCTCAAACGCCTGAATCGTCTCGGTCAGCGCCTTCACCCGGTCGCGCGCGCCATCGGCTTGGTCCAACCGCGCCGATGCCGCCTCCAAGGCGGTTGCGGCCGCGCGGGCCTCCGCGGCGGCCTCATCGGCCTGCGCCTGTGCCATCAGGGGCAGACAGGCAAAAAGGACAGCCGCGGCAAGATGTTTCATGAAAGCAGGCTTTTCCCGGTCATTTCTTCGGGCTGCGGCAGGCCCATCAAATCAAGCACCGTGGGCGCCAGATCGGCCAACCGCCCGTCGCGCAGCACCGCCCCTTCGGGCGCGCCCACCGCCACCACCGGCACGGGGTTGAGCGTATGGGCCGTATGCGCGCCGCCGGTCTCTGGGTCGATCATCATCTCGCAATTGCCGTGATCCGCGGTGACGATCATCGCGCCGCCTGCGGCCTCCAGCGCCTTGAGCACCCGGCCCAGCCCCGCATCCACCGCCTCACAAGCAGCAATCGCCGCCTCAAGATCGCCGGTATGGCCGACCATATCGGGGTTGGCGTAGTTCACCACGATCAGGTCATAACCCGCCTCGATCGCCTGCACGAATTGATCCGTCACCTCGGCGGAAGACATCTCGGGCTGCATGTCATAGGTCGCCACATTGGGCGATTTGGGCATGTTGCGGTCCTCCCCGGTGGCCGGAGTCTCAACCCCGCCGTTGAGGAAGAAGGTCACATGGGGATATTTCTCGGTCTCGGCCAGCCGGAACTGCCGCAGCCCCTGCTGCGCCACCCAATCGCCCAGCGTGTTCTTGATGTCCGGCTTGGGATACATCGTGGTCATATAGGCGGCGTGGTCCTTGGAATATTCCGCCATGCCCATCAGCGCCGCCCATTCGGGGCGCGGGCCGGTGTCATAGGCGTCAAAGCCCGGATCGCCCAAAGCCGCCATGATTTCCCGCGCGCGGTCGGCGCGGAAGTTGAGGCAGAAGAACCCGTCGCCAGAAGCCGCCCCCGCGTAGCCCTCGATCACGCTGGCGGTGATGAATTCATCCGTCTCGCCCCGCCCATAGGCCGCCTGTACCGCCGCGCGGGGATCGGAGTACCCCTCCCCTTCGCCATGCAGGATCGCCGCCGAAGCCTTGCCGACCCGGTCCCAACGGTTGTCGCGGTCCATCGCGAAATAGCGCCCCGTCACGGTGACGATCTTCACGGCCTCGGGCAGCGCCGCCTCCAGCGTCTCGAAATAGCCAAGGGCTGAGGACGGCGCCACGTCGCGCCCATCGGTCACCGCATGGATCACCACCGGCAGCCCCGCCGCATCCAGCGCGCGGGCGGCGGCGATCATATGGCTGAGATGGCCATGCACCCCCCCGTCCGAGACGACGCCCATCAGATGCGCCGTGCCGCCGGTTTCCTTGAGCTTGGCGATGAAATCTTGCAGGCGCTCATTCTCGGCAAAGCTGCCCTCTTCGATGGCCAGATCGATCTGCCCCAGATCCATCGCCACCACCCGGCCCGCGCCGATATTGGTGTGCCCAACCTCGGAATTGCCCATCTGCCCGCGCGGCAGGCCCACGTCGGGGCCGTGGGTGATCAACTGCGCCTTTGGTCCTGCTTGCATGATCCGGTCGAAATTCGGCGTCTTGGCCAGCAGGGGCGCGTTGCCCTCAGGCACCTCGCTGAGGCCCCAACCGTCAAGGATGCACAATACGACAGGTTTGGGGGCGCTCATCAGACTGTTGCTCCGGCTTGGTGGCTGTTCAGCGCCTTTTACCCCTTGTGGGCTGGCACTTGAACCACTTTGTGCACAAGCCCCCCATTCCCGCGCAGAGCCCTTGCCCCGCGCGGCTGCTTTGGTCATAACGAGTGGCAACTTTCGCCTGAGCCGAGGACCAACTCCATGACCCTGCAAGCGCCCGAAACCCGCATCGTGAACACTTGGCGCGTGGCCTGCGACGGCAGCGAAGGCGCGCTTGGCCACCCGCGCGTCTGGCTGCAAATTCCCCAGGATCGCGGCTGGGTCGAATGCGGCTATTGCGACTGCAAATTCGTCCATGCGGATTTCGAAGGCAAAGTCTGAGCCTTCCCGGCCCCCATCTGAACATCTGAACCGACGGCACGAACCTGCCCGCGCGGCGCATTGGCGTCTGGCCGTGGGCCATGCTTCGTGGCAAAAGGGTCGCCAACCCAGCGGAGCATTCCTATGACATTCGGCAAAGGCCACCACCTGCATCTGATCGACGGCTCTGCCTTCATCTTTCGCGCCTATCACGCCCTGCCGCCGCTGACGCGCAAATCCGATGGCTTGCCCATCGGCGCCGTGGCGGGCTTCTGCAACATGCTGCACCGCTATGTAGAGGGCAACACCGGCCCCAACGCGCCTACCCATGTCGCCGTGATCTTCGACAAGGGCAGCCACACCTTCCGCAACGACATGTACGACCAGTACAAGGCCAACCGCGATGCGATGCCCGAAGACCTGCGCCCGCAGATCCCGCTGACCCGCACCGCGACCGAAGCCTTCAACATCGCCTGCAAAGAGCTTGAGGGCTATGAGGCCGATGACATCATCGCCACCCTCGCCGTGCAGGCCCGCGCCGCCGGGGGGCGTTGCACCATCATCAGCTCCGACAAGGACCTGATGCAGCTTGTGGGCGACGGGGTGGAAATGCTCGACGCGATGAAGAACAAGACTATCGACCGCGATGGGGTGTTCGAGAAGTTCGGCGTCTACCCCGAACGCGTGGTCGACGTGCAAGCGCTGGCGGGCGATTCGGTCGACAACGTGCCCGGCGCGCCCGGTATCGGGATCAAGACGGCGGCGCTTTTGATCAATGAATACGGCGATCTGGATGCGCTGCTTGAACGGGCGGGCGAGATCAAACAGCCCAAGCGCCGCCAGACCCTGATCGACCATGCCGAGCAAATCCGCCTGAGCCGCAATCTTGTCCTGCTGGATGAGAACACGCCGCTCGACTTCACCATCGACGATCTCGAAGTGCGTGACCCCGATGCGGACCGCCTGCTGGGGTTCCTGTCCGAGATGGAGTTCCGCACCCTGTCGAAACGCGTGGCCGAGGTGCTGGGCCGCGAGGCCCCGGCCATCCCCGAAGCGCCCGCCCCCGCCGTGGCCGATGCGCCGCAGGTGGCCGATGTGGCCTTTGACCACAGCAAATACGAACAGGTCGGCGACGCCGAGGCGCTGCGCGTCTGGCTCAACCGGATTTACGAGCGGGGCTATGTCGCGGTGGACACCGAGACCACCGGCCTCAATGAGATGACCGCGGAACTGGTCGGCGTTTCGCTGGCCGTGGAGCCCGGGCAGGCCTGCTACATCCCGCTGACCCACAAAGCCAGCCGCGACGATGACCTCTTCGGCGGAGAGGGGCTGGCCCCCGGTCAGATGCCGGTCGAAGAGGCGCTGCAACTGCTGACCCCGATGCTTGAGGATCCCGCGATCCTCAAGATCGGGCAGAACATGAAATACGACAGCAAGATTTTCGCTCAACTGGGCATCGCGGTCGCGCCCATCGACGACACCATGCTGATGTCCTACGCGATGCACGCGGGTCTGCACGGGCATGGGATGGACACGCTGTCGGAACGCTACCTCGGTCACACACCGATGCCGATCAAACCGCTTTTGGGCAGCGGCAAATCCGCCGTGACCTTCGACAAGGTACCGCTGGCCGATGCCGTCCCCTATGCCGCCGAAGATGCCGATGTCACCCTGCGCCTGTGGCAGCTTTTCAAGCCACAACTGCACCGCGCTGAGGTCACCAAGGTCTACGAAACGCTAGAGCGCCCGCTGGTGCCGGTCTTGGCGCAGATGGAGCGGTCTGGCATCGAGGTCGACCGCGATACGCTCAGCCGAATGTCCAACGCCTTTGCCCAGAAAATGGCCGGGCTGGAGGCGGATATTCACGAGTTGGCGGGCGAGAGTTTCAACGTCGGCTCCCCCGCCCAGCTTGGCGAAATCCTCTTTGGCAAAATGGGGCTGCCGGGCGGCAAGAAGGGCAAGACCGGGAAATACTCTACCGGCGCGGATGTGCTGGAAGACTTGGCGACCGAACATGACCTCGCCCGCCGGGTGCTGGACTGGCGGCAGCTGTCCAAGCTGAAATCGACTTATACTGATGCGCTGCAAGACCATGTGAACGCCGAGACGGGCCGCGTGCACACCTGCTATTCCATCGCCGGGGCGGCGACCGGGCGGCTCGCCTCGACCGATCCGAATTTGCAGAACATCCCGATCCGTTCCGAGGAGGGCCGCCGCATCCGCGAGGCTTTCGTCGCCCCCGAGGGGAAGGTGCTGGTGGCGCTGGACTACAGCCAGATCGAGCTGCGGATTCTGGCGCATATCGCCCAGATCGACGCGCTTAAGGAAGCCTTCCACCGCGGCGACGACATCCACGCCATGACGGCGTCCGAGATGTTTGACGTGCCGATGGATCAGATGACGCCTGAGATTCGCCGCAACGCCAAGGCGATCAACTTCGGCGTAATCTACGGCATCTCGGGCTTCGGCCTTGCGCGCAACCTGCGCATCCCGCGGGCCGAGGCGCAGGGCTTCATCGACCGCTATTTCGAGCGTTTCCCCGGCATCCGGACCTACATGGACGAGACCAAGGCCTTTGCGAAAGAGCATGGCTACGTGCAGACGCTGTTTGGCCGCAAGATCAACACGCCCAACATCGGCGCCAAGGGGCCGCAGGCCGGTTTCGCCGCCCGCGCCGCGATCAACGCGCCGATCCAAGGCACCGCCGCCGACGTGATCCGCCGCGCCATGGTGCGGATGCCCGAGGCGATCGCCGATCTACCCGCGACCATGCTGTTGCAGGTGCACGATGAACTGCTCTTCGAGGTCGAAAAGGGTGCCGAAGACGCGCTGATCGCCGCCGCGCGTGAGGTGATGGAGAATGCCAATGATCCGGTGGTGAAGCTTGACGTGAAGCTGATCGTCGACGCCGGTGTGGGTGCCAATTGGGCGGAGGCGCATTGATGGAAGACGCGGCCCTTCCCGCAGACCTTGCCCAAGCGTTGGAAGAGACCGGCGCGCAGGCGGGTTGGGACAGCTACAGTGCCGAATTGCGCACCGATGCGCTGGCTTGGATTGACGCGGCCCGGACCACGACGGCGCGGTCAAAGCGGGTGGATGACGTGGCGCGCTTTGCGGGTAAGGGGCTGCCGCCGACGCCGTTTCAGTAGGGTGGAGGGCCATCGCCTGCCCGCGGGTCGGCGATCCAAGATCAGTTCCTGCCACTTTATCTCTCAGCCATGATGTGCGGCCTCAAGGTTACGCCCAGCCCCACCAAATCGCCTACCCGGTGGGGCGGGCAGGCGATGGCCCGGCGCCTGCGGCTTGATTCCGGGCTGGCCCCATTCTCGGGCGATGGCCCTTTGTACACGCGTCCCCCATGCGCTAGATCATGCAGCATGACCCCGATCCTCTACTCCTTCCGCCGCTGCCCCTACGCCATGCGCGCGCGTCTCGCCCTCGCGGCCGCGCAAACACCTGTCCACCTGCGCGAAGTCGTCCTGCGCGACAAACCGCAAGCCTTCCTTGACGCCTCGCCTACCGCCACCGTGCCCTGCCTCGTCACCGAAACCGGCCCCATCGACGAAAGCCTCGACATCATGAAATGGGCGCTGGCCCAGAACGATCCTGAAGGTTGGTGCGACATGCCGTCCGAAGGCCACGACTGGATCGCCCGCGCCGACGGCCCGTTCAAAGACGCGCTGGACCGCACCAAATACGCCACCCGCTACCCCGAGGCGGACCCCGAAGAGCAACGCGCCAAGGCGGCAACCTTCCTCCATGACCTCGACGCGCAACTGGGGGTCTGGATCTTTGACCGTCCCACGCTGGCGGATTACGCGATCCTGCCCTTCGTGCGGCAGTTCGCCTTTATCGACCGCGCTTGGTTCGACGCGCAGGACTGGCCCGCGCTGCGCGGCTGGCTCGACCGCTTCCTCGCGTCGCCCCGCTTTGAAAGCGTGATGGATAAATACCCCCAGTGGCAGCCCGGAGATGCGCCGGTGTCATTCCCCTAAGGCGGACACCCACCCCAAGGACTGCTCTGTCGGGCCGCCCGGAATATACTCCCCGCTGACAAAACCGTCATAGCCCGCCCGCAGCGCGGCAAAGAGCCCGTCGAAATCGACATCACCGCTGCCCGGCGCGCCGCGCTCTGGCGTGTCACCTAGCTGCACATGGCGGATCAGGGGGCGATATTCCTCGAAAACCGCCACGGCATCGCCATGGATCATCTGCGCGTGAAAACTGTCGAATTGCAGCGCTACATTGGGCGCATCCACCGCCGCCAGCAGTTCCGCCGCCTGCGCGTAGTCGTTCAAGAAATACCCCGGTTTGGCCTGCGCGCAGAGCGGTTCGATCATTAGCGTGACCCCTGGCGGCGCCTCTGCTGCGGCATGGCGCAGGTTCGCCACGAAAGCCTTTGCCGCCGCTCGCCCTTCGCCCTCCCCGGCCATGACATGCACCATTCTGGGCCGCAGCGCCTCTACATAGCGCCAGACCCGGCGCATATCATGGGCGAAACGCGCCTCGCCTCCCGGCAGGGCGGCGAAACCGGGCGGACCGCCGGTGTAATTCGGCGGCGGCGCGTTAATCAGGGCGAGCGTTAAGCCATTGCGCAGCAAAGCGCGCTGCGTCTCTTTCGCGGGCATGGCATAGGGGAACAAGACCTCGACCGCGCCAAACCCCGCCTCCGCCGCCGCATCGAACCGGTCCAGATAGGGCAGTTCGGACCAAAGCAGCGACAGATTGGCGGCAGGGGTGATCGGCATTCGGGTCTTTCGGTGAACTTACGGCAGGTCTTCCGAAGGGATGATGCCAAAGAATTCCCCACCCGACCAGACACCAAACCAACCATCGCGGTGCTGGCCCAGATCGACCAAGCGGTAAAAGCTCTTGCGGTCGATCAACGCCTCCAAATTGCGGCGCACCAGCACATAGGGTGCAGGCTCGCCCGTCTCTTCATCGCGGACCACGCGGATCGGATGCGCCGCGCCTGCCTCGGCCACATCGCCCAGATTGGTCAAAAACCGCAACTGCTGCGCCTCGCCTGCGCCCTCGGCCTCGAAATCCACGGCGACGAATGGTACGTCTTCGACGGTGATGCCCACCTTCTCCACCGGAGTTTTGAGGAAATAGTCATCCCCCTCGCGCCAGAGAATCGATGCGAACAATTTGACCATTTCGATCCGACCAATGGGTGTGCCTTGGTAGAACCACGTCCCGTCGCGTTTGATCTGCATGTCCAGATCGCCGCAAAATTCCGGGTTCCACTTCTCAAGCGGCGGGGTTCCGCGCGCCTTTGCGGCCTTGGCGGCTTCGATCAAACTCTCTGCCGTGGGGGTCACGGTATTTTGTCCGCTCATTGGTTTTGCCATTCCTTTTGGTCGCGATACACTTACACCTGAAAGATATAACTCCGGGGAAAGAAATGTCATGGCCGAAGCGGATGATCTGATCGCGCAAATCGAAGCGCTGACCAAAAAGCTCGCCGTGGCGAAACAGTCGATCACCGGGCG
Organism: Sulfitobacter sp. 1A15258; assembly: GCF_043557045.1. Taxonomy (NCBI): domain Bacteria; kingdom Pseudomonadati; phylum Pseudomonadota; class Alphaproteobacteria; order Rhodobacterales; family Roseobacteraceae; genus Sulfitobacter; species Sulfitobacter sp. 1A15258. Next base: position 122,027 of record NZ_JBIFFK010000005.1, on the reverse strand, counting down.
GTTCGTCGGGCAAGAGCAGGTCGTCGACCTTGCGTTGACAGCGCTGCTCTGCGGCGGGCACGGCCTGCTGATCGGCCTGCCGGGCTTGGGCAAGACGCGGCTGGTTGAGACATTGAGCACGGTCATGGGCCTGCACGGCAACCGCGTGCAATTCACCCCCGATCTGATGCCCGCTGACATCTTGGGCTCCGAAGTGCTTGATACCGCGCCTGATGGCAGCCGCGCCTTTCGCTTTGTCGAAGGGCCGATCTTTTGCCAACTTCTGATGGCCGATGAGATCAACCGCGCCAGCCCGCGCACGCAATCCGCCTTGTTGCAGGCGATGCAAGAGAAGACCGTGACCGTCGCGGGGCAGGACCGCGCGCTTGGCCAGCCCTTCCATGTTCTCGCCACCCAAAACCCGATTGAGCAAGAAGGCACCTACCCCCTGCCTGAAGCGCAGCTTGACCGTTTCCTCGTGCAGATCGACGTGGCCTACCCCGACCGCGCGACGGAGCGGGACATTCTGCTGGCCACCACCGGTGTCGAAGAGGGCACGGTGCGCCCGGTCTTCACCACCGAAGATCTGCTTTCTGCCCAGACCCTGCTGCGGCGGATGCCGGTGGGCGACAGCGTGGTGGAACTGATCCTTGATCTTGTCCGCGCCTTCCGCCCCGATGAGCCTGAGGCCACACAGCCCGTGCGCGACAGCGTCGCTTGGGGCCCCGGCCCCCGTGCCGCGCAGGCGTTGATGCTGACCGTGCGCGCCCGTGCGCTGCTGGATGGGCGGTTGGCCCCCTCTGCCGAAGATGTGCTCGCCATGGCCCGCCCGGTGCTGAGCCACCGGATGGCGCTGAACTTCGCCGCCCGCGCGCGCGGCGAAAGCCTGCAAGGGCTGATCGACGCCACCGCCGGTCAATTGATCGGGAAAAAGGCCGCCGCGTGACCCATAGCCCCCTGTCCCTCAGAGCCAGCGCCGAGGGCGAAGCGGCCCGGCTGCCCGCCCTGCTGGCGCGGGCCGAGCATTTGGCCGGTGCCGTTCTGCCCGGTGCCCATGGCCGCCGCCGCGCAGGGACGGGGGATGATTTCTGGCAATACCGCCCGGCGCAGATCGGTGACAGCCGCCGCATGGTCGACCACCGCCGCTCGGCCCGCGGCGATCAGGAGTTCGTGCGCGAGCGCGAATGGCAGATCGCGCAGTCCGTCATGCTCTGGGTCGATCAGGGGGCCTCGATGCGCTTTGCCTCGGACAAGGCGCTGCCTGACAAGGCCGACCGCGCCCGCCTTTTGGGCCTTGCGCTGGCGATCTTGCTGCTGCGCGGGGGGGAGCGTGTGGGCCTGACCGGCACCGCCCTGCCCCCACGGCGCGGCAATCCGCAGGTGCTGCGACTGGCCGAATTGCTCTGCCAAGACGATGGCCAAGACTACGCCCCGCCCGAACATCGCGGCATGATCCCCCATGCGCGGGCGGTTTTCATCTCGGACTTCATGGGCGATCTCGACCCGGTACAGACCGCGCTGACCAAGGCCGCCGACCGTGGCGTGCGCGGCGTGCTCTATCACCTGCTAGACCCGGCGGAGGAGGCTTTCCCCTTCGCGGGTCGAACCATTTTCGAAAGCGTCGGCGGCAGTCTGCGGCATGAGACGCTCAAAGCGAATGACCTGCGCGACCGCTACCTCGATCGGCTGGCGGCGCGCAAAGACGCCTTGCAGCAACTCTGCGCCCGGACCGGCTGGCGCTATGGGCTGCACCACACCGACGCCACGGCGCAGTCGGCGCTGCTCTGGCTCTATGGCGCTTTGGACGCGCGGCAGGGGAGTGCGGCATGAGCGTTTTCGGCGGCATCGGTTTCACCGCGCCTTGGCTGCTGCTGGCCCTTCTGGCGCTGCCGATCCTTTGGCTGATCCTGCGGGCCGTGCCGCCCGCCCCGGTCCGCCGCCGCTTTCCCGGTGTGGCACTGCTCTTGGGGTTGGCGGATGACGACAGCACCAGCGACCGCACCCCGTGGTGGCTGCTTTTGCTGCGGATGCTGGCCGTGGCCGCGATCATCATTGGCCTTGCCGGGCCGGTGCTGAACCCGCAGGCCGAGGCGGAAGAGGGCAGCGGCCCCTTGCTGATTCTGCTCGACGGCTCATGGGCCGGGGCCAGCGGCTGGGACGGACAGATGGCCGCCGTTGACGCGCAACTCACCCGCGCCGGACGGGCCGAGCGGACGGTGGGTATCCTCAGCCTCACCGACCCGCAGGTGCCGACCTTCCAATCCGCCGATGCGTGGCGCAGCCGTTTGGCGGGGCTGAGCCCCGCCCCGTGGCAACCCGCCCCGGCAGAGATCGCCCGCGCGACCGAGATCATGGAGGCGCTGCCCGCCTTTGATACGCTGTGGTTCAGCGACGGGCTGGACTATCCGGGCCGCGCAGACCTCTTGACCGCGCTGCAATCCAAAGGCGCGGTCGAGGTGCACCAATCCGCGGGCAATGTCATCGGCATCGCGCCCGCAGTCTACCAAGACGGCGCGATCGACCTGACCCTGCGCCGCGCCGCGCCCGGGCCGGAACGCGCGGCGGTGGTGCAGGCCCATGGCCGCGATCCGGCGGGCAACGCCCGCGTGCTCGCCACCGCCAATGCGACGTTCGAGGCGGGCGCAACCGAGGCCGGCACATCCCTCTCGCTGCCCGCCGAAATGCGCGCGCGGCTCACCTCTTTCGACATCGCGGGCCAACGCTCCGCCGGGGCGCGCAGCTTGGTCGATGACGGGCTGCGCCGCCGCGAAGTCGCGCTAATCCGGGGGCGCGGGGCGCAGGAGGGGCTGCAACTGCTCTCGCCGCTGCATTACATCGAACAGGCGCTGGCCCCGAGCGCCGATCTGATCGACGGCACCCTGACCGAGGTGCTGCCCGCGAACCCTGATGTGATCGTGCTGGCGGATGTGGCCACCCTCGCCCCCGCCGAGGCCGAGCCGCTGCAAGAGTGGATCGACGCTGGCGGCATGCTCATCCGTTTCGCCGGGCCGCGCGTGGCGGCGAGCGATGTCAGCCGCATCGACGAAGACCCGCTGATGCCCGTGCGCCTGCGCGTCGGGGGCCGCAGCGTCGGCGGCGCGATGTCTTGGGGGGAGCCCAAGGCGCTTGCCTCCTTCCGCAACGGGTCGCCTTTCTTCGGGCTGACGGTGCCCGATGACGTGACCGTCTCCGCCCAGGTCGTGGCTCAGCCCGACCCGACACTGGCCGACCGGGTGATCGCCGCGCTGAGCGATGGCACCCCGCTGGTCACGCGCAAATCCGTGGGTCAGGGGCAGATCGTACTGTTCCACGTCACCGCCACGGCGGAATGGTCGACCCTGCCGCTCTCGGGTCTTTTCGTGCAGATGATGGAACGGCTGGCCGTTTCCTCTGGCGCCAGCGCCCCCGAAGCCGAGAGCCTTGAGGGCACCACATGGACCCCGTTGCGGGTGATGGACGGTTTCGGCAGCCTGTCGGACGCGGGCAATCTGCCCGGAGTCGCGGGGCCTGACCTGATCTCGGCCCCCGCAGGCCCCGCCCTGCCGCCCGGAATCTACGGCGCCGAAGATCGGCGGCTTGCGCGCAATGTGCTGACCACCGAGACTGCCCTTACCCCCGCCACATGGCCCGCCGATGTGCCACTGCGCGGTCTCGCTCTGCCACCAGAACAACCACTCGCCGGGGCGCTTCTGAGCCTCGCTATCCTGCTGTTGGTGGCCGATGTACTGGCTTCCCTCGCCCTTTCGGGGCTGCTGCTGCGCCGCTCCACCGGCAGCTTGGCGCTGGCTTTGGGGCTGGCCATCGCCCCGCAAATGGGCGACGCGCAAGAGAATGACCCCGAAAGCTTTGCCATACGCTCGGCCTCGGAGGTGACGCTGGCCCATGTGCTGACCGGCAACAGCGACGTTGACGAGATCGCCCGCGCCGGGCTGATCGGCCTGTCGGACACGCTCTATTTCCGCACCACGGTGGAGCCCGACCTGCCCACCGGCGTCGACCTTGAGCAGGACGAACTGGCCTTCTTTCCGATCCTCTATTGGCCGGTGACCCCCGACCAACCGCAGCCCTCGTCCGAGGCTTATGGCAAGCTGAACGACTACCTCCGCTCGGGCGGGCTGATCCTGTTCGATACGCGGGACGCGGATATCGCCAGCTACGGTGCCGCCAGCCCGAATGGGCGCAAGTTGCAGGAACTGGCCGCGCCGCTCGACATCCCACCGCTTGAGCCGCTGCCCGGCGACCATGTGCTGACGCGCACCTTCTATCTGCTGCAAGACTACCCGGGCCGCTACAGCAGCCGCGATGTCTGGGTCGAGGCCGCGCCGCCCGATGCCGAACGGATTGAGGGGATGCCCTTTCGCAACCTCAATGACGGGGTGACGCCGGTGGTGATCGGGGGCAACGACTGGGCTGCGGCTTGGGCTGTGCGCCGCGATGGCGCGCCGCTTTTGCCCATCGGGCGCGGCTTTGCCGGAGAGCGGCAGCGCGAACTGGCCTATCGCTTTGGCGTGAACCTTGTCATGCATGTGCTGACCGGCAACTACAAATCCGATCAGGTCCATGTGCCTGCGCTGCTGGATAGGTTGGGCCAATGACCGGAACCGTGCTTTTCGACCCGCTAATCCCCCTGCCGCTGCTGATCGGCCTTGCGGTGCTGGCCGCGCTCGGCCTTCTGCTGGCGCTGTGGCGCGGCCTGTCGGGCTGGGCCCTGCGGGGCTTGGCGGCGGCGGTGGTTCTGGCCGCGCTCGCCGGGCCGTCCTACCAGACCGAAGACCGCGCGCCGCTGTCGGACATCGTGTTGCTCTTGGAAGACGAAAGCGCCAGCCAGCGGCTCTCCGACCGCGCCGCACAGACCGACGCGGCGGCAGAGGCGCTCTCTACCCGCATCGCCGCCCGCCCCAATACCGAACTGCGCCGGATCACCGTCCCCGATGGGGCCGAGGATGCCGGCACCCGGCTGATGACCACGCTGGCCGATGCGCTGGCCGAAGAGCCACGCGCGCGGATCGCGGGCATTCTGGCGCTCAGCGATGGCCGGGTGCATGACGCCGATCTGCCGCTTGACCTGCCCGCGCCGCTGCATCTGCTACAAACCGGCCGGGCCGAGGATTGGGACCGCCGCCTGACCGTGCGCAACGCCCCGGCCTTTGCCATCATCGGAGAGCCGGTGACCCTGACCCTGCGCATCGACGATCTGGGCGCCGCGCCCGAGGGCGGCGGGCTGACCCAGCTTGATATCTCTGTCGACGGGGAAGAACCGCAAAGCTTCAACGTACCGATTGGCCAAGACCTCGAACTGCCCGTCGCCCTGCCCCACGGCGGGCGCAACGTGATCCGCTTCTCCCTGCCCGAAGCCGAGGGGGAGTTGACCGACCGCAACAATGCCGCGCTGATCCAGATGAACGGCGTGCGCGACCGGCTCAGCGTGCTCTTGGTCTCAGGCGAGCCGCATCCCGGCGGGCGGACCTGGCGCAACCTGCTGAAGTCCGACAGCGCGGTCGATCTGGTGCATTTCACCATTCTGCGCCCGCCCGACAAACAGGACGGGGTGCCGGTGAACGAACTGTCGCTCATCGCCTTTCCGACGCGCGAATTGTTCATGGAAAAGATCGACGACTTCGATCTCATCATCTTTGACCGCTACCAACGGCGCGGCATCCTGCCTGCGCTTTACCTTGATAATGTGGCGCAATATGTGCGCAAGGGCGGTGCGGTGCTGGTCGCCGCCGGGCCGGATTTTGCCAGTGCTGACAGCCTCTACCGGTCGCCGCTCGGCACGGTGCTGCCCGCCACCCCCACCGCGCGGGTGTTGGAGGAAGCCTTCCCCCCGGTCGTCACCGACATCGGCCAGCGCCATCCCGTCACCTCAGACCTGCCCGGCAAGGGCGACTGGGGCCGCTGGCTGCGCCAGATCGACGTGACTGCTGACAGCGGCGACGTGGTGATGACCGGGGCGGACGACCGCCCGCTTCTGGTGCTGGACCGCATGGATGAGGGGCGCGTGGCGCTGCTCGCCTCTGACCACGCATGGCTGTGGAACCGCGGCTATGAGGGCGGCGGCCCGCAGTTGGAATTGCTGCGTCGTCTGGCCCATTGGATGATGAAGGAACCCGAGCTTGAGGAAGAGGCGCTGATGGCCTCTGCCCAAGGCCGGACCATGCGCATCACCCGCCGCACCTTGGACGAGACCGTGCCCCCCGTCACGATCACCGCCCCCGATGGCAGCACGACCGAACTGCCCCTCGCCCCCGCCGGGCCGGGCCGGTTCGAGGCGGAATATACCGGCGAAGAGATCGGCCTCTACCGGCTGGAGAACGGCGATGAGGTCACCGTCATCGGCCTCGGCCCCGCCGCCCCGCGCGAGTTTGTCGAGACCATCGCCAGCGACGCGGCCCTGCGCCCGGCGATCGACAGCCTGCGCGGTGGGGTGGCACGGGTGGAGGATGGGCTCCCCCGTCTGCGCGACGTGCGCCTTGGCCGCCCTGCCGCCGGGCGCGGCTGGCTGGGGCTGACCCCGCGCGGCGCTTACGAAACGCGCGATGTGCGACAAACGCCGCTGCTGCCGGGGTGGCTGGTGCTCTTGCTTTCGGCGCTCTTCATCACCGCCGCATGGCTGCGCGAGGGCCGCCGCTAAAGCGCCCGCAGCAGCAAGCCGCCCGCCAGCGTCACCACGACCAAGCCCGCCGTCAACTCGGCCACCGCTGCGGCTTGGGCCAGCCTCGGCGATCCGGCCAGCCCGCCCAAGACCCCGGCGCGCAGCCCCGTTGCGGCCAAGCCGGTGGCGATGGTGATCAAGCCGGTGCCGAGCGCCATGGCAAAGGCCCCCAAGATGCCGACCCCGCCGATCCCCATATGCCAAGTGATCACCAACACGAAAAGCGCGCCGGTGCAGGGCCGTATGGCGATCCCACCGATCAAAAGCAGCGCATCTCGCAGTCTGCCCGCGCGCTGAACCTGCGCCAGACTGGGCCCATGGGCATGGCCGCAATGGCTGCATACTTCACCGGAATGCGCCGATCTGTCCTGCCGCGCATGGCGCAACCCGCGCCAGATCAGCCAAAGCCCGATGAGGGCAATCGCGCCATAGCTTGCCGGGGCCATGATGTCTTCGGTCACGCCGACCAGCGCCTCCCGCCCAAGGCCCAAGAGCAGGATCCCCGCATAGACCAAGACCACGGCGGTCACCGCTTGGCCCAAAGATGCCGCGAGCGCGATCAGCGAGAGCCGCAGCACCGGCACCGCGCGCGCCAGCCCGTAGCCGCCGATCACGATCTTGCCGTGCCCCGGCCCCGCCGCATGGACGACGCCATAGGCAAAAGACGCCAAAAGCACCGTCCAGAACGCCGCCGCATCGCCGCCCCGCGTGGCGCGCAGCCCGCTGGCGATGCTGTTTTGAAACCCGCGCTGCTGCCCCGCGGCCCAATGGGCAAGGGCGTTGAACCCGCCCGACCACCACAGTGCCGCAAGCGCCAAAAGGGTCGCCAATGCCGCCAGCGCTATGATGCGTCGCATGTGATCACCACTTCATTGGCCAAGGCTTCGCCGATCTCCGGCAGACCCACATCGCTTGGATCGGTATTGGCGTCCAGCGTGCTCAAGTCCTGCTGAAGGGCGCGCAGATCGGCATTCATATCCGGCATCTTGACCCGCGCGCGGCAGGTTTCACTGCCTTGGATGGTCACTTTCTGGGTCACCTCATAGGCGGTGTAATAGGTCGGATCATAGGGTTTGATGACCAATCCATCGGCATCCTGCGCCGGGCCTTCGACCGCGCGCAGATGGCTGGTGATGATCCGACCGTCGGCAAAGCGGGTTTCCACGTCCTGCGGACCCGAGAGCGCGACCTCTTCGCCCCCCTCCAGCAAGACCGTATCGCCGTTGAACCCTTCGATCCACTGCATGTCGAATCCGTTGAGAGAGGCGACTTCCGCCGGCGTCAGCACGCCATCGTAATCGGGGTCGAGGCCGCGATCCTCTGTCACCAAGAGAGAGTAGAATTCGTCATAGGCCCATGTGATCCGCAGATGGGTCAACCGCCCCTCGGCATCGACGATCACTTCGAACCCGGTATCGACGAAGATATGCGGATGCGCGCCAAGCGGCGTGGCGCAGGCGATGACAGCGGCGATGACGAGCGGGTATTTCATGGCGCTAGGTCTACGCCCCTTCGCCAAGCGCGGCAATCGCCCGGCGGGCGGCGCAAGGCGGGAAGGCGCGCATCGCCGCCCCGCCTGTGGGTCAGTTCGACGGGTAGGGCCGGACAAAGACCGGACGCTCGGGCGTCGAGGCATCGGGCTGATAGGCATAGCCGCCGCTGTCGAAATCCTGCAAGCTTTCCGGGTCGTTCACCCGGTGCTGCACGATGTAGCGGGCCATGGCACCCCGCGCCTTCTTGGCGAAGAAGCTGACGATCTTCGGCCCCTTGCCATCGCCCTTATCTTCCATGAACTGCGGGGTGATCACCCGCAGTTTCAGCGCCTTGAGGTCCACCGCGCCAAAGTATTCCTGACTGGCGCAGTTCACCAGAACATCGCTGCCGGTCGCCTCGGCCTGTGCGTTCAACGCCTTTGACAGGCTGTCGCGCCAATAGTCATAAAGGTTGCCGCCGCGGCGGGTTTTCAGCTTGCTGCCCATCTCTAGCCGGTAGGCTTGGATCGCGTCCAGCGGGCGCAGCACACCGTAGAGACCCGAAAGGATGCGCAGGTGATCTTGGGCATAGGTCATCTCATCGGCATCAAGGCTCGCGGCCTCCAACCCCTGATAGGTATCGCCCGCAAAGGCCAGCGCGGCGGGGCGGGTGACCTCGGCTGTGGGTTCCGCCTCAAACGCCTGAAAGCGGTCACGGTTGAGCCGCGCCAGATCGTCGCTCAGCCCCATCAGGCTTTTGAGATCGCCCAAGCTGAGATTGCGCGCGGTCGTCGCCAGCCGCACGGCGTCTTCCTGAAAATCAGGCTGGGTGACGGCGACATCGCGCGCGGCCCAATCAAGGCGTTTGGCAGGGGAAATAACGACGAGCATGGCAGTCTCCTTGGGGGCGTTTCGGGGTGATCTAGCCCGCGTCGCGCAGAACGTCCAGAAAGGCCGGACCAAAGCGTTCAGCGCGTTTATCGCCGAGCAATCGTTCAATGGCCGAAGGGTCGGCGCTGCGCAGTTGGGCCACTTTCGCAAGCATCGCGGCAGAACAGCTCAGCGGCTTTTCGGTCCCCTGTTCGCCGCGCGCCAGATCGGCCTGCACCTGCAACAGCTGGTCATAGACATTGCCCGCCTCGCGCCCCGCCAGCTTGCGCCGCGCCTTATGCATCGGCTGCGCCTCGCCGTTGATGACTTCGAGGAAGGCCGCACCGTAATTTTCCAGCTTCTTGGCCCCCACGCCGCCGATCCGCGCCATGGCGTCGAGGTTTTGCGGGCGCGCCTCGGCCATCTCGATCAATGTCCGGTCGGTGAAGATGATATAGGCGGGCACGCGCGCCGCCTCGGCTAGTGCGCGGCGCTTGGCCTTGAGCGCCGAGAGGAGCGGCGCATCCTCGTCGCTGACCATCGCCTTGACCGCAGGCCGCCGGTTGGCCGCCGCCGCCTTGATCGTGTCGCGGCGCAGGTTGATGCTGGCCTCGCCACGCAGGATCGGCAGGGCCGCGTCGGTCATGCGCAGCGCGCCGTGGCGCTCGGCATCCGGGCGCACGAGGTCATGGCCCATCATCTGCCGGAACACCGCCTGCCATTCGTTGCGGCTGTATTCCCCGCCCACGCCGTAGGTCGGCAGCGATTGGTGGCCGCGCTCGCGAACCTTCTCGGTCTCGTTGCCCAAAAGGATGTCGATGAGATGGCCCGCGCCGAACCATTCGTCGGTGCGCAGCATGGCCGAGAGCGCCTTGCGCACCGCCGTGGTGCCGTCGAAAACCTCCGCGGGGGTATCGCAGAGATCGCAACGCCCGCAGGTCACCTCGGTCTCGTCGAAATAGCCCAGCAGCGTCTTGCGGCGGCACTCCAGCGCCTCGGCCAGCCCCAGAAGCGCGTTGAGCCGCCCGTGATCGGCGGCGCGGCGTTCGGGCGGGGCCAGCCCCTCGTCGATCTGGGCGCGGCGCAGGCGGATGTCGTCGGGGCCGAAAAGCGTCAGCGTCTCGGCAGGTGCCCCGTCGCGCCCGGCGCGGCCGATCTCCTGATAGTAAGCCTCGATCGACTTGGGCAGATCGGCATGGGCGACCCATCGGATGTCGGGCTTGTCGACGCCCATGCCAAAGGCCACGGTGGCGCAGACGATCAGCCCGTCCTCTTGCTGAAAGCGGCGCTCGGCAATGCGGCGGTCCTCGGCCTCCATCCCGCCGTGGTAATGCAGCGCCTCCTGCCCCTGATCGCGCAGCGCCTTGGCTAGCCCCTCGGTCTTGGCGCGGGTGCCGCAATAGACGATGCCCGACTGGCCGCGCCGCGCCCCGGCGAAGGCGAGGATCTGGTCGCGCGGCTTGTTCTTTGCGGCGAAGGCGAGGTGGATGTTGGGCCGGTCGAAACCGCGCAGGAAGGCGCGCGGCGGGGTGCCGTCGAAGAGCTTTTCGACAATCTCGGCTTGGGTTTCGGCATCCGCCGTGGCGGTGAAAGCCGCGAGCGGCACGTCGAGCGTGCGGCGCAGCTCGCCGATGCGGAGGTAATCGGGGCGGAAGTCATGGCCCCATTGACTGACGCAATGCGCCTCGTCCACGGCGATGAGATTGACGCCAACGCGCCGCAGCATCCCCATGGCGGAGCCTGCAGCCAGCCGTTCCGGTGCCATGTAGAGCAGTTTGAGCGTGCCTGCCTCCAAGGCCTTCCAAACCGCATCGGTCTCTTCAGGCGTGTTGCCCGAGGTGAGCGCCCCTGCCGCGACGCCTGCTTCTTGCAGGCTGCGGACCTGATCACGCATCAGGGCGATGAGCGGCGAGATGACCACCGTCACGCCCTCGCGCATCAGGGCAGGCAATTGGAAACACAGGGATTTGCCGCCGCCCGTGGGCATGATGGCCAGCACGTTTTCGCCCTCGGTCACGGCCTCAACAATCTCTTGCTGGCCGGGGCGGAACCCGTCGAAACCGAAAACATCACGAAGAAGCGTGGCAGCGCCTGTCATGGAGAACCTGTAAGATTGTCTGCTCTTTTTATGCAGACTCCCACACTAACAAAGCGTGAACAAGGCCGGATAAGCGCGACATCGGCGCGCGGGCGGGCCGGGGCACGGGTCAGTAAAAGGCCGCTGCGTTGTTGGTCAGCACGATCCGCGCCATGGCAACGGCGATCAGCACGATCAGGGGGGCGAGGTCCAGACCGCCCATCGGCGGAATCACATTGCGCACGCGGCTATAGACCGGCTCAAGAATGCGGTTCAGCCCGTCCCAGATCTGCGCCACCAGCGGTTGGCGCAGGTTCAGCACCTGAAAGTTGATCAACCAAGACATGATGACATGGGCGATGACGATGAACCAAACGATGTTCAAAAGCAGCATCAGGATCTGGAACAGCGACGTCATGGAATATCCCCTTGGTTTGACGCAAGACAGTTAAGCGCCCCGCCCTCAAAGGGCAAGAGTGCCGCGACGTATATGCTTGACCGCGCAGCGCTTCCGCCGCAGATCCGCGGCGTCACGACAAAGGAAAGCCTCATGTTCCCGATCATCCGCATGGCCAAAGACGTCATCGTCGCCGCGCGGCAGGCACCGCTGGACAATCTGACCGACACCCATGTCAGCCATCACATCTGCTGGCCGCATGACCTCGATATCTGGATGGAGTTGAACAACGGGCGGGCGCTGTCGCTCTATGATCTGGGCCGCACCGCCATGGCGCAGCGGGCCGGGCTGATCACGCTGCTGCGCCAGAACAAATGGGCGATCACCATCGCAGGCTCCAGCACGCGGTTCCGCCGCCGCATCCGCATGTTCGAGAAGTTCGAGATGCGCAGCCGGACCCTGTGTTGGGACGACAAGTTCATCTACCTTGAGCAATCCATGTGGAAGAAGAACGGCGAATGCGCGAGCCATGTGCTCTACCGTTCCGCCGTCACCGATCGTAACGGGCTGATCCCGCCGGAAAAGGTCTTGCAAGCGATGGGACGGCAGCAAGCTTCGCCTGAGGTGCCGGGCTGGGTGGCCGAATGGATCCGCGCTGATGCGCACCGCCCCTGGCCGCCGATGCAGGACGCGGCCCCGACCCCCGATGCGGCAGGGCCGCTTTCGGCCTGAGCCGACCGCCCTCCTCTGCCTCACCCCATGCCCTTACTGACGCTTGCGCCTTGCGCCCTGCCCTGCTCTAACTTGAAAAAGGGCAGGCCGCGAAAGGGCGCAACATGGCACAGACAGGCGGGCGCAAGCGCATCTGGGGATGGTATTTCTTTGATTGGGCCAGCCAGCCTTACAACACCCTGCTTCTGACTTTTATCTTCGGCCCCTACTTTGCTCAGACCGCGACCAATGCGCTGGTCGGAGGCGGGATGGAGCTTGGCGCCGCCAAAGCCCAAGCGCAGGCATACTGGGGCTATGGTCTGGCGCTGGCGGGCGTCGCGATTGCGGTGCTGGCCCCGATCTTGGGCGCGGTGGCGGATTCCTCGGGGCGGCGGATGCCTTGGATCAGGCTCTTCTCGGCCATGTATGTGGTCGGCGCGGGCGCGCTGTGGTGGACGGCCCCGGCGGATTTCTCTCTGCTTTGGGCGCTGTTCTTTTTCGGCATCGGCTTGGTCGGGATGGAGTTCGCGACGATCTTTACCAATGCCTACCTGCCCGAGTTGCACCCCGACGCGGATGAGCGGGGGCGCATTTCCGGCGATGGCTGGGCCTTTGGCTATGCGGGCGGGGTGCTGGCGCTGATCGCGATGATCGCCCTGTTTCAAAGCGGCGCGAATGGGCGCACCATGGCGGGGCTGACGCCGCTTTTCGGGCTCGACCCGGCGACAAAGGCCGACACCCGTATCGTCGGGCCACTGACGGCCATCTGGTACGCGGTCTTTATGATCCCCTTCTTCCTCTATGTGCGCGACAGGCCGAAACCCGGCGCCGTGCGCTATCGCGTGGGTGCGGGTCTTGCGGATTTGGTGCGCACCCTGCGGGGGCTGCCGAAACACCCGTCGCTTCTGGCCTATCTCGGCTCGTCGATGTTCTACCGCGACGCGCTGAACGGGATGTATACCTTTGGCGGGGTCTATGCGCTTGGGGTGCTGGATTGGTCGATCCAAGAGATCGGCATCTTCGGCATCCTCGCCGCCATCTCGGGCGCGGTGTTCTGCGTGCTGGGCGGGCGGATCGACCGGCGCATCGGCCCGATGCCGATGATCGTGGCCTGTTGCGTCATCCTCATCGCCACCGCCTGCCTGATCATCTCTCTGGGGCCGAATTCCGTCATGGGCGTTTCTTTGCCCGAAGGCTCTGCCCTGCCCGATATCCTGTTCTACGTCGCCGGGGCCTCTATCGGCGCGGCGGGCGGTGCGCTACAGGCATCCTCGCGCAATATGCTGACCCGGCAGGGAAACCCCGAGCGGATGACCGAGGCGTTTGGCCTCTACGCCCTCTCGGGCAAGGCCACCTCCTTTCTCGCACCGGCGCTGATTGCCCTGACCAGCGACCTCACAGGCAGCCAAAGGCTGGGGATCACCCCCGTCGTGGGGCTTTTCATCATCGGATTGATCCTGTTAGCCTGGGTCAAACCCAAGGGAGATTTCGCCACATGACGCTGCTTCGCACCCTCACCTCCGTGGCGCTTGCCTTCGCGCTCGCCTCCTGCGGGGGCGGCCGGACCGAGACCGACATCAGCGGTGAGAAGGTCGCCCTGCCGACCATCGGCTCTTCGGGCGGCGCATTGAGCACGGTCGAGGCCAAGCGGCTTTTCGGCGCCAAAAACTTTGCCTCCGCGCAGTCTCCGGCGGCTTTCGGCAGCTATTCCAAAGGCTGCCTTGCCGGGGCCGAGCAATTGCCCGAGACAGGTCCGACATGGCAGGCCATGCGCCTGTCGCGTAACCGCAACTGGGCCCACCCCGAGATGATCGACATGGTTAAAAAGCTCAGCCGCAAGGCCGCGCAGCAACCCGGTTGGGAAGGCGTCTATGTCGGCGATATGAGCCAACCGCGCGGGGGGCCGATGCTGACCGGTCACGCCAGCCACCAGATCGGGCTTGATGCCGACATCTGGATGCTGCCGCCGAAGTCCCTGAACCTCAGCCGGGCGCAGCGCGAGAATATCTCCTCGATCTCCATGCGCCGGGCGAGCGGGGCCTATGTGAATTCCTCTTGGACACCTGCGCATCACGAGGTGATCAAGGCTGCGGCCCAAGACCCCCGCACCGCGCGTATCTTCGTCTTCCCCGGCGCCAAGGTGCAGATGTGCGCCGATGAGAAAGGCGACCGCAGCTATCTGCGCAAAATCCGGCCTTGGTACGGGCATCACTATCACTTCCACATCCGCATCAGCTGCCCCAAGGGCGCGCGGGGCTGTGTGGATCAGGCCCCGCCCCCGCCCGGTGACGGCTGCGCCGATGCGCGGCAGTGGCAGGCCAATATCCTGAACCCGCCAAAGCCCGACCCGAGCGCGCCCAAGGTGAAACCCAAGCCCAAGCGCGACATCCTGCTTGCGGACCTGCCTGCCCAATGCAACGCCGTTTTGAACGCAAACTGATCCGCGCCTGCCTCCCGTTCTTCCTGCTCATCGCCTGCGTGGCCCCCGCCGCGCAGACAGGGCCGGTGGTGCAGGTGGACAGCGTGCTGACATGGCGCCATCCGGCGCCGTGGTTCGGCGGCTTTTCCGGGGTTGAGGTGAATGCCGATGGCACCCGCCTCACGGCGGTGTCGGACCGGGGCCGTGTCGTGCAGGCGCGCATGCTGCGCGAGGCGGGCCGTTTGGTCGCGCTTGAGATTGAGGAGGATGCGCCGCTCAAAGATGCCGATGGCAAGCCCCTGCGCGACAAGATGCGCGATGCCGAAGCGCTGGCGCGTGACGGCAGCGGGCAACTCTACGTCTCATTCGAACACGACCACCATGTCGCGCGGCTGTCGCCCGAGAGCGGCGTCACCACCCCGCTGCCCAGACATGACGACTTCGCCAAGTTCGAGCCAAACGCGGGGATGGAGACTTTGGCCGCCCACCCCGATGGGCGGCTCTTTGCCGTCCCCGAAGGCGGCGTTCCCACATCCGATGACTTCCCGCTTTATGCCTTTGACGGCAGCAGTTGGACGATTGCCGCGGAGGTTCCGCGCCGGGGGCCGTTCCTACCCGTGGATGCGGATTTTGCCGAGGATGGCACGCTTTACCTGCTGGAGCGGACGATCACGCCACTGGGCTTTCGCAGCCGCATCCGCCGGTTCGACCTCACCGCGCCTGCGCTTGGCGAAGAGACACTGCTGACCTCCGGCCCCGGTCAATATGACAACCTCGAAGCGCTCAGCACTTGGCAGGATGCGGCGGGGCAAACCCGGCTGACCCTGCTGTCGGACGACAACTTCTTCGTCATGCAGCGCAATGAGGTGGTCGAGCTGATCCTTGCCAAACCGGGTTCCGGCGACTAAAGCCGTTTCGTCTGCGATCCCCGCAGGCCAAGTCGCCGCACCCTTGCACAAAACGGTTCACATATGACACGCACCTATCTTCCCGGCATTCTTGCCATGGCCGCCATCGTCGTGGCCTCGAATATCCTTGTTCAGTTTCTCTTTGGCCAATGGCTGACGTGGGGCGCTTTCACCTATCCGCTCGCCTTCCTCGTCACCGATGTGATGAACCGTCTCTACGGCGCCTCTGCCGCGCGTCGGGTCGTTTTGGTGGGCTTTGTCGTGGGCCTGATCTGCTCGCTCATTGGCACGCAGATCATGGGCGAGTTCGGCCCGCTGGTGACGATCCGCATCGCCGTGGCTTCGGGCACCGCCTTCCTCGTGGCGCAGCTGTTGGACGTGACGATCTTTAACCGTTTCCGCGATGGCGCATGGTGGCGCGCGCCCTTGGTCAGCACCTTGATCAGCAGCGCGATCGACACAGCGCTGTTTTTCTCCATCGCTTTTTCGGCCAGCCTGTCGTTCATCCACCCCGCCACCGATGTGGCTTGGGCCGCTGAGACGCTGCCGCTTTTGGGCACGGGCCCGCTCGCGCCGCTTTGGGTCTCGCTCGCCGTGGCGGATTGGTCGGTCAAACTGGCCATCGCGCTGATCGCGCTGATCCCCTTCCGGCTGCTGACCGCACGGCTGACCGCCCGCGCGTGATACTGGCGCAGGGGGCCACCCCCTGCCGCCGCGCCCCTCTAAAAAAACGCTTTGCGAATTTCAAAACCTGTGCAACGCTCAGGGTGAGTTCAACAACTGTAAAGGAGGTGATCCAGTGTCAAGAAAGGTATTGGAGCGAGGTGTCGGAACAGCCAGCGGGGTTTCCTGCTAGGGCAGCCCCTGGCAATGCAACCACCTGGTAGACGTCGGTCTAACCGATCCCCCTCCTGAAACCATTCGATTGGGCCGCTCCGCAAGGGGCGGCCCATTTCGCATTCCCCCTTCACCCTTACGGCGCGGGCTGGCATGTTGCGGGGGCAAGGAGAGCCCATGCTGCACATCAACGATGACATCGCCATTCAGGATTGGGAGCTGACGGAAAGCTTCATGCGCGCCTCCGGCCCCGGCGGGCAGAATGTGAACAAGGTCTCCTCGGCGGTGGAACTGCGGTTCGAGGCCGCCACCTCGCCCTCCCTGCCGCAACCGGTCAAGAACCGGCTGCGCCGTCTGGCCGGGCGGCGCTGGACGACCGAAGGCGCATTGGTGTTGCAATGTGACGAGACCCGCAGTCAGGCGCGCAACCGCGAGCTGGTGCGCGAGCGTCTGGCCGAGTTGATCCGCCGTGCCCTCACCCCGCCGAAACGCCGCATCGCCACCCGCCCGACGCTGGGGTCGAAAAAGCGCCGCCTCAAGGCCAAGAAGGTGCGCGGCGAGGTCAAGGCGATGCGCGGCAAGGTCGATCCCGACGGTTAAGGATCAGCCGCGCCGCAGCAGGTAGATGTCCATGATCCAACCATGCGCCGCGCGGGCGGCGGCACGGGTGGCAATGATGTCTTCGGCAACCTCGGCCAACGGGCCATGGCGGATGATCTCTTCGGCCATGCCAACGTAGGCGCCCCACCAGATCGTCACGCCTTCCGCGTCCAACGCCTGAAAGGCGCAATCGCCATCGAGCATGATCACCAGCGTATCGACCCCTTCGGGCCAACCGTGATCGCGCAATTGCCGCCCGGTGGTCACCATGAAGGGCGCGCCGATTTCATTCAGCGGGATCGCATGAGCCGCCGTCAGCCCTTGCAATGAGGTGATGCCGGGGATCACGGTGATACGCGGCGCAGGTTCCAGCCGCGCGGCGATGCGCAGGGTGCTGTCATAAAGCGATGGGTCGCCCCAGACCAGCAGCGCCACCCGCCGGGCGGTCGGATGCTGGGCCATCGCCCCGCGCCATGCCTCGGCAATCGCATCATGCCAGTGGTCAACGCGGGCGCGGTAATCTTCGATCGCCGGGTCACGCACGGGCAGATCGAAGCCGACGACCTGCACCGCCTCATTGGTCAGCACCTCGTCGCAGATGCTCCGCCGCAGCCCCGCCAGATCATCCTTGCCCGCCCCCTTTTGCGGGATCAAGATCAGGTCTTGCGCGTTCATCGCCCGGATCGCTTGCAGGGTCAGATGCTCAGGGTTGCCGGTGCCGATGCCGATCAAAGTGAGTTCAAGCGCGCTCATCCCGGTATCCTCGCAATCGCTTTCAACCGCAGCCCGCCGAGCACCCGCGCATCAGGAAATTTGCCATCCGGCGACGCGCGGTAGAGCATCACGAAACGGCGCAGGTCATCCATATCCGCTTCGGTGATCTCTCCAAACAGATAGGCCACCTTGCCCGGCGCGCGAAAGGCGATGGTCTGGCCCCGCGAGCAGCCTGACATACAGTCGATGCCTTCGACCTCCACCTCGGACAGACCCGCGCGGACCACATCCAGAAAGCCGCCATCAGCGGTGCAGGAGGTGCAGACGAACGCTTTCACGTCTCGAACTCGGCCAATGGTCCGTAAAAGATCAGCGCGGGCGTGGTGCTGCTGGAGCTCTCCAGATGGCGCGCCAGCGTTTCGATCGTGAAGCGCTGCACCTTCTCCGCCGGGGTCGAAACCGCCTCGGCCAGCAGCGCGGGCGTGTGGCCTGGCAGCCCGTGTTCGATCAATCGTGCAGCAAGGCCCGCGAAGGTGCGTTTGCCCATATAGACCACGGTGGTCGCCATCGGATCGGCCAAGGCGGCCATGTTCACGTCGCGCGGCAATTCGCCGGTCACATCCGCGCCGGTGATGAATTGCACGCGCCGCGCCGTCATGCGGCGGGTCAGCGGGATGCCTGCGGTGGCGGCGGCGGCAGAGGCGGCGGTGACACCCGGCACGATCTCGAAAGGGATATCCGCCGCGCGCAGTGCGATGATTTCTTCCTCCAGCCGTCCGAACATGCCGCTGTCGCCGGATTTCAACCGCACGACCTTCAGCCCGGCTTGCGCATGATCGACCAGAACGCGGCTCACATGGTCTTGCTTGGGCGAGGCGCGCCCGGCCCGTTTGCCGACGCCGATCAGGTCCGCATCGGGCCGCGCGTGTTCCAAAATCGGGCCTGCGCTGAGGTCATCGAAGAGCACCACATCCGCCGCCTGCAACCGTGCCACGGCCTTGACGGTCAAGAGCTCCGGGTCACCGGGGCCGGAGGAGACGAAGGAAACAAAGCCTCCCATCACAGCGCCGCGATCATGTGAAAGAAGGTGCCCGTGGCACGCCCGCCCCCCGCGAAATCGCGGACCGAGCCGGTCTCGGGCACTTCAAGATCATTGGCATCGGTGATCCGCGCCAGCGGGGCGTCCGGCTCGGCAAGGATCGTGGCATAGTGGAACTCATGCCCGCGCAATTCGGCCCGTGCGGAATGGCCGGGGATCGGCGCGTTGAGGTCGGCCTGACGGTAGCCCAGATGCATCTTGCGCTTGGCGAAAGAGGTCTCCAGCCCCAGAAGCCCCGCCATCTCATGCTGGGTGCCTTCCTTGTCGATGAGACCCGCGCCCATCGCCATATAGCCCCCGCATTCGCCGTGTACGGGGCGGGTGTCGGCAAAGGCGCGCAGCCCGTCGCGGAATTGCGCGGCGGCGGCGAGCCTGCCGGCGTGGAGTTCAGGGTAGCCACCGGGGAGCCAGCAGCAATCGGCACTGTCGTCCGGCGCTTCATCGGCGAGCGGGGAGAAGGGCAGAACCTCTGCCCCCGCCGCGCGCCATCCGGCCAAAAGATGCGGATAGACAAAAGCGAAAGCGTTGTCCTGCGCCAGCGCGATGCGCTGCCCGGGCGGGGTGATCTGCGCCGGTGCGGGTGGGTTCTGCAACGTGCCCCGCGCGGCGGCCCGCAGGGCGGGGACATCGACATGGGCCGCGACGAAGGCCGCCGCCTGCCCCAACAGATCGGGCAGGTTTTCCTGCTCTCCGGCCTGCACCAGCCCGAGGTGACGCTCGGGCATTTCGATCTCCACCCGGCGCGGCAGTGCGCCGAAGACTTTGATCCCGACAGCCTCCATCCCCGCGCGCACCAGCGTCTCATGCCGTGGGGAGGCGACGCGGTTCAACACCACGCCCGCCAATTCCACATCGGGCCGCATTTCGCGAAAACCAAGCGCCGTGGCCGCCACCGATTGCGCCGCCCCCGATACGTCGAGCACCAGCACCACCGGCCAGCCCATCAGCGCCGCGACATCAGCGCTGGCGCCATTGCCACAGGCCCCCGGTTTGGCCACCCCGTCAAACAGCCCCATCGACCCCTCGCCGAGGATCAATTCGGCCCCATCGGCATTGCCGACCAGCCCTTCGATCCGCGCGCGGTCCATCGACCAACTGTCGAGGTTGAAAGACGCCCGGCCCGAGGCCGCCGTGTGAAAGGCCGGATCGATGTAATCGGGGCCGCTTTTGAACGGCTGCACCGCGACACCTTCGGCGCGCAGCGCAGCCAGCAGCCCCAGCATGAGGGTTGTCTTGCCGGTGCCGGAGGCCGGGGCGGAAATCAGCAGGCCGGGCGGGATCATGAGGAGGTCTCCGGAAAGCGCGGCTCGGCCCCGACGGGGCGGAAGCGGCGGTCATAATCGGCGGCGTATAGGCGGCTCTCGCCGAAATCCTCGGCCCCGATGGCATGGCCCACGAGGATCAGCGCGGTGCGGGCCATTTCCTCGCCCACCTCGGTGCGCAGGGTCGCAAGCGTCGCTTTGACGATGCGCTGATCGGGCCAGCTTGCACGCCAGACCACGGCGACGGGGCAATCGGCACCGTAATGCGGGGTCAGTTCTTCGACGACTTTATCGAGCACATGCACCGACAGATGGATGGCCAGCGTCGCCCCGGTGCGGGCGAAATTGGCCAGCGTCTCGCCTTCGGGCATCGCCGTGGCGCGGCCCGAGGTGCGGGTCAGGATCACCGATTGCGCCACGCCCGGCAGGGTCAGCTCGGCCCCCAGTTCCGCCGCGGCGGCGGCAAAGGATGGCACCCCCGGCGTCACGTCATAGGCGATGCCCATCTCGCGCAAGCGGCGCAGCTGTTCGCCCATCGCCGACCAGACCGACAGGTCGCCCGAATGCAGCCGCGCCACGTCATGACCTGCGGCATCGGCGGCGGCGATTTTCTCCATGATGTCATCCAGCGACAACCTTGCGGTGTTAACGATCCGCGCCCCCTCGGGGCAGTGGCTCAGCAACGCCTCGGGCACCAGCGACCCGGCATAGAGGCAGACCGGGCAGGCCGCGATCAGGTCGCGCCCGCGCAGGGTGATGAGATCCGCCGCCCCCGGCCCGGCCCCGATGAAATGTACAGTCACGGTATCTATCCTTTCCTCTCGGCAATCGCCGCGGTGGCCATGGCATCGCCCGAAACGACGCGTTCGGCAACCAATACCGCCCCCGGCCCGGCGGCAGCCAATGCGGCGGCCTCGGACAGGGAGCCGGTGCCGAAACGGTCTTCGATCCGGGCCGATTGCGTAGGGGTTATCATGCGGGCCAAGTCTTCGGTGGTGATGCCCAGCCCCGGCACGCCCAACTCCTGCGCGAAGTCGCGAAACACGGTCGCACGGGCCTTGGCGGCTTCGGTCACCAGCGCGTCGATCTTGGTGCCATCTGGGTTGGCCCGCGCCAGCGCATCGCGCAGCGAGGCGACGCTCGCCGCGCCCCGAAATCCGATCCCGGCCAACCTCATAAAGTCACGCTCCATTGTACCACGGGCCGCAGCGGCTGCCAGCCGCGCATCCGGCCCAAAGGCGCCGCCTGCGCCAATTCGATCCGCAACAGGGTGCCGCCATGCTCCGCTTGCAACTGCGCCAAAAGCGCCTCGGTTTCCAGCGTCACACCGTTGGCGACCAGCCGCGTGCCCGCTGGTAGCGCAGGCAGCAGGGCATCGTAAAGCGCTGCGTTGCCGCCGCCGCCAACAAAGACCACATCCGGCAGAGGCTGCCCCGCCCAGACATTTGGTGCGCGGCCATGAAACGCTTGCATACGCGCGTTCAGGCCGAAATCTGCGATGTTGCGGGTGATATTCTCGACCCGCGTGGCGTGCTGCTCAAAGGCGATGGCGCGCCCACCGGCAAGACAGAACTCGACCGAGACCGAGCCGCTGCCCGCGCCGATGTCCCACAGCAACTCGCCGGGCCGAGGGGCGAGGGCCGACAGCGTCAGCGCCCGCACCGGCGCCTTGGTGATTTGGCCGTCGCTGGCAAAATGGTCATCCGACAGGCCGGGGGCGCGCGGCAGGCCAATGCCCTTGGGCAATTCCACCCCGACCGCCACCGGCGCTTGCACATCCGACAGATCGAAGCCATCCGCCTGCACCGCCCGCACCCGCGCGTCGGGGCCGCCCAGCCGTTCGGCCACATGCAGCCTGGCCGCGCCTGCGCCCTGTGTGCAAAGAAACTCCGCCAGCGCCGCAGGGGCTTTCCCATCGCGCAGCAGGCAGATCATCCGCCCCTTGGGACGCAGGGCACCGCGCAACTGCGCCAGCGGTGCGGCGTGAAGCCCATGGCAGGTAATCTCCTCCAACCGCCAGCCAAGCGCATTGGCCACCAGCGAGAAGGTCGAGGGCGCGGGCAGGCTGTGCCATTCGTCGGGCTGCAACGCGCCGACGATGCTGCCGCCCGCGCCGAACCAGAAGGGATCGCCCGACACCAGCATCGCCACACGTTTGCCGCGCTCGGCCAACACCGGCTCGACCGAGAAGGGCACCGGCCAAGCCCGCCCGCGCGCGCCTGCGCCTGCCCGCTCCAGATGGCGCGGCCCGCCAAAGATCACCTCGGCCTTTGCCAGCGCTGCGCGGCTTGCCGCGGGCAAGGCATCCGCGTTATCGTCGGGCATTCCGATGAAGCTGAGCCAAGGATCACCCATCATGCGCGTCCTTCTTTTGGGTGGCACCACCGAAGCCAGCGCCTTGGCCCGCGCCTTGGCCAAAGCCGGGATCGACGCGGTGTTTTCCTATGCCGGGCGCACCGACAGCCCCGTGGCCCAGCCCCTGCCCACCCGCGTCGGCGGCTTCGGGGGCGTGGCGGGGCTGGTGGCCTATCTCGAAGCCGAAGCGATCACCCATGTTGTCGACGCCACCCATCCCTTCGCCGCGGGGATGAGCAACAATGCCTTCGTCGCCTGCGCCCGACAAGACCTGCCGCTGGTGCGGTTCGAGCGCCCCCCGTGGGAGCCGCAGGAGGGTGACGATTGGACTTTCGTGCCTGACATCAGCGATCTGCCCGCCGCCCTGCCCGACAGCCCGGCGCGGGTGTTTCTGGCCATCGGCAAGCAGCAACTGGCGCTTTTCGCCGCGAAACCGCAGCACCGCTACCTCCTGCGCCTTGTCGATCCGCCGCGCGACCCGCTGCCGCTGCGACAAACGACCCTTGTGCTGGCGCGTGGTCCGTTCGACGTGGCGGGTGACACCGCGCTGATGCAGACCCATGCGATTACCCATGTGGTCGCCAAGAACGCCGGAGGCGCTGGCGCGCGGGCCAAGCTGGATGCCGCCCGCGCGCTTGGCCTGCCGGTGATCTTGGCCGACCGGCCCGCCCTGCCGGGCGAGGTGGCCGCCAATGATGTGACCGAAGTGATGCATTGGCTACATCATACCGCGCTGCGCGGCGTATAGACATAGCGTCCGACCCGCCGCGTCGCGGAATTGCCGACAATCACCACGGTGCGCATATCCGCCATCTCGGGCGTCGCCTCGCCCAATGTGACGGTATTGAACGCCTCTTCCGGCGTGGTCACGGCGCGGGCGAAGGTGATCAGCCGGCCCGGCCCGCATTCGGCGCGCAGAATGTCCAACGCCTCGGCGAATTGATGCGGGCGGGATTTGCTGCGGGGGTTGTAGAAGGCCATGGCGAAATCCGCCCGGGCCGCCATCCGCAAACGGTGCTCCACCATCGCCCATGGCTTGAGGTTGTCGCTGAGGTTGATCGCGCAGAAATCATGGCCCAAAGGCGCCCCAAGCCGCGCCGCCGCCGCCAGCATCGCCGTGATGCCGGGCAGCACGCGGATGTCGACGCTTTCAAACGCCGGTTCCCGCTCCACCGCCTCGAACACGGCTGAGGCCATGGCAAAGACGCCCGGATCACCCGAAGACACCACCACCACCCGCGCGCCCGCCTGCGCCAGTTGCAATGCGTGTTCGGCACGGTCCAACTCCACCCGGTTGTCACTGGGGTGCAGGGTCAGCCCGTCGCGCGGGGTGACACGGGCGACGTAAGGGATATAGCCGATAACGTCTGTGGCCTGCGCCAAGGCCTCGGTCACCTCGGGCGTGACAAGCGCGTCGTCGCCGGGGCCGAGGCCCGCGATATGAAGGATGCCGCTCATGCCTCGGCCTCCGGTCTGCGGCCTTGACCATGGACCAAGACGATCGCGAAATAGGGGCAGTCGTCATCCGCCACGTCAGAAAGCCTCGCCACCCGCTGGTCGGGCATGGTGCCGCGTTCGACCAGCCAAGCGTCCTCCAACTTGCCCGCCGCCGCCAGCGCGCGGCGCACGCTCGGCAGGTTGCGGCCCGTCTTCATCACCACCAGCGCATCGGCGCGCTTCATGTGATCGGTCAACTCGGCCTCGGGCAGCGTGCCCATCAAGACGGTGACCACGTCGTCGCCCCAAGTGAAGGGCGTATCGAGCGCGTTCCAGCAGCCCACCATGCCGGGGATCGCGGGCAGCACCTCAACCTCGGCGCGGCCCTGAAGCCGCGTGTGCAAATGCATGAAGGAGCCGTAGAAGAAAGGGTCGCCCTCACACAGCACGACCACCTCGTGATCCTGCGCCAGCGCTTCGAGCCGGTCGGCCCATTCCTCGTAAAAGGCGACCATCTGGGCGCGATACTCGGGCGAATCAAAGCGCAACTCGGTGGTGACGGGATATTCCATCGCATATTCGACCACGTCGTCGCGCAACATGCCCTCGACGATGCGGCGCGCCTGTCCGGCGCGGCCTTTCTTGCGGAAATACGCCAGATGCCGCGCGCCGCGAATGGCACGGTCGGACTTCACACTCATCAATTCCGGATCGCCGGGGCCAAGGCCCGCGCAGATTACCTTGCCCATCGTCATTCCACCCTGCTGGCCAAGGCGTTCACCGCCGCCACGGTGATCGCCGAACCGCCCAAACGCCCCTGCACAATCATCGAGGGCACAGGCAAGTCCTGCATTAAGGCCTCTTTCGATTCCGCCGCGCCGATGAAGCCCACCGGGCAGCCGATGATTGCCGCCGGGCGCGGGCAATCGGGGTCTTCGAGCATGTTGAGCAGGTGAAACAGCGCCGTGGGCGCATTGCCGATGGCCACCACGGCGCCTTGCAGATGGGGCCGCCACAGTTCCAGCGCGGCAGCAGAGCGGGTGTTGCTCATCTTCGCGGCCAGTGCTGGCACCGAAGGGTCGCGCAGGGTGCAGATCACCTCATTCCCGCGCGGCAGGCGTTTGCGGGTGATGCCTTCGCTGACCATATAGGCGTCGCAGAGGATCGGCGCGCCGTCCTCCAGTGCCGCCCGCGCGGCCACGGCCATGCCTTCGGAAAAGCGGATGTGCTCTTCCAGCCCGACCATACCCGCGGCGTGGATCATGCGCACGGCGACGATCTCTTCCTCCGGGGTGAAACGCGCTAGCGCTGCTTCGGCGCGGATGGTGGCAAAGGACTGGCGGTAAATCTCGGCACCGTCGGTGATATAACTATGGGGCATCGGCGGACTTTCTAAGGTGAGAGGCGATGGCGGCGGGGGTCAGCCCGCGCAGATCAGGGATGGCATCGGCGCGGCCATCGTGGATGAGGTCATAGCGCTCTGGCGCGGTGGCGGTCAGGGTGAGGTCGGTAGCGCGCGGCGCGGCGCAGCCCTTGGCGCAGCCGGAGACATGCAGGCGTTGCCCCTTCGGCACCACGGCGGCAAGGTGCCGGGCCAGCCCGCGCGTCTCACCCCGGCCCTGTGCACAGCCCGGCGCGCCGATACACGCAACCACGCGCAACAGCGGGTCATCGGCGGCGGTGATAAGACCGGACAGATCAGGCAACCGCGTGGCACCTTCGATCAGCACCCTCCGCCACGGGGTCAGGCGCAGCGGGCCAAGCTCGGCGAGCGCGGCAAGCGTTTCGGCCTCCATCTGCCCGAAAGCACAGGCGACAAGCGCCCCGGCTGGGTAGAGGCCGGGGGCGGGTGTGCCCTGCCCTGTCTGACGCGGGCAGTCAAAACCGGCGGGAAGCGGCGCCCCCGTGGCCGTGGCGCGCGCGGCGCGGGGCACCCCCTGCGCGCGCACCCATTCGGCAAGCGCGATGGCCTCGGCCACCGCAGTCGCGCGGGTTACGGGTTTGCCCCGCGGCGCCCCTTCGATGCAGAGTAGCAGTTGCCCCTCCACCGACCGCTCGAACCGGATGTCGGCGGGATCGGCCTGCAACACCGGCTGCGGCCCTGCGTCGACCGCATAACCGAATTTGGCGGAGACATCCGGCAGCGCATGGGCCTGCGCGGCGGCAGAGAGGGCTTGGCAAAGGGAATCCGTATCATCGCCCGCCTGCCAAAAGGGGCTGACCATAATGTTGCGCCGCCGCTCCGTCCGCTCATCCACGTCGATCAGCGCCAGCGCGCGCAGCGCGTCGATCAGCCCTTCGTGCCGCGCGGGATCGACACCGCGCAGTTGCAGATTGCCCCGGTTCGACAGGTCGAGCATGCCATTGCCATAGCGCGTGGCCAGCCCCGCCACGCCGCGGGCTTGGGCCGGGGTCAAGCGTCCCTGCGGCACCCGCAGACGCACCACCAGCCCATCGCCCGAGAGCATCGGACGCAGCGCACCGGGGCACCAGCCCTTGATCGCCGGAGCCGCGCTCACGTCACCCCGTCCAATGTGGCCGAGATCGAATTGCGGCGGGTCAGCCAGAGGCCGGACTCGCGCAGCGCTGCGAAACGGTCGCGCATGGCTTGCAAGGCGGCGGGGTTCTCGGCCTCCATGAAGGCCACGAGATCTTCGCGCCCCAGTGTGGCGTCGAAATAGAGGTCGAAGAGATGCGCAGGCACCTCGCGCGTCAGATGCGCAAAGGCAGCAAGGTTGTCGAGTGTCGCTGCCACCTCTGCCGCGCCGCGAAAACCATGGCGCATCATGCCGCTGGCCCAGCCGGGATTGGCCGCACGGGCGCGGACGACGCGAGCGATCTCTTCGGGCATGGAGCGCGCGCGGGGGCTGCCTGCGCGGGTGTGGTCAAGGTGGTACATCGCCGGTTTCTGCGCGCCCAGATGCGCCATCGCGGCGGCAAAGCCGCCTTCATGGCTGGCATAGTCCGAGGCCAGCAGGATATCGCTTTCGGCCAAGTCCTGCACATGCGCAAAGCCATCGGCGCGCTGCAACTGCGCCTCCAGCGCGGCGCGGTCCTGATGCGCCTCGCCTTGGGCGTTGATCGCCCATTCTGACCCCGCGAGCCACGCCTCACCCGCTGCGGCGCGACCCGCTTCGGAATAGTCTTGCAAGGCCGCTTCCATATTCACGCCGTAAAGGCCCGGCTTGGGGCCAAAGACACGGGGGGTTCGGGTGAGATAGGGGTTCATATCCGGCGCTTCTTCGCGTTCGGCCAATGCCGCCGCCCCGGCTTCGAAAAGCTGCGCGAGGCCGGGAAAGACATCGCGGAACAGGCCCGAGATGCGCAGGGTCACGTCGATGCGCGGACGGTCCAGCAGGGTCAACGGGATCACCTCGAAACCCGACACCCGTTCACTGCCCTCATCCCATTTCGGCGCGATCCCGGCGAGATGCATCGCCATGGCGACCTCTTCGCCCGCCGTGCGCATGGTTGCGGAGCCCCAAAGGTCGATCACCAGCCCGCGCGGCCAGTCGCCATTGTCTTGCAGATGCCGCCTGAGCAATTCCTCGGCCAGTTTCACCCCCTGCGCATGGGCGGCCCGGCTGGGCACCCCGCGCGGATCGACGGCATAGAGGTTGCGCCCCGTCGGCAGCACATCAGACCGCCCGCGATAGGGTGAGCCGGAAGGCCCGGAGGTGACGCGCCGCCCTGCCAGCGCGGTCAGCAAACCGTCCCATTCGCCCGCCCCCGCGCCGAAGACGTGCAGACCATCGCCGTATTGGCTTTCCTTGATGTCGCAAACGAAGGCGTCGATCCGGGTTAGCGCCTCGGCCGAGGAACTGGCGGCGTCGAGGCCGAGGTCATCTTCCACCCCCGCCGCCTGCGCCTCGGCGCGGATCGTGTCGACCAGCCGGTCGCGGCGCGCGGGGTCGAGCCCGTCGGCGGTGGAATATTCGTCCAGCAGCCGTTCCAGCCGCAACAGCCCATCGGGCGTTTCACTGTCTTTCAGCGGGGGCGGCAGATGGCCGAGCGTCACCGCCCCGATGCGCCGCTTGGCCTGTGCCGCTTCGCCGGGATCGTTAACGATGAAGGGGTAGATCACCGGCAGATCACCGGTCAGCGCCTCGGGCCAGCAATCGCCCGAAAGGGCCACCGCCTTGCCCGGCAGCCACTCCAGCGTGCCATGCGCGCCGATATGCACCAGCGCGTGATGCCCCTGCGCCCGCAGCCAGAGGTAGAAGGCCACATAGGAATGCCGCGGCGTGCGGGCGAGGTCGTGATAGCTGTCTTCGCGGTCTTGCAGATCGCCCCGTTCGGGTTGCAGGGCGACCAGTGCGTTGCCGCAGGTTTGCGCGGCGAAGTGAAAGTCGCCGTCCTGCACCAGCGGATCATCCGCCGCCGCGCCCCACGCGTCGCGAAGGTCATCGCGCAGCGCCTGCGGCAGAGCGGCCAGCGCCGCCTCATAGTCGGCAAGGGGCCAAGTGATGCGCTGCTCGGTCAGGCTGCGGCCAAAGCCGATCTGCGGCGTGACGCCATAGCCCTCGCCCGCGAGCCGCATCAACATGTCTTCGACGCTGGCCAGCGCATCAAGACCGACCGCATGAGCCAGTTGATCGTCCCGCCCCGGATAGGTCGAGAGCACCAGTGCCAGCTTGCGCGTGGCCGCCGATGTCTGCGCCAGCCGATACCAGCCCAGCACACGGGCGACGACAGCCTCGATCCGCGCCTCTTCGGCACGGTGGGCAAAGCGGGAATATTGCAGGTCGGGGTCGCGCTTTCCGGGGCTCTTGAAACTGACGACGCCGCCGAAGATGCGGCCATCGACCTCGGGCAAGACCACATGCATCGCCAGATCGGCGGGGGAAAGGCCGCGCTCGCTCTCGTCCCAATCGCGCCGCCGGGCGGTGGAGAGGGCCACCTGAAACACCGGACAGCCCGGCGCGTCAAGTGGGGAGGTGCCATCATCCCCGCGCCCCGAAAAGGCGGTGGCGTTGACGATGGCCACGGGTTTCATCGCCGCCAGCGCATCGCCCAGAAAGCCCCGCGCGGGATCGGATTTAAGCGAGGGCACGAAAAGCCCGATCGCGTTCAGCCCCGCCGCACGCAACGCGCGGATCAGCGCATCGACGGGCGCGGTATCGGCGGCCAGAAGATAGCTGCGGTAAAAGGTAACCGCGACAGTCTGCCCCGCCGCGTCGGCGAGGGGAAGCACCCCTTGATCGGGGTCGTAATAGCCGCAATCCGGCACCGTTTTCGTGCCCATGACCGGCCCGGCGTAAAAGCCCGCCGCCAGCGCCATCTGCGCCAGCGCGGCCTGCGCCGCCACCGGCCCGCCTGCATCACAGAGATGCGCAAGACGGCGGAGCGTGGAAACCGGCAAAGTCGAATGCGCGTCTAGCACCGGATCTTCGCGCCCATCGGCGGGCAGCACGGCCAGCGCGATGTCATTCCGGCGGGCGAAGTCTTGGACCTGCATGATGCCGTAGGGCCAGTAATTCTCCCCCCCGATGAGGCGGATCAGAATGCCCTTGGCCCCGGTCAGCGTCTGTTCGATGTAGTTGTCGACCGAGGCCGGGTGCCGCAGCGCCACGAGGTTGCACAGCCGCAGCGAGGGCAGCTTGCCCTCCTTGCCGCCGCCGCGATGCCAGCCTGCCGCGAAAGCGCCGAGGTCACTGTCGGAAAACGACAGCACCACCAGATCGGCGGGGGTTTGCCCCGGATCATAGGGGGTGTCGGTATCCTCCAACCCGTGGCTTTCGCGAAAGACGACATGCATGGGGGGTCAGGCTCCCAAAGTCTCGCGGATTTTGGCGAGGTCGATGTCGTCATGTTCGGCGATCACCACCAGATGCCCGGCGCGCGTGTCACTGCCCCAAGGGCGGTCGAACTGCTGGCGCACCCGCGCGCCCACGGCCTGCACCAACAGGCGCATCGGCTTGCCCTCGACCGCGACATAGCCCTTCACGCGCAGGATGTTCTGCTCACGCGCGAGCCGCTCGATCGAGGCCACCAGCGCATTGACATCCGACACTTCCGGCATCGGGATCACCACGGTTTCGAAATCGTCATGCTCGTGATCGTCATGGCCGTCGTGATGCGAAGGGCGCGCGGCGAGGTCGTCTTCGGCGGCGGCGTTGAGGCCGAGCACCACCTTGGGGTCGATCACGCCTTCGGTCATCTCAAGGATCGGAATCTCACGCGGGCTTTCTTCTTCAATCACCTTGCGGGCTTTGGCAAGGCCATCGGGACCGGCGAGATCGGCCTTGGACATCAGCACGATATCGGCGCAGGAAATCTGATCTTCGAACACTTCGGAGAGCGGCGTTTCGTGGTCGAGGCTGTCATCGGCCAGACGCTGCGCGTCCACGGCGGCGACATCGGCGGCGAAAGTGCCAGCGGCCACGGCCTCGGCATCGGCCAGCGCGATGACGCCGTCGACGGTGATCTTGGACCGGATCGCGGGCCAGTCGAAGGCTTTGAGCAGCGGTTTCGGCAGGGCGAGCCCGGAGGTTTCAATCAGGATGTGATCGGGGCGCGTGGGCAGTGCCATCAACGCTTCGATGGTGGGGATGAAATCATCGGCCACGGTGCAACAAATGCAGCCATTGGCCAGCTCGACGATATTCTCCGCCGGGCAGTCGTCGATGGCGCAGGATTTCAGGATGTCCCCATCCACCCCCACGGTGCCGAACTCATTGACCAGAACCGCAAGGCGGCGCCCGCCTGCATTGGTCATGAGATGGCGGATCAACGTGGTCTTGCCCGCGCCGAGAAAGCCGGTGATGACGGTAACGGGGATTTTGGCGAGATCGCTCATACGGTAGGCTCCTGCGGCAGGGTCAAAGGGGGGATACGCGCAAGGCTTTGCTTGCGAAAGATGACCGGGCGTTCGCGCCATGGCACGAGCCCGTCTTGAGTGGCGGCATAGGCGGCAGCTCCGGCAAGGATGTCGGCGGCGTCTTCCTTGGTCAAGCGGCCATAGACATAGGACCATTTGCCCGGCGCAGAAAGCGCCACGGCGGCGCCCTGCGAACAGGCCGAAAGACATTGCACCGGCACGATGGTCACGCCCTCGGGCGCGCCTGCGGCGTCGAGGGCGGCATGAAGCTGCGCGCCGGGGCGCGGGGCGTCTTCCTCCAGCACCTCACCGGCGCGGCAGGTCATGCAGACATGTAGGGTTGCGCTCATTGATCTTGTCCCATCGGGTTATGCGTGCCGGGTATGCGCTCCGGCCCGCCATGAAAAGGGGAGGCGGCGCGATTATTCAACCGTCAGCACCTCACGGGCCGTAATCGGCGCACCGTTCACCGCCAAGGGGCGGTGGTCATTGGCGTTGAGCGTGACCTCCACCGTGACCTCGCCCTTGGGCAGATCGGCCAGATGCAGCCACGGGCCATAAAGCCGCCCGATCTTGGCACCGTTGACATAGACATGGGCATGGCCCTCGCCCGGTTGATTTTCGCCGCTGGCGTTCTGGGGGGCAAAGGCGAAGCCTTCGGTCTCAACAAAAAGGTTATGGCCTGACATCGGGTCAGGGGTTACGCGGATGGCAAGGCTGGGGGCCACTTCAGCGGCCAGCGCGATGGGCTGGCCATGCATGCGCGCGTGATCCGCACCACCGTGATCCATGGCCGCATGCCCGCCGCCGCCATGGGCGGCAGGGTCGCCGTGATCATGGCCGTCAAAGGTCACACCGTTGCTTGCGGCGATGGCAAAACCGATGCCACCGCCAAAGACCAATCCAATGGCGAATAGCGCCAGTGATCTGTCCATCTCGACCTCCCTCAGGCGCTCTGCGCGCCTTCACGTTGCCAAAAGAACCCGGCGAAACTGCCCAGCAACACCCATGCGGCCAAGCCGATGCCAAGCGCACGCGCGGCGAAGAGCGCGCCGATCTCTGTCGGTACCGGGCCGCTGAAGCTTTCGGGTTCGGGTGCGCCGACGACATGGGGGGCCATCAGCAGAACCGCCGCGCCGATCCACGCGCCCCAGCCTTTGCCGAAGGCGAGCAACCAAAGCGCTACCAACGCTGCCGCTGCGGTGGCAAACCACCAGATTTGCCGCGCGGTGATGTCCGCTGCGGCCACACCGGGCACTTCGGGCGCAAGGCTGAACCCCGGCGCGAGGTGGAAAGCGACGAAGCCCGCAACACCCCAAAGGATGCCCCAACGGCCATCGATTACCGCGCCGCGCTCTTCGCCAAGGCTCATCGCGGCCAGAAGGATCAGCGCATAGGCGGTATAGGTCAACATGGTGAAGATCAGGCTCAACCCATCGCGGACGGCATCGAAACCGGGCAAATCGGGGTGCGCGCTGACGGGGTCGGCCCCGAAATGCACCAGCGCGCCGGTCTCATAAAGCTCGGCATGAAGCAGCACGGGCTGCACGAAATAGAGTTGCAGCAGGCCGGTCAACAAGCCGGCAGAGGCCCCTGCAAAGAGGGCGGAAGTCAGAAAACGTGAAAACATCGCAATGATCCTTAGATGCGAAATGATACTCAGCGCCGCGCGAAACGCGGGTCGAGGACATACCCAGCCTCAAGATGTGCCAAAGCCCTCCCGACGCAGCGAACGGCGGGCGCGGGCAAAACAGCGAAAGGCAGGCATTGATCAATGGCAGAATCACAGACAGCCGGACTGCGGCATGGCAGCCCGGACCCCTGTAATACCGAACGCGGCGCTTAGTGGCAGGGAAAGCCTGTCGCGTGGCGCACGTCATGGGCGGCATCATGCAGTGCTGCGGCCTGCACATGGCCGGTCAGCGCCATCAGAGCCACACCCAATACGGCGGCAAACAGCGCCGGTACGAGTTTGCTGCGCGTGGCACCGGCGGTCTTAATCATCGTCGTCATCTTCAATCTCCTTACCGTCACACCCGACGGCATCTAGCGTTTCATTTGCCTGGCAGGTCTCCTGGCTCGCGGGTCGTGGCCTTTGCCCGCCTTCCCCGTCCGAAAGGACAAGTGGCACGAGGGGCATTGGCTTACCGCTTACAGTCGCGGGGGCGGCTTCGGCTTCAGGGTCGGGCGACCCCTTACTGAATTCCCTTTTCGGTCCCACACTCAAAGGCGCTTTTCGGGACACCAAGCGCCCTCAATTACGCATTTTAGGCCCTTCCTGACAAGCCGCATTTATCGAACCTCGCGGAACCTTATGGCGCATACAGCATTTAGTAGATAAATATGGCCCAACCCCCAGTATGCGGGTTGACCCAAAAGCCACGTGCAGGGCACATTGACGGCCAGTTTCGATCAAAGGGCGGGAATTCATGAACGACAACACGGTCTCCGCCGCTCGGCAGACCCTGACCGAAGACGTTCTAGGCAAGGTCGTGCGCTACGCCCGCTTGCCGCTGTGCATCACCGATCCGACCCTGCCTGACAATCCCATCGTCTATGTGAATGACGCGTTCACCGATCTGACTGGCTATGGCTCGGATGAGATCGTCGGGCAAAACTGCCGTTTTCTACAAGGGCCCGAAACGACGCGTGAAAGCGTCGATGCCGTGCGCGAAATCCTTGCGGACCGCCGGGTCGATACGGTTGAGATCGTGAACTACCGCAAGGATGGCAGCCGCTTCCTGAACGCCCTGCAACTGGGGCCGATCAATGACGAAGATGGCAATCTGATCTACTTCTTCGGCTCGCAACTCGACGTTTCCGAACGCCGCCGGGTGGAGCGGGAGCACCGGCAACTGGCCGATGACGAATTGCTGCACCGGCTGCGCAATATCGTCAACGTTATGACTGCGATGGTCCGCCTGACCGCCCGTGAGGAGCCGACCCCGGCGGCCTTTGCCGACAAGGTGATCGAGCGGCTGGCCGCCTTGGGCGCGGCGCATTTCGACACGATTGGCCGCAGCGACCAGCATGAGGTGGATTTCGAGACGCTGATGGGGCCGATCATGCGGGCCTACACCTCGGCCACCGAGGATCAGATCAACCTCACCGGGGCGAATCCGCTGATCTCGCACCGCCTCGTTTCCCCCCTGACGCTGGCCTTGCACGAGCTGGCGACGAATGCGGTGAAACACGGCTCGCTCAGTTCCGATACCGGGCGGGTATCGCTCGATATCACCATCCTTCAGGAGCCTGCCCGCCTGCGGTTTGTCTGGCGCGAAACAGGCGGGCCGGAGGTCATCAAGTCTCCGCGCAACAGCGGCTCGCGGATCATCCAGTCCTTGACCCGCGCGGTCGGTGGCACCCTGCACTACGATTGGCAGCCCGAAGGGTTAATCGCCACGGCGGAGTTCCCCGTGGCCGCCCTTGGCGAAGGCTGACCGTCAAACGATCACCTGCTGCGCGGCCTGCTCTCCGACCCCGAAAACACGCTTGTAACGCGCGATTTCATCCACCGGACCCATCGCCTTGTTCGGGTTGTCTGAGAGTTTGACCGTAGGCCGCCCATTGGCGCTGACTGCTTTGCAGACCAAACTAAAGGGCGCCAGCGCATCATTCGGCACCAGCCCGCGGAAGTCATTGGTCAGCAACGTCCCCCAACCGAAAGAGACCTTGGCCTTGCCCGCAAACTGCGCGTGCAACTCCTTGATCTTGTCCACATCCAGCCCATCGCTGAAGATCACCCGCTTGGTCGTCGGATCCTCGCCGCGGGCGCGCCACCAGTCAATGGCCGTCTGCGCCGCCGTGGCCGGATCGCCGCTGTCGACGCGGATGCCGGTCCAGCCCGCCAGCCAATCCGGCGCGTGATCGAGAAAGCCCTTAGTGCCGTAGGTATCGGGCAGGATGATCCGCAGGTTGCCCTCATGCTCATCATGCCAATCCGACAGCACGTCATAGGGCGCACGGGCAAGGGCGGCGTCATCCTCGGCCAAAGCGGCATAGACCATGGGCAATTCATGGGCATTGGTGCCAATCGCCTCAAGCTCGCGCATCATGGCGATGCGACAGTTGGAGGTGCCGGTAAAGGCATCGCCCAGCCCCTCATGCATCGCCTGCACGCACCAATCCTGCCAAAGGTAGGAATGCCGCCGCCGGGTGCCAAAATCCGCGATCGAAAGATTGTCGACCTCGCGCAGCGCTTCGATCTTTTCCCAAACGCGGGTCATGGCACGGGCGTAAAGCACCTGAAGCTCGAACTTGCCCATCGGGTCGAGCGCGGCGCGGCTGCGCAGCTCCATCAACACCGCCAGCGCGGGAATCTCCCAAAGCATGACCTCATGCCACTTGCCCTCAAAGGTCAGTTCATACTGATCGCCCTTCCGTTCCAGATGATAGGGCGGCAGGCGCATGCCTTCGAACCACTCCATGAAATCGGGGCGGAACATCTGGCGTTTGCCGTAGAAGGTAT
Source organism: Sulfitobacter sp. 1A15258 (assembly GCF_043557045.1). NCBI lineage: Bacteria > Pseudomonadati > Pseudomonadota > Alphaproteobacteria > Rhodobacterales > Roseobacteraceae > Sulfitobacter > Sulfitobacter sp. 1A15258. The sequence goes on along the minus strand of NZ_JBIFFK010000005.1, from coordinate 86,947 downwards.
TGCCGCGCAGCCATGTGCTCTCCCCCCGGCTGAGGCTGAGCGAGCGGATGTGATCGAGTTGCTCGCGCAACTCCCCCTCGTCGATCAGCTTGGCCAGCGGGATATGGGTGGAGCGGTTGATCAGGCTAAAGGTGACCTGCGTGTCCGGCTTGTTGCGAAACACCGATTGGCACATCAAGAGCTTGTAGAAATCCGTGTCGATCAGCGACCGCACGATGGGGTCGATTTTCCACTTGTGGTTATAGACGCGGGTGGCGATGTCGACCATGGGAGGTTCCTTATTGCGTGCCCCTTCATGCCAAGGGGTCGGGCAGATGGGCAAGGGGAAAGCGGCGGATCAGGCCAGCGTCACCCCCGCCGCGCGCATGCCTTCGCGGGCCTTGGCAAGCGATCCGTCCAGATCAATCGCCCGGCACAGGTCTTCGCGCACGTCGACCTTGAACCCCAGCTTCGCCGCGTCCACAGCCGAGAAGTTCACGCAGAAATCCAGCGCCAACCCGACCATGGTCAGCCGCTCGACCCCGCGTGTGCGCAGGTAGCCTTCGAGCCCCGTGGGCGTGCGGTGGTCATTCTCGAAAAACGCCGAATAGCTGTCGATGTCGGGGTTATAGCCCTTGCGGATGATCAGATCGGCGCGGTCGGTTTGCAACTCGGGGTGGAACTGCGCGCCAATGCTGCCTTGGATGCAGTGATCGGGCCAAAGCACCTGCGGGCCGTAGGGCATGGTGATGACCTCGTAAGGCCCGTTGTCCTTATGCGATGAGGCAAAAGACGAATGCCCCGCCGGGTGCCAGTCCTGCGTCAAGACCACCGCGTCGAACTCGGGCATCAGCGCGTTGATGCCGCGCAGAATCTCATCGCCCTGCGGCACTTCCAGCGCGCCGCCGGGGCAGAAATCATTTTGAACGTCGATCACGATCAGGGCATGGGTCATGAGCATTCTCCTTACCAAAAGGGGTAGGGCTGCGGATGGGGTAGGTCAATGGCACGCGCCGGATTGAGCTTTGCCGCCGAAGCGCTTATTTGACGCTCATGTATACCATCGCCGCCCTATATCACTTCACCCGCTTCGACGATCCCGCCGCGCTCAAACCCGCGCTTTTGGCGCTTTGCGAGGCGCAATCGGTCATGGGCACGCTGCTGTTGGCCGCCGAAGGGGTGAACGGCACCATCGCGGGGCCGCGCGCCGGGATCGACGCGGTGATCGCCCATCTCCGCGCCCTGCCCGGCTGCGCGGATCTGGAGTGGAAAGAGGCCACCAGCGACAAGCCGCCCTTCGGCAAGATGAAGGTGCGCATCAAGCGCGAGATCGTGACGATGGGCCAGCCCGATGTCGACCCGCGCGCCAAGGTGGGCCATTACGTCGACCCCAAAGACTGGAACGAATTGATCCGCTCCCCCGATGTGGCGGTGATCGACACGCGCAACAGCTACGAAGTGGCGATTGGCTCCTTCGCAGGCGCGGTCGACCCCGAGACCGAGAGCTTTGGTGAATTCCCCGCGTGGTGGGAGGCGAACAAAGACCGCTTCCACAACAAGAAAATCGCGATGTTCTGCACCGGCGGCATCCGTTGCGAAAAATCGACCAACTATCTGATCGGTCAGGGCGTCGAGGATGTCTTCCACCTCAAAGGCGGCATCCTGAAATACCTCGAAGAGGTGCCCGAACAGGAAAGCACATGGGAAGGCGACTGTTTCGTCTTTGACAACCGCGTCAGCGTCGGCCACGGGCTGCGCGAGGGGCCGCATATGCTTTGCCACGGATGCCGCCGCCCGATCCTGCCTGAAGATACGCAGCACCCCGCCTATGAGGCTGGGGTGTCCTGTCATCAATGTGTGGATGAGACCTCGGCAGAGGATAAGGAACGGTTCCGCGAACGCCAGCGCCAGATGACGCTGGCCAAGGAACGCGCGGCGCGGGAAGAGGGCTGACCGCCCCCCTCAGCGATCCGACAGCGCGAAGCCTGCATAGGCAAAGGGCATGACCGCCCGGCGAAAACGGCCCAATTCGAACCGTGCAAGCGGGGCGCGCATGGGGGCGGGATAGGGCCGCTCGGGCGTAATGCCGCGAACCAGATCGGCCAAGAGCGCACCGGAATAGCTGCCCATCGCCACCCCATTGCCGTGGTAGCACAGCCCTGCGAAGATCCCCGGCTGATCCGGCACCTGCCCCACGAAGGGCATGCGATTGCGCGCGATACAGACCATGCCGGACCAGCCATGCGGCGTTTCGACATGACGCCACGCGGGGAACATCGCCTCGAAATCCGCCCGGGCCCGGGCCAGCGCGCGCCGTTCGGAATTGGGGTTGGACATCAGCCCGCCGCGCACGCCGAACAACATGCGATTGTCGGGCATCAGCCGGAAATAATGCAGCAGATGGCGGCTGTCGTAGCAGGCCTGCTGGCTGGTCCAACCTTGGGCGGAAAGCTCTGCCTCGGTCATCGGGCGGGTCACGATCACGCTGGATTGCGTCGGCATGTAGCGCGCGGCCAGCCATGGCGGCAGGTCTTCGGAGGAATAGCCATTGGTGGCGATGATCACCCGCTCGGCCCGAATGCGGCCCTGCGGCGTCGTGACCTCGAACGCGCCCTTGCGCACTGTCACCCCGGTGGCCGGGCTGTTGTGATAGATCGCGGCCCCCGCCTCTTCCGCGGCCTGTGCGAGGGCGGTCACATATTTGCGGGGGTTGAGGCCAAAGCCAATCGGCACGGTGATCGCGCCCTCGAAGCCTGCGTTCAGCCCCTCGGCGGCCAGATCGGCCTTTTCGGTCAACCGGGCCGTGACGCCGTAATTCTCCGCGTAGTACTCCAGCCTGCCGCGCATCTCTTCGAAATCGCGCGGGCGGTGGGCCAGCTGGGTTTCCCCTCGAGAATGCCGATCAACATTGATGCCGCGGGCGGCGATGAAATCCTCCACCTGTCGGATCGCCGCCACCTCGGCCTGCCGCCAGCCAAGCCGCTCTGCCCGCCCGAATTTCCGGTCAAGCGCCGCGTCGTCCAGCATCCCGCCGCCCAAGCAGCAAAAGCCCCCGTTGCGGCCCGAAGCGCCAAAGCCCACCCGCTCGGCCTCCAGAACCGTGGCCCCGACCCCGGCCTGCGCCAGATGCAGCGCGGCATTGAGGCCGGTGAAACCGCCACCGATGATCACAACATCGGCCTGCGCGTCGCCCTGTTGCGCCGGGCGGTCCGGCGCGGCGCAGGTTTCATCCCACCAGCAGCCCGCGCGCGGTGCCTCGGAGTAGGCGAAATCCGCGTAGATGCGCCTCATGAGGCGGGCCGTTCCGCCGCACGGGCCTCCTCTTGCGCGCGTAGGCTGGAGCGTTTGCTGACCAACGACGCGATGATGACACCCACGGTCACGATGGCGATCATGATTGTCGAAAGCGCGTTGATCTCGGGCGAGACGCCCAAGCGCACGGCGCTGAAGATCTTGATCGGCAGCGTGGTGGCCGACGGGCCGGCGGTGAAGGAGGCGATGACCAGATCATCGAGGCTGAGCGTGAAGGCCAGAAGCCAGCCCGAGATCACCGCAGGCGCGATGATCGGCAGGGTCACGAGGCGGAAGGCCTCCCATGGCGAGGAGCCGAGGTCGAGCGCGGCCTCCTCCAACGAACGGTCGAAGGACACCAGCCGCGAAGAGACGACGACCGAGACATAGCACATCGAAAAGGTCGTATGCGCCAGCACGATGGTCAGCACGCCGCGGTCCAGCCCGATGCCGATGAAAAGCAAGAGGAGCGACAGGCCGGTGATCACCTCAGGCATGACCAGCGGCGCGTAGATCATGCCGGAAAAGAGCGTCCGCCCCATGAAGCGCCCGCCGCGCACCAGCACATAGGCCGCCATCGTGCCCAGCACCGTGGCGATGGAGGAGGAGATCACCGCGACCTTCAGCGTGACCCAAGCCGCATTCAGGAAGGCTTCGTTTTGCAACAGCTCGCCATACCAGCGGGTCGAGAATCCGGCCCAGACCGTCACCAGTTTCGAGGCGTTGAAACTGTAGATCACCAGAATGATCATCGGCAGGTAGAGAAAGGCGAAGCCCAAGGTGAGCGAGGTCACGTTGAACCATGTCATCCGCTTCATTGTTCGGCCTCCGCCTGTTTCTGCTGGTTGCGCTGGAAGAGGATGATCGGAATGATCAGGATCAGCAGCAGGATCACCGCCACCGCACTCGCCACCGGCCAGTCGCGGTTGTTGAAGAACTCCTCCCACAGCACCTTGCCGATCATCAGCGTGCCCGACCCGCCCAAGAGCGAGGGGATCACAAATTCACCCAAAGCCGGGATGAAGACAAGGAAGCTGCCCGCCACGATGCCGTTGCGCGACAGCGGGATCGTCACCAGCCAGAAGGCTTGCAAACGCGAGCAGCCGAGATCCTCCGCCGCCTCGTTGAGCGACTCGTCGAGCCGGTCGAGCGCGGCATAGATCGGCAGGATCATGAACGGCAGGTAGGTATAGACGATGCCGATATAGACTGCCGTATTGGTATTAAGGATCTGTAAAGGCTCTGCCGTTAGACCCAACCCCATCAAGAGTTGGTTCAGCAGCCCTTCGTTGCTGAGAATGCCCATCCACGCATAGACGCGGATCAGGAAGGAGGTCCAGAACGGCAGGATCACCAACATCATCAATGTGGCGCGCCACTCTTCGGGGGCGCGGGCCATGCCATAGGCGATGGGATAGCCGACCAAGAGCGTCAGCGCGGTCGATACAACGGCGATGCGCAGGGAGCTAAGGTAGGCTTTCCAATAAAGGTCGTCGGAGGCGAGGAAGGTAAAATTCTCGAAATCCAACTGGGCCATCAGGGCGCCGATGCCGTCTTTGATCGTCGGCGTATAGGGCGGGATCGCCAGCGCCGTATCGGAGAGGGAGATTTTGAAAACGATCAGGAAAGGCACCAGAAACAGCGCCAACAGCCAGAGGTACGGGACCGCGATCAGGGCGAAACGACGCATGTTCATTGCGCCAACAAAACGCCTGCGGTGGCGCTCCATGAAATCCAGACCGGGTCTTCCCATGTGATGTCACGGCGCGCGATGCGCCGGGTGTTGGCCGTTTGCGCCTTGATCACCTGCCCGCCGGGCAGTTCGACGTGATAGGTAGAGAGGTTCCCCAGATACGCGATGTCGAGCACTTTGCCCTGTAGCGCATTGGGCGCATCCTCGGGCCTCTCGGTCGAAATGCGGATTTTCTCAGGCCGGATCGCAAGATGGGCTTGCTGCCCTTCGCTGAACGGCGCGGCAGAGGTGGCGGTCAGCGGCGGCTGCCCGTCGATCCAGTTCAAATGGTATTGATCTTGGCCAATGGCCTTGGTGCTGGCTTCGATGATGTTTACGTCACCGATGAAGTCGGCCACATAGACGGAATTCGGCGCTTCATAGATCTCGGCCGGGGTGGCCACCTGAATCACGCGCCCCTCGTCCATCACCGCCACGCGGGAGGCGACGGTCATCGCCTCTTCTTGGTCGTGGGTCACGATGACAAAGGTGGTGCCGGTGGATTCTTGGATGTCCATCAGCTCGAACTGGGTGTCTTGCCGCAGCTTCTTATCAAGCGCGCCCAAGGGCTCATCAAGCAGCAGAAGCTTCGGCGCTTTGGCTAGCGAGCGCGCCAGCGCCACACGCTGCCGTTGACCGCCGGAGATCTGATGCGGTTTGCGGCGGGCGAATTTCTCTAGCCGGGTGAGCTTCAGCATCTCGGCCACGCGGGCGGCGATGGCGTCCTTCTCCATCTTGTCGCGGCGCAGGCCGAAGGCGATGTTGTCCCAGATGCTGAGATGCGGAAACAGCGCGTAGGATTGGAACATCATGTTCACCGCGCGTTTGTTCGGGGGCACCGGGGCGATGTCCTGCCCGGCCAACTCGATGCGCCCGGTGGTGGGGCTTTCGAACCCGGCCAGCATCCGCATCATCGTCGTCTTGCCACAGCCCGAAGGCCCAAGCAGGGCAAAGAATTCCTGCGCGTAAATATCCAAAGACAGATCGTCGATGGCGACGAATTCGCCGAATTTCTTGGTCACATTCTTAAAGCGAATGAGCGGCTTTTCGTCAGGGTCGTTCCAGGGGGCGAAGACGGTTGGGCTCACGGTTGAGAGATCCTTTGATCGGGCTTTGCTCAGGCTTTGATCGGGTCGCGGGGCAAGAAAAAGGGGCGCGACCAGACTGGCCGCACCCCCTGTCTCAGATCAGGTACCGGACTTGATCTTGGTCCAGAGCCGGGTCACCACGCGCTGTACTTTCGGCGGGTAAGGTGTGGTGGTGAACAGGTTGTTCAGCGCCGCCTCAGAGGGGTAGATCGCCGGGTCGCCGATCACATCCTCGACCAGATGCTCTTGCGAGGCTTTGTTGCCGTTGGCGTAGTACACATAGTTCGACGCGGCGGCCATATTCTCGGCGTCCATGATGAAGTTCAGGAACTTATGCGCGCCCTCGGGGTTCGGCGCGTCGACCGGAATGGCCATCTGGTCAAACCACATCTGCGCGCCTTCGGAGGGGGCGTTATAGGCGATTTCGACACCGTTGTCGGCTTCATCCGCGCGGTCACGGGCCTGCAGGATATCGCCCGACCAGCCCACCGCGACGCAGACGTCACCGTTGGCCAAGGCATTGATATATTCCGAAGAATGGAACTTCTGGATATAGGGGCGGACCGGCATGAAGACCTCTTCGGCCTTCGCGATCACATCGGGGTCATGGCTGTTGGGATCTTCGCCGATGTAGTTCAGCGCGGCAGGGATCATCTCTGCCGGGGCGTCGAGGAAATGCACGCCGCAGTCGGCCAGTTTTTCCATATTGGCCGGGTCGAAAACCAAGTCCCAGGAGTCGATCGGGGCATCTTCGCCCAGGATTTCTTTCACCTTGCCGACATTCACGCCGATGCCGGTGGTGCCCCACATATAGTTGATAGAATGGGCGTTATCGGGATCATATTGTTCGGTCCGCGAGGAGACCACGTCCCACATGTTTTCAAGATTGGGCAGTTTGGACGTGTCCAGCGGCTGGAATGCACCTGCTGTGATCTGGCGCTGCAGGAAGGTGCCCGAGGGGACGACCACGTCATAGCCGGACCCACCGGCGAGCATTTTGGTCTCCAGCACCTCGTTGCTGTCGAACACGTCATAGACCAATTCGATGCCGGTCTCTTCTTCGAATTTATCCAGCAAGGATTCATCGATATAGTCGGACCAGTTATAGACCCGGACCGTTTCGGCAGTGGCGGCACCTGCCATCAAGGTGGCAACGGCGACGCTGCTTAGTAGCACATGTTTCATTTCATACTCCCGGTAGACAGGTCGGGTTGATCCCCACCTTTCGTCAATTTGATCAAGTTTTGCCTCTTCGGGCAAGATGGTTTATGCTTTCATGCAGAATGAAATGCTGCAAGACACGGCGAAACAAGACGGAAAGACCGCTCCCATGGGTTCAGAAAAAACCGATCCGAGATTGCTTCCCGCCGCCGATGCGGCGGCCAAGACACCGATCCATCAGCATGTTTACGAACGCCTGCGCAAGATGATTCTCTTCGGCGATCTGGCCCCCGGACAGGGGGTCACGATCCAAGGTCTGACCGCCGCTTTGGATGCGGGCATGACGCCGGTGCGCGAGGCCATCCGCCGCCTGATCTCGGAAGGGGCGCTGACCCATTTGGGCAACCGCCGGGTCACCGTGCCGGAACTGACCCATGCGGGGCTGGAAGAACTGGGATTCATGCGGGAAACGCTAGAGCCGGAACTGACCAAACGCGCCGCAAACCGCATGACGGATGAGCGTTTGAACGCTTTGAAAGACTGTGACAACGCGCTGAACCATGCCATCGACCGGGGCGATGTCGGCGGTTACTTGATGCAGAACTACAGCTTTCACCGGATGATTTACGACCTTGCCGAAGCGCCGATCATGGCCGCGACGGTGGACCGTCTTTGGCTGCGTTTCGGCCCCTCGCTTCGGGTGGTTTGCGGTCGCTATGGCACCAGCAATCTGCCCGATAAACATGCCGAGCTTTTGGCGGCCTTTGCCGAGGGCAACGCCGCTTTGGCGGGAGAGGTCATGGCGGGCGATGTCGCCCAAGGAATGACCCAAATTCGCGCAGCCCTCGATGGCCTTCCCGTTCCGCGTTGATTCGATTGACATGCTATAATTTGATCATATTCTGCGACGAAGCTCATTTTTCATGCAAATAGAAGGTGCACACCCATGCCGCCCATCACGAATCACCTCCCCACCGCGGACCTTCAGGCGCTGGATGCGGCGCATCACATGCATCCTTTCACCACCAATGATGAATTGGGCGACAAGGGCGCGCGCATCATCACAAGGGCCAAGGGCATCTACCTGACCGACAGCGAGGGGAATGAGATTCTCGATGCGATGGCCGGGTTGTGGTGCGTGAACCTTGGCTATGGCCGCGAAGAGATGGGCAATGTCGCCGCGCGACAGATGAACGAACTGCCCTATTACAACACCTTCTTCCAAACGACCCATGTGCCCGCGATCGCGCTGGCCAAGGAACTGGCCGATCTGGCCCCCGGTGATCTGAACCACGTCTTCTTTGCCGGGTCGGGGTCAGAGGCCAACGATACCAACCTGCGCATGGTCCGCACCTATTGGGCGCAAAAGGGCAAACCCGAGAAGAGCCATATTATCAGCCGTAAAAACGCCTATCACGGCTCTTCGGTCGGCTCGGCCAGTCTCGGCGGCATGACCTATATGCATGAGCAAGGCGGGCTGCCGATCCCCGGCATCCACCACATCGGCCAGCCCGATTGGTATGCCGAAGGCGGGGATATGTCGCCCGAAGACTTCGGCCTGAAACGCGCACAGGAGTTGGAAGCGAAGATTGTCGAGCTGGGCGCGGACAAGGTCGCGGCCTTCATCGCCGAACCCGTTCAGGGCGCGGGCGGGGTCGTCGTTCCGCCCAGCACCTATTGGCCCGAGATTCAGCGCATCTGCGACAAACACGACATTCTGCTGATCGCTGACGAGGTGATCTGCGGCTTTGGTCGGACGGGCAATTGGTTTGGCTCGCAGACCATGGGCATCAAGCCGCATATCATGACCATCGCCAAGGGGCTGAGCTCGGGCTACGCGCCCATCGGCGGGTCAATCGTTTGTGACGAGGTCGCCGAGGTCATCAACGCCTGCGAGTTCAACCACGGCTACACCTACTCCGGCCACCCGGTCTGCGCCGCCGTGGCGCTGGAAAACCTGCGGATCATGCAGGAAGAGAACATCGTCGCCCATGTGCAAAACGTCGCCGCCCCCGCGCTGAAAGAGGCGTTGGACAAGCTGGGAGAGCATCCGCTGGTAGGCGGGGTGAACGTATCGGGCCTGATGGCCTCCCTGCCGCTGACGCCGCATAAGGAAAGCCGCGCGAAATTCGCCGATAGCGGCACCGCCGGGTACATTTGCCGCGAACATTGCTTTGCCAACAATCTGGTGATGCGCCATGTCGGCGACCGGATGATCATCTCTCCGCCGCTGATCATTACCCCGGAAGAGATCAAGATCTTCGCCGAACGGGCGACCAAGGCACTGGATGCGACCTATGCCGATCTGAAAGACGAGGACATGCTCAAGGCCGCGTCCTAAAACATCGGGTTGCCCCCAATTGGGGGCGCCCCCTCACTCTGCGCGCAGTCGGGCCAGCAGACGGGGGGAGGCATAGCCATCGGGCGCGATCCCCTCGGCCTTTTGATAGCTGCGCACGGCATTAACGGTCAGCGGCCCGATCTTGGCGTCTATCTTTTGCGTGTCAAAGCCCGCTTCGGTCAGCAGGGTCTGCAATTCGATCCGCTCATCAAAGCTCAGCGCGCGGTCTTCGCGGGGCCAGTCCTGCTGTATCTCGCCCGCGCCGCCGATGCGGTCGGCCAGATGGCCCACACCGATGACATAGGCATCCGCCGTGTTATAGCGCTCGATCACCGCGAAATTGGGGAAGATCATGAAGGCGGCACCCTGCGCACCCGCGGGCAGCAAGATCGACGCCGGGCCATGATCCGCCACCGCCCCGCCATCGAGCACGGTGACGCCAAGATTAGCCCATTCCGCCGGGGTCTTGGTCACCGCACGGTCGGCCAGCAGATAGTCGAACCCCTCCGGCAGAGCCACCTCAACACCCCAAGGCTGCCCTTCGGTCCAGCCGAAATGCTTGAGATAGGCGGCGGTAGAGGCCAGCGCATCGCTGGGGTCATCGCCCCAGATGTCGCGCCGCCCGTCGCCATCCCAATCAACCGCATGGGCGTGGAAGGACGAAGGCATGAACTGCGTATGCCCCATCGCGCCCGCCCAAGAGCCGCGCAATTGATCGGCATCGGTATCGCCCGCCTGGAGGATGCGCAGGGCGTCGAGGAGCTCGCCTTCGAAAAATTCCGCCCGCCGCGCGTCATAGGCAAGGGTGGCCAGTGAATCCAACACCCGATCCCCGCCCCGGAAGCTGCCATAGGCGCTCTCAAGCCCCCAGATCGCGGTGACGATCTCTTTCTCGACACCGTATTCCGCTTCGATCTCTTCCAGCGTGCGTTGCCATTGGGCCAGCGCCTTCTGCCCATTCTGCACCCGCAGGTCCGAGGTAGCGGTGTCGAGGTAATCCCAAATCGTTTTGGTGAATTCCGATTGGTTGCGGTCGCGGCGGATCACCTCCGGATCATAGCTGACCGTATCCAGCGCGCGGTCAAAGACATCCGGGTCGACGCCCTGCTGCAAGGCGCGGGGGCGGAAGTCTTTCACCCAAGCGCGCAGCCCGGCATCGTCGCCGCTGGCCTCTGCCGCGGGTTCCTGCGCCGTTGGCGCCACGGCGGCCAGCACGGCCTGCGGCGCGCGCGGCGCGGGGCGCAAGGATTCAGCCGGACCCGACGCAAAGGCCGGAGCCCCCATGCCAGCGGTCGCTAGAATGCCTGAAATCATCGCGTAGTGCCGGATCATAATCGCCTCACCTCATAGAGTTACGGCAAATCCTATGCCCGCCCCGCCCCGGTGGAAAGGGAGGGGGGCGGCCATCCGCGAAGCTCCGCCGGTTTGCCGCCTCAGCGGCGGGTGCGGGTCACTTTGCGTTTGATCTTGTCCTTCTTGCGCTTGGCCTTCACGGCCTTGCCGCGCGGCTTGCTACGGCCCGCCGGGCTGCGGCGCCCCCCACCTCCGCCCTGTTTGACCTTTTGGTCTTCGATCTCAAGCAGTTCCAGCGCGATGCCCCCGGTCACGGGGACCGCCTCGGCCAACCGCACGGTGACACGTTGGCCAAGGCCGATGGTCATCCCGGTGTCCGAGCCCATCAGCGTCTGCGCCTCGGCGTCGTGGTGGAAATACTCCCGCCCGAGCGAGCGCATCGGCACCAGACCGTCCGCGCCAGTCTCGTCCAACTTCACAAAGGCACCAAAACGCGCGATGCCGCTGATCCGTCCGGTGAACTCGTTGCCCACGCGCTCCGACAGGAAGGCGGCAAGGTAGCGGTCGGTCGTGTCACGCTCGGCCACCATCGAGCGGCGCTCGGTGTCGGAGATATGCGCGCCGGTCTGCTCCAGCCCCTCAATCTCTTCGGGCGTCAGCCCGTCCTTGCCCCAGCCATGCGCCGTGATCAGCGCGCGGTGCACGATAAGGTCGGCATAGCGGCGAATGGGTGAGGTGAAATGCGCGTAGGAACGCAGGGCAAGGCCGAAGTGCCCAATATGCGCCGGCCCGTAATAGGCCTGCGTCATCGAGCGTAGGGTGCTGAGATTGATCAGCTCCGCGTCATTGGTCCCCGCCGCCTGATCCAGCAGCCGGTTGAGATGCGCGGTTTGCAGCACCTGCCCCTTGGCCAGCGTGAAACCCGCCGCCTGTGCGGTTTCACGCAGGGATTCGAGCTTCTCCGGCGAGGGTTCCTCGTGGATACGGAACAGCAGCGGGGTTTTCTTTTTGATCAGCGTCTCGGCGGCGGCGACATTGGCCAAGACCATGAACTCTTCGATCAGCCGATGCGCGTCGAGCCGCTCGCGGAAGTTCACCGACTTCACCTTGCCATCTTCGCCCAATTCGATGCGGCGTTCGGGCAGGTCAAGCTCCAGCGGCTGGCGCTCGGCGCGGGCGGTCTTCAGCGCGTCATAGGCGGCGTAAAGCGGCTTCAGCACCGGTTCCAACAGCGGCCCGGTGCGGTCATTGGGGTTGCCGTCGATGGCGTCCTGCACCTCCTCGTAATGCAGCGAGGCGGGCGAGCGCATGAGGCCCCGGTGGAACGTATGGCCGATCTTGTTGCCCTTGGCATCCAGCACCATGCGCACAGCGATACAGGCGCGCGGCACGCCTTCGTGCAATGAGCACAGATCACCCGAGAGCCGATCCGGCAGCATTGGCACCACGCGGTCAGGGAAATAGGTGGAGTTGCCGCGCTTGCGCGCCTCGCGGTCCAACGCCGAGCCCGGCGTCACATAGGCGGCCACATCGGCAATGGCGACCCAAACGACATGGCCACCCTCGTTCTTGGGGTCGTCGTCGGCATGGGCATAGCAGGCGTCATCATGGTCCCGCGCATCGGAGGGGTCGATGGTGACCAACGGCAGGTCGCGCAGGTCTTCGCGACCCTTGAGGCCTTGTGGTTTGGCCGCATCGGCCTGTGCGATCACATCGTCGGGGAATTCGTCCGGAATGCCATGCTGGTGGATCGCGATGAGCGAGACCGCGCGCGGCTCGGACGGGTCGCCCAACCGTTCGACGATGCGCGCGCGGGGGGAACCCATACGCGCCTTCGGTCCGGCCTGCTCGGCCTCGACCAGTTCACCGTCTTTCGCGCCATGTGTATGGTCGGCACCGACGCGCCATTCGCGATCCGTGCCCTTGTCGATCGGGACGATCCGCCCGCCTTCGGCCGCTTTGCGGAAAATGCCCAGCACCTTGCGCGGGTTGGAGCCGATGCGGCGAATGAGCCGGGCCTCATAGTGGTGATCTTCGCCTTTTACCAACGTCAGCCGCGCCAGAATGCGGTCACCTTCGCCAAGCGCCGGGTCACTCTCGCGCGGGATCAGCAGGACGACAGGTTCTTTCCCCTCGCCATGCCACTCCATCGGCTTGGCAAAAAGATCGCCATCGCTGTCCGGCCCCGTGACCAGCAGTACCGAGACCGGCGGCAGGCGGTCGGGATCCTGATAGCTGCGCTTGCGCTTTTCCAGATGGCCCTCGGCCTCCAGCTCTTTCAGCACGCGCTTCAGGTCGATCCGGGCCGCGCCCTTGATGCCAAAGGCTTTGGCGATGTCGCGCTTGGCGGTCAGCGTTGGGTTCTGTTCGATCCAGTCGAGGATCTCGGATTTGCTGGGTATCTTACTCATACCTCAGCAGGTAGCACGCAGCCCCCCTGTCGTCATGGCAAATCGTGAATTTCGTCCACGTCGCGCAGGGTAGAGACTTCGGCGATGCGGTAGCCCGGCAGGGTCGCGCGGCTGTCAGCCAGCGCATGGGGGCCAGACCAGCGCACCCCGTCAAACAGGCTGGGCGGCGCGCGGCGGGGATGTTTTAGCCCCACGAGCCAATAGCCCCCATCGGGCGCCGGGCCAAACACCGCGTCATGGTTGCCAAGCGCATCGAATGCCCGCGCCAGTTCCTTGCGGTTGATGCCCGGAATATCCGCCCCGATCACACAGGCCGGCCCCGGCGCGCTGCGCAGCATCCGCGCCATACGGTCACCGAGGTTGCCGCGCCCTTGCGGCCAGCGCGGCAGATGCGCGGGCCAGACGCGGCTTTGCAGCCCTTCCACGTCCGGGGCCACGGCCAGCACCATCTGCCAACGCGGATCTTCGATCCGACGCAACAGGCGGCGGGTCTGATGGCGAAACCACCAAGCCGCGCCGACCATGCCGATGTCGCGGCCCAGACGGGTTTTCACCCGACCGGGACGCGGCTCTTTCACCATGACGATAAGCGTTGGTTTCACGTGAAATAATTCCGCAGCACGCGCCCGTAGATGGATTTGAGCTGTTCGATATGTTCGACCCGCACATGCTCATCGACTTGGTGCATGGACTGGCCCACCAGACCGAACTCCACCACCGGGCAATGCGCCTTGACGAAACGCGCGTCCGAGGTGCCGCCGGTGGTGGAAAGCTCGGGCTGCACGCCCGTCTCAGCCTCAACAGCGCCCGCGACCAGATCGGACAGGGCGCCCGGCGGGGTGATGAAACTCTCGCCGGAGATCGTGATCTCTACATCCACTTGCAGGCCGAATTCCTCGGCGATCTTATCCGCCTCGCCCCGCAGCCAGTCGCTGAGGCTCGCGCCCGAATGGTGGTCGTTGAACCGGATGTTGACCGCGCCGCGGCATTGCGCCGGGATCACATTGGTTGCCTTGTTGCCAGTATCCACGGTGACCACGGCCAGCGTCGAAGGGTCGAAGTGATCGCTGCCCTGATCCAACTCATGGCTGGCCAGACGATCCATCAGCCGCACCATCGCGGGCAGCGGGTTGTTCGCGCGGTGCGGATAGGCCGCATGGCCCTGTTTGCCCGTCACCTTGAAATGCGCGTTCATCGAGCCGCGCCGCCCGATCTTGATCATATCGCCCATGGTCTCGGGGCAAGTCGGCTCCCCCACAAGGCAGACATCCATCCGCTCGCCGTTCTCCGACATGTAGTCCAACAGTGCCGTGGTCCCGTCGAGGGCATCGCCCTCTTCATCCCCGGTGATCGCCAGCACGATGGAGCCATCGGGCGGCGTGTCCTTCACGAAATCCACCGCCGCTGCGACGAAAGCCGCCACGCCCGATTTCATATCCGTGGTACCGCGGCCATACATGATGCCGTCCTTGATCTCGGCCCCGAAGGGGGGCATCGACCAATCCGCCTCATCCCCGATGGGCACGACATCGGTATGACCGTTGAAGCCGAAGGACTTGGTGTTGCCCTTGTTGCCCCAGCGGGCAAAGAGGTTGCAGATGCCGCCCCGGTCGACGCGCGTACAGTCGAAACCCGCCGCGCCCAACACCTCTTCGAGCACTTCCAACGCCCCATCGTTCGCAGGGGTGACAGAGGCGCAGCGCACCAGTTTCGCGGTGAGATCAACAGGGTCGAGACCGGACATATCGGCTCCTTTTCAGGGGTTATCGCTTGTCCGGTAACTTGTGTGGGCAAATCGCGCCAATGCCAAGGGGGCGCATTGCAATTCCCCGTGTGGGGCGCGGGTCAGTCGTAAAAGGGGGTCATTTGCGCGACGATGACCGAGTTTTCTTCCAAAGCGCGCTGCATCAGGGCGCGTTCCTCGGCGTCGATCTCCTGACCTTCGGCTTCGCGCTCTTCCAGCGTGCCGTAGCCGGTCACGTCAAGCGGGTTGGTATCTGCCTGTTTGAGGATCGCCACGGTCTCTCGCACGGCTTCGGCCTCGTCGATACCGGAGGCGAAACAGATCAGCGCAGCACCGGTGGCCTTGTCGGGCAGACCGTCACCGTCCTTGCGGCCAATCTGAACCAAAAGGGTAAAGACCTGCTGGCGCGAAGGTTTCTTGGTTTTCTTGGGTTCAGACATGATAAGGGCCGCCGATTGCTTTCGGCAGCCCTAACCTTTTCACTTGGATTTGGAAAGGGGCCGCGCCCCTGCCCTTAAGTCTTGCCGCGGACCATCCGTGTGACCCAGATCAGCAGGCAGGCACCGATGACGCCCACCACCAACTGACCGAACCAACCGCCCAGCGTGCTGCCGACGATCAGCATCAAGAGCCAGTTCGCGACCAAGGCACCCAGAATGCCGAGGATGAT
Organism: Sulfitobacter sp. 1A15258; assembly: GCF_043557045.1. Lineage (NCBI taxonomy): Bacteria > Pseudomonadati > Pseudomonadota > Alphaproteobacteria > Rhodobacterales > Roseobacteraceae > Sulfitobacter > Sulfitobacter sp. 1A15258. The sequence goes on along the minus strand of NZ_JBIFFK010000005.1, from coordinate 71,237 downwards.
ATTCATGATCAGACCCATGTCCGATTTCATGATCTTTTCCGCGATCCAGCCCGCAAGGCCACCCACGATGATTGCGGCAAACCAACCGATACCCGTCATGTCGTCAATCTCCTTTAAATTCAGGTCTCAACGCCGTGACGGGGTATTTGGTTCCGTTCAGTCGCGCAGCAGCTCGTTGATCGAGGTTTTGGAGCGGGTCTTGGCGTCCACCCGTTTCACGATCACGGCGCAGTAGAGGTTCACGTTGTTCTTCGACGGCATGGTGCCCGCCACGACGACCGAACCTGCGGGCACTTCGCCATACATGATCTCGCCGGTTTCGCGGTCGACGATCTTGGTCGACTGGCCGATGAAGACGCCCATGCCCAGCACCGAGCCTTCGCGCACGATGCAGCCTTCGACGACTTCTGACCGTGCGCCGATAAAGCAATTGTCTTCGATGATGGTGGGGCCCGCCTGCATCGGCTCCAACACGCCGCCGATGCCGACGCCGCCCGAAAGGTGCACGTTCTTGCCGATCTGGGCGCAGGAGCCGACGGTGGCCCATGTGTCGACCATGGTGCCGGAGTCGACATAGGCGCCGATGTTGACGAAAGACGGCATCAGCACCACGCCCGGCGCGATATAGGCCGAGCGGCGCACGACGCAGTTCGGCACGGCGCGGAAGCCCGCCTCTTTCCACTCGGCATCGCCCCAGCCTTTGAACTTGCTGTCGACCTTGTCCCACCAGCCAGCGCCCTGCGGACCGCCTTCTTGATGTTCCATGTCCTTGATGCGGAAGCCCAGCAGCACGGCCTTCTTGGCCCACTGATTGACGTGCCACTGACCGTCGTCCTGCTTTTCCGCCACGCGCAGCTTGCCGCTGTCGAGCGCGTTCAGCGTCTCTTCGATGGCGTCGCGCACTTCGCCAGTGGTGGCGGATGTGATCTGATCGCGGGTATCCCAAGCGGCTTCGATGGCGGTTTCAAGTTGGGCGTTGGACATGGGGCAAGTCTCCGAATGATGAAAAGGCCTTTTGAGGGCTATAGCCTTGCACTGCCTAGGGTGCAATTGCCGGCCGATGAGGGGCGTGGTCATTCGCCGAACAACAGGGCATCTTGACCTAAGCGGCCATCGCGCCACCTGAGCCAAGCCCCAGACCAAGGAAAGACCCGAGGATGACCGACGAACACCGCCACCCCCTGCGCCGCGCCAATGTGGACCGCGCCAAAGCCCAAGACGCCCCCGACACGCCGCAAACCCGCGCGCCTGCCTATCGTCTGGCCTTTACCGACGATGACTTCATGTGCCGTGATGAGCTGCGCCCGGTGCGTCTGCAACTGGAACTGCTCAAGCCAGAACTGCTGCTGGACGCCCATGGCATCCAATCGACCATCGTGCTCTTTGGCGGCGCGCGCATTCCTGAACCAGCCGAAAAACACACCGCCCGGACCAAGACGCTGGCCGATCTGTCGCGTTTTTATGACGAGACGCGCACCTTTGCGCGGCTAATGACCGAAAAGTCGATGGAAAGCGGCGGCACCGAGAATGTCATCGTCACCGGCGGCGGGCCAGGTGTGATGGAGGCGGGTAACCGCGGCGCGCTCGACGCGGGCGGCCACTCCATCGGCCTCAACATCGTGCTGCCGTTCGAGCAGGCGCCCAACGAATATGTCACGCCGGAGCTTTGCTTCAACTTCCACTACTTCGCGATCCGCAAGATGCACTTCCTGATGCGCGCCCGCGCGATCTGCGTCTTCCCCGGCGGTTTCGGCACGATGGACGAACTCTTTGAGGCGCTGACGCTGATCCAAACGGGCCGCATGAACCGGGTGCCCTTCTTACTGTTTGGGCGTGAGTTCTGGGAAAAGATCATCAACTGGGACGCGCTGGCCGATGCGGGCACGATCTCAGCCGAAGACCTCGACCTGTTCCGCTTTGTCGAAAGCGCGGATGAAGCGATGGAGGTGATCGAGAATTGGGAGACCGCCCCCGCCCGCGAACATGTGCCGGGCCGCGAAGAGGTCGAAGATCACGGCTAAGCCGCCTTGGCCCGCCCCCGCCCCGTTACCGGGTAAAGGTCTGGCCCAAGGCCGCTTCGGCCCCTTGGACGATATCGCGCAAAATATCAGCGGCGGGGCTGATCGTACCGATCAGCCCCGCCACCTCTCCGACAAAGGCGTTGGCAGTGCGAGCATCCCCCGCGGCCACCGCCGCCTGCCAGTGCGGCAACTCTTCCGCCAGCGCGGCGCGCAACCCGTCGGGGTCGTCATGCCAGCGGTCGGTGAAATCGTTGCGCAAGACACGGCCCGTATAGCGTTTGGGCCAATCATAGCCGCGCATGATGTCCGTCACGGTGCTCCGCAGCGTGTCATCACCGCTGGCCTTGAGCGCGGCCTCTCGCATCGCGGGGTGCACCAGCGCCTCTTCCGAAGCCCAGAAGCGCGAGCCGACGACCACACCATCGGCCCCCAGCATTAGCGCCGCTGCCAACCCGCGCCCATCCGCCACGCCGCCTGCGGCGCAAAGCAGCACCTCGGGCGCATGGCGGGCGATGTGATCCGCGACTTCGGGGACGAGGGTAAAGGTCGCGCGTTTCTCGCCGTGGCCGCCAGCCTCGGCCCCTTGGGCGACGATGATCTCGGCGCCCAGATCGATCGCATGGGCGGCATCGCGCAGGGTTTGCACCTGACAGATCAACGGCACCTTTGCCGCGCGGATCGCGGGGAGGAACACTGCCGGGTCGCCGAAGGAAAGAAAGATCGCTGCCGGATCACGGTCGAGCGCTTGTTCCAGCGCCTGCGGATGCTCGCGCAGCTTCCAAGTGATGAAACCGCAGCCCACCGATTGGTTGCCCGCCAGTTCCTGCTGCTCAGCGATCCAATCGCCGGAATCGTAAGCCCCGCCGATCATGCCCAAGCCCCCGGCACCTGAGACCGCTGCCGCCAGCCGCCCGCCTGCGGCAAAGGCCATCGGCGCTTGGATAATCGGGTGGTCGATCCCCAGTCGTTTGGTCAGCCGCGTGGTCAGCATCGCCTACCGCCCCGCCAGAATGGCATCAGCGGCTTTTTCGGCGATCATCACCGTCGGCGAAGCCGTGTTGCCCGAGACGATCTTGGGCATGATCGACGCATCCACCACCCGCAGACCGCTTAAGCCATGCACCCGCAGATCGCTATCGACCACCGCCATCGGATCGCTGCCCATCTTGCAGGTGCCGACGGGGTGGAAAATCGTCGTGGCGATGTCGCGCGCCTTGTCGAGCAGGTCTTCGTCGCTCTGCACGGCGGGGCCGGGCAGGATTTCCTCGGGCGCATAGGGGCGCAGCGCCTTGGCCGTCATGATGTGACGCGCCTGTTTCATCGCCGTGACCGCCACGCGTTTGTCATTCTCGGCAGAAAGGTAGTTCAGCCGGATATCGGGCTGCACCGCGCTGTCGCGGCTGGTGAGATGGCAAGAGCCGATGCTTTCGGGCCGCAGGTTACAGACCGAGACGGTGATCGCGGGGAAAGGGTGCAGCGGATCCCCCAGCTTGTCGGTCGACAGGGGCTGCACGTGATACTCCAGATCCGGCGTCTCAAGCGCGGGGTCGGACTTGGTGAACATGCCGAACTGGCTGGGCGCCATCGCCAAGGGACCGCTGCGGCGCAGGAGGTATTCCAACCCCATCCGGCCCTTGCCCCAGATCGAATGGGTCATCGTGTTGAGCGTTTTGGTGTTCTGCACCTTATAGACAGTGCGGATTTGCAAATGGTCCTGAAGGTTCTCCCCAACGCCGGGCAGATCGTGCAGCGTGTTGATCCCCATGCCGCTCAAAAGGTCACCTTGCCCGATCCCCGACAGCTCAAGGATCTTGGGCGAATTGATCGCCCCCGCCGAAAGCAACACTTCGCCCTCGGCCTCGGCGCGCATCGCGCGGCCTTTATGGGTGAAACGCACGCCAGTCACACGCTTGCCGTCCAAGACCAACCCATCGGTATGCGCATGGGTGATCACCCGCAGGTTGGGGCGCTTCATCGCAGGGCGCAGGAAACCGCGCGCCGTGTTCCAGCGCACCCCGCCCTTCTGGTTCACCTCGAAAAAGCCCGAACCTTCGTTGTCGCCATCGTTGAAATCGGCCCGCGGCTCGATCCCGAACTCCCGCGCGCCGTCTTGCACGGCCTCCAGAATGTCCCACCGCAGGCGCTGCTTGCTGACCTTCCACTCGCCCCCCGCGCGGTGCATGTCGTTGTCGCCCGCGTGGTGGTCTTCGGATTTCAGGAAATAGGGCAGCACGTCGTCCCAGCTCCACCCGGCATTGCCCAGTTGCCGCCAATGGTCATAGTCCGCCGCCTGCCCGCGCATGTAAATCATGCCGTTCACCGAAGAGCAGCCGCCCAGCACCTTGCCCCGCGGATAGGCCAGAGAGCGCCCGTTCAACCCCGCCTCAGGCGCGGTTTTCATCATCCAATCCGTGCGCGGGTTGCCGATACAGTAAAGATACCCCACCGGCACCTTCACCCAGTGATAATTGTCATCCCCCCCGGCTTCGAGCAGCAGAACCCGATTGGCCGGATCGGCGCTGAGACGGTTGGCCAAGACACAGCCCGCGGTGCCCGCACCGACAATGATATAGTCATAGCGGCCCTCTAGCTGCGTCTCGTCGTTCATGGTGCTCTCTCCCGATATTCTGTCCCGCCTCCCCGGCCCGTCATTGGTAGAGCGCGCGGTGACGGGTCACAATCCCTGCCGTAAATCGCCCGGACCCCCGGGGCTTTTGCCGCAAAGCCACAATCACCGCGCTTTGCATGCGCGGCGAATCCGTTTGTTGATTTTTTCGACCCATGAGTGAATATGACCGGATTGGACATACCCCTCCCGCGATGCGCGACGTTCATTTCGGGGAAAGATTTTGCCGCCAATTGGTGGCCAGAAACAAAGGCTTGAACTGGTGCGGCGACCCGAATTCATACTCTTTCTCGGATGTCTCGCCATCACCTTTGGGGTGTTCCTCTACAGCAGTCGCAGCAATGATGCCGCCGCCGACCGGGCCTTTGATCGCATCGCCGAGGAAAGCCTGAAAAGCCTTGATGCGCGAATGCATACCTATCTGCAAAGCCTCAATGGCATCGCCGCCTTCATGAACGCCTCGGACGAGGTGACGGCCAGCGACTTCGCGCATTATGTCGATACGCTGGAGATCGACAGCTTCCTGCCCGGCATCAACGGCATCGGCTTTGTTGCCCCCGTCGCCAGAGGCACCGAAGAGGCGTTCATCGAAAAGGTCACCGCCCTCGGGATCGAGGGTTTCCGCATTCACCCCGACACCGGCAATGCCGAGAAGATGGTGATCCAGTATATCTACCCCCAAGGGCCGAATGCAGAGGCCGTGGGCCTTGATATCAGCTTTAACGAAGACCGCCGCCGCGCCGCCCTGCGCGCCCGCGAGACGCGAGAGCCGAAGCTGACGCCGCGCATCCTGCTGGTGCAGGACAAGACCCGCCAGCCCGGCTTCCTCCTGCTGCGCCCGGTCTTTGCCGCCGACAACAGCCCGGCGCAGGAGACCGCCGGTTTCATCGGTTGGGTCTATGCGCCCTTTGTCGGGGCCAACCTGCTGTCCGGGCTGACCCCAGCTCAGGGAGAGTCCTATGACATTCAAGTCTACGATGGGCTGACCACGGCCCCCGAAAACCGGATTTTTGACAGCACGCCCGAAGGCATCGCCACCGGCCACCACAGCATCACCCAGACCATCGAACGCTTTGGCCGCCCCTGGACCGTTGTGCATGTCAGCACCGCCAGCTTTGACCGCGCCACCCATAGCGCGGTGCCGGAAATCCTGCTGGTCTCTGGCATCCTTCTGGCGATCCTGTTCTTCGTGGCCTTCCGCAGCCTGCGCCAGCGCAGCGCCGCACTGAGCGAGCTTGCCGTGCTGCGCGAACGCCAGATCGACGCCCATGAAGAGGAAAACCGCGCCGTTATCGAGAACGCGGTAACGCCCATCTTCTTGCTCGACAGCAATGACCGGGTGCTCTTCGCCAACCAAGCGGCGCTGGTCTGCTTTGGCTATGGGCATGAGGCGCTCAAAGGAATGGAGTTCAGCGAACTCGTCACCGATCTGGTTAAGGATCACGACCACGAACAGGTCAACGCGGCGGGCAAGACCTGCTTTGGCCAAGACCTCAAGCTTAATCTGCAACGCAACAATTGGACCACCCACACCGGCGAACGGCGGGTGACCGCAATCGTGCGTGACCTGACCTCGGAACTGGCGGTGCAGGATGAGCTGGCGCGGAACAAGGCGCTCTATGACCTCGCCCTCGAAGGCGCGCAGATCGGGGTTTTCGACATCGACCTGCGCACCGGCAAATCCGAGGTGTCCGACACATGGCGGCGCATTCTGGGGATGGCGGATTTCGAGCGGCTGCCCGACCCGCAGGGGGAATTCCTCAAACGTGTCCACCCCGATGACCTGCCCCTGCTGACCCAGACCGATCAGGCCTGCATTTCGGGGCAGCAACAACGTTCCGTCACCGAATACCGGCTGAAGATCGGCACCGGTGAGTGGCGCTGGATGCGCTCTGACGCGCTGGTGACCGAACGCGATGAGAATGGCACCGCTCTGCGAATGGTCGGCACCCAGACCGATGTGACCGACATCGTCCACGCCCGCAACGCCCTTGAAACCAGCGAGCGGCGGTTTCGCCAAGTGCTGGCCGCGGCCCCGGTGGGCATGGCGATCTTGGGCGAAGGCGGCGTGTTCAACAGCGTCAACAGCGCGCTCTGCACGCTCTGCGGCTATAGCGAAGAAGAGCTTCTGTCGAATACCAAACTGGGCGATCTGATGCCCGAGGGCGATCTGCAAAAGCTCTACGGTGAGGTGCGCGGGCTGGTCGATTCCCGCAGTTCGCAGAACTATCAGGCCGAATACCGCATTACCCACAAGCTGGGCTATGAACGCTGGGGCCTGTTCAACGTCTCTTGGACCTATGACAAGAACGCCCGCGGCTATGTCTTTATCGTTCAGATCAACGACATCACCGACCAAAAGAAGCTGGAACATATCAAGAGCGAGTTCGTCTCGACCGTCAGCCATGAGCTGCGCACGCCGCTGACCTCGATCAAAGGCGCTTTGGGGCTGATCGACACCACGGACAACAGCCGCTTCCTCCCCGCGCATATCCGCCTGATCGACATTGCCCGCAGCAATGCCGACCGCCTGTCGCATATCGTGAACGACATTCTTGACCTTGAGAAGATTTCATCGGGCGAAGTGCAGTTCGACTTCCATGATGTCGACCTGAACAAGGTGATCACCGACTCGGTCAACGAAATGTCGCCCTTTGCGATCACCCATAACAACACGTTGGGCCTGCAACTGCCCGACAAGCCGCTGACGGTTCGGGTGGATGAAAGCCGCACCCGGCAGGTGCTGGCCAATCTGATCTCGAACGCCTGCAAATACTCCGATGCCGAGAGCGAGGTGCAAATCCGCGCCGAGCGGCTGGGGGACCGGGCCATCGTCTTTATCCAGAACACCGGCCCCGGCGTGCCGGAAAACTTCCGCCCGCGCATCTTTCAGGCTTTCTCGCAGGCCGATGGCTCCGACACCCGCGCCAAAGGCGGCACCGGGCTGGGGCTCAACATCACGCGGCAGATCATCAAACGCCAAGGCGGCACCATCGGGTTCGAAAGCATCCCCAACGGCGTCACCGTCTTTTGGTTCACCTGCCCCATCGCCGAGGCACAGACCGCGCAAACGCCCGCCACACCCGACGTGGAAGCAGAGGAGCGGGACACCAAGCTGCGCGTGCTGCATATCGAAGACGACATCGACTTCGCCGAGGTGATCCGCACCGGGTTGGACAGCGTGGCGGAGGTGACCAATGTCACCAACCTTGCCCAAGCGCGGCAGATGATCGGCCAGGATGAACTCGACGTCGTGATCCTTGATTGGTCGCTGCCCGATGGCGATGCACGTTCTTTGTTGGAAGACATCACCCGCCTGCATCCCGCGGCCAAGATCATCAGCCTTTCCGCAGACAACAACCGCGAACCCGACCCCCGCGTGGGGATCAACCTTGTCAAATCACGGAGCGGTATCAGCTCGGTGGTCAACTCAATTACGGGGACAACCGCCCGCGCCTCTTAACCGGCGCATTATAAACCGTGGCATTTCAGCGGAGTGACGCTAAAGTGCGACATGCCATATTATTGCCAATATGCTCTGGCATTTTGATTAAATTACAATGCACAAGTCATGCTATAGTTTTAAGCATGTCCGCTTCGGGGCGAGGAATTCCAAGTGTCGTCAAAGCCATTTACCAAGCGTACCGCCGCCACATTTTTTCTGGGCACTGCCATTTCCGGCAGCTGGTACACCGCAACATCCGCAATTTTCGCGGGCCAAATGGGGGAGGTTATCCCCGTCGTTGGTGCGATCATTCTGGCGGGGCTGACGCCCTTTGCCGCGAACGCACTGCAACCAAACCCGCAGTCTCCTGCCGATAATTCAGATATGGAACAAAGGCTTAAGGCGTTCGACAGCCATGCCATTGTGAATATCGTTGATACGGGCGGGATGCTGGAACAGGTCAACGACCGTTTCATCGAACTGACAGGCTACACCCGCGATCAATTGATCGGCCAGCCTGTGTCGATGCTTTACCAAGAAGAGTTTCGCGAACTTGCCGAAGAGATCCGTGCCACCCTGATGGCAGGCAAGACGTGGCAGGGCGAAACCCCGCTGCGCTGCGCCGATGGCCGGGTGATCCAGACGCAGTGCACCGTGATGCCACTTTTCGACAAAAAGGGCGCTTGGGCCGGGTCGATCTCGGCCCGTACCGATGTGACCCATGCCAACGAACTTTTGGCCGAACGCGACACGGCGGAAACGCTCTATGAGTTGCGCGATGACATCTGGATCGTCGACGCCGAGACAGAGCGGTTCAGCTATATGAACCGCGTCGCCATGAGCCGCACCGGCTGGAGCAAGGACAGCTACCGCACGCAAACGCTCGAAACCCTGACCGAGGAAAGCGACAACCCGGCCCTGCTGGACGCCTGCCGCGCGCTGAAAAAGTCGGGCAAAGCGATGACGCAGTTCGACACGCAACTGTTTGGCAACCATTTCCAAGTTACGATCAAGCTGCTGCCCACCGGCGGGGCGGCGGGACGGTTCCTGATCATGCTGCATGACATTTCGGATATCATCAACGAAGAGCGGATGAAGTCGGAGTTCATCTCGATGGTCAGTCACGAACTACGTTCGCCCCTGACCTCGATCAAGGGCTCCATGGGGCTGCTCTTGTCGCGGGCGGCGGGCGAATTGCCCAGCAAGGCGCGTGCCCTGCTGGAGATCTCCCACCGCAACGCCGACCGGCTTGTGCTGATCATCAACGACATCCTCGATCTTGAGAAAATCGCCAACGGGCGGTTAGAATTCAATCTTGAAGAAGTCGACATCGCGGAACTTCTGCACGAAACCAGCGCCGCCAATGCCTCACTCGAACAGCGCCATGGCGTGCGCATTCACGTCGAAGGGACGGAGGACTTGAACAAGGTCACCACGGACCCGAACCGGGTCATTCAGGTGCTGACGAACTTCCTGTCGAACGCGGCCAAATTCTCCAAACCTGGGGAGCGTGTGACCATCCGCGCCGAAGAGAATGACGACGAATTGCGCATCTCCGTGGCCGACCGTGGCCCCGGCATTCCGGCTTCCGAGCAGCACAAGGTGTTCCAGCGGTTTGCCGATCTGTCCAATTCCAACCGGGCCGACAAAGGCGGCACCGGGCTGGGCCTCAGCGTTTGCAAAGCCATTGTCGAGAATCTCGGCGGTAAAATAGGTTTTGACAGCCGTGAGGGATTTGGTACGACATTTTACTTTACCCTGCCGAAGAAAAATTCTCAGGTAGCGGCAGAGGAACCGGCCGCGTTGCTGCGCGAAGCCTCCTAGAGAGAGTATGGAATGATCAAACTGCTGCACGTCGAGGATGACGCCGATATTCGTGAAATCGCGCTGATGGCGCTTGAGCTGAGCGGCGATTTCGACGTCGTCCAATGCGAGACCGGGGAAGCGGCGCTGAATCAGGTTCAGTCCTACACGCCCGATGTGATCCTGCTCGATATGATGATGCCCGGCATGACCGGTCGCCAGACGCTTGAGAAGATGCGCGAGATGGAGAGCCTGCGCGACGTGCCCGCGATCTTCATGACCGCCCGCGCCCAGCATAATGAGATCGAAGAGCTTCGTGATCTGGGGGCGGCTGACGTGATCAGCAAACCCTTCGATCCGATCTCGCTGGCGGATCAGGTCAAGGCGGCAATGCAAGCAGGCTAAGCCGACTTGCCTTTGGTCTGCCCTTCCGGGCGGGTTTGCGGTAAATTGTCAGTAAGTTCTGGACCGGCTCAATACCGGTCGCCGCGCCCTTAGGCGTGGGCGTCGATTTCCTGCCGGCAATGGGCGACGAACCCATCCAGTTCCGAGATGATCTCGATCGGGCAATCCGCGTGATTGGCGCGCGGTCCGGCCAGATGCTCGACAATCTGCGTTTCGCATTTGCGTGCCAGACGGCCCAGCTCTTCAAAGCCGAGCGACCCGGCGCTGCCCGCGATCTGGTGCAGAATGGCCTGCGCGCTGGCAAGATTGCCTTTGATCTCGTCCACGGTGGTCCCGTCCCAGGCGGCCAGACCATGGGTTGCGATCAGCGTCTGACGCTCGTCCAGCATTTCGACAAAGCGCTGTCTGATGCGCTCTATGCCGGGAAGTTCCGCTAACATTTTAGTCATGCTTGTTGATCATTCTGCCAAAAATCATTGAGCGATCTCGTATGCGCCTCACTGGCGGCTTCTGCACTTGCATGGGCCTGCGCCAGCGCATCCATGACGGAATTGCCACTTTTCCAGATCAGCCGCACGGCCTCTCCCGCGCTGACACGCGGGTGAACACGCTCGCCATTATTGTCGAACAATTCGGTTTGAGACAACTCAAAGTTAACCGCATCCATCAAACCGCCCATATTCGGGCGCCAGCCGCTCTCTGTAACGCATACGAAAGTGCCATTGCCCGCGTAGGACATCAGCACCTGATGATCGACGAGCGTATCGGACAGGATTTCGGCCACATCTGAGACAAGGCTATAGAACTCGAAAGAGGTCATCGTCGCGTGGAAAGCGTCGACCTCGCGGATGGTGAAGGCGAAGGCGGTGGAGCCGAAAAGCGCGCTGCGCGACAGTTGGGCGACGTAGTTCTCCATCGCGGTATAGTCGATCACATTGTCCACGTCATAGATCGGGACCGGCTCGAACAGCTCCATATGCGTCGCCTGATCGGCGATGGTCTTGGCGGCGAAAATCTTCTTGGTCCGCTGCTGACGCTCTTTCACCATGCCTTCGACCAGCCCGATGCGGGCTTTCAGTTCGGCAATCTCGAAAGGCTTGGTCACATAGTCGGTCGCCCCGGCGGCAAAGGCGGCGTCGATATAGCGTTTGTCGGACATCGCGGTGAGCATCAAGATCGGCGTATCGGCATGGCGCGCCGAATTGCGGATGTGCTGCGCCAGTTCGATCCCATCCATGCCCGGCATCTGAATATCAAGCATGAAGCAATCAATCGGCTCGAGATTGGGATCGCCCAACATATCAACCGCATGCAGAGCCGATGGGGCGGTCGTCAGGTCATGCGCGCCGATGATCTCTACAAATTGCCCAAGCAATTCGAGGATAATCGGATCGTCATCCACCGCCAGAATTCTCATTACATCTCTCCACAGATAAAAATCTTTGGGCCCCAAACTGGACGGACCGCTGCTTTCTTCTAATTTCTCTGGGAACTGTGGCCTAATTTTGGCGAATTCTTAGTAAATAGGCGACAAACCGGGGCACTGTTTCCATATCGGGGGAATTTGGCCCGATGAACGGCCCTGTTTACCGTTTTTTCATTTCTGATCGGTCTAGCTGCAGCACCTCTCGCGGGGTGTGATTCCCTCCAATGCAAACGGCCCGACGTCTCCGCCGGGCCGCTTAAATGTCTCGTAGATTTGAGCCTTAGCCCAAGGTCGCCTTGATCGCGTCGGCGGTCACCCCCACGACCTTGTCCGCTTCTTCGCGGGTCAGGCAGAAGGGCGGCGCGAAACCGATGATGTCGCCTTGGGGCATGGCGCGGGCGATGACACCGGCCTTGACCATATCGCCGACGATGGTCGGCACCACTTTGCGCGCCGGATCAAAGGGCGTGCGGCCATCGCGGTCTTCGACCAGTTCCACGGCGCAGAGCATGCCTTCGCCCCGGATATCACCCACCTTGGGGTGATCGCCCAATGCGGCTTTCATCTGCGCATTCAGATAGCCGCCCACGTCCGAGGCATTCTCGATCAGCTTCAGATCGTCGATCAACTTGAGGTTCGCGATCCCCGCAGCCGCGCCGATGGGGTGGGCCGAATAGGTCCAGCCGTGGCCGATGGGGCCGTTTTCATCGGTGCCCTGCTCCAGCACCTTCCACATCTTGTCGCCCACGATGGAGCCCGACAGCGGCGCATAGGCCGAGGTCAGCCCCTTGGCGATGGTGATCAGGTCAGGCTTCATCCCGTAGTAATCCGAGCCGAACATCGACCCCAGACGGCCAAAGCCGGTGACGACCTCATCCGCGACCAGCAGGATGTCATGCTTGTTCAGCACCTCTTGCACGGCGGCCCAATAGCCCTCGGGCGGCGGCACGATGCCCCCGGTGCCCAGAACCGGCTCCCCGATGAAGGCGGCGATGGTGTCGGCCCCTTCGCGTTCGATCAGCGCTTCCAACTCGCCCACCAGATGGGCGGTGAACTCCGCTTCGCTCATGTTGGCGTCGGGGCGGCGGTAGTAATAGGGCGCGTCGGTGTGAACCACCTGCGCCAGCGGCAGGTCGAATTTCTTGTGGAACAGCTCCAACCCGGTGAGCGAGCCGGTCACCAGCCCCGAGCCGTGATAGCCACGCCAGCGCGAGATGATCTTTTTCTTCTCGGGGCGGCCAAGGATGTTGTTGTAATACCAGATCAGCTTGACGTTGGTCTCATTCGCGTCCGACCCGCCGAGGCCGAAATAGACCTTGCTCATGCCTTCGGGCGCGCGGTCGAGGATCATCTTGGACAGGGTGATGCTCGCCTCGGTGCCATGGCCGACGTAGGAGTGGTAATAGGCCAGTTCATGCGCCTGCTCGGCAATCGCCTCGGCAATCTCGGTGCGGCCATAGCCGACGTTCACGCAGTAGAGACCCGCAAAAGCGTCGAGCAATTCGTTGCCGTCGCGGTCAGTGATGTGGCTGCCCTTGGCGGTCTTGATCACACGGGTCGGGCTTTCGCCGCGGGCGTGCTGGGCCAGATGGGTGGAGGGGTGAAAGAAATTCTCACGGTCCCATTGTTCGAGCATATCGTTCTTCAGCATTGGTCTTTCCTTTCTTCCGGCGCGGCTTTGCGCCGTATCTTTCAAATCTTAGGCCCAGTCACGGCAGACGTATTTGACTTCCGTAAAGGCTTCGAGCCCCAGCCGCGATCCCTCGCGCCCGATCCCCGATTGTTTCGTGCCGCCAAAGGGGATCGGCGCGCCGGTCACCTTGGTGCGGTTCACCGCCACCATGCCGAAACATAGCGCCCGGCTGGCGCGGTAGATGCGGCGCGGGTCTTGGCTGTGGACATAGGCCACCAAGCCATACTCCGTGTCATTGGCCCGCTGGATCGCCTCATCCTCGCTGTCGAAAGCCGCGATGGCGGCCACGGGGCCAAAGGTTTCCTCGCGCATGATCAGCGCATCGGGCGGCACGTCCGCCAGCACCGTCGGCTCAAAGAACAGCGGCCCCGCCGCGTGACGCTTGCCACCACAAAGCAGCCGCGCCCCACGGTCAAGCGCATCTTTGACGTGTTCCTCCTGTTTGGCCACGGCTTTCTCGTTCATCAACGGGCCGATGTCGGGGTCATCCGCCCCGATGCCCACGGTGAGCGCTTCGGTCGCGGCGGTGAAACGCGCGCAGAAGGTGGCATAGCTGTCGCGGGCAACGAAGAAGCGGTTCGCGCCGAGGCAGTCCTGACCTGAGGTGGCGAACTTAGCTTTGATCGCCTCTTCGACGGCGCGGTCCATATCGGCATCATCGAACATGATGAAAGGTGCATGGCCGCCGAGCTCCAGCACCAGACGTTTCACGCTGTCCGATGCCTGACGGTACAGTAGCTTGCCGATCTCGGTGGAGCCGGTGAAAGAGATGGCCCGCACGCGGGTGTCCTCCATCCACGGTTTCACGATCTCGGGCGCCTCGCCGGTGACGACGTTGAACACCCCTTTGGGCAGCCCTGCCTGTTCGCCCAATTCGGCCAGCGCCAGCGCTGAGAAGGGCGTTTCTGCCGAAGGATGCGCCACCACGGTGCAGCCCGCCGCCAGCGCCGCCCCCGCCTTGCGGGTCAGCATGGCAGAGGGGAAGTTCCACGGGGTGATGAGCGCGGCCACGCCCACCGGCTCACGCCAGATTTCCACCTCGGCGTCCGGCAGATGCGAGGTGACGCCTTCGATGTTCGGGCGGCGGGCCTCTTCGGAATAGAACTCAAAGAAGGACGCGGCATAGTCGATCTCGCCGCGCGACTCGGAGATGGGCTTGCCCTGTTCGGCGGTCATGATCCGCGCCAGATCTTCGCGGTTCTCCAGCATCAGGTCGCGCCAGCGCCGCAGGATCGCGCCGCGCTCTTGCGGCAGAAGGCCCGACCAATGGGGAAAGGCAGCGTGGGCGGCATCCACCGCGCCGCGGCTGTCTTCGGCGCTAAGCTTGGCCACCGCGCCCAGCACCGCGCCGCTGGCCGGATCGGTCACGTTGAAATCATCGCTCTGCGCCCCCGCGACCCATGCGCCATCGACATAGGCAAAGTGGCGGGCCAGTGCGCCCCGCGTCAGCGCGGGCAGACCATCGGCGGGGGTTGGGATCATCTTGGTCATCGGGCACCTCCTTGGGATGAATTGCCCCGAAGGTAATACAGGATGCGGCGCGGGTTTGACCGAATATCAGCCGATCGGCAGGAGGTTTTGCGGCGCGCCCCCCGGCCCGCCGGAAAAACTACGGCGGCTCAGCTTTCGCCCTCGGGCAGCAGGAGCGACAGCGGCAGCGGTGCCGATTTAACCGATTTGGTGACGACATAGGTAAAGTAGCGGCTCAGCCCGGCCTGCTGGTCCAACAGCGCATCCATCAGACGCTGGTAGCTGTCGATGTCGCGGGTGACGACCTGTAGCAGATAGTCAAAGCCGCCGCCCAAGGCCCAGCACTGCACGATCTCATCATGCTGCGCGATCACGGCCTCGAATCGCTGAAACGCCGCGGCCCGGTGGTTGCCCAATTCGGCCTGCACAAAGACGGTGACATGCGGGGCGATGCGGCGCAGGGCGACATGGGCCTGATAGCCGGTGATGATGCCCGCAGCCTCCAGCCGCGACAGCCGTTCGCCGCAGGCGGTGGCGCTCAGGTTGACCTTGTCGGCAAGCGCGGATTTGGCGATGCGCCCCTCGCGAGAGAGGATCGACAGCACCGCGATATCGCGCTTATCGAGTTTGACAAAGCTCATATCCGCTTCATGCGAGCGCATGCCGGACTTGTCAATTGTCATGATTGTGGTGATCATCCAGATCATGACAAAATGGCGCCCAGACCCCGGATCCCTGACCCGCCCTGCCTATCGTTCACTCGTTCAGGCGATTGAAACGGCGATACAGAACGGCGTGCTCAAACCCGGAGACCGCCTGCCGACGCAGCGCCAGATGGCCTTTGACCTGTCGCTGAGCGTGCAGACCGTCAGCCGCGCCTATGACAAGCTGGTCGAGGCGGGCAAGATCGTCGGTGAGGTGGGTCGCGGCACTTTTGTGCGCGCGGCGAGCGATGAGATCTCCATGCCCTTCGTCAGCCGCAAGGCCGCCGGGCGGTTGCTGGATATGTCGATCCTGAAACCTGTGCTGGATCACGCCCATGAAGAGGCGATGCAAAAGACGCTCCGCGCCATGGCCCGCTCCCTGCCCCGCGCGATGATGGGCGGGTTTCGCCAAGACCTCCGCGCCGGGGACAGCAGCAGCGCAGTGCGGCGCTGGCTCTCGCTCTGCGGGCTGGACCTGGAGGGGATGGCGGTAATCCCCACCAACGGCAGCACCAGCGCCATGACTGTGGCGATGATGACGGCGGCCCAACCGGGCGATCTGATCGTCAGCGAAGACATCGGCCATCACACCCTGCGCCCCCTCGCCCGCTTTTTGGGCATCCGCCTGCAAGGGGTGACCGTCGACGCGGGCGGCATCTGCCCCGAAGCGCTGGAGCGGATCTGCGCGAAAGAGCCTGTCAAAGCCGTCTACCTGATCCCCAACGGGGCCAACCCGCTGGCCTTTACCATGACCGAAAGCCGCCGCGCCGCGGTGATCGAGGTGGCAAGACGCCATGACCTGCTGATCATCGAAAACCAGTCATGGGGGCCGCTGCAAGACGCGCCGCCGCCACCGATGGCGGCCATGGCCCCGGAAAGGGTGCTCTATTTCACCAGCCTCACGAAATGCCTGCTGCCGGGGCTGCGGGTCGGCTATCTGGTGGTGCCGGATCACCTTGGGGCCTCGGCGGCCAACCGGCATATGGTGACCAGTTGGATGGCCACCAATATGATGACCGAGATCGCCGGGCGCTGGATCGAAGAAGGCACCGCCGAAACCCTGCTCAACCGTCAGCAATTGGCCCTGCGCGACCGTGCCGATTTCGCCGCCAATGTGTTTCGCGGCCTCGACATGCGGACCAGTTCGAACGGGCTGCACCTCTGGCTGCCCTGTCACGACATTTACGAAGAGGCCGAACTGGTCAAATCCATCCGCGAAAGCGGGGTCGCCGTGGCCAATGGGGCCAGTTTCGCCATCGGCCCGCCCGACCGCCACCCGGGGCTTCGCGTCTCGATCGGGGGGCAATCCTTTCCCGAATTCGCCCGGGGGATTCGCATGATCGATGCAAGATTACGCAACAGGGGTAGGGCGGAATGACTGTGAGAGCGTCTCAAATTGTCATGGATCAATATTCACATTGACATGATTGGGATCGGTTTAAATGATCTAGCAGTCAGGACATTAGTTTCGCTGCGGCCTTTGTGCTGCGCGGGCAATAAATGAAAGGGAGACAGATGGCTAATTTCAAGACCGTTATCACCGGGGGTATCCTCGCAGCCGTGACAAGCGTCGCAGGCGCGGCCTCCGCCGACACATGGCGCTATGCATTCGAAGAGGCACTGGACGAGGTGCAGGGCAAATACGCCCAGAAATTCAAGGAAGAGGTCGAAGCGAACTCCGACCACGAAGTGCAGCTTTTCCCCTATGGCACATTGGGTGAATCCGTTGACACGATGGAACAAGCGCAGGCCGGCATTCTTCAGTTCGTTGACCAATCCCCCGGCTTCACCGGCGCGCTGATCCCCGAGGCGCAGGTCTTCTTCGTGCCCTACCTGCTGCCGCAGGACGACGAGGAACTGTTCGAGTTCTTCCGCACCTCCAAGGCCATCAACGAAATGTTCCCCGAGCTTTATGCAGAACAGGGTCTGGAACTGCTCAAGATGTTCCCCGAGGGTGACGTTTGCATGACCACACAAGAGCCGGTCAAAACGCCCGAAGACCTCAACGAGGTCAAGTTCCGCGTCATGACCAACCCGCTCTTGGTGGAAAGCTACAAAGCCTTTGGTGCCACGCCAACACCGCTGCCATGGGGCGAAGTCTATGGCGCGATGCAAACCGGCATCATTCAGGGTCAGGAAAACCCCGGCTTCTATCTGGAATCCACCAAGATGTATGAGGTGACCGAGGTCATCACCTGCATCGGCCACAACAACTTCACCACCGCTGTGATGGCCAACAAGGATTTCTATGACGGCCTGTCCGATGAGGACAAAGAGGTGGTTCAGAACGCCTCTGACGCGGCATTCGAATACATCCTCGAATACCAGTCCGGCCTGCAGGAAAAGTCGCTGGATAACATCGCCAAGGCGAAGCCCGACATGCAGATCAACATCCTGTCCGAAGAAGAGCGTCAGCCCTTCAAAGACAAGGCCGCATCGGTCGAAGAAGCCTTCATCGAAATGACAGGCGACAGCGGCAAGGAAATCCTTGACCAATTCAAGGCAGACCTTGAAGCCGTCAAGTAAACGACTTTCTCACCCTCCGGCATCGCCGGGGGGTGACCTTATTTTGACGCGATCCATTTGAACCATCTACGGGATGACGCCGGTGACGGAAGACAACCACAGTTCGCAACTGCAATCTCAGACAGATACCACCGGCACCGATGACGCCCCTGTGGGCACCTATAAATCCACCCTCCCCGGCCCTCTGGGCACGATCGACAACGCAATCAGCTGGCTTGAGTCCGTAATGCTCGCCGCTGGGGTGTTGCTGATGGCCGCCAATACGATTGCCAACGTGGTGGGCCGTTTCGTCTTTCAAAGCTCGATCTTCTTTTCCGAAGAGCTGAACAGCATCCTGATCATTCTCATCACCTTTGCGGGCATCTCCTATGCCGCGCGGCATGGGCGGCATATCCGCATGTCGGCGATTTTCGACGCCCTCCCCCCGCGCCCGCGCAAAATGCTGATGATCTTCATCGCCTTCGTCACCGCCGTCTTCATGTTCGGCCTTGCCTGGTACGCCCTGCAATACATCATGACCCAAGCCGGACGCGGCCGCCTGCTGCCCGCGCTGCAAGTGCCGGTCTGGTGGACGCTGGTCTGGGTGCCTTTCGGCTTTTTCATGACCGGGCTGCAATACCTGCTGACCGCGATCAAAAACATCATTGAACCAGATATTTACCTGTCGACCAGCGTTCTCGAAGGCTACGACGACAACGAGCGGGAGGTCTGAGCCATGGCCGTCACCATTTTCTCTGTCATGGTCGTTCTGCTGCTGCTCGGCTTTCCCATGATGATCCCGCTGATCGTGGGGGCTTTCGTCGGTTTCTATTCGCTCTTCGGCGGTTTCGGCCAGCTTGAGACGATGGTGCAGCAGATGATGGCAGGGGTCAGACCCGCCTCACTGATTGCCGTGCCGATGTTTATCTTTGCCGCCGACATCATGACGCGCGGCCAATCCGCCGGGCGGCTGATCGATATGGTGATGTCTTTCGTCGGCCATATGAAGGGCGGTCTCGCGGTCGCCACCGCTGCGGCTTGCACCATGTTCGGCGCGGTCTCGGGCTCCACACAGGCGACGGTCGTCGCCGTTGGCTCCCCGCTGCGGCCCCGGATGCTCAAGGCGGGCTACAAAGACAGTTTCGTGCTGGCGCTGATCGTGAACTCCTCCGACATCGCCTTCCTGATCCCACCCTCCATCGGGATGATCATCTACGGCGTCGTCTCCAACACGTCGATTGCCGAACTCTTCATCGCGGGCATCGGGCCGGGGCTGCTGATCCTCGCGCTCTTCTCGGTCTATTCCGTGATCTACGCCTACCGCCACAACGTCCCCACCGAAGAGAAAGCGACATGGGGCGAGCGTTTCCGCGCGGTGCGTCAAGCGCTCTGGCCCCTGGGCTTCCCGGCGATCATCATCGGCGGCATCTACGGCGGTGTCTTCTCCCCAACCGAAGCGGCAGCGGCCTGCGTGCTCTATGCCATTTTCCTTGAGATGATCGTCTTTCGGGAAATCGACTTTGCCGGCATCTATGAGACCGCGAAATCGACCGGGCTGATTACCGCCGTGGTCTTCATCCTCGTCGCGGCGGGTGCGGCATTCTCTTGGGTGATCTCCTTCGCGCAGATTCCCCAAGCGGTGCTGACCGGCATCGGGATCGACAGCATGGGGCCGATTGGCGTGCTCTTCGTGATCTCGGCGGCCTTCTTCATCGGCTGTATGTTCGTGGACCCCATCGTCGTGATCCTCGTCTTCGTGCCGATCTTCGCACCGGTCGTGGACTCGGTCGGCCTCGACCCGGTGCTGGTCGGCACCGTCATCACGTTGCAAGTCGCCATCGGCTCGGCCACGCCGCCCTTCGGCTGTGACATCTTCACCGCTATCGCGGTCTTCAAACGGCCCTATATGGAGGTCATCCGCGGCACCCCGCCCTTCATCATCATGCTGCTGAGCGTTTCGGTTGCCCTGATCTTTTTCCCGCAGATCGCCCTCTTCCTGCGCGATCTGGCCTTTGCGAAATAAGAGGAGAGCGTCATGTTCACCCATATCCTCGCCCCCTATGACGGCTCGGTGAATGCCGACCGCGCACTGATGAAGGCGGCAGAGATGGCCAAGCTGACCGGGGCGAAAGTGACGCTTTTGACGATCTACCGGCATCATTCGATGCTGGAGGCGTCGCTGTCCATGGTGCGGGTGAACGATCCGGGCAATATCGACGACGCCATGCAGGCCCATGCGACCGAGATTATCACCCACGGCAAGCAACTGATGAAAGACGCGGGCGTCGAGAATGTCCGCGCCTTCGTCCGCTCTGGCCGCCCCGCGCGGGCGGTAACGGAATTTGCCAAGAAACATGAGGTTGACCTGATCGTCATCGGCTCGCGCGGCCTTGGGGCCACGGGTGACAGCTATCTCTTGGGGTCGGTCTCTCACAAGGTTACGGGGCTCGCGAAATGCCCCGTGCTTGTCGTCTAGGTCAAAGGAATATTCAGGTGACACCCCCTGTGCAAAGCGAGACGCTTGATTGCCGTTTGCGTGAAGATGACCCCGTGCGGCTGGGGGCAATGCTGCTGTCGACCGACATGACCTTTGAACGCGACGCCGCGCGGCTGATCGACCCGGCGCAGGCGGCGCTGCATGTGGCGCGGATCGCCTTTGAGAACCCCACCACACCCGACCGGCTGCGCGCCATGACCCCCGATATGGCCCGCACGGCGGCACTGCTGGTGCCGGGTATCCAGCTTTCGGCCATCGCTTTTTGCTGCACCTCGGCCTCGGTCGCCATCGGCAACCCGGCAGTGCGCGCCGCGATTGGCGAGGGGCTGCCCGGCGTGCCCGTCATCACCCCCGCCTCTGCCGCCATCGCAGGCTTTGCCGCGCTTGGCGTGACGCGGGTGGCGATGCTGACCCCCTATCTGCCCGACACCGCCGCCCCCCTCGCCGCCTATTTCAACGATCAAGGGCTTGAGGTCATGCGCAACGGCGCCTTCGCGCTGGAAGACGACCGCGACATGGCGCGGATCGACGGCGAGAGCATCATCAACGGCGCCAAAGCATTGGACGGACCAGAAGTAGAGGCATTTTTCCTCTCCTGCACGTCCCTGCGTGGTGTCGACGTAATCGACCGGATCGAAACCGCCTTGGGCAAACCGGTCGTGACCTCCAACCAAGCGCTGTGCTGGGCGTTGCAACGGATGGGCGGGCTTTCGGGCCGCCCCGATGGCTATGGCCGTCTGTTCGACTGCGACATGCCAAGCGCCCATGCGCAAGGCATCATTCCGTGATCCCGGCCCCTCTGGCCGGATCGCATTATTCGGGTAACCAGACATGAAAGGGGCTGGCCTATGACCACTTATGAGGCGAATTTTACAAACAGCGAGTACCAGCGCCGGGTCGACCGAACGCGCAAGACCATGGCTGCGCGCAATCTCGATGCCATTGTCGTCAGCGATCCGTCGAACATGTCTTGGCTCTCGGGCTATGACGGGTGGTCGTTCTATGTTTACCAAGCGGTGATCCTGACCCATGAGGGGGAGCCGGTCTGGTGGGGCCGCGGCATGGATGCGCTTGGCGCCCGGCGAACGGTCTTCATGGAGGACGACTGCATTCGCGGCTATGACGACAGCTACGTCCAGAACCCCGAAAAACACCCGATGGAAGACCTCTCGGCCCTGCTGAGCGAGATGGGGTTGGAGCAGGCGCGCATCGGCGTCGAGATGGACAACTACTATTACTCCGCCCGCGCACATGACACGCTCAAGACCAAACTGCCCAAGGCGACCTTCATGGATGCGACGGCGCTGGTGAACTGGGAACGCGCGGTGAAATCCGAGCGCGAGATCGAATATATGGAACGCGCCGCCCGCATCGTCGAGGAGATGCACGTCCGCATTCTCGAAGTCGCCGTGCCCGGCATGCGCAAGAATGATCTGGTGGCCGAGATCTATGCCACCGGCATCCGCGGCGCACAGGGGTTCTGGGGCGATTACCCGGCCATCGTGCCCATGGCCCCTTCGGGCATGGACGCCACCGCCCCGCATCTGACATGGGACGACCGGCCCATGCAGCCCAATGAGGCGACGTTCTTTGAGATCGCAGGCGCGCACCGGCGCTACCAATGCCCCCAGTCGCGCACGCTGTTCTTTGGCGATGTGCCGCAGAAATACCGCGACGCGGAAAGCGCCGTGCTGGATGCGATTGACGCGGGTCTCGAACAGGCCAAACCCGGCAACCGGGCCGAGGATATCGCCAATGCCTTTAACGCCACGCTGAACAAGGCGGGATTCGAAAAGGACAGCCGCTGCGGCTATGCCATCGGCATCAGCTACCCGCCGGACTGGGGAGAGCGCACCATCTCTTTCCGCCGTGGCGACAAGACGATCCTAGAGCCTGGCATGACCTTCCATTTCATGCCCGCGCTTTGGCTCGACGATGGCGGGCTTGAGATCACCGAGCCGATCCGCATCACCGAGACCGGCCATGAATGTTTCTGCACCACACCGCGAAAGTTGTTTGTTTCCGCATGACCAGCAATCCCATCACCCCGACCATCCCGCTCGACCAACCCGGCGCGCATCACGGTTTCCTGCGCCTGCCCTACAGCCGCGATGACAGCGCATGGGGGTCCGTGATGATCCCCATCACCGTCATCAATGGCGGCGACGGCCCCACGGCGCTGCTGACCGGCGGCAACCACGGCGATGAATACGAAGGCCCGATTGCCTTGCAGGAACTGGCCGCCACACTGGATCCGGCGCAGGTCACCGGTCGCGTCATCATACTGCCGATGATGAACCAACCCGCCTTTGCCGCAGGCCGCCGCTGCTCGCCCATCGACGGGGGCAATATGAACCGCAGCTTTCCGGGCAACCCGGGCGGCACGGTGACCCAGAAGATCGCGCATTACATCGCCACCGAACTAGTGCCGCTGGCCGATATTGTGCTGGATTACCACTCCGGCGGGCGCACGCTGGATTTCCTGCCCTTCGCCGCTGCGCATATCCTGCCCGACAAGCGGCAGGAGGCCGCTTGCATGGCCGCGATGGAGGCGTTCAACGCGCCCTACTCCATGAAAATGCTAGAGATCGACAACCGCGGCATGTTCGACACCGAGGTCGAGGAGCAGGGCAAGGTCTTTGTCACCACCGAGTTGGGGGGCGCGGGCACATCGACAGCCAAGAGCATCGCCGTGGCGCGCAAAGGCGCGCGCAACCTGTTGATCCACGCGGGCATTCTGCAAGGGGAGCCGGAGGTGGCCGAAAGCGTGATGCTCGACATGCCCGACGGGCGCTGTTTCACCTTTAGCGAGACCACGGCCCTGTTGGAGCCGCTGGTCGATCTGGGTGACGCGGTGACCGAGGGCCAGCCCATCGCCCGGCTCTGGCCCAGCGACCGCAGCGGTCAGCCAGCGATCCTCGCCCACGCGCAGCTTAGCGGCATCCTGACCGCCCGGCATGTGCCGGGGCTGGTCAAGATGGGCGATTGCATCGGCGTGGTGGCGCAGGTGGTCTGAGCCACCCGCGCCCGCCTCATTTGTCGACGGGGAAGTAGCAAGCCGCCGGATGCGGTGCGCCCTCCAACGGGGGGCGCTCCTTGCGGCAAACATCCTGCACTTTCCAACAGCGCGGCGCGAAGGGGCAGCCCTCGGGGATCGCGAGCGGCGAGGGCAGCTCGCCCTGCAACTTGATCCGCTCCTTACCGCCCTCGGGGTCGGCGCGCGGCGTGGCCGACAGAAGGGCCGCCGTATAAGGGTGGCGAGGGTTGTCGAAAACCTCGTCCTTCGGCCCCTTCTCCACCGCGCGGCCGAGATACATGACGATCACGTCATCGGCGACGTGACGCACGACCGACAGGTCATGGCTGATGAAGAGATAAGCCAGATCCATCTTCTCCTGCAGATCGACCAAGAGGTTCAGGATCGCCGACTGGATCGACAGGTCCAAAGCCGAGACCGGCTCGTCCAGCACCAGCACCTTGGGGTCGAGCATCAGCGCCCGGGCCACCGCGATTCGCTGGCGCTGCCCGCCCGAGAACATATGCGGGTAGCGGTCGTAATGCTCAGGCCGCAGACCGACGAGGCGCAGCATTTCGCGTGCCTTCTCCTCGCGCTCTTTCTTGGACATGTCCTTGCGGTTGATGACCAAGGGCTCCTGCAGGATCGTGCCGATCTGCTGGCGTGGGTTGAGCGAGCCATAGGGGTCCTGAAAGACGATCTGCACATGCTGGCGCAGGTCGGCCCAATCCTCGGGTCGCACCGGTTTGCCGTCGAGCGTGAGCGAGCCTGCGGTCGGCTCTTCGATCATCGTGACCATGCGCGCCAGCGTGGACTTGCCGCAGCCGCTCTCGCCCACCACGGCCAGCGTCTTGCCGGGGTGCAGTTCGAAATCGAGACCCGCGACGGCCTTGAGCGTCTGGGTCTTGCGCAGGAAGCCGCCACCAACCTGATAGTGACGCTGCAGCGCGTCGGCGGTCATTACGGGGGCGGTCATGACGCGGCCCTTTCATTGGTGTTGAGCGGATAGAAGCAACGCGCCTTACCCAGATCCTCGCCCAAGGGCGGCGGGTTCTCGGCGCGACATTTGTCGTTGGCGAATTTGCAGCGCGGAGAGAAGAGGCACCCCGCGGGCCGGTCGAACTGGCCGGGCACCACGCCGGGGATCGTCGGCAGGCGCTTTTCGGTCGCGCGCTCGGGCAGCGCGTCTAGCAGCGCTGCCGTATAGGGATGGTGCGGTTCGCGGAAGAGCGGCAGCACCTGCTGCTCCTCGATCTTCTGGCCCGCGTATTGCACGCTCACGCGCTCGGCGGTTTCGGCCACCACACCCATGTCATGGGTGATCAGCACCAGCCCCATGCCGGTCTCGTCGCGCAGCGAGGTCAGCAGGTCGAGGATCTGCGCCTGAATGGTCACGTCGAGCGCCGTGGTCGGCTCATCCGCGATCAGCAGCTTCGGCTTGCAGGCAATCGCCATGGCGATCATCACCCGCTGGTTCATCCCGCCCGACATCTGGTGCGGGAAGACTGACAGGCGCTTTTCCGGGTCCGGGATGCCGACCTGCTCGAAGAGTTCAATCGCCCGCTTGTGCCGTTCGGCACGGTTCAGGCCGAGGTGCACGCGGAGCGACTCTTTGATCTGCCAGCCCACCGGGAAACAGGGGTTGAGCGAGGACATCGGCTCTTGAAAGATCATCGCCAGATCGTTGCCGACGATCTTACGCCGGGCGCGTTTGTCCATGGTCAGCAGGTCGTGGCCGTCAAAGGTCAGCTCATCGGCGGTGACGGTGGCGGTCCAGGGCAGCAGCCCCATCAGCGCCAGCATCGAGACCGATTTGCCCGAGCCGCTTTCGCCGACGATGGCAAGAATTTCACCGGTGTCGACATCCTGATCGACACTGTCGACCGCGCGGAACTTGCCCGAGGCAGTGGCAAAATCGACCGAGAGGTTGCGGATACGCAATAGAGACATCAATCAGCTCCGCTTCAGTTTCGGATCGAGGGCGTCGCGCAGACCGTCGCCCATGAGGTTGATCGCGAGCACGGTGACGAGGATCGCAAGACCGGGGAAGGTAACGACCCACCATGCGCGCAGGATGAACTCGCGCGCTTCGGCCAGCATGGTGCCCCATTCAGGGGTCGGCGGCTGTGCGCCCATGCCGAGGAAACCCAAGGCCGCCGCATCGAGGATCGCGGTCGAAAACGACAGCGCGGCCTGCACGATGATCGGCGCAAGGCAGTTCGGCAGCACGGTCACGACCATCAGCCGCAGCGTGCTGGCGCCGACGACGCGGGCCGAGGTGACATAGTCCTTCTGCCGCTCGGAGATCACGCTGGCGCGGGTCAGGCGCACGTAATGCGGCTGTAGCACGATGGCGATGGCGATCATCGCGTTGGTGAGGCTCGGCCCGAGGATTGCCACCAGCACCAAAGCCAGCAAGAGCGACGGGAAGGCCAAGATGATGTCCATGATCCGCATGATGATCGTGTCGACCCACTTGGGCGCAAAGCCCGAAATGAGGCCGATGATGATCCCGCCCGAGGCGGCGATGGTCACCACCACGATGCCCACGAAGAAGGAGTAGCGCGCGCCAACGATCAGCCGCGAGAGCATGTCACGACCCAGCGGGTCGGTGCCGAGGATGTGGCTCCAAGTGCCACCGTCCTGCCAGACGGGCGGCTGTAGCGTGGCTGCGCGGAACTGTTGAGTTGCGTCATGCGGGGCGATCCATGGGCCGAACAGCGCCAGCACGGCGAAGATGGCAAAGATCCACAGGCCGATCACGGCCCCGCGGTTTTCACGGAAATAGAACCAGAATTCGCGCAAGCGGCCGGGGCGGTCGTGCACCATTTCGGCTTCGGCAGAGAGTGCGTCGTCCATTAGCGTTTCCTGATTTTCGGGTTGATGATGCCGTAGAGCATGTCGACGGTGAGGTTCACGACCATGACCATGACGGCGATGAGCAGAAGGCCACCCTGAACCACCGGGTAGTCACGGCGGAAGATACTGTCGACCATCCACTTGCCGATGCCCGGCCAGCTAAAGATCGTCTCGGTCAGAATGGCGCCCGCCAGCAGCGTGCCGACCGACAGGCCGATCACGGTGATGACGGGGATAAGCGCGTTGCGCAGGGCGTGGATGCCGTTGATCCGGCCCGTCGACATGCCCTTGGCGCGGGCGGTGCGGATATAATCCTCGCCCAAAACCTCAAGCATCGCCGAACGGGTCTGCCGCGCGATCACCGCCAGCGGGATCGTCCCCAGTACTATGGTCGGCAGCAGAAGGTGCCGCAGCGCCGAGAGGAACGCCCCGTCCTGCCCGGAGGCAATGCTGTCGATCAGCATGAAGCCGGTGGCGTTGGGGAAGTAATAAAGTAGGTCGATCCGGCCCGAGACTGGCGTCCAACCCAAGTTACCGGAAAAGACGATGATCAGCAGCAGCGCCCACCAGAAAATCGGCATCGAATAGCCCACCAGCGCGGTCGACATCAGCGCCCGGTCAAAGAACTTGCCCCGGTTCACCGCCGCGATCACCCCTGCGGGCAGGCCCAAGGCCACGGCGAAGATCATCGCGCAGAGCGACAGCTCCAGCGTGGCGGGGAAAAGCGAGAAGAACTCATCCCAGACCGGGCGTTTGGTCACGAAGGACGTGCCCAAATCCCCCTGTATCACGCCGGTGAAGTAATCCCAGAACTGCACATAGATCGGCCGGTCAAAGCCAAACTGCTGTTGCAGTTCGAGGTAGCGTTCTTCGGAAATGCCACGCTCACCGGCCATGACGACGATCGGGTCGCCGGGCAGCAAGCGGATGAAGGCGAATGATATCAGCGTGACGCCGATAAAGGTGGGGATGAAGGTCGCAAGGCGCGACAAGACATATTTCAGCACGGGAGCACCATCAGTTCCTTCGGAAAGTTGGTCAGGGATTTGTAGCCATCTTCGGTGATCAGCACGTCATCTTCGATGCGCACCCCAAAGTTGCCGATCTCATAGAGACCGGGTTCGTTGGTGTACACCGTTCCGGCGGGTAAAGTCATGTGGTTGCCGCGCATGATATAGGGCGCTTCATGCACATCGCGGCCCAGACCGTGGCCGGTCTTGGTGCGGATGCGGTCGGCAAAAGGAGAGGCTTCGAGCACGCCGGTCACCACATCGTCGATCTCATGCGCGGTGACGCCTGCGCGGGTGGCCTCCAGCCCGGCAAGGTTGGCGCGCAGCACAGTATCGTACACCGCGCGCCCTTCGTCGCTGACATGGGCAAGGAAAACGGTGCGGGTGATGTCGGCGGCAAAGCCGTCCTTCCGCGCGCCGAAGTCGATCAGCAGCGCATCGCCTGCTTTGACGTGGTAATCCTCACGCGCTTTGGCATGCGGGCGGGCCGAGCCGTCACCGGCGGCGACGATGGGGGCGAAGGACAGATCATCGGCCCCTTCGGCAAAAACCATCTGAACCAGTTTCTGTTCGATCTCTTTCTCGGTCTGGCCGAGCTTCACAAAGTCGAGCGTCGCGCGAAGGGCGCGTTCGGAAATGTCGATGGCCTCTTGAAGGGCGGCGACCTCGGCCTCGGTCTTGATCATGCGCGGGGCGGAAATTTCGCGCTCTGCGTCGATGATCCGCAAGTCGGGCTGCGCTTTCTTCAGCGCGTGATGCACGAAGACGCGCATCACTTGGCCCTCAACGGCCAACGAGGTAATGTTCAGATGCTGCGTCAGCGCGGCGAAGGCATCGTCATAGCCTGTCTGGTCGCGCCAATCGAAAACGGCCCCGTCGAAACCGACCAACTCCCAACTGCCCAACTCAAGGTTCGGCACCAAGGCGGCGGCGGGGCCGCGGGCGGGGATCACCAGAACGAAGGGGCGTTCGTGGCTCATGAAGGCATGGTCGACGGCGCGGGTGAAATTCGGGCCGGGCACCAGCGCCACGGCATCGACCGATAGGTCAGCGGCGATATCGGCATAGGCCGACAGGCGATCATTCAGCGAAGGGGACATGGGCTGGCTTTCGAGCTGGCGAGGTTAATAAAATGGGGACGGCACAGGATGCCGCCCCCTTTGGTCAAAGCGGCAGGGTTACTGCTTCAGGCCAACTTGGTTGAAGATGTGGCCACCCAGCGGGTGCACGACATAGTTCTCAACCTCAGGGCGCATGGTCATGTAGACGACCGAATGCGCGATGGTGGCCCAAGGCGCTTGGTCCTTGAAGATTTCCTGCGCTTCTTCGTAAAGCGGCGCACGCTCTTCTTGGGTCGGCAGAACCTTGGCTTTCTGGATCAGCGCGTCGAATTCCTCGTTGCACCACTGGGCGCGGTTGGATTTTTCGACACCGTCACAGCCCAGCAGAACCGCGAGGAAGTTGTCTGGGTCACCGTTGTCGCCGGTCCAACCCAGCAGCACGGCACCGTCACGGTCCTTGGACTTGGAGCGCTCCAGATACTCACCCCATTCGTAGGAGACGATTTCGACATCGACGCCAACCTTGGAGAAGTCTTCCTGCATCAGCTCGGCCATGCGGCGGGCGTTGGGGTTGTAGGGACGCTGAACCGGCATCGCCCAGATCTTCATCGACAGATCGCTGACGCCCTCTTCCTCAAGCATTGCCTTGGCGGCCTCGGGGTCATAGTTGTCGTCTTCGATGGCGTCGTTGTAGGACCACATGGTCGGCGGCAGCGGGTTCTTGGCGATTTCGCCAGAGCCTTGGAACACCACGTCGATGATCGCCTGCTTGTCGATCGCCATGTTCAGCGCCTTGCGGACCTTGGCGTTGTCGAAGGGTGCGACCTGCGTGTTATAGGCCAGATAGCCGACGTTCAGACCTTCCTGTTCCATCACGACGATGTCTTCGGCGTCTTTCATCGCCTGAACATCAGCCGGGTTCGGATATGCCATCACGTGGCACTCACCCGCCTGCACCTTCTGGTAGCGCACGGAGGCGTCGGGCGTGATCGCGAAGATCAGGCTTTCAACCTTGGCCGCATCGCCCCAGTAGTCGTCGTTACGCAGGTAACGGATGACCGCGTCTTTCTGGTAGGCTTGGAACTTGAACGGGCCAGTGCCGATGGGCGCTTGGTTCACCATTTCCGGCGTGCCCGCTTCCATCATCGCGTCGGCATACTCCTTGGACACGATCGAAGCAAAGTCCATCGCCATATTCGCGATGAAGGGCGCTTCGGGACGGGTCAGGTTGAAGGCCACGGTGTAGTCGTCGACCTTCTCGATGCTCTCGATCAGATCGGGCATGGACATGCCGCCGTAGTATTCCCATGTGCCGCCCGAGACGGTGTGATAGGGGTTTTCTTCGTTGCCCTGACGGTCAAAGCTGAAGATCACGTCGTCGGCGTTAAAGTCGCGTGTCGGCGTGAACTGGTCGTTGGAGTGGAACTTCACACCCTGACGCAGCTTGAATGTCACGGTCATGCCGTCTTCGCTGACTTCCCAGCTTTCGGCCAGCGCAGGCACGACTTCGGTCGTGCCGACTTTGAACTCGGCCAGACGGTTGTAGATCGGGTGGCTGGAGGCGTCGAATGTGGTGCCGGCTGTGTACAGCGCAGGGTCAAAACCCTCGGGCGAGCCTTCGGAGCAATAGACCAGCGATTGGGCCGATACCGCCGAGGCCCCAAGGGCCGCCAGCATGGCACCGGTGGCCAATTTCGTTGTAAAAGACATAATATTCTCTCTCCTGGTTGGTTTGTTTCTTGGCAGCGGGGTATCCGCCGCAGGTGATACGCCCTTACGGGCGAGACGACGCGAATGCGGTGGCGACTGCCCCTTCATTCGGACGTATTCTATTGGCGCCAGCGGCCTGTTCATATTGCATCCGCCCCACCCAAAGCACGCGGGCGGGTTTGTCGGTCTTGTTGGACCACGAATGCGGGCTGCTGCCGAGGTAATGCAGGCTGTCGCCGGGCCGCATGATATGCTCCCCCCCATCGACGACCTGCGCGATCTCTCCCTCAAGGATATAGATCACCTCTTCGCCCTCATGGACGACCTCTTCCGAGGCATAGCCCGGCGGCACGTTCATGATGTAGGAGGACAGCTCATGGCCCGGGAAATCCGCGCCGATCTTTTCATATTCGATGGATGAGCCCGAAACGGCAAAGCGCGGACGCTCAGCCGCACGGGTCAGGCTGTCTTGGGTCTTAGGCGTATGGATGAAAAAACTGACATCGACCTGAAGCGCCACGGCGATCTGCGACAGGGTGCCCAGCGACGGCGTGGCCCGGCCCCGTTCGACTTGGCTGAGATAGCCCACGGACACGCCGGAGGCTTCGCCCAACTGCTGTAGAGTCAGGGACAAACGATGACGCTGCTTGCGCATGCGCGCGCCAAGCGTCGATACACTGTCGCCATTGGCAGTCAGCAAATTCACCCTCCCGTGAACAGCGGCCCGATCTCATGCCGGGTATAGCCTTTTCATGTCTCGCTGTGTGAAATTAAAAAGGTTGAGGGTCAACAATAATTTTTTTACTGCACCGCGGCGCAGGCGTAGCGGCTACGGCCAGCGAGGGTGGATGTCATTCTACTCAAAGGATTTTAGCTGCGCGCGGTCGATCCGCGCCAGTTCAGACGCCGTCGGGTCAAGCGGGGCAAAGGAAACGCTCAGCCCGCTGGGATGCCATTCGCAAAGCCCGAATCCAGTGCCCTCCACGATACGCAGATCGCGGGTTTCGGTCAGGTCGATGGTGGAATGCAGCCCGTTGGAGATCACCACCGGAATGCCGTGCCAATGGCTCACCCGGTTCACATGCACATGGCCCGAGAGGATGCCCGCCACGCGCTGCCCTTTCAACATCTCGGCCAAACGCGCACTGCTCGCTGCGTCCAGACTGCCCCATGCGAGGGCCGCGGGATCAATGCGCGGCGGGTGGTGGATCACCAAGAGTTTCGCCAGATCGCCATGACGCTCAAGCGCGGCGTCCAGAAACTCGAACTGCGCGTCGTCCAGCGCCCCGGCCACCTTGCCCGGCACGCTGCTGTCCAACGTGATGACATGTAGATCGCCCTGCAGCGCGTCATGGAAATAGGGCGCATCGGCCAGCCCCGGCGCAAAGACCGCGTTGAACCCATCGCGTTTGTCATGGTTGCCGAGGGCCATGACCAGCGGCGCTTTCAGCGGCTCCATGATCTCGCGCACAAGGGCATAGCTTTGCTGGTCGCCATGGTTGGTCAGATCGCCACTGGCCACCACGAAATCGGGCTGGGGCTCCATCGCGTTGATCACCTCCACCACGCGGCGCAGGGTGGCGGGCGTGTCGCTGTGCAGATGCGGGTCGTTCAGATCGGGATGCGAGATATGCAGGTCGGTCAGGTGGACGAAACGGGTCATGGGCGTACTCCTGCGGCTGTCAGCAGGGTTTTCGTATAAGGGTGCTCGGGGCTGCGCAACACATCTGCCGCCGCACCGCTTTCCAAGGTCTTGCCATGCTGCAGCACCAGCACCCGGTCGCAGATCGATCCGACCACCGCAAGGTCATGGCTGATAAAGACCATGCCGAGGCCCAGATCATCCTGCAGGTCCATCAGAAGGTTGAGAATTTGCGCCTGTACCGAGACATCGAGGGCCGAGACCGCCTCATCCGCGACCAGAAGCGCGGGGCGGGTGACGATGGCCCGCGCGATGGCGATGCGCTGGCGCTGCCCGCCCGAGAACTCATGCGGATATTTGCCCGCGTCCGCGGCATGCAGCCCGACCTGCTCCAAGGCTTCGGCGATGCGATGGGGGATATCCTCGGTCTCACCATTGGCGCGCAACGGCTCGGCGATGGACCAGCCGATACGGCGGCGCGGGTTGAGCGAGCCGAAAGGGTCTTGGAACACCATCTGAAAATCGCGCCGCAGGCTGCGCAATTCTTGCCCCCCGAGCCCATGCAGATCGCGCCCCCGAAACAGCACCGCGCCCGCGTCCGGACGCTCAAACGCCATGATCAGCCGCGCCAATGTCGATTTGCCCGAACCGCTTTCCCCGACCACGCCCAAGGTCTCGCTTGCGTGCAACGAGAAGGAGGCGTTTTCCAAAGCCGTCAGCACCGGCGGGGCACGCAGCAGACTTTGGCGCGGCAGTTTGTAGCGGCGGGTCAGGTTGCGGACCTCTAAAAGCGGCGCGTCAGTCATGGCGCCCCTCCGTCAGCAGGTGACAGGTGGCGGCACGGCCCGCGTCGGTCTGCACAAAGTCTGGGCGCTGCGCGGCGCAGTGAGGCAGTTCCACCGGGCAGCGCCCCGCAAAGCGGCAGCCCTGCGGCAGCCCATGCAGCGGCGGGACCGCGCCCGGAATAGTCGGCAGCCTGCGCCGTTTTCCTTGGGCATCCCGCCCCGCCACGCCCGGATCGGGCCGCGCGCCCAAGAGCCCCTTGGTATAGGGATGCGCAGGCCTCCCCAGCACCTCTGCCGTGCGGCCCTGCTCGACCATATCGCCCGCATACATCACCACGATGTCCTCGGTCGCCCGCGCCACAGCGGCGAGGTCATGGCTGATGAAAACCAGCGCCATCTGCCGCTCCCGCGCGAGCCGTTGCAGCAGGTCGGTGATCCGCAGCGCCACATTGGCGTCGAGCGCGGTTGTCGGCTCATCCGCGATCAGCAGCATCGGGTTGCAGGCCAGCGCCAGCGCGATCAGCACCCGCTGGCGTTGGCCGCCCGACATCTCATGCGGGAACTGCCGCAGACGACGGTCGGGATCGGGAATGCCCACCTCTTCGAACAGGCTCAGGGCGCGGGCACGGGCGGCGCTGCGTGTCAGCCCGTCATGCAGCAACATCGGCTCCATCACCGTGTCGCCCACCCGACGCAGCGGATTGAGCGCCGCCATCGGTTCCTGAAACACCATCGCCACGCGGCGGCTGCGCAGCCTCTGCCAATCGCGCTCAGACGCGGTGGCCATGTCCTGCCCGTCGATGCGTAGCTGTCCGGTCAACCGCGCGCTTTCGGGGGCCATGCCCATCAGACAGAGCGCCAGTAGCGTCTTGCCCGAACCGCTTTCGCCCACGACCCCCAAACGGTCGCCGCGCTCGATCACCAGATTGGCGTCGCGCAGGGCGGCGGCAGTGCCGAAATGAATCGAAAGATTGCTAAGCTCAATCATCGCGCGCGCACCAGTCGGGGATCTGTGATGTCGCGCAGCCCGTCGCCCAGAAGGCCGAAGCCCAGCACGGCCACCACGATGCACAGACCCGGATAGATCGCAAGTTGCGGGGCGAGATACATCAGCGTCTGCGCCTCCGACAGCATCCGCCCCCAGCTCGAGGCGGGCGGCTGCGCGCCGAGGCCGAGATAGCTCAGCGCTGCTTCGGCGAGGATCGCCACCGCGAATTCTATGGTCGCCTGCACGATCACCGCCGCGGCGATGTTGGGCAGGATATGATCGCGGCTGATCGCGAAGCGCCCGCGCCCGGCGGCCCGCGCGGCGGCGACATAGTCGCGCGTCCAGATCTGTTTCGCCGAGGCGCGGGTGACGCGGGCGAAGATGGGGATGTTGATAAAGGAGATCGCCAGCACCGCGTTGGTCAGCGACGGCCCGAAGACCGCCGCCAGCATGATCGCGAACAACAGCGCGGGAAAGGCAAAGCCCAAATCGGCCAACCGCATCACCGCATCCTCGACCCAGCCACCGAGCGCCGAGGCCAGCAGCCCCAGCCCCACCCCGATGCTGCCACCCAAGAGCACCGCCACCAGCGCCACGGCCATCGAGTTGCGCGCCGCCGCCATCAATTGCGCCACCACGTCGCGGCCCAATTGATCGGTGCCCAGCCAATGCTCCGTAGAGGGAGGCGCGAACTTGGTGGAGATCGACATCGCCTGCGGGTCATGCGGGGTCCAGACGAGCGACAGCGCCGCCATCCCGACCACGAGGCTGACCAGTACCGCCCCCAGCAGGAAATTCGCCGGAAGCCGCTTCATGCCCGCGCCTTCAGCCGGGGGTCGATGACGACGTAGAGCAGATCGACCACGAAATTCGCCGTCACCACGATGGCGGCGAAAAGCATCACCAGAGCCTGCACCGTGGGCAGATCGCGGTTGGCGATGGACTGGAAGATCAGCCGCCCGAGCCCCGGCAGGTAAAAGACATTCTCGATCACGATGGTCCCGGTCACCAATGCGGCGAACTGCATGCCGACGATGGTCACGATCGGCACCAGCGCATTGGGCAGCACATGGGCCCAAAGCACCCGTCGCCGCGAGAGGCCGCTGGCGCGGGCGGTGCGCACGAAGTCCTGCCGCATGACCTCCAGCGCCGAGGACCGCGTGACCCGCGCCAGCACCGCCGATTGCACCAGCGCCAGCGCCACCGTGGGCAGGATGAGCGAGCGCAGCGCCGCGCCCGGATCGTCCCACCCGGCAAAGCCCCCCGGCGGCAACCAGCGCAGCTTCACGGCAAAAAGCATCACGAGCAGGATCGACAGCCAGAAGGCCGGCACGGCAATGCCGAGTTGGCTGAGGAACATCACCCCCCAGTCGCCCGCGCGCCCATGCTGCGCCGCCGCCGTGATGCCAAGGCCCAGCGCCAGCACCAGCGTCACCAGCATCCCCGCCACCGCGAGAGAGATCGTCATCGGCAGGCGTTCGGCGATGAGTTCCGAGACCGGCACGCGGAAGGAATGGCTAAGGCCAAAGTCCCCCTGCACCGCGTTCCAGACCCACGAAATATAGCGGGTCATCAGCGGCTCGTTCAGCCCCAGCTGTTCGCGCAGCGCCGCGATGGCATCCTCGCTGGCGTCCATGCCAAGAATGGTCAGCGCCGGATCGCCCGGCAGCACGTTCATCACGGCAAAGACGACGAGCGAGACGGCGAGCAGGGTCAGCACGAAACCGAGCGTGCGGCGGAAGAGGAAATAGGCCACGAAGTCAGGTCCAAGAGCCGCGGCGCCCGGGGGCACCACGGCCGTTTCAGGTCAGTCGGCGATGCGCACGTTCTTCAGCGGCATGTAGAGCACGGGCGAGGAGGACCAGTAGCCTTCGACCTCTTGGCGGAAGACGCCCAAGAGAGGCAGCTGGAACAGGAAGCCATGCACCGACTGGTCGGACAGCATCTGCTGGCCCTGCTTGAGCAGTTCGTTGCGGGCCTCGGGGTCGACCTCAGTTTGGATCTTCTCCCACAGGGCGGTCATCTCGGCATTGTCGTAGCCGTAGAAGTAGTCCGAGCCGCGGGCGAAATTGCCCATGTCGTTGGGGCTGGTGTGGGCGATGATGGTCATGTCGTAGTTCTTCTTCTTGTAGACCTCATCGATCCAGAAGCCCCATTCGACATTCTCGACCTCGGCGTCGATCCCGGCCTCCGACAGCTGGTTCTGGATGATTTCGGCCGAGCGAGTGGCGTAAGGGAACGGCGGCACGCGCAGGGTCATGGTGGCCCCCGCAACCCCCGCCGCCTCGAACATCTCCTCGGCCTTGGCGCTGTCATGCGGATAGGCGTCCGTCAGGTCGACATAGGCGGTGCCATGCGGCGGATAGAAGCTGCCGATCGGCACGGCCTGGCCGTACATCGCGCCCTCGATGATCTCGTCACGGTCGATGGCGGTGGCCACGGCGCGGCGCACCTCGACATTGTCGAAAGGCGGCTTGGCGTTGTTCATGGCAAGGATCACCTCGCCCTCGGTCGAGCCGACATTGACGCGGAAACGCGGGTCGGCCTCGAACTGCGGCAGCAGTTCCGGCGCGGGGAAGCCGGGGAAAGCGTCGAGCTCTTCGGCCATCATCGCCGCGGTGGCGGCTGCGGGGTCGGAGATGAAGCGGAACACCACCTTGTCGAGCGCCACCTCGGCCGCATCGCGGTGATCGGGGTTCTTGACCAACGTCAGGCGGTCGCCCCTTGTCCAACTGTCGAACTTGAAGGGACCGGAGCCCACCGGGTTGGCGTTGTTCGTATCCGCCGTCTCGGCGGCGACAATCGCGCTGTCGCCCTGCCCCATGTTGAAGAGGAAAAAGGCATCCTTGCCCGAAAGCGTGATCTCGACCGTCTGGGGATCGACCGCCGTGACACTTTCGATTGGCTCGAAAATGTCCTTGGAGGGGTTCACGCTGTCTTCGCCCATGGCGCGGTTAAAGGAATAGACGACATCCTCGGCATCCAACGTGCTGCCGTCGTGGAAGGTCACACCTTCGGCCAGTTTGAACGTATAGGTCAGCCCGTCGTCGGACACCTCCCAAGAGGTGGCAAGGTTCGGCTGTACTTCGCCATTCTCGGCCACGGTGGTCAGCGATTCGAAGACGTTCTGAGTCATCATGCTGTCGATGGAGGCGGTGGCATCCGCCGTGGGATCAAGCGACGTGGGCTCCTGCTGCATGCCGATGACAAGCTCGGCAGCGGCGGAGGCCGAGGCCATCAGGCCAAAGGCCAGCGTCAGCGCGGGAAGGGTTCTGGAAAGGGTCAGTTCGGACATGGGGCAGCACTCCTGTGGGTCGGGGCGCGTTCGGCATCACCGCATGCGCCCTTTGCGACAGACTGCGCCGGGCGGGGCGTTCGGTCAACGGCTTTGCCGCGCCGGGCGAAAATTTCATGCAATTGCAACAATATGGCGGATTTATACGATTGCCCGCAGGGGCAGAGGCGGACCGCGCTTCGGCCCTTTTGCCCCGCCGCGGGCGGTGCTAGCCTCCGCGCAGAGAGGGCAGAGTATGAACAATTCAACGACAGGTTTCGATTGCATCGTGATCGGTGCGGGCATAGCGGGCGCTTCTGTCGCCGCTGAACTGTCCAGCGACCGCCGGGTGCTGCTGCTGGAGCGCGAAAGCCAGCCGGGCTATCACACCACGGGCCGCTCTGCCGCGCTGTTTACGGTGACCTATGGGCCTGAGGTGATCCGCGCCCTCTCCCGTGCCTCTGCCGCTTTCTTTCACGACCCTGCCAGCCCGCATTTGGCGCATCCGCTGCTGGAACCCCGCGGCGCGGTCTTCGTCGCGCGGCAGGACCAGCAAGCATCGCTTGCCCGCACTGCCGAGGAGTTGGGCCCCCATGTCACCCCGCTGAGCGGGGCCGAGGTCGAGACGCGCGTGCCGCTGCTGCGCAAAGGCTATGCCACCGGCGGGCTGCAGGACACTTCGGCGGCGGATATCGACGTGAACGGGCTGCATCAACATTACCTCAAGACCTTCCGCGCCGGGGGCGGCGTTTTGCACACCAAGGCCGAGGTGCAGGCGCTTCGCAAAGAGGGTGACTGGCAGGTCGACACGAGCCAAGGCACCTTCCACGCGCCGGTCGTCGTCAATGCCGCCGGGGCTTGGGCGGATGAGATCGCCACGCTGGCCGGGTTAAAGCCTGCGGGCCTCACCCCGAAACGCCGAACGGCGCTCACCGTGGCCTCGCCCGAGGGGATGGTGCCGGACCGTTGGCCGATGGTGGTGGATATTGACGAGCAGTTCTACCTCAAGGCCGATGCGGGCAAGCTGCTGATTTCGCCCGCCGATGCCACGCCCTCGCCCCCCTGCGACGCCCAACCCGAAGAACTGGATATCGCGATCTGCATCGACCGGATCGAAACCGCCTTCGACCTCGAGCGCCCGCGCATCGAAAGCCGCTGGGCCGGGCTGCGCAGCTTTTTGCCCGATGGCGATCCGGTGGCGGGCTATGATCCTGAAGGTGAAGGGTTCTTCTGGCTCGCCGGTCAGGGTGGCTATGGCATCCAGACCGCCCCGGCGCTAGCGCGCGCGGCGGCGGCATTGGTGCGGGGCGCGGAAACCCCCGGCGACATCGCCGCCGAGGGTGTTACTGAAGAAGCGCTTTCGCGGGACCGCGCGGGGCTGGCTTAACCGCCCAGACCCGCGTCCGCCTCGATCTGCTTGCGCGACTTGCGGGCGCGTTCGGTCGCCGACTTGAGCTGACCGCAGGCCGCCATGATGTCTTCGCCCCGCGGGGTGCGGATCGGCGAGGCATAGCCGGCCTGATAGATGATATTGGCAAAAGCCCGGATGCGGTTGTTCGACGACCGCTCATAGGGCGAGCCGGGCCATTCGTTGAAGGGGATCAGGTTGATCTTGGCCGGGATGCCCTCGATCAGCTTGACCAGACGATGCGCGTCTTCGTCGCTGTCGTTCACGTCCTTCAGCATCACGTATTCAAAAGTGATCCGCTCGGAATTGCTGACCTTGGGGTAGGCTTTGAGCGCCTCCAGCAGCGCCTCGATGTTCCAACGCTTGTTGATCGGCACCAGCTTGTTGCGCACCTCGTCGGTGGTGGCGTGGAAGGACACGGCCAACTGGCAGCCGATCTCAGCGGCGGTGCGGTGAATCTCGGGGACGACGCCGGAAGTCGACAGCGTGATGCGGCGGCGCGAGAGCTGGATGCCCTCAGGGTCCATCGCGATCTTCATCGCGTCACGCACGTTCTCGAAATTATACAGCGGCTCGCCCATGCCCATAAGCACGATATTGCTCAAGAGCCGGGTTTCATCCTTCGGCGCGCCGATTTCAGGCCATTCGCCCAGATCGTCACGCGCCACCATAACCTGACCGATGATCTCCCCCGCTGTGAGGTTGCGGACCAGCTTCTGCGTGCCGGTGTGGCAGAAGGAACAGGTCAGCGTGCAGCCCACTTGGCTGGAGACACAAAGCGTGCCGCGCCCCTCTTCGGGGATATAAACCACCTCGACCTCATGACCGCCCGCGATCCGGACGAGGTATTTGCGGGTGCCATCCTCGCTGACCGCACGGGTCACCACCTCAGGCACTTCGATCACGAATTTCTCAGCCAATTGAGCGCGGTAGCCCTTGGCGAGGTTAGTCATCGCGTCGAAATCCCGCACGCCCCACTGGTAGATCCATTGCCAAATCTGCCCCACACGCATCTTCGCTTGTTTCTCGGGCGTGCCATGGGCGATCAGCGCGTCGCGCATGGCGTCGCGGGTCAGGCCGACAAGGTTGATCGGCCCGTCGGGCAGCTTACGGGGAAGGGTCATCACGTCTTGGGTGATGGGCGCGGAAGCGGACATTTCAAAGACTCACTGGCTAGGGATGGGTCTCTATATAAGAAAAGGCGCGATTTGCAAAAGGGTTTGGCCGCCGAGGTCTGGGACCGCGCTCAATAGGTCTTCTTGCTTGTGCGCAATTCCCCGGTCGCGAGAACCGGCGCGGCATCCAGACTGTCCACGTTCAGCATCGCCGCAACACGCTCCAACGACGACACCAGCTGCGCCTGCTCCCAATCGGCCAGATCCGCAAAGGCGCGGACGTAGCGCTGTTGCAGCGCATCGGGGGCTTCTTCCAACACATCCTCGCCTTGGGTGGTCAAGGTGATGTTGGTCTGACGACGGTCCTGCGCTGAGGGCTGGCGCGAGACCAAGCTGCGCGCCACCAGCTTGTCGACCAAGGCGGTCACGGTGGCTTGGCTCACCCCCATCTGATTGGCGAGGGTCTTGGCGGTCGGGTCTTTCTTCTCTCCCACGATCTGCAAGACGCGCAGTTGCGCAGGAGTCACCCCCGCGGCCTGCGCCAGATCGCGGGCATAGAGTTCGGTGGCCCGCAAAATGCGGCGCAAGGCGATCAGACTTTCGTCGACCCGGTCGGGATGTTTCTGCGTCATGGTGCATCATTGCACATTGGCGGCATTCTCAGCAATCGCTCAAAACCCGCCTGATCGCTTAGTATAGCTAAGCGAAGCCGCCTAATTTCGTTCGGAGAACGAAACAAATATGCACAGCTCTATGGCGCTTAAAGCACGCTATAAGCGCATTTTGAAGTAATTCGCTTTGATTGTTGAAGTATTTCCGCGCATGACTTATTTAGCCTATCGAAACAATCAGGGAGCCACGAACGGATGCAGAATAAACTCGACATGAAAAAAGCCCGCACACCCAAGCTGCGCAAGCCCAATGCCGAGGACGGAGCCGCCATCTGGCGGTTGATTCGCGACTGTAAGCCGCTCGACGAAAATTCGCTCTATGCGAACCTGATCCAGGCCGACCACTTCCGCGACACCTGCGTGGTGGCCGAGTTGGACGGTGATATCGTGGGCTGGATCTCCGGCCATATGATCCCTGCCCAAGATGCTTTCTTTGTCTGGCAGGTCGCCGTCAGCCCCAAGGCCCGCGGCCTTGGTCTGGGGAAAACCATGCTGATGGAACTGGTGAACCGGGATGAGACCGAGGACGCCAAGACCCTCAAAACCA
The DNA here is from genome assembly GCF_043557045.1 of Sulfitobacter sp. 1A15258. NCBI lineage: Bacteria > Pseudomonadati > Pseudomonadota > Alphaproteobacteria > Rhodobacterales > Roseobacteraceae > Sulfitobacter > Sulfitobacter sp. 1A15258. The sequence goes on along the minus strand of NZ_JBIFFK010000005.1, from coordinate 30,556 downwards.
CGATCACCCGCGACAACGACGCCTCTTGGGGGCTGTTCCGCAGCTTTGCGAACCACATCGGCGGCGATCTTTCCGATGCGCCCCACTTTACCAAAGACGCCCACTTCGAGGGCGCGCATGACACCGAACATATGGTGACGATCACGCTGCCCGAGGCCGCCGCGCTGAGACGCGCCGCGTAAACCGCAGCTGACAATTCACACGATAGACTCTCTAGAAGAGAAAGGAATTCCTATGCCTAAGGACATGGCACAGAACACGACCATCTTTACCCGCCGCGAGAGCGAAGCCCGCTCCTACTGCCGCGGTATGAACGCCGTTTTCACCCGCGCCAGCGGCTCGGAAATGTTCGATGGCGAGGGCAACCGCTACATCGACTTTCTCGCCGGCTGCTCCTCGCTGAACTACGGGCACAATGACCCGGACATGAAGCAGGCGCTGGTGGAGCATATCACCGCTGATGGCATCGCCCACGGCCTCGACTTTCATAGCGAGACTAAGGCGGCCTTCCTCGAAGCCTATGAGGAGAAAATCCTCAGGCCGCGCGGCATGGACTATAAGGTCATGATGACCGGCCCGACCGGCACCAATGCCGTCGAAGCCGCGATCAAGCTGGCGCGCAAGGTAACAGGCCGCACCAACGTGATCTCCTTCACCAACGGTTTTCACGGCATGACCATGGGCGCGCTGGCGCTGACTGGCAACAAAGGCAAGCGCGGCGGCGCGGGCGGCGGCTCGCTGGCCGATGTCACCCACATGCCCTTCGAAGGCGCATTGGGCGAGAACGTGGACACGCTTGAGATGATCGACGCGATGCTATCGAACCCGTCGTCGGGCATCGACGCGCCCGCGGCCTTCATCTTTGAGCCGATCCAAGGCGAAGGCGGGTTGAACGCGGCCTCCGACGCATGGATGCAAGGCATCGAGAAGATCGCCCGCAAACATGGTGCGCTGCTGATCGTTGACGACATTCAGGCGGGCTGTGGCCGTTCGGGGAGCTTCTTCTCCTTTGAGGCATCCGGTATCAAGCCTGACATGATCACCCAAGCGAAATCGCTTTCCGGCTTTGGCTTGCCCTTCGCGGCCCTGCTGATCGCGCCGGAGCATGACATCTGGAAGCCCGCCGAGCACAACGGCACCTTCCGCGGCAACACCCATGCCTTCGTCACCGCCCGCGTCGCGATTGAGAAGTTCTGGACCGATGACACCTTCGAAAAGGCGCTGGCCGAGAAAGCCGTGCTGCTGACCACCGCGCTTAAGGATGTGGCCGATCTGGTCGACGGTGCCACGCTGAAAGGCCGCGGCCTGATGCAGGGCGTCGATGTTGGCTCGGGCGAGCTGGCCGGTGCGATCTGCGCGCGTGCCTATGAATTGGGCCTCGTGATCGAAACATCGGGCGCGAACGACGAGATCGTAAAATATCTTGCCCCGCTCACCACGCCGGAGAAGGTTATGCGCGAAGGCTTTGATATCCTTCTTCAAGCGACCCGCGATGTGACGGGCAACATGAAACTGGCAGCGGAGTAATACCGATGATTGTACGCGATTTTAACAAACTTCAGGGCACAGACCGTCACGTGGCGGATGCGAAATGGACCTCCACACGGATGCTTCTGGCCGATGACGGGATGGGGTTTTCCTTCCATATCACCGTGCTTGAGGCCGGGTCGGAACACACGTTCCACTACAAGCATCACTTCGAGAGCGTCTATTGCATGAAGGGCAAAGGCTCGATCACCGATCTCGCCACCGGCGAGACGCATGAGATCACCCCCGGCGTGATGTACGCCCTGAACCTGCACGACAAACACATCCTGCGCGCAGAGGAAGAACTGCACATGGCGTGCTGCTTCAACCCGCCGGTCACCGGCAACGAAGTGCACCGCGAAGATGGTTCCTATGCGCCTGCCGAGGAGGTCGCTTAAGTTTTATGACTCAACCGTCCCACACTGTCGAAAAAATCGGCGGGACGTCCATGTCCCGCGTAAACCAACTCAAAGATACGCTCTTTGTCGGTGACCGTAAGGGCGCGGACATCTATGGGCGCGTCTTCGTGGTCTCCGCCTTTGGCGGGATCACGAACCTGTTGCTGGAGCATAAGAAATCGGGCGAGCCGGGCGTTTACGCCCATTTGGCCAATGCCAGCAACGATCACGGCTGGCACGAGGCGCTGACCCGCGTCTCGGCCGAGATGCAGCGCGTGCACCGCGAGGTGCTGGAGCATCCCGGCGACATCGAACAGGCCGACGCCTTTGTGTCCGAGCGCACCCATGGTGCCCGCAACTGCCTGATCGACCTGCAACGCCTTTGCGCCTATGGCCACTTCCGCCTGTCGGAGCACATGCTGCAAATTCGCGAGTTGCTGTCCGGTCTGGGCGAGGCGCATTCCGCCTTCGTCACCACGATCCTGCTGCAACGCGCTGGCGTGAACGCCCGTTTCGTCGACCTCTCGGGGTGGCGTGACGAGGGCAACGTGACCCTCGATGAGCGCATCGCGCAGGCGATGGAGGGCATCGACCCTCATACGGAAATGCCCATCGTCACAGGCTATGCGCAATGCGCCGAAGGTCTGATGCGCGAGTTCGACCGCGGCTATTCCGAGGTGACCTTCTCCAAGCTTGCCGCCCTCACCGGCTCGCGCGAGGCGATCATTCACAAGGAGTTCCACCTGTCGTCCTGTGACCCGAAACTGGTGGGCGAGCATGCCGTCAAGAAAATTGGCCGCACGAACTACGACGTGGCGGACCAACTCTCGAACATGGGGATGGAGGCGATCCACCCCAAGGCGGCCAAGACCCTGCGTCAGGCCGACGTGCCGCTGCGCGTGACCAACGCCTTCGAGCCCGAAGACCCCGGCACGCTGATCGACGACCGTCAGGCCGAAGCGCCCGCGGTGGAGATCGTGACCGGTCTGGACATCGTTACGCTTGAACTGTTCGAGCAGGACATGGTCGGCGTCAAAGGCTATGACACCGCGATCCTCGACGTGCTGACGCGGCACAACGTGCGGATCGTCTCGAAGGTCTCGAACGCCAATACGATCACCCATTATCTGGACGCTTCGCTGAAGACGATGCGCCGGGTGGAGAAGGATCTGGCCGAGATTTACCCCACCGCCGAGATCACCACCCGCACGCTGTCCATGGCCTCGGTCATCGGGCGCGATCTGAACGGCTTGTCGGTGTTGCAACGGGGCCTCGTGGCCATCGCAGAGGCTGGCGAGACGGCCATCGGCGCGAGCCAAGGGCCGCGCAATGTGGATGTGCAGTTCATCGTCGAGCGGGAGAGCCTGCAACCGGTGATCAAGGCGCTGCATGGTGCGTTTATCGAGGAAGAGGTGGCGGCGCCATTGTCGCGCGCGGCCTGACGCCGGAATATACGACGTATTCTTAGCCGCGGCTCTCGAAAGGAGGCCGCGGCTTTTTCGTGCAAGGGCCATCGGCTGCCCGCGTGTCGGCGAACCAACATATCTTCGATACCACTTTATGCCTCAACCATGGTGTAAGCCCTGCGAAGTCACACACAGCCTCACCAAATCGCCGACCCGGGGGGGGCGGGCAGGCGATGGCCCGGCGCCTGCGGCTTGTCCCGGGCCCGGGTGGCACGTTCGCCCCAAACAAAAACGGCCCCGCAATCGCGAGGCCGTCCCAAACTCTCAAATCGCAGAGGCTCACCCCCCGCAGCGCTTCTCCGCATCTTCCACCGCAGCGGTGAAGCCCAGAAGCGAGAATGTGTCCTTGGTCTGCGTCCCGCGCGAAGACTTGCCGACCAGCGTCGCATCCGCACCGCGCTTCATCGCGGCGATGATCTTGGCGTCATCCGCCGTTGTCGCGGGCCATGCCCATTCGCCTTCGGTGAACAGCTCATAGGTATTGCCCGAAATGCTCATCGTCACGGTCGAGCCCGAGGCGAAAGGATAGCCGCCGGTGAAAGCAACCTGACCCTTGGCCTCTGCCGAAGGACGATAGAATACCATCAGCAATGTCTGGCCCCGGTTCACCGCCACCACACGCCCATCGCGCGTGTTGACCACTTCCTTCGGCGTCGAGACGCCCCAGCATTCCGTCGGGTTATCTTCTACAAAGACGCTCCAGTCGGTCTTGGCAGCCACCCGGTTGGTGCTCTGCTCCTGCGCCACTGCGCCGCTCGCCACAAGGGCGAGCGCCCCAAGTGCAAGACCACATGTCTTCATCATTCCCATCTGTCCAGCCTCCAGCCGTCCTTGACCTCAACACGTCCACAGACCCCAACCGGGCAACCTCAGCGGGTTGCTCTCTTGCGGGTGTCTGTTATCTGTTCGACACCAACCACAATAACGGCAAACGCGCGACCGACGAAACCCTGATTGGCAGGTTTTCGCCCAGAAACAGGATGAACCTCATGACCAAAGCAGCCCCATTTGCGGAAATCTGGCGCGGATCCTTTCTGGAAAGCGTGCATTCCGGTCACGCCGTGATCTGCGACGCCAGCGGCCAGATCGTCGAGGCTTGGGGCGACCCGGAAAAGGTCATTCTGCCGCGCTCTTCTTCCAAGATGATCCAAGCGCTGCCGCTGATCAATTCCGGCGCGGCCGACAAGGCGGGGCTGAGCACCGAGCAACTGGCGCTGGCCTGCGCCTCGCACCAAGGGGCCGCCATCCACACCGACCGGGTGGGCGTCTGGCTCAACACGCTGGGTCTGGACGACGACGCCTTTCGCTGCGGCCCGCAGGAGCCCGCCGACCGCGACGCCATGGAGGGGCTGATCCGCGCCCATGAGAAACCCTGCCAGATCCACAACAACTGCTCGGGCAAACACGCAGGCTTCCTGACGCTGAACCAACATCTGGGCGGCGGGGCGAATTACGAAAAGCCGGAGCACGCGGTGCAAAAAGCCTGCCTTGAGGCTTTCGAGACGGTCACGCAAGAAACCTCCCCCGGCTATGGGATCGACGGCTGCTCGGCCCCGAACTACGCTTGCACCCTGCATGGCATGGCCCGCGCCATGGCGCATTTCGCCGCCGCCCCCGAAGGCTCTGCCGAAGCGCGGCTGCACGAGGCCATGCGCCTGCACCCCGAACTCGTCGCGGGCGAAGGTCGCGCCTGCACGGAACTGATGCGGGCGATGGATGGCAAAGTCGCCTTGAAAACCGGGGCCGAAGGCTTCTTCATCGCCATCTGGCCCGAGCGCAAACTGGGCATCGCATTGAAAGCCGCCTGCGGCACCACCCGCGCCGCCGAATGCGCGATCACCGCGTTGATGGTCAAACTGGGGGCGCTGGACGCCAACCACCCCGCCGCGCTCAAGCGGATGAACGCGCCGATCAAGAACTGGCGCGGGCTTGAAACCGGGATGCTGAAACCAGCGGCGGGGCTGCTTTAAGCCACTCGCGCTGCCGCCTTGCTCTAAGGAAGCGGCAGCGCTCCGCGGGCAGGCTCAGCCTGCAAATTCGCTACGCGCATAGCCCTGCACGAACAGCAGCGCGGTCAGATCGCCAAAGTTGATGCGGATGTCACATTCCGCCGCGACAGAAGGCTTTGCATGTAGCGCCACGCCCATGCCCGCGCGCCCCAACATGCCCAGATCATTGGCCCCGTCACCCACGGCGATGACCTGATCTTCGGTGATGCCCAGCTTTGCCGTGATCTCTTCCAGCGCGGTGACCTTGGCCTCACGCCCGAGGATCGGAAGCCCCACATCGCCCGTCAGCGCGGCCTGTTCAACCAGCAGCGTATTGGCGCGATTCTCATCAAAGCCCAGCATCTCGGCCACTTTGGCTGTGAAGGCGGTGAACCCGCCCGAGACCAGAGCGGCATAGCCGCCGTTGGCCTTCATTGTGCCCACCAGCGCCCCGCCGCCGGGCATCAGGGTGATCCGCTCAGCCAAGACCTTGTCGATCACGCTGGCTTCCAACCCTTTCAGCAGGCCGACCCGTTCGCGCAGGGCGCCGTCGAAATCCAACTCACCGTTCATGGCGCGGGCGGTGATCTCTTTCACGCGCTCCCCGACGCCTGCTTCATCGGCCAATTCGTCGATACATTCTTGCTGGATCATCGTGCTGTCCATATCGGCCAGCAGCATCTTCTTGCGGCGGCCCTCTGTCGGCACGATCACCAGATCGACCCCCATGGACTGGCAGCTTTCCCAGACATCCCAACGGTTTTCCGGCATCTGCGCCAGCGAGAACTCCGCCGCCTCATCCGGGGCCAGCCAAAGCGCGTCACCCCCGCCCCAAGCATTGCGCAGGCTTTCCACCAGCGCGGGGTCGAGGCTGGGGTTGGTGGGGGAGGTCAACAAGATTGCCGTGAACATAAGTTTCCGATCCGCATCATTCGCGCCGCGCAAAGCGACATGACCGGCGTCCTAGCGTCATTTTGCGACTTGCGCCAGCCCGGCCTCCCCGCGTATCCCGGCAAGTGGGACACCCTTCCCCAACGAAGGGCGAATATCTGAGAGGGTAGCATCAATGGCTATGAACCAACCGGCATTGCGCCCGGAAGCGAAACCTGTTGCCGTACCGGCAAACCCGCGTTTCTCCTCCGGCCCCTGCGCCAAAATCCCCACATTCGATTTGACCAAGCTCGCGGATGCACCGCTGGGCCGCAGCCACCGTGCCGCGCCCGGCAAGGCCAAGCTCGCAGAGGCGATCGAGACCACCCGCGAAGTGCTCGGCGTGCCCGCCGACTACCGCATCGGCATCGTGCCTGCCTCCGACACCGGCGCCTTCGAGATGGCCATGTGGTCGCTCCTGGGCGAACGGCCCGCCGAGATGGTCGCTTGGGAAAGCTTCGGCGCGGGCTGGGTCACCGACGTGGTCAAGCAGCTGAAGATCGAGGCGCAGGTCCACACCGCCGAGTATGGCGAGATCGTCGACATGGCCGCGCTGAACTATGACAACGACGTCTGCTTTACTTGGAACGGCACGACCTCTGGCGTGCGCGTACCCACGGGCGACGTGATCCCGGCGGACCGCGCCGGCCTGACGCTCTGCGATGCGACCTCCGCCGCCTTCGCGCAGGACCTGCCGTGGGACAAGCTCGATGTGACAACCTTCTCTTGGCAGAAGGTGCTGGGCGGCGAAGCGGCGCATGGCATGCTGATCCTCAGCCCGCGTGCTGTCGAGCGGCTGGAGAATTACACCCCCGCGTGGCCGCTGCCCAAGATCTTCCGCCTGACCAAGGGCGGTAAGCTGAACGAGGGCATCTTCCGCGGCGAGACGATCAACACGCCGTCGATGCTCTGTGTCGAGGATTACCTGCTGGCGCTGGACTGGGCCAAATCCGTGGGCGGGCTGCAGGGCCTGATCGCCCGCGCCGACGCCAACACCAAGGCCGTGGCCGATTTCGTCGAAGCCCATGACTGGATCGACTTCCTCGCCACCGATCCCGCGACACGCTCCAACACGTCGGTCTGCCTCAAGTTCACCGATGACCGGATCGAGGACGGCGCTTCCTTTGCCAAAGCCGTGGCCAAGCGGTTGGCGGATGAGGGCGCAGCGCTCGACATTGGCGCTTACCGCGATGCCCCTCCGGGCCTGCGCATCTGGTGCGGCGGCACGGTCGAGACGGCGGACATCGAAGCGATGCTGCCTTGGCTCGAATGGGCTTTTGAAGCCGAAATCAACGCGTGATGCGATGGTGCGCGAGGATCGCGCACCCTACTCCCCCCTCTCGTCGGCTGCGCGTCTCTGCGCACCGCTGACCCCGTTTATGAAGGACCAGACAAATGGCCCCCAAAGTACTCATTTCCGACAAACTCTCCGAAGCTGCCGTTCAGATCTTCCGCGACCGCGGCATCGACGTGGATTTTCAGCCCGATCTGGGCAAGGACAAAGACAAACTGGCCGAGATCATCGGCAACTATGACGGCCTCGCCATCCGCTCGGCCACCAAGGTGACGGAAAAGATCCTCGCCAACGCGCCGAACCTTAAGGTGATCGGCCGCGCGGGCATCGGGACCGACAACATCGACAAGGACGCCGCCTCGAAACAGGGTGTGATCGTGATGAACACGCCCTTCGGCAACATGATCACCACCGCCGAACATGCCATCGCGATGATGTTCGCCGTGGCACGCCAGATCCCCGAAGCTTCGGCCTCCACCCACGCTGGCAAGTGGGAAAAGTCCAAGTTCATGGGTGTAGAGCTGACCGGCAAGACCCTCGGCGTGATCGGCGCGGGCAACATCGGCGGCATCGTCTGCGACCGCGCGCGCGGGCTAAAGATGAAAGTCGTGGCTTATGACCCCTTCTTGGGCGAGGAGAAGGCCGAGAAGATGGGTGTCGAGAAGGTCGAGCTCGACGATCTGCTGGCGCGCGCCGATTTCATCACCCTACACGTGCCCTATACCGAGCAGACGGCAAATATCCTGAGCCGTGAGAACCTTGAGAAGACCAAGAAAGGCGTGCGCATCATCAACTGCGCCCGCGGCGGTCTGGTCGACGAGGAAGCGCTGGCCGATCTGCTGAAGTCCGGCCATGTCGCCGGCGCTGGCTTCGACGTCTTCGCCGAGGAACCGGCCAAGGAGAACCCGCTCTTCAACCTGCCCAACGTGGTCTGCACCCCGCACCTCGGCGCCGCGACCACCGAAGCACAGGAGAACGTCGCCCTGCAGGTGGCCGAGCAGATGTCCGACTACCTGCTGACCGGCGCCGTGACCAATGCGCTCAACATGCCCTCGGTCACCGCCGAGGAGGCCAAGGTCATGGGGCCGTGGGTCAAGCTGGCCGGTCACTTGGGTGCCTTCATCGGCCAGATGACGGATGAGCCGATCAAGGCGATCAACATCCTCTACGACGGCTCGGTCGCGAAAATGAACCTCAAGGCGCTGAACTGCGGCGTCGTGGCGGGCATCATGAAGCGCGCCAACCCGGACGTGAACATGGTCTCGGCCCCCGTGGTCGCGCGTGAGAAAGGCATCCAGATCTCCACCACCAACCAGGACAAATCCGGCGTTTTCGACGGCTACGTCAAGGTGACCGTGGTGACCGAGAAGCGCGAGCGCTCCATCGCGGGCACCGTCTTCTCGGACGGCAAGCCGCGCTTCATCCAGATCAAGGGCATCACCATCGACGCCGAGATCGGGGAGCACATGCTCTACACCACCAACGAAGACGTGCCGGGCATCATCGGCACGCTGGGCCAGACCATGGGCGAGAACGGCGTGAACATTGCCAACTTCACCCTTGGCCGCCACACCGCCAAGGGCGAGGCGATTGCCCTGCTCTATGTCGATGATCAAGTGCCCGAGACAGTGATCGGCAAGCTGCGCGACACCGGCATGTTCCGGCAGATCAAGCCGCTGCAATTCGACGTGGCCTAAGGCCCGCACGACCTGCACAATCTGGAAGCGCCTCCTCGTGGGGCGCTTTTGCTTTTGGGGCATTGTCGGGCCTAAGCCTTCCCTTCCCCGCCGCTTTGCGGCATCACGAGGGGGTGCAGAAGGACAGGAACGATCATGCCCAGCCCCATCTATGCCATCGGAGACATCCACGGTTATGCCGCCGAGCTTGAGCGCGTCCTGACTTTGATCGAAGAAGACGGCGGGCCGGAGGCGCAGATCGTCTTTCTGGGCGATTACACCGACCGCGGCCCCGACAGCAAAGCGGTGATCGAACGGCTGGCCGAAGGGAAAGCCGAGGGCCGCAATTGGACCTTTCTGATGGGCAATCACGACCGCATGTTCAGCTGGTTCATGGAGGATTTCCCCCGCCACGATCCGCTGCTGCTGGTTGAGCTTAACTGGCTGAACCCGCGTTTGGGCGGCGACACGACGCTGAACTCCTACGGCGTGTCGGTCAGCGGGCGCGACCGGATGTCAGAGGTGCATGAGAAAGCCCGCGCAGCGGTGCCGCAGAGCCATGTGGATTTCCTCAAGACCTTCGCCCTGTCACATCAAACGCCCGACCTCTTCTTTGCTCATGCGGGCATCCGCCCCGAGGTGCCGCTGGATGATCAGCGCGAGAATGATCTGCTGTGGATCCGCAAGGAGTTTCACCAGTACACCGCGCCGCATCCCAAGCTGGTCGTGCACGGCCACACGCCGGTCGACAGCGCCATGCACTATGGCAACCGGGTGAACCTCGACACCGGGGCGGGCTATGGCAAACCGCTCTGCGCAGCGGTGTTCGAAGGGGAGGACGTTTGGGTCCTCACGCAACAGGGGCGCAATCGCCTGCGCCCCTGAGCGGTTCAGGTCCAGTCCAGCACCACCTTGCCCGACCGCCCCGATTTCATCGCGGCGAAGCCCTGTTCGAAATCATCGACCCCAAAGCGGTGGGTGATGATGGCGGAGACATCCAGCCCGTTTTCCAGCATGGCGATCATCTTGTACCACGTCTCGAAAATCTCGCGGCCATAGACGCCTTTGATGGTGATCGCCTTAAAGACGATGCGGCTCCAGTCCACCGGCGACTTGCCCGGCGGAATGCCCAGCATGGCGATGCGCCCGCCCATGGTCATCGCCTCGACCATCTGATCCAGCGCCTGCTGGTTGCCCGACATCTCAAGCCCGACGTCAAAACCCTGTTTCATCTTCAGCCGCGGGATCACATCGGCCAACTCCTCCTTGGCCACGTTCACCGGCACCACGTCGGCGACCTTTTCCGCCAGCGCCAGACGGTCGGGGTTCACATCCGTGATCACCACATGCCGCGCGCCGACGTGCCGCGCCACCGCGGCGGCCATGATGCCGATCGGCCCCGCGCCGGTGATCAACACATCCTCGCCCACCAGATCGAAGCTGAGCGCGGTATGCACCGCGTTGCCCAGAGGATCGAGAATCGCGCCGATGTCGTCGGAAATCTCGTCTGGCAGCGGCACCACGTTGAAGGCGGGCAGCTTGAGGTATTGCGCAAAGGCCCCCTGCTCGTTCACTCCGATGCCCCGCGTCGCCGGGTCTAGGTGGAACTTGCCCGCCCGGCTTTGCCGCGACTGCTTGCCGATCAGATGTCCCTCGCCCGAGCAGCGCTGGCCGACCTCCAGCCCCTCGACATTGCGGCCAAGCTCAACAATCTCGCCTGCGAATTCATGGCCGGTGATCAGCCCCACCGGCACGGTCCCGGCGGCCCAATCGTCCCAGTTCCAGATATGGATATCGGTGCCGCAGATGCCGGTCTTGTTGATCTTGATCAGCACGTCCTCGGGGCCGATCTCGGGCACCGGGGCATGGGTCATCCACAACCCCTCGCGGGGGTGCAGCTTGGCCAGCGCCTTCATCTCGTTCGTCGCCATCAGATCACCCCGCAGGCCTTGCCGGCCATCTCGAAAGCTTTCAGCGCGCGGTCAAGCTGCTCGCGCGTCAGCGCCGCGTTCATCTGGGTGCGGATGCGCGCCTGACCGCGCGGCACCACCGGGAAGAAGAAGCCGGAAACATAGACGCCTTCCTCGAAAAGCTTCGCCGCCATGTCCTGCGCCAGCTGCGCCTCGCCCAGCATGACCGGCACGATGGGATGCTCGCCGGGCAGCAGATCGAAGCCCAGCTTCTCCAGCCCCGCGCGCCAGTATTCGGTATTCTCGAAAAGACGCGCGCGCAGGTCGTCGCCCTCTTCCACCAATTCCAGCGCCCGGATACCGGCGCGCACGATGGAGGATGGCAGCGAGTTTGAGAACAGATAGGGCCGCGCGCGCTGGCGCAGCAGGTCGATCACCGGCTGCGGCCCCGCGATATAGCCGCCGATGGCCCCGCCGAGCGCCTTGCCCAGCGTGCCGGTCACGATGTCCACCTTGACCCCGTGATGCGCCGGGGTGCCCGCGCCCTTTGGCCCCATGAAGCCGGTGGAATGGCAGTCGTCGACCATTACCAGCGCCTCGTATTTCACGGCCAGCGCCACGATCTCGGGCAGTTTCGCCAGATAGCCGTCCATCGAGAAAACCCCGTCGGTGGCGATCATAATGAAGCGCGCGCCGTCCGCGCGGGCCTGTTTCAGCTTGGCCTCGAGATCTTCCATATCGCTGTTGGCATAGCGGTAGCGCTTGGCCTTGCAGAGCCGGATCCCGTCGATGATCGACGCATGGTTCAGCGCGTCCGAGATGACCGCGTCCTCCGGTCCCAGAAGCGGCTCGAACAGCCCGCCGTTGGCGTCGAAACAGGCGGCGAGGAGGATCGAATCGTCGTGGCCAAGAAAGCTGGCCAGCTTCTGCTCCAACTCGCGGTGAATGTCCTGCGTGCCGCAGATGAAACGGACCGAGGCCATGCCAAAGCCCTTCTCGTCCATCGCTTCCTTGGCGGCGGCAATAAGCTCGGGGTGATCGGCGAGGCCGAGGTAGTTGTTGGCGCAAAGGTTGATGACTTCGCGGTCGCCCACCGCTATTTCGCCGCCCTGCGGGGTGGTGATGAGCCGCTCGCGCTTCATCATGCCCTCGGCGTCGATCTCGGCCAGGGTGTCGGTGACATGGGACAGAAATGCTTGGGTCATGAGGCTCTCCTTTTCAGGAGACTTCTACCATAGCGGAGGATATTCCGGAATAGAGGATTTCCGGAATGGCGGATTTTTTCCGATATCCCGGAAACTACGCGTCATGAACCACCAGAAAGGCGCGCACCGGCCCCTCTGTCGCGCGGATCGCATGGGGCACGTCGGCGGCATAGCGCGCGGTGTCGCCGGCCTGCAGCCGCTCGGTCCCGCTGCCGCTGGTGACCTCCACCGCGCCCTCGAAGACGCTAAGGTGCTCGCGCGCGCCGCGGGTGTGGGGCGCACTGTCGAGCACGCCGCCCTCGGCGATGAGCAATTCATAGACCTCGTGATGCCCGGCTTCCTCAGGCGGGGACAGGATGCGAATGCGGCAACCGTCGCCCAGATTGCTGATCGTCGGCACGGCGGCACTCCGCAGCACCTCGATCTGCGGCTCGCCGGGGGCGGCATCGAGAAGACCGGCAAAATCCACCTGAAGCGCGCGGGTGAGATTCCACAGCGTCGCGATGGTGGGGCTCGATTCGCCGCGCTCGATCTGGCTGACCATGGAGCGCGACACGCCCGAGAGCTTCGCCACGGCGTCGAGCGATAACCCCTGCCCCTGCCGCGCCTCTTTCAGGCGGGCGGGCAGCTGTGTCAGGATCTTGTCGGTGTTGTCCGTCATGGCGGATATGTCGCGCGGCGCCCCCTCCCTGTCAAGCTGTCGCATGACGGGACGTTTCTCCTGACTTTGCCGCGCCCGCCCCCCATAGTGCCGCCAACGATTAGAGGAGAGTTTCATGTCAGACGATATCGTCATCCTGAGCGGCGCACGCACCGCCATCGGCACTTTCGGCGGCAGCCTTGCCGCCACACCGCCCACCAAGCTGGGCAGCACCGTCGCGGCGGCGGCGATGGCGCGCGCGGGCGTCGATCCGGCGCAGATCGGCCATGTCGTCTTCGGCACCGTCATCAACACTGAGCCGCGCGACATGTACCTCAGCCGCGTCGCCGCGCGCGACGCGGGCGTGCCCGACGAGGTGCCAGCGATGAACGTGAACCGGCTCTGCGGCTCGGGCGTGCAGGCGCTGGTCTCGGCCACTCAGAGCCTGATGCTGGGCGATGCAGACTTCGCGCTGGCCGGGGGTGCCGAAAGCATGTCGCGCGCGCCCTATGTGCTGCCCGACGCCCGCTGGGGCCAGAAGATGGGCGATGCACGCAGCCTCGATATGCTGCTGGGCACGCTGAACTGCCCCTTCGGCACCGGGCATATGGGCGTGACGGCAGAGAACGTGGCGGATGAACACACGATCACCCGCGAAGAGATGGACGCCTTCGCCCTGCAAAGCCAAGAACGCGCAGCGGCGGCCATCGCGGAAGGGCATTTCAAAGACCAGATCGTGCCGGTCGATGTGAAGGTAAAGCGCGACATGGTGCCCTTCGACACCGACGAACACCCCAAGGCGACCACGGCAGAGGCGCTGGCCGGGCTGCGCCCCGTCTTCCAGAAAGACGGCCGCGTTACGGCGGGCAACGCCAGCGGCATCAACGACGGGGCCGCGGCGCTGGTGCTGGCCCGCGCGGAGGCCGCGAAATCTGCCGGGCTGACGCCCCGCGCCCGCATCCTCGGCTACGCCCACGCCGGCGTGCGCCCCGAGGTCATGGGCATCGGCCCGGTCCCTGCCGTGCGCCGTTTGCTGGAGCGGACGGGCCTGAAGGCCGATGATTTCGACGTGATCGAAAGCAACGAGGCTTTCGCGAGCCAAGCGCTGGCTGTGAGCAAGGTACTGGGCTTTGACCCGGCAAAGGTGAACCCCAACGGCGGGGCGATTGCTCTTGGCCACCCGGTCGGCGCGACGGGCGCGATCATCACCGTGAAGGCGCTGTATGAATTGGAGCGGATTGGCGGCAAACGCGCGTTGATCACCATGTGCATCGGCGGCGGACAAGGCATCGCCATGGCCATCGAACGTATCGCCTGAAGGCCGGGGGGCCGCGCGGCCCCCCTGCCCTAAAGCAGTGCGTCAATCAGGGCGATTGTGGTGGCACCGGCAACACCGGACATCACCGCAGTCGCCGCGATATAGCGCCAGAAACGCGGGCGGCGCTCTGGCTGCTCTTCGGTCTGACGGTTCAGCGCCTGTTCGACCAGCCCGGGCAGACGCGGGCCGAAACGGGCCATGACCATCGCCGTGTCGCGCAGATCAGAGACGATGGCCCGGGGACCGAGCGACTTGGTGATATAGTCGGTCACGATGGGGCTGGCGACTTCCCAAATATTGATATGCGGGTTGAGCGAGCGGGCCACGCCCTCGACCACGACCATGGTGCGTTGCAGCAAGATCAACTCAGTCCGGGTTTCCATGCCGAAACGCTCGGTCACCTCGAACAGATAGGTCAGCAGCCGCGCCATGGAGATGCGGGTGGCGTCCATGCCGAAAATCGGCTCGCCCACCGCACGCAGGGCGCGGGCGAATTCATCGACGTCCTTATCGGCGGGGACATATCCCGCCTCGAAATGCACCTTGGCGACGCGCTGGTAATCGCGGCGAATGAAGCCATAGAGAATCTCGGCGTAGACCCGGCGGGTGTAGCTGTCGATATGGCCCATGATGCCGAAGTCATAGGCGATGATATCGCCGTTGGCCGCGACCTTGAGGTTACCCTGGTGCATGTCGGCGTGGAAATAACCGTCGCGCAGAGCGTGCTGAAGAAAGAGTTGCAACACCCGCTCCGACAGCGCCACCCGGTCGTGCCCCGCCGCATCCAGCGCGGCATTGTCGCCCAGCGGCAGCCCATCGGCCCAGCCTAGCGTCATCACGCGGCGGCCCGAATAATTCCATTTGATCTCGGGCAGTTGAAACCCGGCGTCGTCTTTGGTGTTGGCCGCGAACTCCGACGCGGCGGAACTTTCGAGCCGCAGGTCCAACTCCCCCCGCACGACGCCGTCGAAATGCTCGATCACCTCCATCGGGCGCAGGCGGCGCGACCCGGGCGAGAAAATCTCGGCCATGCGGGCGGCGAGGTAGAAGGCGTCAATGTCCTTGCGGAAGGCTTTTTCGATGCCGGGGCGCAGGACTTTGACGGCGACCTCTTCGCCGCTCTCGGCCAGCCGCGCGTGATGCACCTGCGCGATGGAGGCCGCGGCGACGGGTTCGCTGAACTCGGAAAAGATCGCGCTGACCGGCTCGCCCAACTCCTGCTCGACCGCGCTGCGGGCCAGCGCCATGTCAAAGGGGGGCAACTTGTCTTGCAGCACGCGCAATTGCACCGCCAGATCGTCGCCCACCACATCGGGGCGGGTCGACAGCACCTGACCGAATTTGATGTAGGCCGGGCCAAGCGCCGTGAGCGCGCGGGTGGCGGGCGGCATCGTCGGGTCGCCCTTGTAGCCCAGCCATTTGAACGGAAGGCCAAGCGCGCGGGCCACGAAACGCAGCGGCGGGGAGGCATCGAAAGCATCCAGCACCACATTCATCGCCCCGGCGCGTTCCAAGGTCGCGCCCGTGCGGATCAACCGCCAGATGTTGTGCGGACCGCGCATCAGAGCTTCCAACCCGAATGCAGCGCCGCGATCCCCATCGACAGGTTGCGATATTTGGCCTGCCCAAAGCCCGCCGCGCGGACCATCGACAGGAAGGTCTCTTGATCGGGGAAATTGCGGATCGATTCGACAAGGTATTGATAGCTGTCGCGGTCGCCCGCGATGGCTTGGCCCATGCGCGGGATCACGTTGAAACTGTAGAGGTCATAGGCTTTTTGCATCGCCGGGTTGGGAAGCTGGCTGAACTCCAACACCATCAGACGGCCACCGGGGCGGAGCACGCGGTAGGCCTCGTTCAGCGCCTCTTGCGGGCGGGTCACGTTTCGGATGCCGAAGCTGATTGTGTAGACATCAAAGGTGTTGTCGGGGAACGGCAGCGCCATCGCGTCGCCCACGACCCAATCAAGGCTGCCGGTCAGCCTGTCCGCCTCGGCCCGCTGGCGGCCTTCGACCAGCATCGGCTCGGTCAGGTCGAGCACCGTGGCATGGCCGTGTCCGGCACGTTTGAGGAATTTGAAAGACACATCGCCGGTGCCCCCCGCCACATCGAGCAGTTTCTGACCGGGGCGCGGGGCGAGCCAGTCCATCATCGCTTCTTTCCAGACGCGGTGGATCCCCATGCTCATCACATCGTTCATGATGTCGTATTTGCTGGCGACGGAGTTGAACACACCCTGCACGCGCCCGGCCTTTTCATGTTCGGGCACGGTCTCGAAACCGAAATGGGTTGTTTTGTCAGCGTCCTGGGTCATCTGCTCTTGCGATCCTCTGGTTCTGTCCCTTGTTATAGGGTGCCGGGGGGCAGGGACAATGCGTGCCTTTTGTCACAGGCAAGCCAGAGGGGAAACCGAGATGCCGGAACTGCCAGAGGTCGAAACCGTCCGCCGGGGGCTGGCCCCCGCGATGGAGGGCCAAGTGATCGCCCGCGCCGAGGTGAACCGCCCCGACCTGCGCTGGCCCTTTCCGGAGCGGATGGCGGAGCGGCTGACCGGACAGCGCGTCGGCCTGCTGCGGCGGCGGTCGAAATACATCCTCGCCGATCTGGCGAGCGGGGAATCGCTCTTGGTGCATTTGGGCATGTCCGGGCGGATGCTGGTTTCGGGAGACCCTCTGGGGCAGTTTCAGCACAACCACCCCGCGCCCGAAAAACATGACCACGTCGTGTTGCATATGGGTAACGGTGCGCGGATCACCTTTAACGACCCGCGCCGTTTCGGCGCGATGGATTTGATGCCCACCGCCGGGGCCGGGACGCACAAGCTGCTGGCCTCGCTCGGGCCGGAACCCTTGGGCAACGACTTTCACGAAGCGCATCTGGTCGCCGCGCTAAAAGGCCGCAACACGCCGATCAAATCGGCGCTGCTGGATCAGCGGATCGTGGCGGGCTTGGGCAATATCTATGTCTGCGAAGCGCTTTACCGCGCGGGGATTCACCCGGCCCGCAAGGCCGGGCGCATCTCGGCCACGCGGGTCGCCGGGCTGGTGCCGATCATCCGCCAAGTGCTGGCCGATGCGATCACGGCGGGGGGATCGTCGCTCAAGGATTTTCGGCAGGCGGATGGCGAATTGGGCTATTTCCAGCACAGTTTCGACGTCTATGGCCGCGAGGGCCAAGCCTGCCGCAGACCGGGTTGCGATGGCACCATCGCGCGCATCGTGCAAAGCGGGCGGTCTTCCTTCTATTGTCCGCGTTGCCAAAGATAACTTGAAACATGGGGGTGCCGTGGTATGCACATTCCCCTGAGCGCAACAACAAAGAGCATTCTTGATGGCTTACGAAACGATCACCGTGGACGTGGACAACCATGTGGCCCTGATCACCCTGAACCGCCCGGATGCGCTGAACGCGCTCAACGAGGCGCTGCTGGGTGAACTCGCCAAGGCGCTGAAAAGCGCGCAGGAAAACGACAAGGTCCGCTGCATCGTCATCACCGGCTCGGAAAAGGCATTCGCCGCCGGGGCCGATATCGCGATGATGCGCGAGAAAAGCTTTGTCGACGTCTTCATGGGGGATCTTTTCACGCCCGAAACCGATCAGATCCTGCGGGTGCGCAAGCCGATTATCGCGGCCGTGTCGGGCTATGCCCTCGGCGGGGGCTGCGAGTTGGCGATGATGTGCGACTTCATCATCTGCTCGGAAAGCGCCAAGTTCGGCCAGCCCGAGATCAACCTCGGCGTCGTGGCCGGCATCGGCGGCACCCAGCGTCTGACCCGTCTGGTAGGCAAGTCCAAAGCGATGGACATGAACCTCACGGGCCGTTTCATGGATGCCGAAGAAGCCGAACGCTCGGGCCTCGTGTCGCGCGTGGTGCCGGTGAAAAAGCTGATGGAAGAGGCGATGGGCGCCGCAGCCAAGATCGCCGAGAAATCCATGATCTCGGCCACCGTGGTCAAGGAATGCGTGAACCGCGCCTATGAGGTGCCGCTGAGCGAGGGCTTGCTGTTCGAACGCCGCATGTTCCATTCGCTGTTCAACACCGAAGACCAGAAAGAAGGCATGTCCGCCTTCCTCGAAAAGCGCGAAGCGCAATTCCGCGACAAATAAGCGTCGCCCCCGGCGCGGCTTGCATTGCCGCGCCAGCTGCCTTATAGGCGGCACCAATACATGCGCGTGCAGCCCGCTCTGGCTAGAATCACCTACCCCAAAGGGGGATCCGGATTTCCGGTCGGGTTGGCGTCACGCATTGCTACGCAACATATGAACCCGAAGGCTGATACTCATGGCAAACACCCGTCAATCCGCAAAACGTGCCCGTCAAAACGAAAAGCGTTTTGCGATCAACAAAGCACGCCGTTCGCGCATCCGCACCTACCTGCGCAAGGTCGAAGAGGCGATCACCTCCGGTGATAAAGAAGCCGCAACCGCCGCTCTGAAAGCCGCCCAGCCCGAGCTGATGCGCGGCGTCACCAAAGGCGTTTTCCACAAGAATACCGCGTCGCGCAAAATGTCGCGCCTGTCCGCACGGGTCAAAGCACTGGGCTAATTTGGCTTCATAGCCAAGCCCTTAGAAACACAAGAGGCGCCGCATTGCGGCGCCTTTTTTCGTGCGGGTGCAGCGAAAAAAACACGCCAGAGATTCTTTTCCGGCAATCTCTGAGTCAAGATGGAAGATATGTTGAAGCGAACCGGAAACACTTGCTACCAAAGGTCCAGCGATTCATTTCGCTTGGGGGGACAGGCCCTGAACACGGCGTCAGCCAACTGGCAGAATGCCAAATTCAGGGGGGTGCAAGTGACCGTTCACAGACGGTTCCGCGCACCATCGTGAATGCTGCTGCCAGCACGTTTACCCTGTCGATGAGAACACGAACGGTTCGTTCAGCGCCTCTTGCGCCGGTTTACGGCACAGAAGGCTCATGGGCAGGCCATTCTTTAAAAGTCCGAAGGACACAGGTCGGTCATCCGCGTGGGACCGGGTGGATGACCTGTTGCCGGGTGAAACAATATTAAGGGCCGGGATCCACTCGGCCTCTGTGCGAAGAGCAAAGCGGGACGTAAGGCACGATGACATTAGATCACTGGGGCGAGATCAAAGAGCGGCTTCTAAAGACCGTGGGGCAGAACAACTACACCACCTGGATTGAACCGCTTGTGCCCGGCGCCGTCGAAGACGGAATCGTGACACTCAAGGTGCCGACGAATTTCTTCGGCAACTACGTCAGCCAGAACTTCTCGGACCTGATTCTGCATGAGATCAACGCGACGGGCACCGATGCCACGCGTCTGAACTTTGCTCTGAATCAGCAGCCTACCCCTGCCGCCGAAAAGCTCGCCCCGGCTGCTCGTCAGACTTCGGCTGCCGCGAAACCTGCCGCCAATTCGCAGCTCAGCACCGCCCCGCTCGACCCGCGCTTCAGCTTTGACAATTTCGTCGTCGGCAAGCCCAACGAACTGGCCCATGCCGCCGCCCGCCGTGTCGCCGAAGGCGGCCCCGTCACCTTCAACCCGCTGTTCCTTTATGGGGGCGTCGGCCTTGGTAAGACCCACCTGATGCACGCGATCGCCCGCGAATTGCATGAGCGCAAGCCTGAGATGAATGTGCTCTACCTCTCGGCTGAGCAATTCATGTACCGTTTCGTGCAGGCCCTGCGCGACCGCAAGATGATGGATTTCAAGGAAATCTTCCGCTCCGTCGATGTGCTGATGGTCGACGACGTGCAGTTCATCGCGGGCAAGGATTCCACGCAGGAAGAGTTCTTTCACACGTTCAACGCGCTCGTGGATCAGCACAAGCAAATCATCATCTCCGCCGACCGCGCCCCGGGCGAGATCAAGGACCTCGAAGACCGCGTGAAATCGCGCCTGCAGTGCGGCCTGATCGTCGATCTGCACCCCACGGACTACGAGTTGCGCCTCGGCATTTTGCAAAGCAAGGTCGACGTGCAGCGCAAGACCTACCCCGACCTCGAAGTCGCCGACGGCGTGCTGGAATTCCTCGCGCATCGCATCACCTCGAACGTCCGTGTGCTCGAAGGTGCGCTGACGCGCCTCTTCGCCTTCGCCTCGCTGGTGGGCCGCGAGATCGACATGGGGCTGACGCAGGATTGTCTGGCCGACGTGCTGCGCGCCTCGGAGCGCAAGATCTCGGTCGAGGAAATTCAGCGCAAGGTTTCCGACCATTACAACATCCGCCTCAGCGACATGATCGGCCCCAAGCGCCTGCGCAGCTATGCCCGCCCGCGGCAGGTGGCGATGTATCTGTGCAAACAGATGACCAGCCGTTCTCTGCCCGAGATCGGCCGCCGCTTTGGCGGGCGCGACCACACCACCGTCATGCACGGGGTGCGCCGGATCGAAGAACTCAAGGTCTCGGACGGGCAGATCGCCGAGGATCTGGAACTGCTGCGCCGGGCGCTCGAATCCTAATCATAGCGGCCTGAGGGTTGTCCTCAGGACACGGTCAAACAGCGATCGGGGGCGCAGCTTGCGCCCCTCTTGCATTCACTTCAACAAATCCACAAAAGTTCTTGTGTAAGCGTGGGAACCGGGTAGTTTGCCTCTCCCGGCAGTCGGTATGGGAGAAGGCATATGAAATTCAGCATCGAACGCGCGGCACTGCTCAAAGCCGTTTCGCAAGCCCAATCCGTGGTCGAGCGCCGCAATACCATTCCGATCCTCGCCAACGTGCTGATCGAGGCCGAGGGCAGCGATGTCTCCTTCCGCGCCACCGATCTGGATATCGAGGTGGTCGACAAGGTCGCCGCCCAAGTGGAGCGCGCAGGTGCCACCACCGTTTCGGCCACGCTGCTGCATGAAATCGTGCGCAAGCTGCCCGACGGCGCGCTGATCAGCCTCACCGCCGACACCGCCGCTGGCCGCCTGACGGTCGAAGCGGGCCGCTCCAATTTCTCGCTGGCCACCCTGCCGCGCGAGGATTTCCCGGTCATGGCGTCTTCCGAGTATGCCTCGAACTTCTCGGCCCCGGCCCCGGTGCTGCGCCGCCTGTTCGACAAGTCGAAATTCGCCATCTCCACCGAGGAGACGCGCTATTACCTCAACGGGGTCTATCTGCACGTGGCGGACGCCGAGGGCGGCAAGGCACTGCGCTGCGTGGCCACCGACGGCCACCGCCTGGCCCGGATCGACGCCGAGATGCCCGAGGGTGCGTCTGAGATGCCCGGCGTGATCGTCCCGCGCAAGACCGTGGGCGAGCTGCGCAAACTGCTCGACGATGACGAGATGGAAATCGCGGTGTCCGTGTCCGAGACCAAGATCCGTTTCGCGACCCCCGCCATCACGCTGACCTCGAAGGTCATCGACGGCACCTTCCCCGACTACACCCGCGTGATTCCGCAAGGGAACACCCGCAAGATGGAAGTCGACGCCGCTGATTTTGCCCGCGCGGTGGACCGTGTGGCGACCGTGAGTTCCGAGCGTTCGCGCGCCGTAAAACTGCAACTGGACGAAGACCGTCTGGTGCTGTCCGTCAACGCGCCTGACAGCGGCGCCGCCGAAGAAGAGCTGGCCGTGGCCTATGCCGACGAGCGGCTGGAGATTGGTTTCAACGCCAAATACCTGCTTGAGATCGCAAGCCAAGTGGACCGCGAGAACGCCGTCTTCCTGTTCAACTCTTCCGGCGACCCGACCCTGATGCGCGAAGGCAATGACACTTCGGCGGTTTACGTCGTCATGCCGATGCGCGTGTGAGTTGGGCGGGAATTTTTGAAATTCCCGCGCCGTTTTCTTTCAAAGAAAACGGGGTCTGAATGGCGCAACTGTATCTTTCCAACCTCGGCCTCTCGCATTTCCGCTCGCACCGCCGGGCGGTGATCGACGTGGATGCGCGCCCCGTCGCGCTCTATGGCCCCAATGGCGCGGGCAAGACCAATATCATTGAAGCGATTTCGCTGCTGTCGCCGGGCCGCGGGCTGCGCCGCACCAGCGCGCAAGACATGGCACGGCGGCCCGAGGCTTTGGGCTGGAAGGTGACCGGGCTGCTGCACGGCCCCACGGTGCTGCATGAGGTCGACATCTGGTCCGAAGCGGGCGCTGCACGGCAGACCAAGATCGACGGCAAGGCGTCCGCACAAACGGCGCTTGGTCGCATTGCCCGCGTGCTCTGGCTGATCCCCGCCATGGACCGGCTTTGGATCGAAGGCGCCGAGGGGCGGCGGCGCTTTCTTGACCGGGTGACGCTTTCGATGCTGCCCGATCACGCCGAACTGTCGCTGAGCTATGAAAAGGCCATGCGCGAGCGCAACCGCCTGCTAAAGGACATGGTGCGCGAGCCCGCGTGGTACGCCGCCCTCGAAGACCGCATGGCCGAGACCGGGGCGCAGATTCACGCCAATCGGCAACAGGCCCTCACGGCCCTCGCGAGCGCGCAGGAGGAGGCGCAGACCGCCTTCCCCATCGCCACGCTGATGCTGCAAAACGACATGCCCGACAGTGCCGAGGGGCTGCGCCGGGCGCTGTCGGACAACCGGATGCGCGACGTCGCCGCCGGGCGCACCCTCATCGGCCCCCACCGCGCCGATCTGGAAGGCACCTATGCCGCCAAGGGCATCGCCGCGCGGGATTGCTCCACCGGGGAGCAGAAGGCGCTGCTGGTCTCGCTCATCCTCGCCAATGCCCGCGCCATCGCCGCCGATTTCGGCGCGCCGCCGATCCTGCTACTGGACGAGGTGGCCGCGCATCTCGACGCGGGCCGCCGAGCGGCGCTTTACGACGAGATCACGGCGCTCGGCGCGCAGGCCTGGATGACGGGCACGGGGTCGGAGCTGTTCGACAGCCTCGGGGACCGCGCGCAATATGTGGAAGTGACCGAGGATGAGGGCCTGTCGCAAGTGGTGCGTCAGCCATGACGCTCTCGCCCACCGACCTGCTTCTTTACTGCGGCGCGCTGCTGATCCTGTTTCTCACCCCCGGCCCGGTCTGGTTGGCGATGATGGCCCGAGCGCTTTCGGGCGGTTTTCAGGCGGCGTGGCCGCTGGCGCTTGGCGTCGCGATCGGCGACATGCTCTGGCCGTTGGTGGCGATCTTGGGGATCACTTGGATCGTCTCGGCCTTCGACACGCTTATGGAGGTGCTGCGCTGGACCGCTGCACTGGTGTTCATCGCCATGGGGCTGGGCCTGATCCGGCAGGCGGGTGCGAAGATCGACACCGACAGCCGCCTCACCCGCCCCGGCATGTGGCCCGGGTTCATCGCGGGACTGGTGGCGATCCTCGGCAATCCCAAAGCGGTGCTCTTCTACATGGGCGTGCTGCCCGGCTTCTTCGACCTGCGCGCGGTCACCGCCCCCGACATCGGGCTGATCCTCGCCGCCTCGGTCATCGTGCCGCTTGTCGGCAACCTCGTGATCGCGCTGCTGGTGGGCCATCTGCGCGGCTTTCTGACCGCCCCACGCACCCTGCGACGGATCAATCTAATCTCCGGCGCCATGCTGGTTTTCGTGGGCCTGATCATCCCCTTCGCCTGACACAAAATCTTGTGTCATTCGCGTGACAATCCCCGGTGAAAACACTATAAATCGGGCAAACGATAAGGGTTTTTTCCGCATGTCCGATACCGCGCAGACACCACAGGAATACGGTGCCGATTCCATCAAGGTTCTCAAAGGGTTGGAGGCCGTTCGCAAACGCCCCGGCATGTATATCGGGGACACCGATGATGGCTCGGGCCTGCACCACATGGTCTATGAGGTCGTGGACAACGGGATTGACGAGGCGCTGGCCGGTCACGCCGACGCGGTGACGGTCACGATCCACGCGGATTCCAGCGTATCGGTCAGCGACAACGGCCGCGGCATTCCGGTGGGTATCCACGAGGAAGAGGGCGTCTCGGCGGCCGAGGTCATCATGACCCAGCTGCACGCGGGCGGTAAATTCGACAGCAACTCCTACAAGGTCTCGGGCGGTCTGCACGGGGTCGGCGTCTCGGTCGTGAACGCGCTGTCGGACTGGCTGGAACTGCGCATCTGGCGCGAGGGCAAGGAACATGTCGCGCGCTTCGAAGGCGGCTTCACCACCAAGCATCTCGAAGTCGTGGGCGAGACCGACCGCACCGGCACCGAAGTGCGCTTCATGGCCTCGACCGAGACATTCTCGAACATCGACTACAGCTTTGAGACGCTGGAAAAGCGCCTGCGCGAACTGGCCTTCCTGAACTCCGGCGTGCGCATCATCCTGAAGGACGAACGCCCCGTCGAGCCGCTGCAAACCGAGCTTTACTACGAAGGCGGCGTGAAGGAATTCGTCAAATACCTCGACCGGCACAAGCATGCGGTCATGGACGAGCCGATCTTCATCACCGGGGAGCGGGACGACATCGGCATCGAGGTCGCCATGTGGTGGAACGACAGCTATCACGAGAACGTGCTGCCCTTCACCAACAACATCCCGCAGCGCGACGGCGGCACCCATATGGCGGGGTTCCGCGGCGCGCTGACGCGCACCATCAACGCCTATGCCCAGACCAGCGGCATCGCCAAGAAAGAAAAGATCAACTTCACTGGCGACGACGCGCGTGAGGGTCTGACCTGCGTGCTTTCGGTCAAGGTGCCGGACCCGAAGTTCTCCTCCCAGACCAAGGACAAGCTGGTCTCCTCTGAGGTGCGCCCCGCTGTCGAAGGGCTGATGAACGAGAAGCTGGCCGAGTGGTTCGAGGAGAACCCCAACGAGGCCAAGCAGATCGTCGGCAAGATCGTCGAGGCCGCACAGGCCCGCGAAGCCGCGCGCAAGGCGCGCGAATTGACCCGCCGCAAATCGGCGATGGATGTAAATTTCCTCGCCGGCAAGCTCAAGGATTGCTCGGAGAAAGACCCGTCCAAGACCGAAGTCTTCCTCGTCGAGGGGGACAGCGCCGGCGGCTCCGCCCAGACCGGCCGCGACCGTCAGACCCAAGCGATCCTGCCGCTGAAGGGTAAGATCCTTAACGTCGAACGCGCGCGTTTCGACCGGATGCTGGGCAGCCAAGAGATCGGCAACCTCGTGATGGCGCTCGGCACCGGGATCGGGCGCGACGAGTTCAACATCGACAAGCTGCGCTACCACAAGATCGTCATCATGACCGACGCCGACGTCGACGGCGCGCATATCCGCACGCTCCTGCTGACCTTCTTCTACCGGCAGATGCCCGAGCTTATCGAGAACGGCCATCTCTACATCGCGCAGCCGCCGCTTTACAAAGTGTCGCGCGGCAAATCCGAGGTCTACCTCAAGGACGAGGCCGCGATGGAGGAATACCTGATCCAACAGGGCGTTGACGGCGCCATGCTGCGTCAGGGCAATGGCGAAGAGATCACCGGTCAGGACCTCACCCGCGTGGTCGACATGGCCCGCCAATTGCGCCGCGTGCTGGAGGCCTTCCCCACCCATTACCCGCGCCACATCCTCGAACAGGCCGCCATCGCCGGTGCCTTTGTCGAGGGCGCGGTGGACAGCGACCTGCAGGGCGTGGCCGACAAGGTCGCCGACCGTTTGAACCTGATCGCGTTGGAATATGAGCGCGGCTGGCAGGGCCGGATCACCCAAGACCACGGCATCCGCCTCGCCCGCATCCTGCGCGGCGTGGAAGAGGTGCGCACCCTCGACGGCCGCATGCTGCGCTCGGGCGAGGCGAAGAAATCCGGCAGCTTCACCCAGCACCTGCAGGAGGTCTACGACCAACCCGCCAAGCTGATCCGCAAGGACCGCAGCCAGATGATCTATGGCCCCATGGACCTGCTCAACGCGATCCTTGCCGAGGGCGAGAAAGGCCTGTCGCTGCAACGCTACAAAGGTCTGGGCGAGATGAACCCCGATCAGCTGTGGGAAACCACTCTCGACCCCGACGCGCGCACGCTGCTGCAGGTCCGCGTGGAGGATATGGCGGAGGCCGACGATCTCTTCACCAAGCTGATGGGCGACGTGGTCGAGCCGCGCCGCGAGTTCATCCAGCAGAACGCGCTGAGCGTGGAGAATTTGGATTTCTGAGCGGTTGTAGGGATGCGTGTAATCCTGCATGCTTCCCATAGTTTTGCACAAATAGCGCATAAATTTGCACGACCTTAGGTTTGCTTGTGGCCTGCAACGAAAAGGGTGCAGCAACAATTGCTCTTTGGGCTGCTGCTTTAAGCTATAAGTGGTTTTCGGGCTCTAAGAGCGCAAAAATTCAGGCCACGATGCAACCTACTGTACCCCAAGGGCGGAGAGCCGTCATTCGCTGCGACTTGGCCGAACGTGAACTGGCCCCATTTCGACCGGACACCTTGGGCTGACCAAGGAGGCTTAAGGATAGCCTAAAGCACGTGCTTATATCTGAGATAGAAATCATCACCGATGGCGGCCGTCGTCGACGTTGGTCTGCAGCGGAAAAGCTGCGGATCGTTGAAGAGACCCTCTATGACGGGGATAGCGTTTCCGCCGTTGCTCGTCGCAATGGCGTGGCGCCCAATCTGTTGTATCGTTGGCGTAGATTGATGCTAGAGGGAGGGAGTGTCGCCGTGACAGGGGATGACAGCGTGACCAGCAATAAGGCTGTCCGAGAGATGGAAGCCCGCGTCCGGGAGCTTGAGCGCCAACTGTAGCGCAAAACGCTAGAAGTTGAGATCCGCCTTGGATGAAGTTCGAACAAAGTCTCTTCTGGCCGATTGCCACGAAATTTCAGGGAACATGGCGGATCTAAGATCAATCTTCGACAAAAATCTCTCAGTTCACTTCTGCAGTAATTTCAGCGCACGAAAATTTGCGGAAGATCTACACCAGAGGCTCAATTCTAAAAAGAACCCAATTATTTACGGAACAAAGCGTCTCTGACCGCTCTTCCGGTTCATCGTAACGAAGGTAACTAGCCGAAGATTCTGCTTCTGCCCAAACGTAACTATGCTGTGGGAAGCCGGAGATGCTTCGATTCCGCATTGATGTTTGTTAGCGATAGATAAGCCAGTTCCTGCTGCTGAGAAGGTGATGACACTCTCTGGCGCGCTTGGGGTTCGAGTATCGAACGCCTAAGGCCCTCCTGTATCGTGCCAGTGAAAACCTGCTCATGCTACAAGGGAGAACGTAGCAATGAGTATGACAATGGACGACAGCATTAGACGGTGGACGGCGAAGCGTAAGACAGCGCTTGTGATCGAGATCATTCAGGGCAAGACGAGTGTTTCGGAGGCGAGCCGGTCCTTTGACCTGACGCCTTCCGAGATTGAGGGTTGGGTCGAGGACGCGAAGCGCGGCATGGAGAATTCGCTGCGCGCCAACCCGCTCGACATTCGCGAGCAATACGAGAAGCAGCTCCGGGATTTGCAGGAAGCCTATGGCGAGGCCATGCTGGAGCTGCGGGCCCGAAAAAAGCTTCAGGCCCTGCTGGATGCGCAGGACGGGAATTGATCCGTCGCGTCCAGCAGGGCCTCTTGGCCGAAGGCGTCGCTGTGTCGATTGCCAAGCTCTGCACGTGGCTCGGCATTTCCCGGCGCACGGTCTACTACAAGCCAGTGAAAGCCGCGCCGAAGGTCGCTCCCCGCTTCGCCGAACCGATCAAGAAGATGATCGAGGAGGAGCCGTCCTTCGGCTATCGGACCGTGGCCTGCCTCTTGGGCTTCAACAAGAACACGGTGCAGAGGATCTTCCAGATTAAGGGCTGGCAGGTTCGCAAGCGCGCCGTGGGCATGCGGCCTCGCATCCAGTCTGTTCCTTCTGTCGCAGCTGCGCCGAACGAGAGGTGGTCGACCGATCTCGCCCGCATCTGGACCGGCAAGGACGGCTGGGCTTCACTGGCCTTGGTGATCGACTGCCACACCCGCGAGCTGTTGGGCTGGCACCTTTCGAAATCGGGCAAGGCGACAACGGCCAGCGCCGCCCTTCAGCATGCCCTGATCGCGAGGTTCGGCACCCTGGGTCGTGTCGAAGACGAGTTCCTGCTGAGGTCGGACAATGGCCTGGTCTTCACCAGCCATCACTTCACAGCCATAGTCCGCAGCTACGGGCTGAAGCAGGAGTTCATCACCCCGCACTGCCCGCAGCAGAACGGCATGGTCGAGCGCTTCATCCGGACGCTGAAGGAGCAGTGCGTACATCGCCACCGCTTCGAAAGCCTCCAACACGCGATGCGCGTCATCGGTGACTGGATTGCCTTTTACAATAGCCGCCGCCCTCATCAGGCGCTTGCCATGCGCACGCCTGCCGAGGCATTTAGATTAGCGGCTTAACCTGAGCAGATTCAGCTGGGTCAATACACTCCCAAAGACTGCGTCCACCGAAAAATAGGCCAGCTTCATTCCCAATTACCAAAGCTCGCTGGCCGAGCTTGGTGCGAATGAAGCCGTCTACTTTGCTGATGCCGTTCACACTGAATATCGGATAGAGCCCGCATACGGTTGAGAGAAAGCAGGCTTACATCCTGTCGTCACAAGCATCGCAGGCCGTTCCCGAGTGTATATCCACGGTGCAGTCAACTTGGAAACCTTCGAGGGGTGTCGCGGGGGGGGGGGGGGGGCAAGTCAGAAGCAGCAAGAGTTTCAAACTACATTCACGCTACGTTAAGGGCGTGATGCGCAATCAGCGCTAGACCACACGCAGTGAGAGAGTCAATATCCGTATAGACACGCTTAATATTATCGAAATCAGAGCCCTTCAGAAAGAGACAATGATCGAGCTTAGAGGTAGTCCTACTAGGTATGAACTCCAAACATTTCGCTGAAGTGTACTGTCGGCGCGCATCTTTTCAGGATTCCTAGTGCGGCTACCACCGAGCCCCTGGGCCAAGCGGCATACACATACACTCCCAAATATTCAGCACTTCGACGCAGGTAAAGCTGAGGATTAAAAATGATACACCAACTAAGTCTTATCTGGAGCGAAATTTCACAAGGCTTTCTAGGCATCCTCAGCCTACTGCCCCAGCTCGACAAAAAGATAGAATTAGGTTTCGACATCGCCACGATGCTAACGATCATTGGCGCAGCCGGCGTTGCCCTACGCGAACAAACCAAATCAGCCTCTACAACGAACCGACTGAAAGTCCGTCGGGATGCGACAAGAACCGCAGCGGGTATTCTGGTCTCGTTTTTGGAAGAGGTTCCGCGCATCCAGTCACGTGAAAACATGAGGCACATGGATAAAATCATATCGGCGGCCAGGACCGCCCAGAAAGGCAATAGCACCGCTCCCCTTCGAAAAAAAGAAATATTCGCCGAACTAGATAAAGCCATTCAGGGTGCCGATAACATACTTACCACTACACTGAGAACGCGCTACACATTGAAGCCTGTAATGGCCGCGCTTGGCAATGACGCCTTCACCGACGATTTTTGGAGATCGTCGTTGAAAATGCACGAACTAAATAACCGGTTGCGGAGGGGTCGAAGTCTTTTCGAAGATATTACTGAGTTTGAAAAGAAATGTGATGAGTTTTCCGCGCGCGCTTCCCGGCCCGAAAGGGAAGAAGTGATCATTGAAGTAGAGAAAGTTTGTGGTCAAACACTTGGATCTGATATTCACTTCGTAAGGGAATCCATATTCAAGCAGATCGCCCTTTTAAATGCATCACTGCGCCCTGACAGGAAAGAAGAGGAGTTAGTCGAGACATATACCAAGGGAGCAAATGATTTCCTAAATGACGTATTTGATAGCGAAAGCGCTATTACCCTGAAGAACGACCTTGGTAACTTCTACTACAATGCCCTTATCAATGGAGGCGTTATACAAACACATGGAGTGTCAACAACGCCGCTGACATTCCTCGTTTACATGCAATTCATAAATTGTTTAGAGGAAATTAACTCCGAGGTCCAATACATGCTGAGAGACACCAGCTTTGCCCTCAATGTTGTACTTCAATTCAAAGAGTATTCAGGAAAGGGGGCTCGCAAGGAGCTCGAACTGTATCACAGAGATTTAAGGGTCGGAAAGGTGTTGAGGTAGAGCATGACTAAGAATTTAGGACCCTTTGGGAGATAGTAGGCATTCATGGATAATATCGCAAACGGGATTATGGATTTCTTTCAGGGAGGGGCCGCCGAAGTAATGAGGCGGCTGCCCGAAATAGATGGGAAAGTCGGCCTGGGATTCGATCTCGCCACAATGGTAACTATAATAGGCGCCACGATACTATTTTTCAGGGAGAAGGCGCGCTTAGCTATCAAGAGGGGCTTTGTTGCACAAATCGGCTGAACGCCGAGGTTCCCCTTTCCCCGGACAGACTTATCCCACAGCTTCCGTGACGG
>NZ_JBIFFK010000036.1:0-2565 GCF_043557045.1 Sulfitobacter sp. 1A15258 | reverse complement strand
CGCGGACAGCAAATCATGGGCGCAAGCTGCCATTCCATGCAGCCTCAAGGCGGTCAGTTGGTCGATGAGAGCGTTCATGCGGCAGCCTCCTCGGCCGAGCAGAGCGCCTCATAGCGCTTGCAGTCGGCCTCGGGCCGCACGGTCAGCTGCGGATAGACATTGCCCTCATTCAACGGCGTGATGATTGGCTCCACCAACTGGTTGATCAGATTGGTGATGGCAGGAAGGCGCAACGTGTTTTGTTCAACTGCCAGTTCGCAGGCCGTCTCCACCACCTCGATCCCGTGGTCCTGGGCCAGTAGAAGCAGATCGACGAACTCCCGGTCCCCGCCTTTGCCAGCCATGTAATGCTCCCTGATCCGATGCATGGCCTCAGGCAGTTGCCAGTCCACAAAAGGGGCGCCGTCGCGCAGAGCGCCGGGCTTGCGATCCAGTAGAGGAACATAATGCCAAGGTTCAAAATAGCTGACGTTGCGGGTGAAGCGACGCTTGTGCTCGGCAATAACGTCCTGGCCTGACACCAGCACGATCCGGCTCGCATAGGCGCGCAAGGAGACATGCTGGCCTGCAAACCGGGAAGGCACGCTATAGCGATTGCTGTCATATTGAACCAGGCAGGTGGAACGGACCCGCACCGTCTTTTCCACGTAGCCATCAAAAGCCCGCCCCAGGGGGCGCAGCTCGGCGCGCTCATCTTCAAAAACCTCCGCAATCGTACGGGACGATTGTTCAGGATGGGCGCGGCTTGCCAATTCCTCGCAGCGCAGACGCAACCAGTTGTTCAGCCCATCCAGATCATCAAAAGCTGGCATGGGAACAAACAATCGGCCTCGTAAAAAATGGACCTGGTTCTCCACCTGACCTTTCTCCCAACCCGACGCGGGGGTGCAGGCAACCGGCTCCATTACATAGTGGTTCATCAATGCCAGGAACCGGGGATGGAACACTCGGTCCTTCGAGCGGGAGACATAGGTCACCATCGTTTTGGGATTGTCGATGATCACCCGTCGCGGAACCCCGCCGTAGAAGGACAGCGCCCGTACAAAGGCATCCAACACCATTTCTTGGCTCTCGCCGGGATAGGCTACGACAAAAGGTTTGCGACTATGGCACAGGCGGAAGTGAGCAACCTTTACCTTCTGCTCGACACCACCGAGAACAACGCGCTCTTCGCTCCAGTCAAACTGGAGCGCATCACCGGCAGCAAAATGCAGGGGGATAAACGCCTCTCCCGATCCAGCATCGGCACGTTTGAGGTCTCGGATAAATCGCTGAACCGGAGAATAGGACCCAGTATACCCTTCCGAGACGAGCTGTTCGTAAAGCTTCGTGGCCGTCCGCCGCTCCCGGCGCGGGCGCTTGTGATCCTGCTCGAAAAGCTCTTGGAGCCGCGCGTCAAATCCATCGCACAGCTTATGCCGGGTCGGTGGCGCTTGCCGCTGATAGCTCGGTGTGTAAGCGGTGCGCCGTTCACACCCGATTGACGTAGTTCCAGGGCAGCAGTTGTTTGATATTGGTCTGTTTGTGCCCGTCTGAGATGGCCATGAGGACACCAGACAAATATCCATGCGGCTCGATCCCGTTGAGTTTGCAGGTCTTGATCAGGGACGCGATGACAGCCCAGTTTCGTGCGCCAGTATCGTGTCCGGCGAACAGAGCATTTTTCCGGTTCAGAGCAATGGGACGGATTGGACCTGTCGCGGTTTGATGCCGCTCCTTTGATAGCATCTACTGCAACAAAGGAGACTAACTATAGGACTGAAACGCACAGATGAATTCCGCGCTGATGCGGTGCGTATCGCGCCAACCAATGGACTGACGCGCAAACAGGTGGCTGACGATCTGGGCATCGGCACGTCGACGCTCAACAAATGGATCACTGCACATCGAGACACGGATGTGGTGTCAAAAGAGGATCTGAGCCTTGCCGAAGAGAATGACCGTTTGCGTCGTGAGAACCGCATTCTCAAGGAGGAGCGGGAAGTGTTAAAAAAGGCCACGGTGTTCTTTGCGAGCCAAAAGCCGTGAGGTTTAAGTTCATTGAAGAACACCGAACAACATTTTCCATCAATCTGATGTGCCGGGTTATGGCAGTCAGCCCGCGTGGTTTGCGAGCGCATCGTGGCCGTCCAGCCAGCCGCAGGCAGCGGTCTGATTTGGTCACGCTGGCCCATATCAAAGAACAATCCCGTCTCAGTTTGGGCAGTTATGGCAGGCTGCGTATGACCGAAGAGCTGAAGGAAATTGGTCTGAATGTAGGGCACCGCCGCGTAGGCAGGCTGGTGCGTCAGAACGGCATATCGGTCGTAAGAACTCGTAAATACAAGGCGACAACGGACAGCAATCATAAGTTCAATATCGCGCCAAACCTGCTGGATCGTGACTTTAACGCTGATGCGCCCAACCAAAAGTGGGCAGGCGATATCAGTTATATTTGGACGCGCGAGGGGTGGCTGTACCTGGCTGTGATATTGGATTTGCATTCACGGTGCGTATTCCGGAGTATCCGCCCACTCATTCCGACAACATGCGCCCACCTATTCCGGGGTATCCGCCCACTTGTGA
>NZ_JBIFFK010000035.1:0-2819 GCF_043557045.1 Sulfitobacter sp. 1A15258 | reverse complement strand
CGATAAGACCACAGGCCAACTCACAGCACCTGCTGAGCCGGGGCTCTATGAGTTACGCTATGTCCTCAACGAAGGCGTCAAGACCCTCGCCACCGCGCCCATCGAAGTTACTGCCCCAGAAGCCACCATCAGCGGACCGGACACTGTCACCACCGGCGCTGCTTTTGAGATCGAATGGGGCAGCCCAATCCACCCTCGCGACATGGTCACCATCTTGCCCGTCGGCACCAAGGAAGGCGCCACCGGCCCCTACCGCCGCGTTGGCGACAAGACGACCGGTCAACTCACCGCACCCGCGGAGCCGGGGCTCTTTGAGTTACGCTATATCCTCAACGAAGGGGCCAAAACGCTCGCCACCGCGCCCATCGAAGTGGTCGAAGCTGAGATCGGCATTTCTGGCCCCGGAACGGCGCGTGCTGAGACCGAGGTGGAGATTACATGGTCCTCGACTATCCATCCGCGCGATATGATTGCTCTGCTCCCGATGGGTGCCAAAGAGGGTGAAACTGGCCAATACTTCCGCGCGAACGACCGGACCGAAGGCAGCCTGAAAGCACCGTCGGAACCGGGGCTCTATGAAATCCGCTACATCCTGAACGAAGGATTGCGCACGCTTGCCAGCGTGCCGCTTGAGGTCGTCCCTGCAGACGCGCCGATGGATGCGGGCGCGGGGCTTTCGGCGCCTGAGACTGCGGCCCCCGGCGCCTCCATCACTGTCTCGTGGACAGGCGGTGGCAGCGGGGCGGACCAACGCATAGCGCTTGCGCGAAAGGATCAGCCGGAGTTCGCTTGGATCACCGCGCAGAAGATCGCGGCGGACAAATCGCTCACCCTGACCATGCCGGAAGAGCCGGGTCTTTATGAGCTGCGTTTCCTCGATATCTCGGAACAGGCTTTGCTGGGCCGTACAGTGGTCGAGGTGAAATGATGCGGGGTATCATTCTCTGGGCGGCCATCGCCTGTGCCACGCTCGCCGCGCCGCTGCGGGCAGAGATCAACGGCCACGGTCCAGACGCTTGGCGCGTGACTGGGGTCGCGGCGGACGATGTGCTGAACATGCGCATGGGGCCAGGGACCCGCTATCTGGTCATCGACAGTCTGCCCCCTAATGCCCGCGGCTTGCAGCAAGTCACCTGCGTGCCATTGCTGATCCCTTTAATCTACCACAAGCTGACCGAGGCGCAGCGCAATGCCCTGCCACAGCGCTGGTGCCTGATGCGCACGGGCGATTTCGCGAAAGCCGGTTGGGTCGCGCAGCGCTTTTTGATGGAGGATGTGGACCTGCCGACAGACCGCACGACGATCGAGCGCAGCGAAATCCCGGTGCATCAAAGCGGAGATGCGATGATCGACACGGCGGCACGGCTAGTGGGTGACCTCTACGCCGCGTTTGAAGGGCAAAGCGGGGCTGCGCAGAACCCGTTTAACCCGACCCAAGCCACACAGTTCTTCTTTGCTGGTATCACGCCCGACCTCGCAGGCCACGGCGCAGATGTTCTTTATGATGCACAAGATTTCCAAGGCCGCATCACAAGGATCGCCGCCGATCCAGACCAGCCGATGCTGCGCGGGATGATCACGATCAATGTGGATTTCATTAATTTCGGTCAGGCAGACCGCGCTGTCTTTCGCCTACGCGCCGATACCGCCCAGTCTGGCGCACCTGTCCGGATCTTCCGCGTTGAGCATGACGGTTGGAGCTTTCCGCAATGAGGTATCTCATGCAAACCCTTTCGGCCTTGACGGCCTGTTGCGTGACCGTGAGCAGTGCGACTGCTGATCCCTTGCCCTGTCAGGGCCGTTACAGTGCTCAGTCCGGCAATGTGACCCTTTCAGCTGACGGTATGGTGTATTTGGATCCCCGTGATCGCCAAGACGGGACCATCGACCTC
Source organism: Sulfitobacter sp. 1A15258 (assembly GCF_043557045.1). Taxonomy (NCBI): domain Bacteria; kingdom Pseudomonadati; phylum Pseudomonadota; class Alphaproteobacteria; order Rhodobacterales; family Roseobacteraceae; genus Sulfitobacter; species Sulfitobacter sp. 1A15258. The sequence continues at coordinate 927 of NZ_JBIFFK010000035.1, read as the reverse complement.
ACCTATGAGGGGTGCGACCGGATTACAGTCGCGGGGCAGGGGATGCGGATGCAGATCACACGCTCAGCAACCTCTGGCTGGACCGGAACGCTGGCAGGGGGCGGGGCCACTCGTATCTTTCATTTCAACGCAGTAACGCCGCGCCTGATTGGCAGTTGGATGGACGCCTTCGGAGGTGGGGTGACCGTCCAGCGCGGCATGAAACTGACCCTTCTCAAGGGCACAGAGCATCAGCCTGTAGACTGCGTTTTTGACGCGGATCGGCAGAATTTCAGCCGTGAGAACGCGGCGGCTCGGGCCTTCATGGCCGCGCAGGGACTGGTTCCGCCATCATCAGACTTCTCACTGCAAGACTATTTCCGCGCGGCTGACGTTGAGAACCGGACGCAGCCGGAGTCTCGCAAAGGCAGCGCCAGGCACATCCGCTTCATGCTCGGCGATGACGGCGCGATGCTACCGGTTGCGCGCGCCGCAGTAAGATTTCGGGAGATCTGCCGAGCCGAAGCCGGGACGCTCGCGCCCCCACGCCGCATGCTGGATTTCAAGATCGTGCCGATCGAGAATCCGGACGGCTACACCATATTTGCGCGGGTCATCGACATCGAGACCGGCAATATCATCGCTCAAAGGGAAGGCCACGTTATCGGAACCGGTGCGGAGGCTATAACGCTGGCCATGCAAGACGGGGCTGCTCAGTTGATTGGTGATGGCGTCACCTTTGGTCCGCTCAGTGACGGCGTAGCGCGGTGATATTGTTTAAAGTAGAGTGAAGGAACCAAGTTATGGAGGCATCGTCAACTTGCGGGGCGTGACCTGAAATCGTACCGACCGACATGACAAAAGCCAAACGTTCCGGCGCCTTCAAAGGCCACCGTTTCCCGCCTGAGATCATTGCATATGCGGTTTGGTCTTATTTTCGGTTTTCCT
>NZ_JBIFFK010000034.1:0-2986 GCF_043557045.1 Sulfitobacter sp. 1A15258 | reverse complement strand
GTGCGATCAATTTCTTTCCACGTTAGCCGTGCCACCATCTTTCCCCAAAATCAAACAAGCCTCGGAGGCCGACAGCGTACTGCCAGATCGGCACGGGCTTACCCCTTCATTGAACGCCAATCTTCGTCCGATCTGCAAGCGCTCGGATCATAAGCGCTGCATCGGACATGATCAATCAGCCCGATGGGGGGCGCCTACTCGCCATCCCACCCGGTTCAGAGCCCTCTATGCTGAGCCCGTGCTTTTGCGCAGTCTCCTAATCCAGCCAGGGGTGCATCCGCCAACGCATTACAAGAGCTCTTCGCTCCGCGGCAAGGCGGCAAACAACTGGTTGGCCCCAGATGCAGGACCGTGACAGCATGTGGCGGTGCGCCTTTGGCTAAGGCTTAGGAACAGCTTTTATTCATATGCCTCTCTTAGTATTGCCTGCACGACAAACGATCAGGGCCCTTCATGCAACCCATAGACTCTAACAGCACCCTATTCTTACTACTTGATATCACTCGCATATTGCGATCGCAGTTTGAGCGCAAAGTACAGGAGGCAGCACTGGGCATTACGCCAGGCGAAGCACGAACATTGACAAATATCGCCCGCTTCGGCCCCTTGAACCAAAACGAGCTGAGCGATCTGACTGGTTTTGGCGCAATGAGCGCCGGGCGCGTTCTGAAGAATCTCGAAGCCGCAGGCCTGGTGTCCCGAAACACTGACCCGAATGACCGTCGCGCCAAAATAGTTCAAGTCACACAGAAGGCAGCCCCGCTTCTGACGACACTGAAAGACGTAGGAGACGAGGTGGACGCTGTCACCCGCGGTGACATGTCTAATGAAGATTGGACATCTTTGCAGAGCATGTTGCAGACTGTACGCGAAACCCACCTAACCGCATATCGCAAGGCGCGCAGCCGAAGAGACGTCGGAATAAACTTGAGAGCGCTTTGAATGCCGCCATGCTCTGAAGAGCCTTTACGGCCTTCCAGTACTAAAAAACGCAAAAAGTGCGGCCTGAAAAGCTCGCAAAGCACAGCTCGACGCCAAGAGCCTGTTGCATCTATCAAAGAGCGCGCAAGAACGCAGATAAGGTCGATTTTAGTCAATGATACAGCGGATTTACGGGGGGAATAGGCCATGAGCTTCAAGCTAACGATTGATGCCGAGGAAGAGGCTCTTTCTCTCAAAGTCAGCGGCTTTGACGCAAAAGATCGCGCCCTGATCCAAGCTCGGTTGGCAGAAGTTGCAGAGCTTCTCGAAGAAATTCTATCTTCTGATGAAGCCGCAAACAGCCTCACCGAGGCAGAGCTCACGCGGTTGGAGCCAAGCCTCGCGGCGCTGGAGCTAAAGTACAAAATTCTTATGCACCAAGCTGGTGCGCTGGCGCAGGCCGCTAAAGGCATCGCCCAAGGCCATGAGACAATTTCTCAGCACGGGTTTCCGGAGTTTGATGATGCCTGACCAAAGAACGGCAACTGTCCACTTTGGGGCAAACCGTATCGCGACCGGCTTTATAGAATGCATATCAAATCACTTGGGGAAGGTCTTACTAAGTACGTCGACCAAAGCCATCACGCGCCATGAATACGTTCAGCACTTTAGAGCGACAATGGTCGCCTCAGACAAACTGGGCCTTCTACAAGGGGCTGTTGAGCCTGTTCTAAAGGACAACAAAACTCTTGACGCTTTTAAGCACATTATCATCAGCGAACACGCCCTTCTCGGCCCGGTGAGCGATATGCTCACCAAAAAAACCATGTTTCCTAAAGCCAAGCGCAGAGCTCAAAACCTCGACAATGCGTTCTCCGACCGCCAGCTGCATCTGCATTTAGCAATCGCCCCTCAAGCAGAATCTTGGACATATCTGCTGGCGGATGATGACATCTCCCCCGGTCCTTCTGACCGCGCGGCGCCAGTTCATTCTTGGGCCGACCTGGTGTCTCGCATCACGGCTGCCTGTCCCAGAGCTACCCTAACAGTTTGGAATTTCGAGCAGCCCCATCAGGTGATGCTACCGTTCTTGGCAGCCCTGCTTGATATAGACGTCGAGCTTGTTGATCCTCAAACCCGCAAAGCTCTGTCGCAAGAGGCTTGCCATCACCTTAAAAGCGCAAAGCTTCTCAGTAAGATTGTCCAAATCGATGAAGAGCTCCAGATCCGTATGGATGCTCAGTATGAGCTCGATCTGATCAGGATTGCCACCATGTCGAAGGTCACCTTGCGTGACGGCTGAGGCCAAGTTTGACCTTCGCCACGTCAGACAATGTTCCATGCCCCTTTCTTACGTTTCTTTATAGAAGCTTTCGCCAAAATGGCTTCGAAGAAACGCGGCCTGGGGCGCAGCCAGCTCCTCCAAACGCTCAATGACATAGTCCGGCAACTGCAGCGGCGCTGTTTGATGAACTCTCTCAGCAGCTTGAGAGTACTCAGAGGAAGGCAAGCCACAATGATGCTCGATCTTGCGCAAAAGGCTCAAAGGGTCTTTTCCGATTTGTCCGTAGGGTAAGTACAGCAATTGATCTGGCGCAAAACGTGCGCTCCACCGGGGCACATTGTTCAGATAATCTCCGCGCGTACGAAGTGCAGGCATGTCGAGGAGCTCCTCCCACTCCTGTGGCGATGAAGGCAGTTTCTTCCTGCGATGTGCATTCATGCGTAACTGAGACTTCAACCGATCCAAGGGGTTACGGATGAGGTAGATCAGTTTGCTCTGCGGCAAAAAGCGCCCGAAAAAGTCCACACCCTCATCTGGAATACATGAGTACTCCGGCGTGACATCAAGACATTTTTGATCCTCCGGAGCGCGGGAAAAAATGTACTTATACCACGTGCCGTTCAAAATGGGCGCGGTCTGCAGACGATCAAGATACGCCAGATAGGCCTCATCTGGGGGTGAGGCGCTTGCGAGATGGCGCGCGCGCGCCCCCTGAAGTCCCTGTTTGACATGCCACGGCGCCCACCGCCGGCATTCAGCAATGAACTTATGGTCAAAAAA
>NZ_JBIFFK010000033.1:0-2987 GCF_043557045.1 Sulfitobacter sp. 1A15258 | reverse complement strand
GTACGACTGATTGTATGTGTATGCTTTTGATCAGTAAGCAGTCTTGCTTCTACTGGATCAAATCAAGCCTATCGAGCAATTAGTACCAGTCAACTGAACGTATTACTACGCTTACATCTCTGGCCTATCGACGTGGTGGTCTACCACGGCTCTCAGGGATACCTTGTTTTGAGGGGGGCTTCCCGCTTAGATGCCTTCAGCGGTTATCCTGTCCGATCATAGCTACCCAGCACTGCTATTGGCATAACAACTGGTCCACCAGTGGATCGTTCACCCCGGTCCTCTCGTACTAGGGGCAACTCCTCTCAAGTATCCTACACCCACGGAAGATAGGGACCGAACTGTCTCACGACGTTCTAAACCCAGCTCACGTACCTCTTTAAACGGCGAACAGCCGTACCCTTGGGACCTGCTCCAGCCCCAGGATGAGATGAGCCGACATCGAGGTGCCAAACACTGCCGTCGATATGGACTCTTGGGCAGTATCAGCCTGTTATCCCCGGCGTACCTTTTATCCGTTGAGCGATGGCCCTCCCACTTGGGACCACCGGATCACTATGGCCGTCTTTCGACTCTGCTCGACTTGTCAGTCTCGCAGTCAGGCTGGCTTCTGCCATTGCACTCAACGAGCGATTTCCGACCGCTCTGAGCCAACCTTCGCGCGCCTCCGTTACGATTTAGGAGGCGACCGCCCCAGTCAAACTACCCGCCACACAGGGTCCCGGAACCGGATAACGGTCCGCGGTTAGACATCAAGCAGAACAAGGGTGGTATCTCAAGGGAGGCTCCACCGAGACTGGCGTCTCGGTTTCAAAGCCCACCACCTATCCTGCACATGTTCGGCCTAATGCCAGTGTGAAGCTGTAGTAAAGGTGCACGGGGTCTTTCCGTCTAACCGCGGGTAACCGGCATCTTGACCGGTAATTCAATTTCGCTGAGTCTATGTTGGAGACAGCGGGGAAGTCGTTACGCCATTCGTGCAGGTCGGAACTTACCCGACAAGGAATTTCGCTACCTTAGGACCGTTATAGTTACGGCCGCCGTTTACCTGGGCTTCAATTCAGAGCTCTCACTCCTCCTTTTAACCTTCAGGCACCGGGCAGGCGTCAGACCCTATACGTCGTCTTGCGACTTCGCAGAGCCCTGTGTTTTTAATAAACAGTCGCCACCCCCTGGTTTGTGCCCCCAGCCCCTAGTTGCCTAGGAACCGGGCCTCCTTCTCGCGAACTTACGGAGGTATTTTGCCGAGTTCCTTCAACATAGTTCTCTCAAGCGCCTTGGTATTCTCTACCTGTCCACCTGTGTCGGTTTAGGGTACGATCTGATGATGGAGCTATTTCCAGGGACCGCTCAGCAGCCCATCCAATCCGATAAGGATGAACTACCCCTGCGATCCGTCACTTCCATCTGGCCCAGGAATATTAACCTGGTTCCCATCGACTACGCCTTTCGGCCTCGCCTTAGGGGTCGGCTTACCCTGCTCAGATTAGCTTTAAGCAGGAACCCTTGGACTTTCGGCGAGAGTGTCTCTCACACTCTTTGTCGCTACTCATGTCATCATTCTCACTAGTGATCTCTCCACCGGATCGCTCACGCGCCGGCTTCACAGAAAGCTCCTTGTGTCCAATACGTCCCGAGGGACGATAAGGACACATGGAACTATGTCACACTACGCTCTGCTACCATGCAATAAATGCATCCTCGGCTTCGGCTCATGGCTTGAGCCCCGTTACATCTTCGCCGCAAGACAACTTATTTAGACCAGTGAGCTGTTACGCTATCTTTAAAGGATGGCTGCTTCTAAGCCAACCTCCTGGTTGTTTTGGTCGTCTCACCTGCTTTCCCACTTAGCCATGAATTAGGGGCCTTAGCCGGAGGTCAGGGTTGTTTCCCTCTCCACGACGGACGTTAGCATTCGCCGTGTGTCTGCCATCCAGTACTCCTCGGTATTCGGAGTTTGGTTAGGATCAGTAAGCCTGTGGGGCCCCATTACCCATCCAGTGCTCTACCCCCGAGGGTATTCGGATGACGCTCTACCTAAATAGATTTCGCAGAGAACCAGCTATCTCCGAGTTTGATTGGCCTTTCACCCCTAGGCACAGCTCATCCCGATCTTTTTCAACAGATGTGGGTTCGGTCCTCCAATAAGTGTTACCTTATCTTCAACCTGGCCATGCCTAGATCACTCGGTTTCGGGTCTGATCCCACGAACTCGACGCCCTATTAAGACTCGCTTTCGCTGCGCCTACACCTAACGGCTTAAGCTTGCTCGTGAGACCAAGTCGATGACCCATTATACAAAAGGTACGCTGTCACATCGCAAGGATGCTCCAACTGATTGTAGGCGTTCGGTTTCAGGTACTGTTTCACTCCCCTCGTCGGGGTGCTTTTCACCTTTCCCTCACGGTACTGGTTCACTATCGGTCAGTAAGGAGTACTTAGCCTTCGAAGGTGGTCCTCCGATCTTCAGACAGGATTTCACGTGTCCCGCCCTACTTAATACGTCCAATCATGCTTCTTATACGGGACTATCACCCACTCTGGTTGCGCATTCCAACGCATTCTAATCACACTCATGGCTCGGCTGGTCCCCGTTCGCTCGCCGCTACTAGGGGAGTATCATATTGATTTCCTTTCCTCCGGGTACTTAGATGTTTCAGTTCCCCGGGTTTGCCTTTTTAACCCTATATATTCAGGTTAAAAATACCTGGTCTTGCTCATTATTAACTGCGCCGCTGCCTGCCCCAGTGCCGATCCGAAGGATCGGTGTACCGACCAAAGGTCGGCGCGGAGCGGACATTGCGAAGCAATAATAACAAACAATCAGGTGGGTTGCCCCATTCAGAAATCCATGGATCAAAGCTTATTCTCAGCTCCCCATGGCTTATCGCAGAGTATCACGTCTTTCATCGCCTCTTACTGCCAAGGCATTCACCAAACGCCCTTTTCGCGCTTGATTTGATCCAGAAAAAGCAAGACTTAGCGCC